>CAZNSP010000024.1:0-55856 GCA_964575795.1 uncultured Rhodobacterales bacterium
GGGTGAATCACGCCAAACCGCTCAATGCGAGGACTTTTTCAGCAGCCTGTTAGAGTGGTGGTCGCTTCGCGAGTGATACTGCCAGAGATTGCCGTAGCGATCTGTGCGCGTCGGCTTCGAGAGCGTCCGCACGAGTATTTCGGGACCATACATGTCGCTTCCGGGTCTGGCGTCGGCCCCGAGACGAGGCGGAGTGGCTTTGGTTTCGTGCAGATCAGCACGGAAGTTGTAAACATTGCGCCACCATGACGACAAGTCACGGTGATCGAGTCCGGAATGATCGCGGCGCGAGGCCCGGCTCAACCCGCCCGACCTCGTCACCTGGGTGCCCGAGGTGGTGCCGGGCTATCCCGACCGGCTGCTGCCCGTCGACGAGCGGGCGGCGGCGGAGCTGAAAAGGCGTACGCTGACCAACCTCTACAACGCCCGTCCGGCGTGGCTCGACCACCTGCACCGGCGCCTCGACGAAGCGGTGGCCGGGGCCTACGGCAGGGGCGACGACTGGCGCGCCGGCAGTCTGACCGACGACGCGATCCTCGCCCGGCTCTTCGCGCTGAACCAGGACCGCGCGGGCCGTCGGCCCTGACACATTCACGAAACCAAATAGCACCCAAATAGCACCCAAATGACACCCGGACGTGTCCGGCCGGTTTCGGGCCGCGGCGGGGTGGACAAGCGGGCCGATTCCGCCGATCAATCCCCCGGTCGGGGCGAGGCAGCCGTCCCGCGAAACAGGGCCGGAGGCATGGGCCAGCCGGCTCGTCACGGGGGAATTATGCAGAGATTACAAGGCAAGACCTGCCTCGTCACCGCCGCGGGTCAGGGAATCGGACGGGCGACCGCGCTCGCGATGTTCCAGGAGGGCGGCCACGTGATCGCCACCGACATCAACCCCGAGCCGCTGGCGGAGCTGGCAGGCCAGGGCCTCGAGACCCACGTCCTCGATGTCCTTGATCCCAAAGCGATTCTCGCGCTGCGCGACCGGATCGGCGGGGTGGACGTGCTCTTCAACTGCGCCGGATTCGTGGACCACGGCACCATCCTCGACTGCGACGAAACCCGCTGGTCCCGGTCCTTCGACCTCAACGTCACCGCCATGTACCGCATGATCCGCGCCTTCCTTCCGGGAATGATTGCAAAGGGTTCCGGCTCGATCATCAACATGGCCTCGGTCGTCTCCAGCACCATCGCCGCCCCCAACCGCTTCGTCTACGGCACCACCAAGGCCGCGGTGATCGGCATGACCAAGGCCGTCGCCGCCGACTTCGTGACCCAGGGCATCCGCGCCAACGCCATCTGCCCCGGCACCATCGAAAGCCCGTCGCTCCAGGACCGCATGCGTGCCCAGGGCGACTACGAGACCGCCCGCGCCGCCTTCATCGCCCGCCAGCCCATGGGCCGGCTCGGCCGCGCCGAGGAGGTGGCCGCGCTCGCCGTCTACCTCGCCTCGGACGAAAGCGCCTTCACGACCGGTGCCGCCCATGTCATCGACGGCGGCTGGTCCAACGTCTAGAAAAAGGAGAGGGAAATGAAGCTCTTGCGTCACGGGCCGATGGGCTCGGAGAAACCCGGCATGCTCGATGCCGCCGGCACGATCCGCGACCTCAGCGGCGTCGTCCCCGACATCGCCGGCGCGGTCCTGTCCGATGCCGGCCTCGACAAGCTGCGCGGCCTCGACCCCACGACCCTGCCCGAGGTGCCCGCGGGCACCCGCATCGGCCCCTGCGTCGGCGGCGTCGGCAAGTTCATCTGCATCGGCCTCAACTACGCCGACCACGCCGCCGAGAGCGGCCTGAAGGTCCCGCCCGAGCCGATCATCTTCATGAAGGCGAACTCGGCGATCTGCGGCCCGGACGACGACATCTGGATCCCCCGCGGCTCGGAAAAGACCGACTGGGAGGTGGAACTCGGCATCGTCATCGGCACCCGGGCGAAATACGTCTCCGAGGCCGACGCGCTGAACCATGTCGCTGGCTATTGCGTGATCAACGACGTCTCCGAACGCGCCTTCCAGACCGAGCGTCACGGCCAGTGGACCAAGGGCAAGTCCTCCGATCGCTTCGGCCCCATCGGCCCGTGGCTCGTCACCCGTGACGAGGTGCCGGACCCGCAGAACCTGCCCATGTGGCTGACGGTGAACGGCGAGACCCGGCAGAACGGCTCGACCGCCACCATGGTCTACGGCGCTGCGCATCTCGTCAGCTACCTCAGCCAGTTCATGGGCCTCGAGCCCGGGGACATCATCTCGACCGGCACGCCTCCGGGCGTCGGCATGGGCATGAAGCCGCCCGTCTACCTGCGGGACGGCGACGTGGTCGAACTCGGCATCGAGGGGCTCGGCACCCAGCGCCAGCGTTTCGTGAACGACCCGGAATAGGGCAGGGCGGCACGATGTCCGGCCCGCGCACGCTCCTCTGCTACGGCGATTCGAACACCCACGGCACCATGCCGATGGCGAGCCTGTCGACCATGGGCCGCTTCGGGCTGGAGGCGCGCTGGCCGGGCGTGCTCCATTCCGAACTCGGCTCCGGCTGGCGGGTGATCGAGGAGGGGCTGCCGGGCCGGACCACCGTCCATCCCGACCCGGTCTCGGGCGTGCACAAGAACGGCCTCGCGGTCCTGCCCGCGGTCCTCGAAAGCCACCGGCCCCTCGATCTGGTCGTCATCATGCTCGGCACGAACGACCTCAAGCACCGCTTCGGGGTGCCGCCGGTCGAGATCGCAGTCTCCGTCGAGCAGCTCGTGATCGCCACCCTGCGCAGCGGAACGGGCCCCGGCGCCGCCGCGCCGGCGGTCCTTCTCGTCGCGCCGCCGCCGGTGCTCGAGGCCGGCTGTCTCGGCGAGATCTTCGAGGGCGGAGCGGCGAAATCCGCCCGTCTCGCCGGCTTCTATGCCGAGGTGGCCACGCGCCACGGCATCGGTTTCCTCGACGCCGGCCAGCACATCCGATCCAGCCCGCTCGACGGCGTGCATTTCGACGCCGAAGCCCATGCCGCACTCGGCCGGGCGGTCGCGGGCGCGGTCCGCGCCCGCTTCGCCGAAGGCTGAGATCGGTTCGGGCCGCTCAGGCCCGCTCGACGTATTCCATGGATTCGGTCGAGACGACGATCGCCTCACCCTCGCCGACGAAGGGCGGCACCATGATCCGCACGCCGTTGTCGAGCACCGCCGGCTTGAAGCTGTTGGCCGCGGTCTGGCCCTTCACCGCGGGTTCGGTCTCGGTGACCTTGCAGACCACCTTGTCGGGAAGCTCGACGCTGAGCGCCTCCGATTCATAGTACTCGACCTTGACCATCATGCCGTCCTGCAGGAACGGCCGCCGCTCGCCGAGGATATCGGACGGGATCTCGATCTGCTCGAACGTGTCGGAATCCATGAACACCAGCATCCCTTCCTGCTCGTAGAGGAACTGCTGGTCCTTCTGGTCGAGCCGCACCCGCTCCACCTTGTCGGCCGAGCGGAACCGCTCGTTGAGCTTGCGCCCGTCGCGCACGTTCTTCATCTCGACCTGGGCGAAGGCGCCGCCCTTGCCCGGCTTCACATGGGCGGTCTTGACCACCACCCAGAGCCCGCCGTCGTGCTCCAGGATGTTCCCCGGCCGGACTTCATTGCCGTAGATCTTCGCCATGTCTCGATCAATCCATTCACGAGTTTGAAAGTTGTGTTGCCTATAGTCGCAAGTTCCGACGCTGGCAAGTTGCCGGCCTCCGACCCGCTCGAACCGTAGCCGCCATGCCGCGCTGCCCTGGGTCGGGAAGCCGATCGGCGGCCACCGGCCGCATCCGTCGCGGGTCACGCACACCAAAGGTTGGTTATGACCTGTAACGAACGCGTTCCTCCGGCGCTCGCGCGCAGTTTCGCGGAGCGAGGCTACCACAACCTTACCCCGGTTCAGCAGGCGGTGCTCGCCGTCGAGCCCGCCGATCGCGATCTCATCGTCTCCGCGCGCACCGGCTCGGGCAAGACGGTCGCCTTCGGTCTCGTGCTCGCCCGCCGGCTGCTCGACGCCGAGGGCCGTCGCCCCGACGGCCCTCCCGCCGCGCTCGTCGTCACGCCAACGCGCGAGCTGGCCCAGCAGGTCAGGGACGAACTCGACTGGCTCTTCGCCGCGACCGGCGTCCGCAGCGTCTGCTGCACCGGCGGCATGGACATGCGGGCCGAGCGTGCGGCACTGGCGGCAGGGGCAACGATCGTCGTGGCCACGCCCGGGCGTCTGCGCGACCACATTGAGCGCGGCGCGATCGACACCGGGGCGATCGCCTGCGTCGTGCTCGACGAGGCCGACGACATGCTGCACATGGGTTTCCGCGATGATCTCGAGTTCATCCTCGACGCCACGCCTGCCACCCGCCAGACCCTGCTCTTCTCCGCGACCATCGCCCGCTCGGTGGAGCGCCTCGCCCGCCGATACCAGCGCGCCGCCCTGCGCATCGACGCAGGCGAGGCCGGCGCGTCGCATGCCGACATCCTGCACGAGGCGGTGCTCGTCGCCCCGAACGACCGTGAGAACGCCATCGTCAATCTCCTGCGCTACCACGAGGCGCAGCGGGCGATCGTGTTCTGCTCGCGGCGCGAATCCGTGGGCCATCTGGCGAGCCGCCTCGACAACCGCGGCTTCAAGGTGGTCGCGCTTTCCGGGGCGCTCAGCCAGCGCGACCGGTCCCACGCGCTCCAGACGATGCGCGACGGGCGCGCCCGGGTCTGCGTCGCCACCGACGTGGCGGCGCGCGGCCTCGACCTGCCCGGGCTCGAACTGGTGATCCAGGCCGAGCTGCCCCCCTCCTCCGAGACCCTGCTCCACCGCGCCGGCCGCACCGGCCGCGCCGGGCGCAAGGGCCGATCGGTGCTCGTCGTCCCGCTCGGAGAACGGCGGCGTGCCGTGCGGCTGCTGCGCGAGGCGCAGCTCGCCGCCGACTGGACCGTCCCGCCCGGCGCCGATGCGATCCTCGCCCGCGACCGCGAACGCATCCTCGCCGAGATCGCGCAGCCCGAGGTGATCGAGCCCGCCGATCTCGACTGCGCCCGGCTTCTGCTCGAGGGTCGGACGGCCGACGAGGTCGTCGCCCGGCTCCTGAACCGGCTCGAGCGGTCCCGCCCCGTGCCCGAGCACCTGATCGGCGCGCCCGAGGACTTCGCCCGGACCCAGCGTCCGCGTTTCGCGGACGGCGTCTGGTTCCGCGTCGAACTCGGCCGGCAGGACCGCACGGACATCCGCTGGCTGCTGCCGCTGATCTGCCGCGCCGGCCACGTGACCAAGGCCGAGATCGGCCTCGTGCGTATCCACGGCCGGGAGACGCATTTCGAGATCGACCCTGCCGCGGTGCCGCGGTTCACCGCCGCCGTGGCGCGGCGCGCCGAGCCCGATGTCGTGATCAGCCGAATCGCCGGCCCGGTCCGCCACCACCCCGGCTGCCCCGACCCGATCGGCCGCGCCGCCCGCCGCCCGCGCAAGCCCGACTGAGCGCACCGGCGACGCTTTGCCGCTTGCAAGTCGCGGGCCCAGCGGCTTTCCTGTCGCGTGCGGGTCGACGGGGCGGGGATGCGGTATTCGGGCTGGCAGATCTTCAGGAACGCGCTGGCGGGCAACCGCTACTGGGCCCCTGTCTGGCGCGACCCCAGCCCCAAGCCCGCCTATGACGTCATCATCGTCGGCGGCGGCGGCCACGGCCTCGCCACCGCCTACTACCTCGCCCGCAACCACGGCATCACCAACGTGGCGGTACTGGAAAAGGGCTGGCTCGGCGGCGGCAACGTCGGGCGAAACACCACCATCGTTCGTGCGAACTACCTGCTGCCCGGCAATTCCGAGTTCTATTCCCACAGCCTGAAGCTCTGGGAGGGGCTGGAGCAGGAGCTCAACTACAACGTCATGATGTCCCAGCGCGGCGTCATGAACCTCTTCCACTCCGACGGCCAGCGCGACGCCTATGCCCGGCGCGGCAACGCGATCCGCTTCCGTGGCGACGACGCGGAGCTTCTGACCCGCGATCAGGTGCGCGAGATCGCCCCCTTCCTCAATTTCGACGACCTGCGATTTCCGATCCATGGCGGCCTCCTCCAGCGGCGGGCCGGGACCGCGCGCCACGACGCGGTCGCCTGGGGCTTCGCGCGCGGGGCCGACCGGCGCGGCGTCGATCTCATCCAGAACTGCGAGGTCACCGGCTTCCGCATCGAGAACGGACGCATCCGCGGGGTGGAGACCACCCGCGGCCCGATCGTCGCCGCCCGCGTCGGCATGGCGGTCGCCGGCCGCACCTCCCAGGTCGCGGCGATGGCCGGCCTGCGCCTGCCGATCGAATCCCACGTCCTCCAGGCCTTCGTCACCGAGGGGCTGAAGCCCGTCCTGCCCGGCGTCGTCACCTTCGGCATGGGGCATTTCTACATCAGCCAGTCCGACAAGGGCGGCCTCGTCTTCGGCGGCGACCTCGACTTCTACAATTCCTACGCCGCGCGGGGGAACCTGCCGATGGTCGAGCACGTGATGGAGGCCGGCATGGCACTGATGCCGATGATCGGCAAGGCGCGGCTGCTGCGGTCCTGGGGCGGGATCATGGACATGACGATGGACGGCTCGCCGATCATCGACCGCACGCCGGTCGACGGCCTCTTTCTCAACGGCGGCTGGTGTTACGGCGGCTTCAAGGCCACCCCCGGCTCGGGCTGGTGCTTCGCCCATCTGATCGCCACGGGCGAGCCGCACCCCGCCGCCACGCGGTTCCGCCTTGACCGCTTCGCCACCGGCGCCGTGATCGACGAGGAGGGCACCGGTGCCCAGCCCAACCTGCACTGACGGCCCGCCATGCGCCTGACCTGTCCCCTCTGTGGTGAACGCGACCTGCGCGAGTTCACCTACCGCGGCTCCGCGAAGCTGCTCGGCCGTCCCGCGGCGGACGCCGGCGCCGACGCGTTCCACGACTACGTCCACATCCGAGAAAACCCCGCCGGCCCGAACCCGGAGCTCTGGCACCATGCCGATGGCTGCCGCGCCTGGCTTCTGGTGACGCGGAACACCGTGACCCACGAGATCCTCTCCACCAGCCTCGCCCGCGACCGCAGCGGAGGCGCGTCATGAGCCGCCTCGCCACCGGCGGCCGCATCGACCGCACCCGCCGGCTCGCCTTCGCCTTCGATGGCCGGCAGCTCACCGCCCATCCCGGCGACACCCTCGCCTCGGCGCTCATCGCGAACGGCGTCCGTCTCGTCGGGCGCAGCTTCAAGTACCACCGTCCGCGCGGCATCCTGACCGCGGGCTCGGACGAGCCGAACGCGCTCGTGACCATCGGCCACGACGCTGCCCGCACCCCCAACACCCGCGCGACCGTGCAGGAGGTCTACGACGGCCTCGTCGCCTTCAGCCAGAACCGCTGGCCGTCGCTCGGCTTCGACCTGATGGCGCTCAACGACCTCGCCGCGCCCTTCCTCGGCGCGGGCTTCTACTACAAGACCTTCATGTGGCCGCCGAAGGCGTGGGAGAGGCTCTACGAACCGCTGATCCGCCGCGCCGCCGGCCTCGGGCGCCTCTCCGGCCAGCGCGACCCCGACCCGGCGGAAAAAGCCTTCGCCTTCTGCGACCTCCTGGTGATCGGCGCGGGGCCGGCCGGGCTGATGGCGGCGCTGACCGCCGGGCGCGCCGGCGCGCGCGTCATCCTCGCCGACGAGGACTTCCTGCCCGGTGGTCGCCTGAATGCCGAGCGGCTCGAGATCGACGGCATGCCGGGCGCCGACTGGGCCGCCGCCATCGTTGCCGAGCTTCACGCGCTGCCGAATGTCCGGCTCATGCGCCGCACCACCGTCACCGGCGTGCACGACGGCGGCACGTTCGGCGCGCTCGAGCGGGTCGCGGAGCATATCGGCCAGCCCTCCGACGTCCTGCCCGAGACCGCATTCTGGCGCATCGCCGCCCGCCGCGCGATCCTCGCCGCCGGCGCGCTCGAGCGGCCGATCGCCTTCCCGAACAACGACCGGCCCGGAGTGATGCTCGCCGGCGCGGTACGCGCCTACCTGCACCGCTGGGCGGTCGTCCCCGGGGCCAAGGCGGCGGTCTTCACCGCGACCGACGAGGGCTGGCGCACCGCCGCCGACCTCGCCGCAGCCGGCGTCACCGTGACCGCGCTCATCGACGCCCGCCCCGGTGTCACGCCGCCCTCGGGGCCCTGGCGCAGCTTCACCGGCGCCGGCGTCACCGACACCCGCGGCCGCCTCGGCCTGCGCGAGATCATGGTCCGCGATGCCGCCGGCACGCGGATGGTCGAGGCCGACCTCCTCGCGGTCGCCGGCGGCTGGAACCCCGCGGTGCACCTGACCTGCCACCTGAACGGCCGCCCGGTCTGGAACGACGGGATAGCCGCCTTCGTCCCGCGCCCCGGCGCCGTTCCCGGCCTCGCCGTCGCCGGCGCCGCCAACGGATCCTTCTCCACCCATGCCGCGGTCGCCGAGGGTGCGGCCGCCGCCGTCGCCGCGCTGAAGGACCTCGGCTTCAAGGCGCCGCGGCCGAAGCTGCCGAAGGCCGAGGACGCCCCGGTGTCCGTCGCCCCGTTCTGGCAGGTTGCCGGCACCAAGGGCCGCGCCTGGGTCGATTTCCAGAACGACGTGACGGTCAAGGACATCGAACTCGCCGCGCGCGAGAACTTCCGTTCCGTCGAGCACATGAAGCGCTACACCACGCTCGGCATGGCGACCGACCAGGGCAAGACCGCGAATGTCGCGGGCCTCGCCATCCTCGCCCACGCCACCGGCCGCAGCATCGGGGAGACCGGCACCACCACGTTCCGCCCGCCCTACAGCCCCGTCCCGATCGCCGCACTCGGGGCAGGGGGGGCAGGCGCGGGCTTCGCCCCCCAGCGCTTCACCCCCGCGCATGACGCGATCACCGCCCTCGGCGCACCGATGATCGAGGCCGGCCTCTGGTACCGCCCCGGCTACTTCCCCGCCCCGGGCGAGACCACCTGGCGCCAGTCCTGCGACCGCGAGGTCGCCATGGTGCGCTCCACCGTCGGCATCTGCGACGTCACCACGCTCGGCAAGATCGACGTCCAGGGACCCGACGCCGCCGCCTTCCTCGACCGCGTCTACACCAACACCATGTCCACGCTGCCCGTCGGCCGCGTCCGCTACGGCCTGATGCTGCGCGAGGACGGCTTCGTCATGGACGACGGCACCTGCGCCCGCCTCGGCCCGGCGCATTTCGTCGTCACCACCACCACCGCCGCCGCCGCCCAGGTCATGGCGCATCTCGACTTCGCCGCCCAGTGCCTCTGGCCGGAGCTCGACGTCCAGACCATCTCGGTCACCGAGCAATGGGCCCAGTTCGCCGTCGCTGGCCCGAAGTCGCGCGACCTGCTGAACGGCCTCCTCGACGAGCCCCTCTCGAACGAGACCTTCCCCTACATGGCCTGCGGCCCAGTCGCATTGGCGGGCCTCCCCGCCCGGCTCTTCCGCATCTCCTTCTCGGGCGAGCATGCCTACGAGGTCGCGGTTCCCGCCCGCCACGGCGCCGCGCTCTTCGAGCTTCTGCTCGACCGCGCCCGCACCCTCGGCGGCGGCCCCTACGGGATGGAGGCGCTGAACGTGCTCCGCATCGAGAAGGGCTTCCCGACCCATGCGGAACTGCACGGCCGCACCACCGCGCTCGACCTCGGCCTCGGCCGCATGGTCGCCGCGGGCAAGGACTGCATCGGCAAGGTGAACGCCGCCCGCCCCGCGCTCCTCGACCCCGACCGGGAACAGCTCGTCGGACTGCGCGCCCTCGACCCCGCGGCTACACTGCTCGCCGGCGCGCATGTCGTCCTGCCCGGCGCGGCGCCGGTCTCCGACAACGACCAGGGCTACCTCACCTCCGCCTGCCATTCGCCGACCCTCGGCCGCTCCATCGCGCTCGCCTTCGTACGGGGCGGCCGGTCCCGTACCTTCGAGCGGGTCCGCGCCGTCTGCCTCCTGCGCGGCACCGACACGCTGGCCGAGATCGTGCCGCTCCCGTTCCACGACCCCGAGGGGAGGGCGCTCCGTGGCTGACCCCGTCCTTGTTCCCCGCGACGCGCTCGCCGGCCTGCACCTGCCGCTCACCCACGGCGGCACCATGCTCGGCGTGGGGGCCGAGGGTGCGCTCGTCTCCGTCGCGCCCTTTCGCGGGCAGGAGGCCGAGGTCTCGGCGATCCTGCAACGCCAGATCGGCGCGGGCCTCCCCGAACCCGGCCATGTCGCGGGGGGAACCTCCGGCCGCGTCATCTGGATGGGCCTCGGCCTCGCCTTCGCCGAACTGCCCGAGGCCCTCGCGCCCGACCTGATGGCGGCCCTCGCCCCCCATGCCGCCGTCACCGACCAGACCGACGCCTGGGCCGCGCTCACGCTCACCGGCCCGCATGCCCGCGCTGTCCTCGCGCGCCTCGTCCCGCGCGACCTCGACCCCGCCGCCTTCCCGCCCGGCCGCGTCGCGCGGACCCAGCTGCGCCACATGATGTGCGCGCTCCTCGCCACCGAAGGCGGTTATCGCCTGCTCGTCATGCGGTCCTTTGCCCGGACCGCGGTGCACGATCTCGAAACCGCCATGGCGTCGGTCGCCGCCCGGTCCGAGCTCGCCGGTCCCGACCACGCCTTCTGACCCGTCCTTGACACCGCGCCGCCAGATGGTATGAGGCGCGCGCTCGCCGCCCGTTGGGGCGGGGGGTTCCTGTGGCATCCGCGGCCCCCGCAAGGGGGATCCTGTCGGCCGGGCGACCGGCAAAGGAGGAGGCCTCCCATTTCGACGACCGAAGGACCTTTGACGTGACCAAGAGAACCGCTGCAAAATACAAGATCGACCGCCGCATGGGCGAGAACATCTGGGGCCGCCCGAAATCCCCGGTGAACCGCCGCGAATACGGCCCTGGCCAGCACGGCCAGCGCCGCAAGGGCAAGCTCTCCGACTTCGGCACCCAGCTGCGCGCCAAGCAGAAGCTCAAGGGCTACTACGGCGACCTGACCGAAAAGCAGTTCCGCCGCATCTATGCCGAGGCCGAGCGGCTGCGCGGCGACACCGGCGAGAACCTGATCGGCCTGCTGGAGCGCCGGCTAGACGCCATCGTCTACCGCGCGAAGTTCGTGCCCACCATCTTCGCCGCCCGCCAGTTCGTGAACCACGGCCATGTCACCGTGAACGGCAAGCGGGTCAACATCGCCTCCTACCGCGTGAAGGAAGGCGACGTCGTGCAGGTCCGCGAGAAGTCGCGCCAGCTCGCCATCGTTCTCGAGGCGCTCGGCTCGCCGGAGCGTGACGTGCCGGAATACATCGCCGTCGACACCTCGAAGCTCACCGCCGAATTCGTCCGCGCCCCCGCGCTGAGCGACGTGCCCTATCCGGTGATGATGGAACCGAACCTCGTCGTCGAATACTACGCCAAGAACTGAGCCGGGGCTTCCGTCCCGTTGACAAGGGCCGCCCCGTGCGGCCCTTTTCGTTTGCACTGCCCGAGGAGGGACCGCGACCATGACCCATGCCATCCATGGCCGCATCGACGGCCCCGTCGTCCTGATCGGCTACGGCTCGGTCGGCCGCGGAACCCTGCCGCTGATCGAGCGACACTTCGACTTCGACCGGGCCGACCTGCACGTGATCGAGCCCTCCGACACCCATGCGGCCGCCCTGCGCGCCCGCGGCATCACCTTCCACCATGTCGGCCTCACCCGCGCCAACTACCGCGAGGTGCTCGGCCGCATCTTCGGCACCCGCGGCGGCTTCTGCGTCAACCTCTCCGTCGACACCGGCTCGCTCGACCTGATCCGCCTCTGCCGCGAACTCGGCGTGCTCTATGTCGACACGGTGGTGGAACCCTGGGCCGGTTTTTACTTCGATCCCGCGCTGCGCATGGGCGACCGCACCAACTACGCGCTGCGCCAGGCCGTGCGGGACGAGAAGGCGGCGAACCCCGGCGGCTCGACCGCCGTCTCCTGCTGCGGCGCCAATCCCGGCATGGTCTCGTGGCTCCTGAAGGAGGGGCTCCTGCGCCTCGCCGCCGACCTCGGCCGCGACGCGACCCCGCCCGCCGACCGCGCGGGCTGGGCCCGGCTGATGCAGTCGCTTGGCGTGAAGGGCGTGCACGTCGCCGAGCGCGACACCCAGGTGGGGCAGGGGCCGCGCCCGCGCGGCACCTTCGTCAACACCTGGTCGGTCGAGGGCTTCCTCGCCGAGGGCTTCCAGCCCGCCGAACTCGGCTGGGGCAGCCACGAACGCTGGTTCCCGCCCCACGGCCACCGCCACGAGACCGGCTGCAAGGCGTCGATCTATCTGGACACCCCCGGCGCCGTCACCCGGGTCCACACCTGGACCCCGGCCGCCGGCCCGCAGTACGGCTTCCTCGTCACCCACAACGAGGCGATCTCGATCGCCGACTACTACACCCTCGGCGCGGGCGACCATCCGGAGTTCCGCCCCACCTGCCACTACGCCTATCACCCCTGCGACGACGCGATCCTCAGCCTGCACGAGACCTTCGGCTCGGGCACGATCCAGACCCGCCACCACATCCTGACCGAGCACGAGATCACCGACGGCGAGGACTGCCTCGGCCTGCTGATCTACGGCCACGAGAAGAACGCGCTCTGGTACGGCTCGCGCCTCTCGATGGCGGAGGCCCGCGGCCTCGCGCCGGACCAGAACGCCACCGCGCTTCAGGTCAGCTCCGCGGTGATCGCCGGCATGGCCTGGGCGCTCGCCAATCCCCGCGCCGGCATCGTCGAGACCGACGAGATGGACCATGCCTTCTGCCTGCGGGTGCAGCGCCCCTATCTCGGCCGGATCGAGGCGCATTACACCGACTGGACCCCGCTCGCCGCGCGCTACCCCCAGATCCCGGGCGAGACCGACCCCGCCGACCCCTGGCAGTTCCGCAACGTGCTCGCCGGCTAGCCCGGCGCCCGGTCCACCACCCGCGCCGTCGCCAGCGCCCCCGCGGCGATGGCGGCGAGCGCCAGCATCGCCGACAGGCCCAGCGTCGGCACGCCCGACAGCCCGGCGCCGACGGTGCAGCCACCGGCCAGCACGCCGCCCATTCCCATCAGCACCGCGCCCGCCATGTAGCGCCCGGTCTGCGCCGGCCCGCTGAACGCCTCCCACGCAAAGCGCCCGCCCGCCAGCGCCGCCGCCGCCGCCCCGATCAGCGTTCCCGCGAACAGCCCCACGCCGAAGCCCGGTGCCACCGCGGTCGCCGCCGTGAACCAGAAGACCGCGTCCATGGTCGAGGCGGTGAAGGTCAGCGCCTGCATCGGGATCGGATCGAAATCGTCCTGCAGCACCAGCCCCGTGCCCACCCAGGCCAGCGGCACCAGAAGCCCGATCAGCACCCCCAGCGCCAGATCGCGCCGGGCCGCGCCGCTGCGCAGCGCGAAGACCGTCAGCACCGCCGCCAACGCCACCGCCCAGGGCAGCGCGCCGCCCGGCCAGGCCGCCGGCCCGCTCAGCGCGCCCGCGTCCATAACCGGCGCCGACAGCCGGTCGCGGACCGGCGCCAGCGCCCCGCGCAGCGTCGCCAGAGCCGTCAGCCCGAAGACCACGAGGCAGAGCGCCGAGCGCAGGTTCCCCGAGGCCGCGAGCACCGTGATGCGCGACGCGCAGCCGCGCGTCAGCACCATGCCCGCCCCGAAGGCGAGCCCGCCCGTCAAGATCGCCAGCACCGGGATGCGCGCGGCGGTGAACCGATGTTCGGCAAAGCCGATCCAGCCGAGTGCCGCCGCCGCCTGCGTGCCGAGGACCGCGACGGCCAGCGCCAGCGCCCAGACTCCCAGCGCCGATCGCCGTTCCTCCGCCGGGCCGGCCAGCCCCCGCCGCAGGCAGAACCGCGACCGCTCGGCCGCCGCGCCATAGGCGATGCCGAGCGCGATCCCCAGCGCCAGCGAGGCCCCGACCGGTGTCCATCCCTGAAGGCCGAGCTGCTCGAACATCCGTCCCGTTCCCCTTCCGCTTCCGCGCCGCCTTCTGCCAGACTGCGCCGCCCCGATGCAATGCGCTGGCGGTCGGCTGCGGCACGGGGATGGCAGGTGGTGCGCCCGTCGCCCGCGTAAAGGGCGGCGCGACCGCCGGCAAATCCGCCCGCGGCTCCCGCGACCCGGCGCGCGTTCCGCGACATGCCCCCTCGCCAAGGCCGCACAATCGGCGTAAGCGCCGGATGATGCCGCATCTTCTCTCCCCCCCGATCGTGCCGCTGGCCGAGACCCGCGACTGGCCCTTCTGGCGCCGCCCGGTTGCGCTCCTCGTGATCATGGCGGCAGGCATGCCGCTCGCCTTCTCGGTCTGGTCGGCGCTTCTCAACAACTTCGTCATCGAGCGCGCGGCCTTCACCGGGGTGGAGATCGGCTGGCTCCAGACCGTGCGCGAGATCCCCGGCTTCCTCGCCATCGGCGTGATCGCCATCATCGTCTTCGTGCGCGAGCAGATCCTCGCGCTGATCAGCCTGACCATGCTCGGCGTCGCCGTGGCGCTCACCGCCCAGTTCCCGACCTTCCAGGGCCTGCTCGTCACCACGCTGATCGGCTCGCTCGGCTTCCACTACTACGAGACCGTCAACCAGTCGCTCCAGCTGCAATGGATCGAGAGGTCGCGCGCCCCCCAGACGCTGGGCTGGCTGATCGCCGCGGGCTCCGGCGCCTCCTTCGTCGCCTACGGGCTGATCGTGCTGCTCTGGACCCGGTTCGGCTGGTCCTACGAACAGGTCTATCTCGTCGGCGGCGGCCTCACGGCGGCGACCGCGCTCTACTGCTGGTTCGCCTTCCCCCAGTTCGAGGCGCCCAATCCCCAACGCAAGAAGATGATCCTGCGCCGCCGCTACTGGCTTTATTACGCGCTCCAGTTCATGGCCGGCGCCCGGCGGCAGATCTTCGTGGTCTTCGCCGCCTTCATGATGGTCGAGCGTTTCGGCTTCGGCGTGCCCCAGATCACCGCGCTCTTCATGATCAGCTTCGCCGCCAACGTGGTCTTCGCGCCGCTGATCGGGCGGCTGGTGTCCATCGTCGGCGAACGCACCGCCATGCGGATCGAATACACCGGCCTTCTCGCGCTCTTCCTCTGCTACGGCGGGCTCTACGCCTTCGGCTGGGGCGTGGTACTGGCCGCCACCCTCTACGTGATCGACCACGTGCTCTTCGCGCTCTCGCTCAGCCTCAAGACCTATTTCCAGAAGATCGCCGATCCGCGCGACATCGCCCCGACCGCGGCCGTCGCCTTCACGATCAACCACATCGCCGCGGTCTTCCTGCCCGCAGCACTCGGCTACCTCTGGATCCTGAACCCCGCCGCGGTCTTCTACCTCGCCGCCGGCATGGCGCTGACCTCGCTCACGCTGGCGGGCCTCATCCCCCGCCACCCCGAGCCGGGCCGCGAGACGATCTTCGCGCGGCCGCCCCTTCCCGCCGTCGGCGAGTGACGCGCCGCGTTGGCGCGGCCACCGTCATCGCCTATATCTCCCACTCGACAGAAGCTTCACCCGGAACCCGCCCCATGCTCTTCGGATTTCTCAGGAAGCACGAGATGCCCGCGCCCGGCACCGCGCTGCCCGGCCGGCCCTCGCCGATCCCCACCGCGACCAGCCATTTCGTCAGCGGCCGCCCGCTGAAGGGCCCGCATCCCGAGGGGCTGCGCCAGGCCCCGTTCGGCATGGGCTGCTTCTGGGGGGTGGAGCGGCTCTTCTGGCAGCTTCCCGGCGTCTGGGTCACCGCCGCCGGCTATGCCGCGGGCGAGACGCCGAACCCGACCTACGAGGAGGTCTGCTCCGGCCAGACCGGCCACAACGAGGTGGTCCTCGTCACCTACGACCCGACGGTCGTCTCCTACGAGGCGCTGCTCCGCACCTTCTGGGAAGGCCACGACCCGACCCAGGGCATGCGCCAGGGCAACGACCGCGGCACCCAGTACCGCTCGGGCATCTACACCTTCGACGAGGACCAGCACCGCGCGGCCGAAACCTCGCGCGCGCTCTACCAGGCGCAGCTGACCGCGCGCGGCTACGGCCCGATCACCACCGAGATCCTGCCCGCGCCCGCCTTCTACTACGCCGAGGACTACCACCAGCAGTACCTCGCGAAGAACCCCGGCGGCTACTGCGGCATCGGCGGCACCGGCGTCACCTGTCCGATCGGGACGGGCGTGGGCTCGGACGCCTGACCGACCGCCGCCCCATGACGCTCCATTTCGCCCGCACGACCGTCACCGGTCCCGCCGCCGCCGTCGCGCTCAGCGAGGCGCTGGAATCCCTGCCGACGCCCCCCGTCAGCACCGAGCTGCACGACCGCGACGACGGCACCGGCATCTGGGAGGTCGGCGGCCATTTCACCGAGGCACCCGACGCCGCCGGCCTCGCGCTGCTCGCGCATCTGCACGGGGCGGCGGAATTCGCCACCGGCCGCATCGATCCGCGCGATTGGGTCGCCCAGGTCCGCGCCGAACTGACGCCCGTCCACGCCGGGCGCTTCGTCGTCTACGGCAGCCACGACCGCGCGCGCATCCCGCCCAATCTGGTCGGGCTCGAGATCGAGGCGGCCCAGGCCTTCGGCACCGGCCACCACGCGACGACCCAGGGTTGCCTGACCGCGCTCGACCGCCTCGCCCGTCAGGGCTTCGTGCCCCGGCGCGTGGCCGACATCGGGGCAGGGACCGGCGTCCTCGCCATGGCAGCGGCCAGCATCGCGCCCTGCCGCGCGATCGCCAGCGACATCGACCCGCTGGCGACAGAGACCGCCCGCCAGAACGTCGCCGCCAACCATCTCGCCGACCGGGTGCTCTGCATCACCGCGCCGGGCTTCGACCACGACCTGATCCACCGCGGCGCGCCCTACGATCTCGTCTTCGCCAACATCCTCGCGGGCCCGCTGAAACGCCTCGCCCCCGCGATGGCGCGGCATGTCGCGCCCGGCGGGGCCGTGGTCCTGTCGGGCCTCCTCGCCACCCAGGCCGCATCGGTCACGGCGGTCTACCGGGCGCAGGGATTCCTGCCGCGCGACAGGGTCCGCATCGGCGACTGGGCGACCCTCGTCCTCACCCGCCACCGCAGGACGCCGCTCCGCAAATGAAAAGGGCCGCCCAAGGGCGGCCCTGCGGACCCCGTCGATACGGGGCTCAGCGGCGGGCGAGTTCCAGCGCCACGTCGGCGATCTCGCCGCGATGGATCCCGATGTCGGCCAGCTGGCTGTCGGACAGCTCGGCGAGCGCGGTTTCGGTGGCGCGCGCGATGCGCCAGGCCCGGAAGGACTCGATGGTCCGCTCCAGCATCTGGACGACGCGCAGGGTGGTGACGGCCCCCAGCGGGACCTGACGGTTGGTTTCGTAAACGGACATGGTACTCTTCCTGGGCAAGGCCGATCATCGGCCTCTTGTCGAGGCTGATCTAGGCTTCGGCCAACGGCCCCACAATCGCCGTTTTCGCATGCCCGTCATGCGTTTCCTGCAAGTACGTGAAGAAATCGTCAGTAAATGTCGCGACCCGATCGCGCGAGGTCGCAATCGGCACCCGTGCACGGGGCTTGGCGGATGTTCCGGTTTCGTGCTAGACCACCGGGCAGAGGCAGTGAACAGGAAAGAAACCGGCATGCGCGTCATCGGGATCGACCCGGGCCTGCGCCGCACCGGCTGGGGCGTCGTCGACGTGGCCGGATCGCGTGTGCGGCACGTCGCGAACGGCACCTGCACCTCCGAGGGCACCGACCTCGCGCTGCGCCTCCTCAGCCTGCACGAACAGCTTTCCGCCGTCCTCGCCGAACATCGCCCCGATTCCGCCGCGGTCGAAAAGACCTTCGTGAACAAGGACGCCGCCGGTACGCTGAAACTCGGCCAGGCCCGCGGCATCGCGATGCTCGCACCCGCCCAGACCGGGATCGCCGTCGCCGAATACGCCCCGAACGAGGTGAAGAAGGTGGTGGTCGGCGTCGGCCATGCCGCCAAGGAACAGGTGGAGCACATGGTCCGGCTGCAACTGCCCGGGGTGGAGCTCAGCGGGACCGACGCCTCGGACGCCCTCGCCATCGCCCTCTGCCACGCCCATCACCTGCAGTTCGCCGGCCGCCTCGCCTCGGCGCTCGATCGGGCCGGGCAGCGCGCATGATCGGCAAGATCGCCGGACGGCTCGACTACCGCGCCACCGACCACGTGCTGATCGACACCGGCGGCATCGGCTATCTCGTCTACTGCTCCGAGAGGGTCCTCGCCGCCATGCCCGCGCCGGGCGAAGCCGTCGCGCTCTATACCGAGATGGTCGTGCGCGAGGATCTGATCCAGCTTTTCGGCTTCGCGACGCTGGCCGAGCGGGAATGGCACCGCCTGCTGATGTCGGTGCAGGGCGTGGGCGCGCGGTCCGCCCTCGCGATCCTCGGTGCGCTCGGCGCCGAAGGCGTGGCGCGGGCGGTGACGCTCGGCGACCTGAACGCGATCCGCTCCGCCCCCGGGATCGGCCCGAAGATCGCCCAGCGCATCCTTCTCGAACTGAAGGCCAAGGCCCCCGCGATGATGGCCATGGCCGGCGCGGCCGCGCCGCAACCCGCCCCCGGGGCGGCGCGGGGCAGGGCGGCCGCCGCCCCTGCGCAGCCTGCCGCCACCGAGCCCGCCTCCGGCATCGCCGCCGCACAGGCCGAGGCGCTCTCGGCGCTGATCAACCTCGGCTATGCCCATGGCGACGCGGCGGCGGCGGTGGCGGAATCCTCCGAAGGCGCGCAGGATGTCTCGACGCCCGAGCTGATCCGTGCGTCCCTCCGCCGTCTCGCACCGAGGGGCTGATCCATGGCCGCACCCGACCCCGCGCTCCGCCCCCAACTCCTGCCCGAGGATCTCGACCGCGCCCTGCGTCCGCAGGGCCTCGACGAATTCGTAGGCCAGAAGGCCGCCCGCGCCAATCTCGCCGTCTTCATCGAGAGCGCGCGCCGCCGCGGCTCGGCGATGGACCACACGCTCTTCTACGGGCCCCCCGGGCTCGGCAAGACCACGCTCGCCCAGATCGTCGCGCGCGAGCTCGGGGTGAACTTCCGCATGACCTCCGGGCCCGTCCTCGCCAAGGCCGGCGACCTCGCCGCGATCCTGACGAACCTCGACGCCCGCGACGTGCTCTTCATCGACGAGATCCACCGCCTCAACCCGACGGTGGAGGAAATCCTCTACCCCGCGCTCGAGGACTTCCAGCTCGACCTCGTGATCGGCGAGGGGCCTGCGGCGCGGACCGTGCGGATCGACCTCCAGCCCTTCACCCTCGTCGGCGCCACCACCCGGCTCGGCCTCCTGACCACGCCGCTCCGCGACCGCTTCGGCATCCCGACCCGGCTCGAGTTCTACGAGGTGGCCGAACTCGTCCAGATCGTGGAGCGTGCCGCCCGCCTCCTCGGCGCCGACGCGACGCCCGAGGGCGCGCGCGAGATCGCCCGCCGCTCCCGCGGGACCCCCCGGATCGCGGGCCGGCTCCTGCGCCGTGTCGTCGACTTCGCCGTGGTCGAGGGTGAGGGCCGCGTGACCGTAGAGATCGCCGACTTCGCGCTCACCCGCCTCGGCGTCGACCACCTCGGCCTCGACGCCGCCGACCGCCGCTACCTCGGCCTCCTCGCCGAGAACTACGGCGGCGGCCCCGTCGGCGTGGAGACGATCGCCGCCGGCCTCTCCGAGGCGCGCGACGCGGTCGAGGAGGTGATCGAGCCCTACCTCCTCCAGCAGGGCCTCATCCAGCGCACCCCCCGCGGCCGCCTCCTCGCCGCCAAGGCCTGGCGCCACCTCGGCATCGACCCGCCGCGGGCAGCGACGACCGAGGACCTGTTCACCTCGGGCAAGTGACCGGCTAGGCTGCCCCGGTCGTCATCGCCCATCCGGACCGCCCTGTGTCCCACCGCTTCACCTGCCGCGTCTATTACGAGGACACCGATCTCGCCGGGATCGTCTATTACGCGAACTACCTGAAGTTCATCGAACGGGCCCGGACCGAGGCCCTGCGCGACCTCGGGATCAGCCAGACCGAGCTGCGCGCGCGGACCGGCATCGTCTTCGCGGTGCGCCGGGTCGAGGTCGACTACGTCGCGCCCGCCCGCTTCGAGGATCAACTTGTCGTGACGACCACGCTCCTCGCCCTCGGCGGCGCGAGCATCGATCTGGCGCAGGACGTGCTGCGCGGCGACATGCTTCTCGCCCGCTGCCGCGTCACGATCGCCGCGATCGGGGCCGAGGGCCGGCCCGCGCGCCTGCCGGCGGAGATCCGCGACCAGCTCCGCCGCCTCGGCTGAGCGGCATCGTCCCACTGGACAGATCACGCGAATTTCGACACAAGCCGCACGAAATCGGGTATTGTCGCGGCAGCCGTCCCCAAGAACGGCATCGGGCACACCGGGCAGTCTTCACGAAGCTCCTTTCAACGGGCAAGCGAACAGGCGACGATGGAATTCGAGACCCTTTCTGCCGTGAGCGAGGTCGACTTCTCGCTCTGGGCGCTGTTCATGCGGGCGACCTTCACGGTCAAGGTGGTGATGATCATGCTGATCGTCGCCTCGTTCTGGACCTGGGCGATCATCATCCAGAAGCACATCGACCTGCGCCGCGCGCGGGCCGAGGCGCGATCCTTCGAGGATGCCTTCTGGTCCGGCGAGCCCTTGGACGAGGTCTACGGCCGGATCGGCGCCTCGCCCGCCGGCCCGTCCGAACGCATCTTCGCGGCGGGCATGGCGGAGTGGCGGCGCTCGCATCGCGCGGACGGAGGCCTGATCGCGGGCGCGCAGTCGCGCATCGACCGCGCCATGAACGTGGCGATCGGGCGCGAGGCCGAGACGCTGAACAAGGGCCTCACCTACCTCGCCACCGTGGGCGCCACCGCACCCTTCATCGGCCTCTTCGGCACGGTCTGGGGCATCAAGCACGCCTTCGAGGAGATCGCGATCCAGCAGTCGACCAACCTCGCCGTTGTCGCCCCGGGCATCGCCGAGGCGCTGCTCGCCACCGGCCTCGGCCTCCTCGCCGCGATCCCCGCCGTCATCTTCTACAACACCCTCAACCAGGAGAGCGAGAGCCTCGTCGAAGGCTACGAGGGCTTCGCCGACGAATTCGCCGTGATCCTGTCCCGACAGCTCGACCGCAGCGGCGAACGGGCGAGCGCCTGAGATGGGCGGCTCGGTCATGACCCCGGGCAAGGGCGGCCGGCGCCGGCGTCGCGGCGGCAAGCGGCCCATGTCCGAGATCAACGTGACACCCTTTGTCGACGTGATGCTCGTGCTGCTGATCATCTTCATGGTGGCAGCCCCGCTCCTGACCGTCGGCGTGCCGATCGAGCTGCCCCGCACCGCCGCCACCGCGCTTCCCACCGAAGCCGAGGAGCCGCTGACCATCGCGATGACCGCCGACGGCCAGATCCTCGTCCAGAACTCGCCCGTCGCGCGGGAGGAGGTCATCCCGCTCCTGCGCGCCGTCGCGACCGAGCGCGCCTCGGACCGGATCTTCCTGCGCGCCGACGGCGCGATCCCCTACGAGGGCGTCATGCAGCTGATGGGCGCGCTGAACGCCAGCGGCTTCCGCAACATCGGCCTCGTGACCGAGCAGGGCGGCCCGAGCTTCGACGGTACGGTCGACTAGGCCGCGGGCGTGAGGACCGGCTACACCATATCCGGTGTCATGCACGTCGCGGTGATCGCCGCGGCCCTCTACGGCCTGCCCTGGACGAGCAACCGGTCGATGCCCCCGCTCCGGGTGACAGACGTCAGCTTCTTCACCGAGGCGGAGTTCCAGGCGGCGATGCTCGCCTCGACCCAGCGGCCGGCCACCCCGCCCGCGCCGCCCACGGAAGAGGCGCCCACGCCCACCCCCGCGCCGGTGGTCGACGCACCCACCCCGGCGCCGGCCGAGCCGGTCACCGAACCCGCGCCCGCCCCCGCGCCCGAGGCGGCACCGCCCACCGTTGCCATGCCCGCCGCGCCCGATGCGGGCAATGCGGCCGCGCCCGAGCCGCCGCGCCCGCCCGCCGCCGTGATCGTCGCCGCTCCACCGCCGCCGCGTCCGGCGGATCGCGTCGATCCCACGCCTGCGCCGCCGCCGCCCGACCTCGCCCGGCCGGACGATCAGTTCGTCCCCGAAACCGCCCCCGCGCCGCTCGCCGAGACCTTCCAGCCCGAGCGCCCGGCCACCGCACCCGAGCAGTCGGTGGCCGAAGTCGTTCCCGATCCCGTCCCCGAGCCGGACCCGCAGCCGGTGCCCGAGACGCGCGTCACCGATCTGCCCGTCTCGGCGCGGCCGCTCGGCCGCGCCGGCAACATGGCGCGCCCGGCGCCCGAACCCGCGCCGCAGGCCACCGCCGCAGCGACGCCCCCGCCCACCCCGACCCCGACTCCCGCACCGCCCGCCGCCCCGTCGTCGCAAGCTTCGTCGAGCCAGCCCTCCGCCCCCACCCAGGGCGCGGTCGCCGCCGGGCCGCCGCTGACCCAGGGCGAGAAGGACGGGCTGAAGTTCGCGATCACCCAGTGCTGGAACGTGCCCGCAGGGCTGCGGGACGCGCAGGACCTGCGCGTCGTCGTCGGGGCCGAGCTCGCCGCCGACGGTGCCGTGATCGCGGGCAGCATCCGCCTCATCGAACCGAACCCGATCCCCGATCCCCGGTACCAGCAGGCCTTCGAGGCCGGGCGCCGGGCGCTCATCCGCTGCTCGCCCTATTCCGGCCTGCCCCGTGACAAGTTCGGGCAGTGGCGCAACATCGAAGTCGTATTCAATCCCGAAGGAATGGTCTCATGGTGAATCGTCTCCGGCGCGGTCTGGTCCTCGGCGTTCCCGCGGCGCTGATCGCACGCCCCTTCGCGGCCGCGGCGCAGGCCCCCCTGCGGATCGAGATCACGGAGGGCGTGATCGAACCGATGCCCTTCGCCGCGCCGCTCTTCGTCGCCGACACGCCCGACGCGGGCCAGCTCGCCAGCGACATCACCGGCGTCGTCGTGGCCGATCTCGTCGGCACCGGCCTCTTCCGCGAGATTCCGCGCACGGCCCATATCGGCCGCATCTCGAATTTCGACGCCCCCGTCCAGTTCGCCGACTGGCGCGCGATCAACGCCCAGGCGCTCGTCACCGGCGCGGTCGCGATCCGCGGCGGGCAGGTCTCGGTCCGGTTCCGGCTCTGGGACGTCTTCGCCCAGGCCCCGCTCGGCGAGGGCCTGCGCTTCGACGGCCCGGCCACGGGCTGGCGGCGCCTCGGCCACAAGGTCGCCGACGCGGTCTATTCCCGCCTGACCGGCGAGGGCGGCTATTTCGACAGCCGCGTGGTCTTCGTCGCAGAGAGCGGCCCGAAGAACGCCCGCCGCAAGCAGCTCGCGATCATGGATTACGACGGCTTCAACGCCCAGACGCTGACCGACGGCAGCTCGCTGGTGCTGGCGCCCCGGATCTCGCCCTCGGCCTCGCAGATCCTCTACACCAGCTACGAGCGCGGCCAGCCCCGGGTGTTCCTGATGCAGGCGGGCAGCGCCCAGCGGCAGGTGCTCGAGGGCACCGAGGGCATGAGCTTCGCGCCGCGCTTCTCGCCGGACGGCCGGCAGGCGGTGTTCTCCGCCTCCGCGGGCGGTGCGACCGGCCTCTACGTCATCGACCTCGGCTCGCGCCAGCGGCGCCAGCTCACCCGGACGGCGGCGATCGACACCGCGCCCTCCTTCTCGCCCGACGGCCGGCAGATCGTCTTCGAGAGCGACCGCGGCGGCAACCAGCAGCTCTACGTCATGCCCGCCGGCGGCGGCGAGGCCCGGCGCATCAGCTTCGGCGACGGGCGCTACGCCACCCCGGTCTGGTCCCCGCGCGGCGATCTCGTCGCCTTCACCAAGATGGTGGGCGGGCGCTTCCACATCGGCGTCATGCGGCTCGACGGCTCGAACGAGCGCCTCCTGACCGCGAGCTATCTGGACGAGGGGCCGACCTGGGCGCCGAACGGCCGGGTGCTGATGTTCTACCGCGAGACGCCGGGCGAATCGGGCGGGCCGCGGCTTCACACCGTTGACATCACCGGCCGGAACCTGAGACCTGTGCCCACGCCGGGTTTCGCCTCGGATCCATCCTGGTCCGGCCTCCTGCCCTGAGAGGGCCATTGCCTGCTCCCGCAACTTCCAGAAACGTGACGAGGGTATCGAGATGAAGAAGACAGCGATCGGCGGCCTCCTGGTGCTCGTGCTGATGGCGGCGGGCTGCTCCCGCAATGCGCCTCCGGCCGGCGAGTTCGGCACCGCCGGCACGGGGGGCTTCTCCGGCGGGGCAGGGGGCTTCGGCGGGGGCGGCCTCGACGGCTTCGGCTCGGGCAGCCTCTCGGGCGGCACGCTGCCGGGCACCTCGATCAGCGACCGCGTATTCTTCGCCGTCGACCAGAGCACGCTCAGCGGCGAGGCGATGGCGGTGCTCGACCAGCAGATCGGCTGGCTCCTCCAGAACCCGCAGTTCCCGATCCTGATCGAGGGCCATGCCGACGAGCGCGGAACCCGGGAATACAACCTCGCCCTCGGCGCCCGCCGCGCCAGCGCGGTCCGCAACTACATGGTCAGCCGCGGCGTGCCCGATCCCCGCATCAGCACCATCACCTACGGGCGCGAACGCCCCGTGGCGACCTGCGCGAACGAATCCTGCTGGTCACAGAACCGGCGTGCTGTCACGGTTGTGACTGGCGGGCCGGGCGTCTGATCCGCTAGGATTGGTGCGCCATTTCGCGTAAGGGTCCGGAAACATGCGCTTCTGGTTGCAGCCTTCCCTCGTCGGCCTTCTCGTCCTGGCGCTCGCCGTGCCTTCGGCGGCGCCGGCCCAGACCCTTGCCGACATCCGTGCGGAGCTGACCATCCTCAACGGTCAGGTCCAGCAGCTGCGGGACGAACTCGTCCGCAGCGGCAGCGGCGGCGGCCTTCCCAGCGATCCCGCCCCCGCGCTGACCCGGCTCGACCAGCTCGAGGCCGAGCTGCGCAGCCTCACGAATCGCGTCGACGTCCTGACCAACGACGTCGACCGGATCGTGAAGGACGGCACCAACCGGATCGGCGACATCGAGTTCCGGCTCACCGAACTCGAAGGCGGCGACACGAGCCTCGTCGGCCAGACGAGCCCGCTCGGCGGCGGGCTCACCACCCCGGCCGCGCCGCCGCCCCCGGCGGCGGTCGCGCCCGGTGCCGGGACCGGCGGCCAGCTCGCCGTGGCCGAGCAGACCGACTTCGATGCCGCGCGCGCGGCCTACGATGCCGGCAACCACGGGCGCGCGATCGAGCTCTTCGATGCCTTCCTCGCGACCTATCCGGTCGGCCCGCTCTCGACCGAGGCGCAGTTCCTCCGCGGCGAGGCGCAGGCCTCGCGGGGCGAGTGGAACGCCGCGGCGCGCAGTTATCTCGACGCCTTCAGCGGCGCGCCCGACAGCCCGGTGGCCCCGCGCTCGCTCTACCGGCTGGCGGTCAGCCTCGGACAGCTCGGCAAGGTGCAGGAGGCCTGCCTGACCCTGACCGAGGTCAGCATCCGCTACCCCGGCAGCGAGGTCACGGCCCAGGTCCCGGCCCAGCGCCAGGCGCTCAGCTGCCAGTAGCACCGGCGGACCTGCGCAGTCTTCTCGACCCCGTCCTCGACGGCGCGCCCGCCGGACCGCTCGGCGTCGCGGTCTCCGGCGGCAGCGATTCCACGGCCCTCCTGCTCCTCGCCAGTGTCTGGGCGCGCGACCGCGGCCGCACGGTCGAGGCCGCCACCGTCGACCACGGCCTCCGTGCCGACAGCGCCGCCGAGGCCGCCACTGTGGCCGCCCTCTGCCGGCGCCTCGGCATCCCGCACCGAACGCTCGTCCGGGGCGACTGGCGGGGGCAGGGCAACCTCCAGGCCGAGGCCCGCGCCGCCCGCTACGCCCTCCTCTCCGACTGGGCGCGGTCCCGCGGCATCCCGGCCATCGCCCTCGGCCACACCCTCGACGACCAGGCCGAGACCTTCCTCCTGCGCCTCGCGCGCGGCTCCGGCGTCGACGGCCTCGCCGCCATGCGCCCCGTCACCGAGGCCGACGGCCTCGTCCTCCTGCGCCCCCTGCTCGGCACCCGGCGCGAAACCCTCCGCGCCTTCCTGCGCGAGGCGGGCATCGGCTGGGCCGAGGATCCCGCCAATGCCGACCCCCGCTTCCAGCGCATCCGTCTCCGCACCCTTCTCGATCCGCTCGCCGCCGCCGGGATCACGCCCGAGCGCATCGCCGGAACCGCCGGCGCGCTCGGCCGGGCGCGCGCGGCGCTCGACCGCGCCACGGCCGAGGCGGCGCTCGCCTGCCTGACGCCGGGCCCGGCCGGCGATCTCCGCCTCCGCCCGCGGCCCCTCGCCGCGCTGCCCGCGGAGACGCGCCTGCGCCTCCTCGCCGCGGCGCTCTGCTGGGTCGCCGGCACCGCCTACCGCCCGCGGCTCGACCCGCTCGCCGTGCTCTGCGAGGCCCTCACTTCCGGGACAGCGCGCCCCGCGACGCTCCACGGCTGCCTCGTCGTGCCCGCGGCCGGAGCCGTCTCAATTCTGCGCGAGCCGCGCCACGCCGCCCCGCCCGTGCCGCTCGCCCGCCGCCGCTGGGACGGCCGGTGGGAAACCGCCGCGACGCCCGGGGACGGCCTCGAGATCGGCGCGCTCGGCACCGCCGGCCTGCGCGCGCGGCCGCGCTGGCGCGACACCGGGCTCCCGCGCCTCGCGCTTCTCACCACCCCCGCCGTCTGGCGCGGATCCGAGCTCGTCGCGGCCCCGATCCTCGAGCCCGGCGGCAAATGGACATTCCGACGGATTTCCCCCCTCCCGCCCCCCTGGGCGCCGCCAGTCTTGCGTTGAATCCCCGTCGCCAGGCCTTATGTTGGTTGCAACGTTCCGGCGGACCTCCCGTCGTTCGGGCGCAACGGAGACTGCTTGTGGGCAACACCAAGAACATCGCCTTCTGGATCATCCTCTTCCTGCTGATGGTCGCACTCTTCAACGTCTTCTCCAACGGCAGCCGCACCAACGCCGGGAGGGAGATCAGCTATTCCGAGTTCCTCAACCGCGTCGAGGCCGGCCAGGTCTCCGCGGTGCGCCTCGACGGCGAGCGGGTCTACGTCACTTCCAACGAAGGGGTGAGCTACCAGACGATCCAGCCGCGCGGCACCGACGTGCTGCCCGACCTGCGCGCCGCCGACGTCGAGATCATCGCGACGCCCCAGGAACAGTCGGGCTTCCTCTCGGCCCTCGGCCTCTGGCTGCCCTTCCTGCTGCTGATCGGCGTCTGGATCTTCTTCATGAACCGGATGCAGGGCGGCGGCCGCGGCGGCGCCATGGGCTTCGGCAAGTCCAAGGCAAAGCTCCTGACCGAGAAGACCGGCAAGGTCACCTTCAACGACGTGGCCGGCATCGACGAGGCCAAGGAGGAGCTCGAGGAGATCGTCGAGTTCCTGCGCGACCCGCAGAAGTTCTCGCGCCTCGGCGGCAAGATCCCCAAGGGCGCGCTGCTCGTAGGCCCTCCGGGCACCGGCAAGACCCTGCTCGCCCGCGCGATCGCCGGTGAGGCGGGCGTGCCCTTCTTCACCATCTCGGGCTCGGACTTCGTCGAGATGTTCGTCGGCGTCGGCGCCAGCCGCGTGCGCGACATGTTCGAGCAGGCCAAGAAGAACGCGCCCTGCATCGTCTTCATCGACGAGATCGACGCGGTCGGCCGCCACCGCGGCGCCGGCTACGGCGGCGGCAACGACGAGCGCGAGCAGACGCTGAACCAGCTCCTCGTCGAGATGGACGGCTTCGAGGCGAACGAAGGCGTCATCATCATCGCCGCCACCAACCGCCCCGACGTGCTCGACCCCGCGCTCCTGCGCCCCGGCCGCTTCGACCGGCAGGTTCAGGTGACGAACCCCGACATCAAGGGCCGCGAGAAGATCCTCGGCGTGCACGCCCGCCGGGTGCCGCTCGCCGCCGACGTGGACCTCCGGGTGATCGCCCGCGGCACGCCGGGCTTCTCGGGCGCCGATCTCGCAAACCTCGTCAACGAGGCGGCGCTGATGGCCGCGCGGACCGGCAAGCGGTTCGTCACTATGATGGATTTCGAGAACGCCAAGGACAAGGTGATGATGGGCGCCGAGCGCCGGTCGATGGTCATGTCGGACGAGGAACGCCGCCTGACGGCCTATCACGAGGCGGGGCACGCGATCGTCGGGCTCAACGTCCCGCAGCACGACCCGATCCACAAGGCGACGATCATCCCGCGCGGCCGCGCGCTCGGCCTGGTGCTCAGCCTGCCCGAACGCGACCAGCTCTCGGTCACCAAGACGAAGTACAAGTCGATGATCGCCATGGCGATGGGCGGCAAGGTCGCCGAGGAACTGGTCTTCGGTCCCGACCAGGTCACGAGCGGCGCCGCCTCCGACATCCAGCAGGTGAGCCGCATCGCCCGCGCGATGGTGACCAAGTTCGGCATGTCCGAAAAGCTCGGCAACATCGACTACGCCGGCGAGCAGTTCACCTATCTCGGGCCGCAGGCCGGTGGCGTGAATGCCGGGCCGGACACGCACGAACTGATCGATGCGGAGGTGCGGCGGCTGGTGGACGAGGGCTACGAGGAGGCCAAGCGCATCCTCACCGAGAAGCGCGCCGATCTCGACCGACTGGCCAAGGGCCTGCTGGAATACGAGACGCTGACCGGCAAGGAGATCACCCGCGTGATCGACGGTCTGCCGCCGCACGACAGCGGCGCCGAGGAAGCCCAGGACGAGCCGGCGACCGGCAGCATCGCGGCGATCCCGAAGACCGGCAAGTCGCGGCCGTCGCGTGGCGGCGCGGATCTCGAGCCCGAACCCGCGACCTGATCGGGTCCGCGACCCCGGCCAGCACCGGCCGGCCCACACCGGCCGACCACCGACCTCCCCGGGACCCGCGCGAGCGGGTCTCGTCGTTTGGTCGAATATCGCGGCATTCTGGTCGCAAAAACCTTTCCCTCGCCGGCCGGCGCACTCTATTCCGGATCGGAATGCCGTCAGCCAGGGGAGAGGCGCCACAATGGCCTACAAGTCGGACATCGAGATCGCGCGCGGCGCCCGGAAGAAGCCGATCCAGGAGGTCGCCGCCGGCCTCGGCATCCCGGACGCGGCACTCCTGCCGTACGGTCACGACAAGGCGAAGATCGCCTCGGACTTCATCGCCGGCCTGTCGGACCGCCCCGACGGCAAGCTGATCCTCGTCACCGCGATCAACCCCACGCCGGCGGGCGAGGGCAAGACGACGACCACGGTGGGCCTCGGCGACGGGCTCAACGCCATCGGCCGCAAGGCGGTCATCTGCGTCCGCGAACCCTCGCTCGGGCCCTGCTTCGGCATGAAGGGCGGCGCGGCCGGCGGCGGCTATGCCCAGGTCGTGCCGATGGAGGACATCAACCTCCACTTCACCGGCGACTTCCACGCGATCACCTCCGCGCACAACCTGCTCTCGGCGATGATCGACAACCACATCTACTGGGGCAACGAGCTCGATATCGACCCGCGCCGCATCGTCTGGCGCCGCGTGATGGACATGAACGACCGCGCGCTCCGCGACATGGTCGTCAGCCTCGGCGGCGTGGCGAACGGATTCCCCCGACAGACCGGCTTCGACATCACCGTGGCCTCCGAGGTCATGGCGATCCTCTGCCTCGCGAAGGATCTCGCCGACCTCGAGAAGCGGCTCGGCGACATCATCGTCGCCTATACCCGCGACCGCCGTCCGGTCTATGCGCGCGACCTGAAGGCCGACGGCGCGATGACCGTGCTGCTCGCCCAGGCGATGCAGCCGAACCTCGTCCAGACGCTCGAGAACAACCCGGCCTTCGTGCACGGCGGCCCCTTCGCCAACATCGCGCACGGCTGCAATTCGGTGATCGCCACTCGCACGGCTCTGAAGCTCGGCGACTTCGTCGTGACCGAGGCCGGCTTCGGGGCCGATCTCGGCGCCGAGAAGTTCTTCGACATCAAGTGCCGCAAGGCGGGCCTCCACCCCGACGTGGCGGTGATCGTCGCGACGGTGCGCGCGCTGAAGATGAACGGCGGCGTCGCGAAGGCCGATCTCGGCGCCGAGAACGTCGAGGCGGTGAGCAAGGGCTGCGCCAACCTCGGCCGCCACCTCGTTAACGTGAAGTCCTTCGGCGTGCCGGTCGTCGTCGCGATCAACCACTTCCACTCGGACACCGATGCGGAGGTGGAGGCGATCCGCGCCTATGTGGCCGAACACGGCTCCGAGGCGATCCTCTGCCGCCACTGGGCGGAAGGCTCGAAGGGGATCACCGAACTCGCGACCCGGGTCGCGGCCCTCGCCGAGAGCGGGGCGAGCCAGTTCGACCCGCTCTACCCCGAGGACATGCCGCTCTTCACCAAGATCGAGACGATCGCGCGGCGCATCTACCACGCCGACGAGGTCCTCGCCGATTCGAAGATCCGCACCCAGCTGAAGGAATGGGAAGCCGCCGGCTACGGCCACCTGCCGGTCTGCATGGCCAAGACCCAGTACAGCTTCTCCACCGACCCCAACCTGCGCGGCGCGCCCACCGGCTTCGGCCTGCCGATCCGCGAGGTGCGCCTCTCCGCCGGCGCGGGCTTCGTCGTGGTGATCTGCGGCGAGATCATGACCATGCCGGGCCTGCCCCGGTCCCCGGCCGCCGAGGCCATCCGCCTCGACGGTGCCGGCCTGATCGAGGGGCTGTTCTGATGGGCGCGCAGATCATCGACGGCAAGGCGCACGCGGCCCGGGTCCGGGCGCAGGTGGCCGAACACGTGACACGGCTCAAGGCCGAGCACGGCCTCACCCCCGGCCTCGCCGTCGTGCTGGTGGGCGAGGACCCGGCCAGCCAGGTCTACGTCCGCAGCAAGGGAAAGCAGACCGTCGAGGCCGGCATGCATTCCGAGGAGCACCGCCTCGACGCCGGCGTCTCCCAGGCCGAGCTCATCGGCATGGTGGAGCGGCTGAACGCCGACCCCGCGATCCACGGCATCCTCGTCCAGCTTCCGCTGCCGCGCCATCTCGACGTGGACGAGGTCATCAACACCATCGACCCGGCCAAGGACGTCGACGGCTTCCACATCTCCAACGTCGGCCGCCTCGCCACCGGCCAGGACGCGCTCGTCCCCTGCACGCCGCTCGGCTGCCTGATGCTCCTGCGCCAGCATCTCGGCGATCTCTCCGGCGCCGAGGCCGTCGTCGTCGGCCGCTCGAACATCGTCGGCAAGCCGATGGCCCAGCTCCTCCTCCGCGACAGCGCCACGGTGACCGTCGCCCATTCCCGCACCCGCGACATTGCCGCGGTCTGCCGCCGCGCCGACATCCTCGTCGCGGCGATCGGCCGCCCGGAGATGGTCACCGGCGACTGGATCCGCCCCGGCGCGACCGTGATCGACGTCGGCATCAACCGCGTGCCCACCCCGGACGGCAAGGGCCGGATCGTCGGCGACGTGCACTTCGCCTCGGCCGCCGAGGTCGCCGGCGCGATCACGCCGGTGCCGGGCGGGGTAGGGCCCATGACGATCGCCTGCCTGCTCGCCAACACGCTCACCGCCGCCTGCCGCCGCCACGGCCTGCCGGCGCCCGAGGGCCTCACCGCCTGACCCCCTCAACGGAAACGGGCGGCGCCTCGGCGCCGCCCGTCCCCTCGACCGCGATCCCGCCGGTCAGCAGGAATAGTACATCTGGTACTCCACCGGATGCGGCGTGTGCTCGAAGGCGTAGACCTCGTTCCACTTCAGCGCCATGTAACCGTCGATCTGGTCCTTGGTGAAGACGTCGCCCGCCAGCAGGAAGTCATGGTCGGCGGCAAGGCTCTCCAGCGCCTCGCGAAGCGAGCCGCAGACCGTCGGGATGCCGGCCAGCTCCTCCGGCGGCAGGTCGTAGAGGTCCTTGTCCGACGCCTCGCCCGGATCGATCTTGTTCTTGATCCCGTCGAGACCGGCCATGAGCAGTGCCGAGAAGGCGAGATACGGGTTCGCCGCCGGATCGGGGAAGCGGGCCTCGACGCGCTTGGCCTTGGGGCTCTCGGTCCACGGGATGCGGACGCAGCCCGACCGGTTCCGCGCCGAATAGGCTCGCAGCACCGGCGCCTCGAAGCCCGGGATCAGCCGCTTGTAGCTGTTCGTCGTCGGGTTGGTGAAGGCGTTCAGCGTCTTCGCGTGCTTCAGCAGCCCGCCGATGAACCACAGCGCCTCCTGGCTCAGGTCGGCATACTTGTCGCCCGCGAACAGCGGCTTGCCGCCCTTCCAGATCGACATGTTGACGTGCATGCCCGAGCCGTTGTCGCCGTAATAGGGCTTCGGCATGAAGGTCGCGGACTTGCCGTAGGCCTGCGCCACGTTGTGGATGACGTACTTGTACTTCTGGATGTTGTCTGCCTGCTCGGTCAGCGTCCCGAAGATCAGACCCAGCTCATGCTGCGGCGAGGCGACCTCGTGGTGGTGCTTGTCGACCTTCATGCCCATGCGCTTCATCGTCGACAGCATCTCGGAGCGGATGTCCTGGCCCGCGTCCACCGGCGGGACCGGGAAGTAGCCGCCCTTCACCCCGGGCCGGTGTCCGGTGTTGCCCACCTCGTATTCGGTATCGGTGTTCCACGCCGCATCGAGCGCGTCGATCTGGAACGAAACCTTGTTCGCCTTCACCGAATAGCGCACGTCGTCGAACAGGAAGAACTCGGCCTCCGGCCCGAAATAGGCGGTGTCGCCGATCCCGCTCGCCTTGAGGTAGGCCTCGGCCTTCTCGGCCGTGCCGCGCGGGTCGCGGTTGTAGGGCTCGTTCGTGTCCGGCTCCAGCACCGAGCAGTGGATGCAGAGCGTCTTCTCCGCGAAGAACGGATCGACATAGGCCGAGCGCGGGTCGGGCATCAGCTTCATGTCGGACTGGTCGATCGACTTCCACCCCGCGATCGAGGAGCCGTCGAACATGAAGCCCTCGTCGAGAAAGTCCTCGTCGACCAGCTCGGACAGGACGGTCACGTGCTGCAGCTTGCCGCGCGGGTCCGTGAAGCGGAGATCGACATAGGCGATCTCGTCCTCGCTCAATGATTTCAGCAGTGCCTTCTTGTCGGTCATGTCATGTCCTTGGTCTGATTTGTGCGGCGTGTCGGAAGGTGCCGGGGCAGCATACCCGGCGCGCGTCGGAAAGGGACGGGGTCAGAGCGCGTCGTTCCCCTCCTCCCCGGTGCGGATGCGGATGGCCTGCTCGACGGGCAGGACGAAGATCTTGCCGTCGCCGATCTTGCCGGTCTTGGCAGCATTGATGATCGCCTCGATGGCGGCATCGACCTGCTCGTCGGCCAGCACCACCTCGATCTTCACCTTGGGCAGGAAGTCCACGACGTATTCCGCGCCCCGGTAGAGCTCGGTGTGGCCCTTCTGGCGGCCGAATCCCTTGGCCTCGATCACGCTCAGCCCCTGGATGCCGACTTCCTGCAGGGCTTCCTTCACCTCGTCGAGCTTGAAGGGCTTTATGATCGCTTCGATCTTCTTCATGTCGACGTGCTCCCCTCTGGTGTCGTGACGGACGTCTCGGCGCCCCTCGGCGGCCTAGAAAGCGACTCGACCCGGGCAGTTCAATGCGAAGGCCGGAACGGCGCGCGGCCCCGGTTCCGAATCCTGCCGGTTTGCCTGTTTTCTGCACAATCTGCCTGTTTTGTGGGCTGATCGTGGACCGTATCGGCCATGATTGTCCGCCCCGGCGCCACGCCATTTTTCTCTCGCGCCCGCCGGACGTGTCTGTTAGAGAGCCGCAAATTCGGGGCTTTTGCGCTGCAGGTCCTGAGGCTTGCGGGCGTGGCGAAACTGGCAGACGCACCAGATTTAGGTTCTGGCGCCGCAAGGCGTGGGGGTTCAAGTCCCTCCGCCCGCACCAGGCGATAGATGAGGGAATTCGGCATGCAGGTCATCCAGACCGTCAATGAAGGCTTGAAGCGGGGCTATTCGATCCGGGTCCCCGCGACCGATCTCGAGGCCAAGGTCACCGAAAAGCTGGAAGCCGCACGCAAGGACTTCCAGATGAAGGGCTTCCGCAAGGGCAAGGCGCCCGCGGCCCTGATGAAGAAGATGTTCGGCAAGTCGGTGCTGGGCGAGGCGATGCAGGAAAGCATCGACGAGGTCATGCGCCAGCATTTCGAGACCACCGGCGACCGGCCGGCGCTCCAGCCGCAGGTCCGGATGGAGAACGAGAACTGGCAGGAGGGCGACGACGTCGAGGTCTCGATGACCTACGAGGCGCTGCCGGACGTTCCGGAACTCGACTTCACCACCGTCCAGCTCGAGCGGCTGGTGGCCCGGATCGAGGATGAAGCGGTCGACGAGGCGCTGCAGAACCTCGCCAGCTCCGCGACGAGCTACGAGGACCGCCGCAAGGGCACCAAGGCCAAGGACGGCGATCAGGTCGTGATCGACTTCGTCGGCTCCATCGACGGCGAGCCCTTCGAGGGTGGCGCGGCCGAGGACTATCCGCTCGTGCTCGGCTCCAACAGCTTCATTCCCGGCTTCGAGTCCCAGCTCGTCGGCGTGAAGGCCGGTGACGAAACCGACGTCAAGGTGAGCTTCCCCGAGAACTACGGGGCCCCGCATCTCGCCGGCAAGGAAGCCGTCTTCAAGGTGACCGTGAAGGCGGTCAAGGGGCCGAAGCCCTCGCCGGTCGACGACGAGCTCGCCAAGCGTTACGGCGCCGAGTCGCTCGACGCGCTGAAGTCCCAGATCCGCGACCGGCTGGCCGACGAATTTGCCCAGGCCTCGCGCGCGGTGCTGAAGCGCCGCCTGATGGACGCCCTCGACGGGCTGGTCGACTTCGACCTCCCGCCGAGCCTCGTCGATGTCGAGGCGCGCCAGATCGCCCATCAGCTCTGGCACGAGGAAAACCCCGACCACCACGGCCACGATCACCCCGAGATCGCGCCGACCGACGAGCATGTCCGCCTCGCGGAACGCCGCGTCCGCCTCGGCCTCCTGCTCGCCGAGGTCGGCAACAAGCAGCAGATCACCGTCACCGAGCAGGAGCTGCAGCGCGCGCTCTTCGCCCAGGCCCGGCAGTATCCGGGGCAGGAGCGGCAGTTCTTCGAGTTCGTCCAGAATAACCCGCAGGCCCAGCAGCAGCTGCGCGCGCCGATCTTCGAGGAAAAGGTCGTCGACTACATCATCGGCGTCGCCGCGGTGACCGACAAGTCGGTTTCCAAGGACGAACTGCAGAAGGCAATCGAGGCCCTCGACGAGGAAACCGCTCCGGCGGCCAAGGCGGACTGAACGGCGCCGCGGGCGTCGCGCCTCCCGGCGCGGCGCCCGGCGTTGCGCGCGCGGGTCACGCTGCGCGCGCCCGCGGCGCGGGCCGCCGATGCGGGATCCCGTGCCACCGAAATAGCACCCAAATATCACCCAAATATCACCCTGGATTCCGACGGCGAGACGCTTGCGGCCGGTTCCCGCAACACCGTTCCGTTCCGCCCTTGCGGACCGGCGTCAGGACCACTATTCCTCAGATCAACCTTGGCGCGTACGCGTTTCGCGCCGGCAGCAAGAGGCATTCTCCGCAATGAAAGATCCGGTCGACACCTACATGAATCTCGTGCCGATGGTTGTCGAACAGACGGCGCGGGGTGAACGGGCCTACGACATCTTCTCGCGCCTCCTTAAAGAGCGCATCATTTTCGTCGCCGGACCCGTCCACGACGGCATGTCCACTTTGATCGTCGCGCAGTTGTTGTTCCTCGAGGCCGAGAACCCGAAGAAGGAGATCTCGATGTACATCAACAGCCCCGGTGGCGTGGTCACCTCCGGGCTGTCGATCTACGACACGATGCAGTACATCCGCCCGCCGGTCTCGACCCTCTGCGTCGGCCAGGCCGCCTCCATGGGCTCCCTCCTCCTGACCGCCGGCACCAAGGGCATGCGCTTCTCCCTGCCCAACAGCCGCATCATGGTCCACCAGCCGTCGGGCGGCTTCCAGGGCCAGGCGACGGACATAATGATCCACGCCCGCGAGACCCAGGCGCTGAAGGAGCGGCTGAACCAGATCTACGTCGATCACACCGGCCAGACCTACGAAGCCGTTGAAACTGCTCTGGAACGCGACCGCTTCATGACCCCGGAGGACGCGAAGAGCTGGGGTCTGATCGACGAGATCGTGATGCGGCGCGAGGTGGAGGCCGCCGCGCCGTGATGTCGCGCTCGGGCGTCAAGCAAAAGTGCGCTGTGGGACTTGTGTTTCCCGCCCCGAGCATGTTCCTATGTATGAAGTCCGGTGAAATCCTTTCGGCGGGCAGTGCGGTCGGGACCGCCATCGTGCGGGCCGGAGGTGTCGAATGAGCAAGTCGAGTGGTGGAGACGGGAAGAACACGCTTTATTGTTCTTTCTGCGGTAAAAGCCAGCATGAAGTCCGCAAACTGATCGCCGGTCCGACGGTGTTCATCTGCGACGAATGCGTCGAGCTCTGCATGGACATCATTCGGGAGGAAACCAAGTCGAGCTTGGTCAAGTCTTCCGACGGCGTGCCCACACCAAAGGAAATCTGCAAGGTCCTCGACGATTACGTCATCGGACAGCAGGTCGCGAAGCGGGTCCTGTCGGTCGCGGTTCACAACCATTACAAGCGCCTGAACCACGCTGGCAAGAATAACGACGTCGAACTGCAGAAGTCGAACATCATGCTTATCGGCCCGACGGGCTGCGGCAAGACGCTTCTGGCCCAGACTCTGGCGCGAATACTCGACGTTCCATTCACGATGGCGGACGCGACGACTTTGACCGAAGCCGGTTACGTCGGAGAGGACGTCGAGAACATCATCCTCAAGCTTCTCCAGGCGGCGGAATACAACGTCGAGCGGGCGCAGCGGGGAATCGTCTACATCGACGAAGTGGACAAGATCAGCCGCAAGTCCGACAATCCGTCGATCACCCGTGACGTCTCGGGCGAGGGTGTGCAGCAGGCGCTCCTGAAGATCATGGAGGGAACCGTCGCCTCCGTACCGCCGCAGGGTGGCCGCAAGCACCCGCAGCAGGAGTTCCTCCAGGTCGACACGACGAACATCCTCTTCATCTGCGGCGGCGCCTTCGCCGGCCTCGACAAGATCATCGCGCAACGCGGCCGCGGCAGCGCCATGGGCTTCGGCGCGGACGTCAAGGACCAGGACGACCGCAGGGTCGGCGAACTGTTCCAGGAACTGGAGCCCGAAGATCTGCTGAAGTTCGGCCTGATCCCGGAGTTCGTCGGCCGTCTGCCCGTCTTGGCGACGCTGAACGACCTCGACGAATCCGCGCTCATCACCATCCTCACCGAGCCGAAGAACGCCTTGATCAAGCAGTATCAGCGGCTTTTCGAGATGGAAGACGTGCAGCTTTCCTTCACCGAGGACGCCCTTCGGGCCATCGCGAAGCGGGCCATCGAGCGCAAGACCGGCGCCCGCGGCCTGCGGTCGATCCTCGAGGAGGTGCTTCTCGACACGATGTTCGAGCTGCCCGGCATGCAGGGCGTCGAGGAGGTCGTCGTCAACGAAGAGTGCATCATGCGCAAGGCCGAGCCGCTGCTGATCTACGTCGATCGCAAGGAAGGATCGGCGTCGGCGTCCTGAGCGCGCTTGCCGAAGGTCGGAGACTGAGAGGTCGACGTGGGACTCCTGAACGAGATATTCACCTGGTGGAACGGGCAGACGCTCGGCACACGCTTTCACACCTGGCGCAAGGGACAGCTGGTCGGCACTGACGACGCCGGGAATACCTTCTACCAGTCCCCCGGTGGCGACAGGCGTTGGGTAATCTACAATGGCGAGGCCGAGGCAAGCCGTGTCTCGCCCGAATGGCACGGTTGGCTGCACCATACCTGGCAGGAGCCGCCAACCCGCCAGCAGCAGCTGCATCGCGGCTGGCAGAAGCCGCACCAGCCCAATACGACCGGCACCGAGGCTGCCTACCGGCCGCCAGGGAGCATTCTGGCGAGCCGGCCGCGGACCGTGGTAAGCGACTACGAACCGTGGTCGCCGGCGTGACAGGCCGCCGAAGGTAGCAATGTCCAACAGCGTTGCAGAGACGGTGCTCGGTGCGGTCGTGCTCGCCACTGCGGGTGGATTTCTCGTCTATGCCGGACAGAACGCCGGGTTCCAGATGGCAAGGGACAGTTATGCGCTGTCGGCTGCGTTCCGGTCGGCCGATGGTGTCCTTGTGGGAACCGACGTGCGGCTGGCGGGCATCAAGGTCGGTTCGGTCACGGAACTCGAGCTCGACACCGAGACATATCAGGCGCGAGCCGAGTTCTCGATCCGCAATGACATCATGATCCCCGAGGACTCGGACATAAAGGTCGCGCAAGAGGGTTTGCTGGGCGGTTACTTTCTGGAAATCACGCCCGGAGCGTCGGATTTCATGCTATCCGCGGGCGACGAAATCCTGAACACGCAGGGTTCGGTCAGCCTGCTGGACCTGTTCGTGCGTTTCGGGTTGCAGCAATGATCAGACAGCTTGCCGTTCTGCTCCTGAGCTTTACCGCCGCCGCAGCGGTCGCCGCACAGGCTCCGCGTGCGCCGGATCGTGGCGACTCGTCGGTCTCGGCAAGGACGGTGAATTTGCGTGGACTGGATACCCTGAACGGTCAGGCCCGGGACATTACCGCCCAGGTCGGCGAGACGGTCACGTTCGGCCATCTCGTCATCGTCGTTCATACGTGCCGTCTCCCCGCGGGCACGGATGGTGAGGCGATGGTCTTCCTCACGATCACGGACAGGCGCGAGACAGAGCCGCGATTCTCAGGTTGGATGTTCGCCTCGTCGCCCGCGCTGTCCGCGCTGGATCATCCGCGCTATGACGTCTGGGTGCAAAGCTGCAGCAGCTCCTGACGGGAGCTTTCCTGCGACAATTTCTGAAAGTCAGCCTCGGCCGCTACCGCCTGTTCGAGCCGGCTGCGGTACGCTTCGCGCGAAATCTCGACTGCGCCAAAGCGTAGCAGGTGCTCGGTGACGAACTGAGTATCGAGCAGCTGAAAGCCACCTTTGCGCAGTCGCGCAACCAGGGCGATCAGGGCAAACTTCGACGCATCGCGACGGCGGGAGAACATGCTTTCACCGAAGAAGGCGGCTCCCAGCCGGACACCATAGAGTCCGCCGGCCAACTCGTTCTCCTGCCATATCTCGACAGAATGCGCCTGTCCCATGCAATGCAACTGCTCGTAGATCTGCGCGATCGCCGGGTTGATCCAGGTCTCGGCCCGCTCGGCACATGCCGCCACGACAGTACCGAAGCTTGTGTCGACCCTGATCTCGAAATCGGAGGTCAGGAAACTGCGCTTGAGGCGGCGCGACACGTGAAATGCTTCGAGGGGCAGTATGCCACGAAGTTTCGGATCTACCCAGTAGATCTCCGGACTGTCCGCGGCATCGGCCATAGGAAAGACGCCGGCGGCATAGGCCTGAAGGACGAGGAACGGGGTGAGCTTCATTCGTGAACGCTGGTTCGAGGCCCTGCGTCAAGCTGTCCCAAGCGTTCCGGTCCGTCGATCCGGCACCTAGCTCGACCCTGCGCCTCGACTCAACCACTTCTCCAGCCAATGGATGTTGTAGGCGCCCGTGGCGATGTCCGGCTCCTCCAGCAGAGCATCGAAGAGCGGCGTGGTCGTCTCGACACCATCGACGATGAATTCCGAAAGCGCCCGCCGCAGTCGCGACAGCGCGAGATCTCTCGTGGGCGCATGAACGATGAGTTTGCCGATGAGGCTGTCGTAGTACGGGGGGATCGTGTAGCCGTCGTAGATCGCGCTGTCCATCCTTACCCCGAGCCCACCGGGAGCGTGGTAGGCCCGGATCTTGCCCGGTGAAGGCTGGAATTGCGGCAGGCGCTCGGCGTTGATCCTGCACTCGATCGAATGTCCCTTGGGGACGAGATCTTCCTGTCGGAAGGACATTGGAAGGCCGGCCGCGACGCGGATCTGTTCCTGGACGATATCGACGTCGTACACGGCTTCGGTAACCGGGTGTTCCACCTGGAGGCGCGTGTTCATCTCGATGAAATAGAATTCACCGTCCTCGTACAGGAACTCGATGGTTCCCGCGCCGGCGTAGCTGATTCTTGCGACCGCTTCGGCGCAGGTCTGACCGATGCGCGACCGCGTCGCGGCGTCGATGACAGGCGAGGGCGCTTCCTCGAAGACCTTCTGGTGACGGCGTTGCAGGCTGCAATCGCGTTCGCCGAGATGGACTGCGTTGCCTTTTCCGTCGCCGAACACCTGCACTTCGATATGCCTCGGTGCCCGCAGGTATTTCTCGACATAGACCTCGTCGTTGCCGAAGGCGGCCTTTGCTTCCGCGCGCGCCGTCGGATAGGCGGTCTCCATCTCCTCGGCGTCGCGCGCGAGCTTCATTCCCCGACCGCCGCCGCCGGCGGTTGCCTTGACGATGACCGGATAGCCGACCTGAAGCGCCACCCGCTTCGCATCCTCGAGGCTCTGAACCGCACCATCCGATCCCGGCACACAGGGAACGCCGAGGGCCGCCATCGTCTCCTTGGCGGTAATCTTGTCGCCCATCAGGCGGATGTGTTCGGCGCTCGGACCGATGAACTTGATGCCGTGATCCTCGACGATCTGAACGAACGTGGCATTCTCGGAGAGAAACCCGTATCCGGGATGGATCGCCTCCGCGCCCGTGATCTCGCAAGCCGAAATGATGCTCGGCATCGACAGATAGCTCAGGGTGGCCTGCGGCGGACCGATGCAGACGCTTTCATCCGCCATCCTGACATGCATCGCATGGGAGTCGGCGGTCGAATGCACCGCCACCGTCTGGATGCCCATCTCCTTGCACGCGCGATGAATGCGCAAAGCGATCTCGCCCCGGTTCGCAATAAGAACCTTCTTGAACATGCTCACCCCGCGCTGAAAGAGCTATTCGAGAATCAACAGCGGCGCGCCAAACTCTACCGGAGAGCCGTCCTCGACGAGAATTCGCTTGATTCGCCCGGCCCTCGGCGCCGGGATCTGGTTCATCGTCTTCATCGCCTCGATGATCAGGATCGTCTGACCTTCGGCTACCGTGTCGCCAACCTTGACGAAGGGCGGAGACCCCGGTTCCGCCTGGAGATAGACCGTGCCGACCATGGGGGAGGCGACCACGCCCGGATCCTCGGCCGGATCGATCGGAACCGGCACAGGGGCGGAAGCAGCCTGTGGCGCCGGAGCAGGCGATACGTGACCATGGACGGCCGGCAGGATCGCCGCCGGTGCCGGGCCATTGATCTGGCGCGTCAATCGGACGTTAAGCGTATCCGATTCCCCGAAATCCCGTCGGACATCGATCTCAGTCAGGTCGTTGGCGCGGAGCAGTTCAGCCAGCGCTCTGATAAACTCTACGTCCGAGTCCGAAGGTCGATTGTTCATGCAGTTCTCTGATATTCTTCGGTTGTCTTGGGCTGGGGTCGCCTCGCAGATGACCTGTATACGCGGCATGCGAGGGGCTGGAAAGGGCCGACGTGGACCCCGTGTGGCAAGATGCGCCCTTCGGTCAGGGGCGGTCAGGGTCGCTTCGAAGTTCGGCCACGAGTTTGCGCATGTCGGCCAGAGGCAGATATCCCCGCACGATCGAGTTCTGGACAATGAACGTGGGCGTGCCGGTGACATCGAGGGCCTGCGCCAAGGCCTGAGTTTCGCGCAGGCGTCGCGTGACCTCAGGATCATCCATGCCGGCCCGTATCTCGGCCGGATCGAGTTCTGCTTCCGCCAGGGCATGGTCGAGGGATGCTTCCGAAACCGGGCCATCGAGCGCCATCAGGGTATCGTTCAGCCGCAGGTATGCATCCCCACCTTTCAGCATCAGCGTCGAAATCGCCGCTCGCGCTGCAAGCTCGGATCCGGGGCCGAGGATCGGTAGCTCCTTTATTATGAGCCGGACATCGCCGTCGGTCTCGACCAGCGTACGGACATCCGGATGGGCGCGACGACAGAATCCGCATTGATAGTCGGCAAACTCGACCAGCGTGAAGCTGCCTTCAGGATTGCCTGCAACATAGGAAAAGCCGTCATCGAACAGGGCCTCGGCGTGGCGGTCCACGAGTTCGCGGTCCGCGTTCGCCTTGAGTTCGAGCTCCCGCGCTTCGAGAAGGGCAACCATTTCCATGAGAATCTCAGGGTTCTCGAGCAGATAGGCCCTGATCTCGGCGCGCAGTTCCGCCCGGGTGGCATCCGTCTCCGCACTCACCGTGATTGGCGCAGCGACGCTCAACATCGATGCCAACACAAGCGGAGCAACGCCGAAGGCAGGTCGTCTGAACATCGGTCGCCTCAATTGCTCACCCTTCGGGCCATGCTTATCAGATCCTGTGCCTGTTGCCAGCCGGGCGAGCCCCGAGGGAGCAGGGCGGCCGCGCGTTCGGCACTGCGGTGGACGTCGTTGAACCGGCCTTCGAGGGCCTGACGTTCGGCGGTGGCTAGCGCCGCCTGCCCTTCGTTCCCCAGCCGCGCATGAGCAAGTGCCAGATCGCGCCAGACGCCCGCATTGCCGCCGTCGATGTTTGCGGAGGTCGTCAGCACATCCCGCGCCTCGGACAGTCCAGCCGGGTCGTTGGTGTTGAGCAGGGCTCGGCCTAGGCCCGCCAGGATGAGTGCTTCCCCCGGGGCGAGTTGCGCGGCTCTGCGATACGAACGGACCGCCTCGGCGGCTTGACCGGTTTCGAGCAGGATCTGTCCGCGAAGTTCATGATAGAATGGGTCTTGAGGCCTGGCACGAACCAGCGCGTCGACATTTGCGACGGCCTGCCGGACATTGGGCAACCTGTGGTTCGCAATGGCCCGCGAAAGCACCGCAATCTCGGACCCGTCGCTGGTGGGCGTCCGCGAAAGGGTCTGACTGGGATTGAGAAGAAATGCGTTGAGTTTGGCGACCATCCGGGCGTGCCAGTACTTGTCTTCGGCATTCGGCCCGGATCCGACCGGCATGCCAGCGATGCGTTCCTCCAGCAGAGTAATGCGTTCGGACCAGAGCGGGTGGGTCCGGGCATAGGCGTCCTGCCGGTAGGTCATCAGGGCTTCCTGCCCCCGGAAAAGGCGCAGGACCTCGAGGATCGCCACCGGATCGGCCCCGGCGCCGACCATGTACCGCAGACCGGCCTGGTCTGCATTGGCCTCTTCCCCGCGCGAATGTGCCAGAGCACTCCGGTAGGCTGCCTGCTGGGAACTGGACGCGATCGCGATGCCAGCTTCGGGACTGCCTCCGACGGCTGCCGCGATGGCGCCGAGCATGCCGAGGGCGGACACTCCGCGTGCGCCGCGCAGTGCAGCGTCCCGGCGCGTCAGATGACCTCCCGTGATGTGGCCGATCTCATGGGCAATGACGGCCTGCAGCTGGTCGATGGTCTCCAGCCGCATCAGCAGACCAGTGTGGATGAAGATGTTCTGCCCGCCTGCGACGAAGGCGTTCAACTCCCGATCGTTCACGATGTAGATGTTGACCGACGCGGGATTGAGGCCGGCTGCTCGGAGCAAGGGGTAGGTAATCCGGTCGAGGGTCCGCTCGATTTCCGCGTCGCGGATCAGCGAGATCGCCCAGGCAGGCCAGGCTGCCATCACGCCAAGACACAGGAACGCGGCCGCGGCGAGTGTTCGTGCCTTCACCCTGGGTCCTCCCGGCTGGTCCTGCGTCCCGGGGCATCTTGCCCCCATCATCCTCGCATAGGGTAGAAGCGCGCTGGAGGCCACATCAAGCAATGGGCGGAGCGTTCCCTTCATTGTGATTGGCCCTAGCAGCCAGAGGGTGCCGGCAGTGATGTCTTTCCCTGTAACGCCTGTCGCGCGCCGATCATTCCGGGTAGCATGAGGCGTGGTGTTGCGGGGCGTCTCGGGATCGCTCGGACCAAAAAGGGTTTGTCATCTCAGTGCTGGCGTGACATCTGTTGGTCGGTGGAAGGGTCGCGATGGCGGTCCGACCTCTATCGTATTCGCCGCACGTCGGCAGCCCCGCGGTCTGTCTTTGATAGCCTCCGGTCGGATCTGTCAGAATGTGGCAAGGGCGAACAGCCCGTTACTCCGTGGCGATATGCCCGGAAAGAACTGAGCTCGGCGCTGCCGAGTGGGAGAACAGACTCGCGGTGACGAGAGCGGCATCAGCACTGGCAAGCAGTCGAGGGAGAGTTCCTTCCGCGAGCGGAGCCGACGTACGTTGTCGTCACCCCCTAGCGCGCGCCCGTCGTGCCACGAGCAGCGACAAGCTGCTCTGCCGGCCGAGGCCGCATGAAAGCAAAAATGGCAAAGAAGATGCTGATCGATGCAACGCACGCCGAAGAGACGCGCGTTGTGGTGGTGGATGGACAACGGGTAGAAGAGTTCGACTTCGAGTCCCTCAACAAGAGGCAACTCGCAGGTAACATCTACCTCGCGAAGGTCACGAGGGTAGAACCGTCCCTGCAGGCGGCCTTCGTGGACTATGGAGGCAATCGCCACGGATTTCTGGCGTTCTCCGAAATCCACCCCGACTATTACCAGATTCCCAAGGCCGATCGCGAGGCGCTTCTCGCGGAGGAAGCCGCACTGGCGCTTGCAGCCGCCGACGAGTCGACGCGGGAGCGGTCCAGATCGCGCACCAGGGTGCGCCGCAAGAAGTCAATTCCGGCAGAGGTTGGCGAACCGGAGGCGATGATGATCGCCGACGAGATCGCCGCTACCGATGCCACGACGGATACCGTGCCGCTCGACGACGTGCCGCCACCATCGGCCGCCAGCGGCGAACTGGAGATCGAGGTCTTCGAGGAACCCGATAACGGCGAGGCGTACGCCCCCCAGGATTCGGGTACCTCGGAATACGAGGCCATCGGCGGCGACGACGTCGAGGAGGAGCGCCGGCCACAGAAGCCCCGCCAGCGTCGATACAAGATCCAGGAAGTCATCAAGGTCCGCCAGATTCTGCTGGTGCAGGTCGTCAAGGAGGAGCGGGGCAACAAGGGGGCCGCGCTTACGACCTATCTGTCGCTGGCAGGGCGGTACTGCGTGCTGATGCCCAACACCGCCCGCGGTGGCGGCATCAGCCGCAAGATCACGAATGCGGTGGACCGTAAGAAGCTGAAGGAAATCGCCGGCGCGATCACGGTTCCCGAGGGGGCCGGGCTGATCATCCGCACCGCTGGCGCGAACCGCACCAGGACCGAAATAAAGCGGGACTACGAATACCTGCTCAGGCAATGGGAACAGATCCGCAATCTCACGCTGAAGTCGATCGCTCCCGCGCTGATCTACGAGGAAGGCAGCCTGATCAAGCGTGTGATCCGGGACCTATACAGCCGTGACATCGACGAGGTTCTGGTCGACGGCGAACGGGGCTACCGGGAAGCAAAGGACTACATGAAGATGCTGATGCCTTCACATTCGAAGAATGTGAAGCATTACACGGATGTTTTGCCGCTGTTCTCGCGGTTTCAGGTCGAGAGCTACCTCAATGCGATGTTCAATCCGGTCGTGCAGCTGAAGTCCGGAGGCTACATCGTCATCGACGTTACGGAGGCGCTGGTCGCAATCGACGTCAACTCGGGCCGCGCGACGCGCGAAGCTTCGATCGAGGAGACGGCGCTCAAGACCAACCTCGAGGCCGCGGAAGAAGCCGCGCGGCAGATGCGGCTGCGCGACCTCGCTGGTCTGATCGTCATCGACTTCATCGACATGGAGGACCGCAAGAACAACGCAGCGGTCGAAAAGCGCCTCAAGGACAAGCTGAAGTCGGATCGGGCGCGCATCCAGGTGGGCCGCATTTCCGGCTTCGGTCTCCTCGAGATGAGCCGGCAGCGCCTGCGGCCGGGAATGATCGAGGCAACCACGAAGGCCTGTCAGCATTGCCACGGCACGGGGCGTGTCAGGTCCGACGACTCGCTGGCGCTCGCACTCCTGCGCGAGGTCGAGGAGGAGGGCGTCAGGCAGCGGTCGAAGGAGGTGCTGATCGTCGCACCCGTCGACATCGCGAACTACCTGCTTAACCAGAAGCGCGAACACATCATCATGATCGAATCGCGCTTCGGTCTGTCGGTTCGTGTCGAAGGCGATGCGGCCCTTGTGAGCCCGGATTATCGTATCGAGCGCTTCAAGACCGCGTCTCGCATCATACCCGCAGCACCTGCGCCTTCGCTGCCCCAGGTGAGCTACCCGGAGGCGGAGACGGACGTCGAAGAGCCTGAAGAGGCGGATGCCGAGGAACCGACCGCAAGCGCGGAGGAGGAGCGGCCGACCGGGAAGCGGCGGCGGCGCCGCCGCCGGCGGGGCGGGGCACGCGGTCCCGGCGCCGACGAAGCCCGCACGGAACCCTCGTCGGCGGAGGAGAGTCTCGAGGAAGAAAGCCCTGCGGCTCTTGAAGCCGAGGAAGCCGGTCAGCCGATCCCCGCAACCGAGGCAGGCGATGAGCCGTCCGGAAGTGAGGAACCGGCCGATACGGCCCCTGAGGTCGCCAGCGCGGCCCCGGCCACGAAGGAGCGCAAGCGGCGCCAGCGGTCCCGCGCCGAAAAGTCTACCTCGAGCGAAGAGGCGACTTCGAGTGTGGAATCGACCCCCTTCGGCGATGTGATCGACCTCGGAACGACCGAGCCGGCCGAAGTGGTCGATGTTCCGGAGAAGTCAGCCTCCGCGCCGCGCCGCACGCGCGAACGTGTCCGGAAGCCCGTGGAGGTCGCCCTTGCGGTCGAAGACACGCAGGAGGCATCGACCGAAGCTGTTACGGACGATGCTGCAGCTGCGACGCAGGCAGAGCCCGAAGAAATGGTCGGTCAGAGCGGCACCGAGGAACCGGCCGCCGAGGCCGAGGAACAGGCTAAGGAACTCGAACCAGCGTCCGAAGCACCATCGAGCGTCGAGGAGTCCAAGGCTTCGGCACCGAAGCGGCGCGGATGGTGGTCTCGTGCGCTCGGTGGCGGGGCGGACTGAGATCGTGGCCTGCGTACCGCAGATCCCGGAGGTGGCACCGAGCGGCCACCTTCGGGGGCAGGACTCCGCCGGTCCTGATATTTTCCGCCGACTCCCGGCATAACGAGCCCAGCAATAGCTTGGCTTCAGACGACTGGACGACTTCAGCACCGGCAATTTGTCGCGCTGTGTTGATGGCGGCGCCCGCATCCTTTTTTGACCTTCATCAGGTAGTGGGATACGCTTTCGCTGCTGGAAAGCGAGGCAAGAATCGTGTTGCGGCTGATCGTTAACTTCCTTGGGTTCCTGTTCAGCTGGGCGGCGATCGGCTCGATCGTGGGGCTGGCCGCACTAGCAGGCATTTTTTCCGTTTATGGGCGCGATCTGCCCGATCATGCCCAACTTGCGGAGTATGAACCGCCTACCTTGTCACGAATCTATTCGGGCGAGGGTGAGTTGATGGACGAATTCGCCCGCGAAAGGCGAATTTTCACGCCCATCGATGAAATACCTGACCTGGTGAAGCAGGCGTTCATCGCGGCCGAAGACAAGAACTTTTATGAGCACGCCGGATTCGATCCGGTGTCGATCGCTTCGGCAATATACGACGCGGCACAGGGCGCCCGCCTGAGGGGCGCTTCGACGATTACTCAGCAGGTCATGAAGAACTTCCTTCTCACGGGCGACAGGTCCGGGGAACGGAAGATCAAGGAGATTATTCTCGCGACCCGGCTCGAGAGCACGTTGAGCAAGGATCAGATACTCGAGCTCTACCTGAACGAGATATTTCTAGGGCAGAACAGCTACGGCGTGACGGCGGCTGCTCAGGTGTACTTTGCCAAGTCGCTCGAAGAATTGACCATCGCCGAGATCGCCTATCTGGCGGGCCTTCCGCAAGCGCCGAGCAACATGCACCCGGTCCGGGAAAGGGCGAGGGCGGTTTCGCGGCGCAACTACGTGCTTGGCCAGATGTACGAGAACGGATTCATCGGACGGGCCGAGTACGACCAGGCGCTCTCCGAAGATCTCCGGACCGTGCAGGGCGGCGAGATCCCGTCTTCGCGGAGCCAGATGCCACCGCGTGATTACTTCACCGACGAAATCCGAAGGCAGCTGTCGAGCCGCCTCGGTGACGAGTTGCTGTTCACGGGCGGACTGACCGTGCGGGCAACGGTCGATCCGGACCTGCAGACGGTAGCCGCCCAGGCCCTCCGCGATGGGCTGGAAGAGTACGATCGCGCGCAGCGCGTCTACCGCGGGCCCGTTGCCCAACTGGATCCCGAACTCTTCGATCCCGCCGATGAAGCGTCTTGGCGTCAGGCTCTTGCGGGCGTTCAGGTTCCGCGAGACATCGCGGGCTGGCACCCTGCGGTGATACTCGCCTTGGGGGACAGTTCCGCCCGGATCGGGATCGAGGGCGTCGAGGAGGACGAAGACGGCCATTTCCTTGCCATCTCGGATGCGAACTGGGCGCGGCCGCGAGACCCGGACAATCCCCGCAGGCTACTCGGCGCGCCGCAGCGGCCGTCGGATCTCTGGGCCGTCGGTGACGTGATCCACGTCAAGGCAATCGAGGAGAACGGAGAGTTCCAGCGCTGGTCCTATCGGCAGATCCCCGAAGTCCAGGGCGGCTTCATGGCGATGGACACGATGACCGGGCGCGTCCTGGCGATGCAGGGCGGATTCTCCTACCAGTCAAGCGTATTCAATCGGGCGACCCAGGCGCTGCGACAGCCGGGATCGTCATTCAAGCCGTTCGTCTATGCCGCCGCGCTCGACAATGGCTACAGCCCGGCGACGATCGTCGTCGACGCTCCGATCGAGGTGGCGACCGGCGCTGGGATCTGGAGGCCGACCAACTCGTCGAACCGTTTCTACGGTCCTGCCCCTATCAGGACCGGGCTCGAGCAGTCCCGCAATCTGATGACGGTTCGGATCGCCCAGGACATCGGCATGGATGTGGTTGCCGAGTATGCGGAGCGTTTCGGTGTCTACAACGACATGCCGCAATTGCTGTCCTATTCGCTGGGTGCCGGCGAGACGACACTGTTCAAGATGGTCGCGGCCTACGCGATGTTCGCGAACGGCGGCCTGCAGGTCGAACCCACTCTGGTCGACCGGGTCCAGGATCGCTACGGGCGGACCATCTATCGGCACGACTCGCGTCCCTGCGAGCATTGCTCGGGCGCTTCGGCTTCGGAAGGGCAGAAGCCCGTGGTCGAAAGCAATGCCGAACGGATCATGGATGCCATCACGGCGTATCAGATTACGTCGATGCTGCAGGGCGCCGTCAGCCGGGGGACCGCCGCGCGCACCGTCGGAACCATGGGGCTGAACCTCGCCGGCAAGACCGGAACGACCAATGACTCCAAGGATGTCTGGTTCGTTGGCTATTCCCCCCGCATCGCGGCCGGATGCTACATGGGCTTCGATACGCCGCGGAACATGGGCGAAAGCGCCTTCGGTGGCACGCTCTGTGCGCCCATCTTCCAGAAGTTCATGGAAGCTGCCATGGCCGGTCAGGAACCGGTTTCCTGGCCTGTGCCCCCTGGCGGCCGGTTCATCAGCATCGACCGGAGCACGGGCCAGAGGCTACCGGACGGTGCCACCGGTGCCAACGTACAGGTCGAGTACATACGGGACGGCCAGGAAACGGTGGTCGGCGGTTATGGTCGCACCGTTGACGGCGGATGGCGAATGGGGGCCGACGTTCCGCTCTTCAGCGGGGCGAGCCAGCAGAGCGTCGAGCAGGTCACAGTCGGTGGCGAGACCAGAACCCTGCCGAGCAATCCCTCCATGGGTTCGATATCGAGCGGCGGGCTCTACTGAGCTCACACTCGGTCACCCGCCTTTACGCTGGATTGCGTCGGGGCTAGAACCGCCTCGATTTCATGTTGGACTGCTTGCGGTTCTGGGGAAGGGCATGCGCGCCGAAACGGAAAACCTGATCAGCGAGATCGAGAACTCCCTGTCGCTGCTTCGCCAGCGGATCGGCTGGGAGACGGCCGCGCATCGTCTGGAAGAACTGAACGCGATGTCCGAGGATCCGACGCTCTGGAACGATCCTGCGCGGGCGCAGAAGCTGATGCGTGACCGACAGCTGCTCGCGGATGCCATCGAGGGATACGAGGCCCTTGCCCGCGAACTCGACGATCATCGCGCGCTGATCGAACTGGGCGAGGCCGAGGGTGACCAGGAGATCGTGGCTGAATCCGAAGCGGCCATCCGCCGGTTACGGGATCTCGCGTCGCAGAAGGAGATCGAGGCCCTGCTCGATGGCGAAGCCGATGCCAACGACACCTTTCTCGAGATCAATGCGGGTGCCGGTGGAACCGAAAGCTGCGACTGGGCGGCGATGCTTGCCCGAATGTATGTCCGTTGGGCGGAGCGGCACGGATACAAGGTCGAACTGATCTCGGAGAATCCCGGCGAGGAAGCAGGGATCCGGTCCGTGACCTACCAGATCAAGGGTTCGAACGCCTATGGCTGGCTGAAGAGCGAATCCGGCGTCCACCGTCTGGTCCGCATCTCACCGTTCGACTCGGCGGCGCGGCGCCACACGTCCTTCTCGTCGGTCTGGGTCTACCCGGTCGTCGACGAGAACATCGTGATCGAGATCAACCCGGCCGATATCCGGGTCGACACCTACCGATCGTCGGGTGCGGGCGGGCAGCATGTGAACACAACGGATTCCGCTGTCAGAATTACGCACATCCCGACTGGCATCGTGGTGACCAGTTCCGAAAAGTCGCAGCACCAGAACCGGGCCAATGCCATGGCCGCCCTGAAATCACGGCTTTACGAAATGGAACTCCGCAAGAGGAACGAGGCGATCCAGGCCAGTCATGAAGCGAAGGGTGAGGCGGGTTGGGGTAACCAGATCCGATCATACGTCCTGCAGCCCTATCAGATGGTCAAGGACCTTCGGACCAGTGTCGAGACCTCCGATACCCAGGGCGTCCTGGATGGAGACCTCGATGCGTTCATGGCCGCGGCACTGGCCTTGAACGTCACCGGAAAGTCCCGGGCCGAGGCGCAGGCGAGTGCGGCGCTCTGACCTGAGCGAGTCCCGCATTCTCGCAGGACTTGATCTGGATTAAGGTCCGGTGTTCCATCCGGGTCGCAGATTGGCGATCGAGTAAGAATCAGCGGGAGATGCCCATGAGCGCCGAAGTCCTGACACCGCAGAGACCGCCGCAGGTCGCGAGCATTACCAGCGACGATATCCACGCGGCACTTCGGTCCGGTTGGAACGACTTCCGGGCGGCGCCACAGTTTGGACTGTTTTTCGGCGCTGTCTATGCGCTGGGCGGGATCGCGATCTTCCTGGAGTTGATGCGGCTGGAACAGCCCCTCTGGATTCTGCCCCTCGCACTCGCTTTCCCGCTGATCGGACCGTTCGTCGCAATCGGGCTCTATGAAGTGAGCCGGCGTCGCGAGACCGGCGAACCGCTGGACTGGTCCGAAATCATCGGCGTCATCTGGCGGCAGAGGATGAGCCAGATCCCGACCATGGCCTTCATCGTGCTGGCTGGTTTCATGATCTGGATATGGGCAGCGCGACTGATCGTGGCGCTGTTCCTCGGGCGCATGCAGTTCGCGGTCTACTCGGATCTTGACGCCATATTGTCGACATCGAACGGCATCACGATGCTGATCGTGGGGACCCTCGTCGGGGGCGCGATCGCATTCGTCCTCTTCGCGATCACGGCCGTTTCGCTCCCGATGCTGCTCGAGCGCGAGATCGACTTCGTTACCGCCATGGTCACCAGTTTCAATGCGGTGACGTCGAACCTGGTGCCGATGCTCACCTGGGCAGCGATCGTGGCCGGCGGCCTGTTCGTCGCGATGGTGCCCTTCTTCCTGGGGCTCGTGATCGTGCTTCCCGTGCTCGGGCATGCAACCTGGCATGTCTATCGGAAGGTCGTCGTTCCGGCAGCATAGCCGCTGCAAAAGAAAAGGCCCCCGATTTGGGGGCCAAACTCGACAAGTGCGATCAGGAATGGTCGCGGCCTGGTTACTCGGCCGCCTGAGTTGCCTTGGGCGCGCTGACCGTCGGGCCGGCAATGCGGGCCGGCTGGTTCGCGCCAGAGCCGATCGGGTCTTCCTGACGCTGGACCGAGCCTTCGAAATGCGCACCGCTCTCGATCGCGATCGTCTTGTGGATGATGTCGCCTTCGACACGCGCCGTTGCCGACAGCCGGATCTTGAGACCGCGCAGGCGACCGACCACCCGGCCGTTCACGACCACATCCTCGGCGATCACCTCGCCCTTGACCGTAGCACCCTCGCCGACCGTCAGCTGGCTCGCGCGGATGTCGCCCTCGACCGTGCCTTCGATCTGAACATCGCCGCTCGACTTCACGTTGCCGACGATCGTGATGTCCGAGGACAGGATCGAGGGTGTGGGCTTTGCCTTCTGCATGCCGGCGGCAATCGTCGGACTCAGTTCCATTGCGGCTCCTGTGAGGGGTGAGGGCGCCGAGGGCTGAGGGACCGGCTCGCTCGGCTTGCTCTTAGAAAACATCCTTGGCTGCCTCCAGATAAGTCATGGGGTTCACCGGCCTGCCATTCAGGTGCACTTCGTAGTGAAGATGCACGCCCGTGCTCCGGCCTGTCGCTCCCATATCACCAATGTGATCGCCGCGCGAGACCCGATCTCCGGGCCGCACATGCAGGCGGGTCTGGTGCGCATACACGGTCTCGAACCCGAAGGCATGCTGAATGCGAACGGTATTGCCGTAGCCGTTCTCGTATCTGGCGCTCTTGACCACGCCGTCGGCGGTGGCGTGGATCGGGGTGCCGCGCGGTGCGGCGAGATCGATGCCGCTGTGCATGCGGCGTCCGCCGGTCTTGGGGTCGCGGCGTGTGCCGAAACCGCTCGTGAAGCGGTGAGCGGCCATGACGGGCATGGTATAGGGCACCTTGCCGGCCGCGATGCGCAGCAGAGTCATCCGGTCGAGATCGATCATCAGTTCGTCGAAACGACTGGTGACTTCGGGATCGTCGAACGAGCGCGTGCTCATCGTTACTGGCGTATCGGGGCCACCGGTGCCCGAATAGTTGCGCCGCACGGTCGCGAGCAGGCTGTCGACATCGAGGCCCGATGCGCGGAACATCTGCTCGAGCGGTCCAAAGGACATCTCGACGGCCTGTTCAAGATGGCTCAGCATCTCTTCCTGGCGGCGCGTGTTGATCTGCATGCGCAGCTCGAGCTCGACGAGCTGCTGCTCCAGCTGCTCGCGTTCGAGGGCGGCCTCGTCGCGGGCGCGGACCGCGTCGGTGAGCGCGGCGGTGACGGCCTGCAATGTCTCGGTAAGGTCGTCGCCGGTGCTGCCGCTGCGGGACAGCGTTTCGGTGACCTCGCTGAAGTGCTTGAGAAGATTGGCGTTCTCCACCTCGACGCGGTCCCGCTGCTCGGCGACCTCGTGGAGACGGGTGCGCATGAGGTCGAGCGCGGTGGAGAGCTCGCGACGTTCCTCGACGGATTCCAGGATCGCCGTCTGCTGGCGGCTGATCTGTTCCATGGCGATCTGGAAGCGGTTCTGGGCGGAGTAGGCCTCGGCGGCGCGCTGGTCGCGTTCGGCGGTGAGCTCTTCGAGGCGGCCGCGGTAGGCTTCGTGGAGGAGCTGGGCCTGCGCCTCGCGGCTGTCGGCCTGGATGGTGTTGAGTACCACATGGGCCGTGCAGTAGGACAACCAGCCCGCGGTCAGAACTCCGGCAGCTCCCATCAGTAGCTGCGATAGCGGAGTCAGTCGAATGTAAGTCGTCGACGTGGAGGATTGAATGAAAAGCCGTCTTTCGGGAATGCGCGCACCAAGAAATACACCAGTCCGGCGTCGCAGTTCCGGCATCTTTCGTCCCTTTGACCATTTTCCTTGAGGGCCGGAGCCCTGCGAGGTTTGTAGGGACAGGGTCGGGGGATGGCAACCGGAGGTCGCGTCGTCGGGGGCGGAGGGGCGGCGATCGGCGGATATCTGCCGGTTGCGCCGCACCCTCCACAGTTAAGATTTCGTTAATCCCGGCGAGAGAAAGAACTATTGGTGAACATCTTGTTACGCTATACTAGAGCGCCCGTGCAGCCGCCAGAACCTCTTCGACATGGCCCGGAACCTTCACCTTGCGCCAGATCTGGCGGATGGTTCCCTGGCCATCAATAAGGAAGGTCGACCGGTCGATACCCATGTATTTCTTGCCGTACATGGATTTCTCGACCCAGGCGCCGAAGCGTTCGGTGACGTCGTTGCCCTCGTCGGAGAGGAGGATGACGGCGAGGCCGTGTTTCGCGACGAACTTGTCGTGGCTGGCGACGCTGTCCTTCGAGATGCCGATCACGACAGTATTCGCGGCGGCGAAATCCTCGACCTTCTCGGAAAAATCGACGGATTCCTTGGTGCAGCCGGAAGTGTCGTCCTTCGGATAGAAGTAGAGTACCACGTTCTTTCCTGCGAAATCCGACAGGCTGACTGTGTCGCCGCCGTCGCGGGGCAGGGTGACGTCCGGGGATTTCTGGCCGATTTCGATGTTGTCCGACATGGAGTCCTCGCTCGATTGCGTAATGGCCCATGAGAATATGGCGGGCCCGGGCGGATCAAGGGGTGTTGCGCGAAAAAGCCGGGGAGGGGGCGGGCGAGCGAGTCGGAGGGTGATATTTGGGTGCTATTTGGGTGCCATTCCGGTCCCCCCGTTCCGGCGCGCTGCCGTTAACCTTTCGCGCGTCCTGCCTGCCCCGTTGTGCCGCAACGGGCCGGGTCCTATATCGCCCGCCATGCCCGATACCGTGACCCGCAGCCTGACCACCGACGACTTCGACTTCGCCCTGCCCGAGGAGCTGATCGCCCTGCGGCCGGCGCGCCCGCGCCGGGCGGCACGGCTGCTGGTGGCGCGCGGCGACGCGATCACGGATTCGACGGTGGCCGAGCTGGGCCACTGGCTGCGCGAAGGCGACCTGCTGGTCTTCAACGACACGAAGGTGATCCCGGCGCGGCTGACCGGCGAGCGGCGGCGCGCGACGACGACCGGCAGCGGCACCGCGCGGATCGAGGTCACGCTGATCGCGGGCGACGGCGGGCCGGAGTGGCGGGCGCTCGCCCGTCCCGCCCGGCGGCTGGCGGTGGGCGAGCGCATCGACTTCGCCGGGGGCCTGAGCGCCGAGGTTCTGGAGAAGGGCGAGGGCGGCGAGGTCGTGCTGCGCTTCGACCGTGGGGGCGCGGAGCTCGCCGCCGCGATCGAGGCCGAGGGCGAGATGCCGCTGCCGCCCTATATCGCCGGGCGGCGGGCGGCGGATGCGGCGGACCGGGCCGACTACCAGACGGTATTCGCCGCGCGGCCGGGGGCGGTGGCGGCGCCGACGGCATCCCTGCATTTCGACGAGACACTGCTCGCGGACCTGACCGCGCGCCGCATCGCCTCGACGCGGGTGACGCTGCACGTGGGGGCGGGCACCTTCCTGCCGGTGAAGGTCGAGAACATCGCCGAACACCGGATGCATGCCGAATGGGGCGAGATCGGGCCGGAGGCGGCCGAGGCGATCAATGCGACGGCCGCCGCGGGCGGGCTGGTGATCCCGGTCGGGACCACGGCGCTGCGCCTGCTCGAATCGGCGGCCCTAGCACCGGGCCGCGTCGCGCCCTGGCGCGGCGAGACCGACATCTTCATCCGCCCCGGCCACGAATTCCGCGTGGCCCACGGGCTGATGACCAATTTCCACCTGCCGCGGTCGACGCTGATGATGCTGGTCTCGGCGCTGATGGGGATGGAGGCGATCCGCCGCATCTATGCCCATGCTATCGGGGAGCGGTACCGGTTCTTCAGCTACGGGGATTCGTCGTTGTTGCTGCCGGGGGGTGAGGGACGGCGGTAGGCCGCGGTGTTCAATTCCAGCGGCGTATGCTGTACTGTGCGATGCGCGGATTGCATCAGAACAAAAAAGTATCCAACGATAAGATCAGATACAAACGTTTGGATGGCTAGTCGTTTGCAATTCGAAGGTACCATGTACGGCATCATGGTACTCAACTACGGTCCATTTCTTGTCTTGACTAATGATCTTAGCAGGCTGCTGAAAAAGGTCGTTGCCCGCTGCTCTGGCGGGGTGAGGATCCGG
>CAZNSP010000025.1:0-52257 GCA_964575795.1 uncultured Rhodobacterales bacterium
CATATCCCCGGAATGGCAGACGCCGAAGCGCAGAAGAAGGGTAAGGCGGCATGACCCTGCCGCGCGCGCTCGACCCGTTCCTCGCGTTTCCGCAGGCGCTGCGGGCGGCCGGGCTGCCGGCGGCGCCGGAGCAGACGGAGACCTTCCTCGCCGCGACGGGGTTGCTCGGGCCGCGGAGCATCGGCGACATCCGGCGCGCGGCGCATGCGGTCTACGGGCCGGGGCCGGAGCGGCAGGCGGGTTTCGACGCGGTCTTCGACGCGGTCTTTCTCGGCCACCGCTTCGCGGCGCCGGTCCCGGGCGAGCCGGAGGAGCTGCCGCGGAGCTACGACGCGGGGGCGTTCGAGGAGATGCCCGAGGCGGGCGAGGAGGAGCCCTCGGGCGGGGAGGCGACGGCGGCGGAGCGGCTGTTCCGGCGGGAGCTTTCGCCGGCGGGCGAGGAGGCGGTTCTGCGCGCCTTCGGCCGGGCGCTGCCCGCCGCCCTGCCCCGCCGCCGGGCGCGGCGCATGAGCGCGGGACGGGGACGGTTGGCCGACGCGCGCCGCGCCTTCCGCGAGATGCTGCGCCGCGACGGCGAGGTGATCCGCCTGCCGATGCGCCGCCGCCAGAGCCGCCAGCGCCGGGTGCTGGTGCTGATCGACGTCTCGGGCAGCATGAAGGCGGGAAGCGAGGGGGCGCTGCGATTGGCCCATGCGCTGGTGCAGGGCGGCGAGCGGGTGGAGGCCTTCACGCTGGGGACGCGGCTGACCCGGGTGACGCGGGCGCTGAAGCATCGCAGCCGCGAGCAGGCGCTGACGCTCGCCTCAGGTCTCGTCGCGGACTGGGACGGGGGCACGCGGCTCGGCGAGGCGCTGGCGGTGTTCCTGTCGGTGCCGCGGTTCGCGGCGCATGCCCGCGGGGCGCTGGTGATCGTCGTCTCGGACGGGCTGGAACGCGGCGGGCCCGAGGCGCTGGTCGCGGCGATGGCGCGGCTGCGGGCGCTCGCATGGTCGGTGCTGTGGCTGTCGCCGCTCGCCGCCGATCCGGCCTACCGGCCCGAGACCGGCGCGATGAAGGTGATCCTGCCGCTGCTCGACCGGCTGGGCGACGGCTCAGAGCCGGTCGCCATCGCGGGCGAGATCCTCGGCTTCGCCAAGGGCGCGCGGCGATGAGGGCGGTCGACGCGCATTTCCACGTCTGGCGGCAGGCCGACCTGCCGTGGCTGAGCGGCCCGATGCAGCCGCGCATCTTCGGGCCCTACGAGCCGATCCGCCGCGACTATCCGACGGAGGAATACCTGGCGGACATCGCCGGGACGGGTGTCGCGAAGGCGGTCTACGTGCAGGCGAACTGGCCCACGGACCGGGCCGAGGACGAGGCCGACCGGCTGGAGAGCCTCGCCTCGCGCACCGGCTGGCCGCACGGGATCGTCGCCTATGCCGACATGACCGTGGAGGACGTGAGGCCGGCGATCGACCGGCTGATGCGGTTCCCGCGGCTGCGCGGCATCCGCCAGCAGTTCCACTGGCACGAAAATCCGCTCTACCGTTTCGCGGCAGGGCCCGACCTCTGCACCAATCCGGTCGTGCAGCGGAACGTGGCGCGGCTGGCCGATTACGGCCTCGCCTTCGACCTGCAGGTCTTCGCGGGGCAGATGGGCGGTGCGGGCGCGCTGGCGGACTTCGCGCCGGGCGTGACCTTCGTGCTGCAGCACGCGGGCATGCTGGAGGACACGAGCGAGGCCGGGCGGGCGGAGTGGCGCGCGGCGATGGCGGAGCTGGCGCGACGGCCGAACGTGGTCGCGAAGCTGTCGGGTTTCGGCACCTTCCTCCATCGCTGCGATCCGGAGCATGTCGCGTGGCTTACAACGGAGACGGTCGCGCTCTTCGGGGCCGACCGCTGCCTCTGGGGATCGAACTTCCCGATCGAGAAGCTCTGGACGGATTACGGCACGCTCTTCGAGGCGCACCGGCGGGCGGCGGGCGGCCTGTCGGAGGCCGAGCGGCAGGCGATCTTTCACGACACGGCATGCCGGGTCTACCGGCTGCACTGAGAAGAAGGAAACGGGGATGGCACTGGAGATCAGGGTTCTGGACTATGGCGACATCGAGCTCGAAAGCTCGTTCCTGGTCCTCGGGCGCGACTGCGGGCGGACGCGGCGGGTGCCGGTCTACGGCTTCCTGATCCTCGGCGGGCAGTACCCGATCGTCGTCGACACCGGCTATCGCGACAACGCGATCATGGAGACGCTGGGGATGCGCGGCCTCCAGTTCCACGAGAACATGATCGAGCGCCAGCTCGCCAACCACGGGGTGAAGCCGGGCGACGTGCGCTACGTGCTGCACACGCATCTTCACATCGACCATGCCGGGAAGGACGACCATTTCCCGATGAACACCACGGTGGTGATCAACCGGCGCGAGCTGGAATATTCCGTCTCGGGCCTGATGCACCCGCAGTACCCGAAGCCCGACATCATCCATCTGGTGGAGCGGCTGCATACGCCCGGCGCGCTGCGGCTGGAGGACCTGGAGATCTCGGGGCCGATCGAACTGATCCCGGGCGTGTTCCTCGAGGCGGCGGGGGCGCATACCGAGGGCTCGATGAACGTGCATGTCGAGACCGCCGAGGGCCTGGCCACGATCTGCGGCGACGTGATCTACGACTTCAACGACCAGATCATCGCGCCGGTCCGCAGCTTCGGGCCGGAGGAATACCAGGTCACCGGCAACCACGGCGGATCGAAGCGCGGCGAGAAGGGCGCGATCCGCAAGCTGATGTATTCGGGCGCGAAGTTCCTGCTGCCGGTGCACGACAAGCCGGCGAAGGTCGAGCGCGGTCAGGTCGTGGGGCGGCTCGACATGGTGGTGCCCGGCCCGGTCAGCCAGTCGGTGCCGCGGCGCGACTGGTTCCCGGCTTGAGGGCGAGGCCATGGCGCACGAGGACCTCGACCCCGCATTCCGCCGGCTGATCGACGAGCACGCCCCGGTCCGGCAGGCGGGATCCGGCTTCATCTTCACCGAAGGCCCGATCTGGCACCCGGCGGAGCACTACCTCCTGTTCTCGGACATGCCGGGCGACGTGCGGCGCCGGCTCGACCGGGCGGGCGTGCGCGAAGTGCTGCGCCCGTCGAACAAGGGCAACGGCATGACCTATGACGCGGAGCTGAACCTCCTCGTCTGCGAGCATGCGACATCGAGCGTGGCGCGGTTCCGGCCCGACGGGCGGCGCGAGGTGCTGGCGAGCCATTTCGAGGGGCGCGAGCTGAATTCGCCGAACGACATCTGCGTGAAGTCGGACGGCTCGGTCTGGTTCACCGATCCCTGGTACGGGCGGATGCCGCATTACGGGGTGGAACGGCCGCGCCAGCTCGGCTGGCAGGGTGTGTTCCGGCTGCGGCCCGGGCACCGGCCGGGGAACGAGCCGGAGCTCGTGGTCGACCGCTATCTCTTCACCATGCCGAACGGGCTCTGCTTCTCGCCCGACGAGCGGCTTCTCTACGTCAACGACACCGAGCAGGCGAACATCCGGGTGTTCGACGTCGGCGGCGACGGCAGGCTCGCGAACGGGCGGGTCTTCGCCTCCGGCATCCGCGACAGCCTGAAGCCGGGCGTGCCGGACGGGATGAAATGCGACGCGGAGGGCAATGTCTGGGTGACGGCGCCGGGCGGGCTCTGGGTCCATGACCCCTCGGGGCGGCTGATCGGCAAGGTGGCGATCCCGGAGCTGCCCGCGAACCTGCACTGGGGCGGCGAGGACTGGCGCACGCTCTATGTCTGCGCGACGACCTCGGTCTATGCGGTGCCGGTGAAGATCGGGCCGCGCAACGAGCCCTTCATGCGGGCGCGGCCCGTCACGCGGCCGGCCGAGGCGGCGGGGCCTGCGGGGGAGGAGGCGCTGCGCCTCGATCCGCGGCGCTGCGCGCTGATCATCCAGGACATGCAGAACGACGTGGTGATCGAGGGCGGGGCCTTCGCGCCGTCCGGCAGCCCGCAGCATTGTCGCGAGCAGAACGCGATCGCGAACATCGCCCGGCTCGCCGCGCGCTGTCGCGAACTGGGCGTGCCGGTGATCCATGTGCACTACCTCGTGCATCCCGGCGCGCCGGGCATGACGCTCAACGCGCCGCTGTTCGAGGGGGTGGTCGATTCGAGCGCGCTCGTCCGGGGGACCTGGGGCGCGCGGCCGGTCGAGGGGCTGGAGCCTCGACCCGGCGACCATGTGGTCGAGAAGATGCGCATGTCGGCCTGGGAGGGGACGAGCCTCGAGACGATCCTGAAGGCCGAGGGGCGCGACATCCTGATCGAGACCGGCGCCTGGACGAACATGTCGATCGAGCACACGGCACGGACGGGGGCCGACAAGGGCTATGTCATGGTGATCCCGGAGGACGGCTGTTCCACGATGAACGCCGACTGGCACCGGGCGAGCATCGACTATGCGATGCAGAACGTGGCACTGGTCACGAAGACGGACGCGGTCATCGCCGCGCTGGGTTAGGGAGAAGGCATGAACCGCTACGACTTGGAAGGACAGGTCGCCGTCGTCACCGGCGGCGCGCAGGGGATCGGGCTGGCGGTGGCGCAGCGGCTGCACGCCTCGGGCGCGATCGTGTCGCTGTGGGACATGGACGGGGAGCTCGCGGCGCGATCGGCCGAGGCGCTCGGCGATCGGGCGGAGGGTGCTGCGGTCGACGTGACCGACGCGGAGGCCGTCGCCCGGCTCGCGCGCGAGACCGCCGACCGCCACGGCCGGATCGACGTGCTGGTCGCCTCGGCCGGGATCGCGGGATCGAACGGGCGGGTGGTCGACTATCCGGTCGAGGAATTCCACAAGATCGTCGCGGTGAACCTGCACGGCGTCTTCCACACCTGCCGCGCGATCCTGCCCTACATGGAGGCGCAGGGCTATGGCCGGGTGGTCAACATCGCCTCGGTCGCCGGCAAGGAGGGGAACCCCAACGCGGGGGCCTATTCGGCCTCGAAGGCCGCTGTGATGGCGCTGACCAAATCGCTCGGCAAGGAGCATGCGGGCAAGGACATCGCGGTCAACTGCGTGACGCCTGCGGCCGCGCGGACCCGGATCTTCGACCAGATGAGCCAGGCGCATATCGACTTCATGCTGTCGAAGATCCCGCGCGGGCGGTTCCTCGAGGTCGACGAGGCCGCGAACATGATCGCGTGGCTCTGCACCAAGGAGAATTCCTTCACCACCGGCGCGGTCTTCGACCTTTCGGGCGGCCGGGCGACGTACTGACGCCCGGTCCCGCCGGCAGCGTCAGGCGTCCGGCGGGATGACGCCCTTGCGCAGGATGAAGCAGCCGTAGAAGCGCCGCTCGCCGGTCTGGACGACCGCGTATGACCCACGGGCGCGGTCGTAGAAGTCGAAGCGCTCGACGCCGATCATCGGACGGGGGCGGCCCTCCACCGCGTCGATCTCGGCCTGGACCTCGGCCTGGACCGGCGGGGTCTCGTCCGGCGCGCCGATGACCTGCATCCGGCAGGCGAAATCGTCGACGAAGGTGTCGAGCGGCATGACCGACAGGATCGCCTGCACCGCCTCGGCGGCGGTCAGGTTGTCCATGCGCAGAAGCTCACCGAGGTCCGTGTGCCGCGCCACGCTCTCCGCCGGAAAGTTCGTGTCGACGATCACCAGCGCGTCGCCGTGCCCCATCGCCCGCAGCGCATAGAGCACGTCCGCGTTGAGCCGCGGGTCGATTCCCTTCAGCATGTCTCACCTCCCTTTGTGCTGGAGATGTTGTCGCCGATCCGCCCCCGCTCCCGCAAGCGTCAGGCGAGGCCCCGGCGCACGATCCGGCGGCAGCGGTCGACCATGAAGTCGGTGAAGAGCCGGACCTTGAGGTCCTGCAGGCGGCGATGGGGATAGAGGCAGCCGAAGCTCGACGGCGCGGGCGGGGTCGCGGGCAGCACCGCGACCAGCCGGCCCGTGTCGAGATGCTCGGCCACGTCGAAACGCGGCTTGTTGACGATGCCGTGGCCCTCGAGCGCCCAGGCGGTCAGCACGTCGCCGTCGTCGGCATCGTACCGGCCCGAGACCGCGAGCTTTTTCGGACCTTCGGGCGTCTCCAGCACCCAGAAGTATTCGGGCGAGCGCGGGTAGCGCAGCAGGAGACAGTTGTGGCCCTGGTCGATCAGGTCCTGCGGCGTCTGCGGCACGCCGTGGCGGGCGAGATAGGCGGGCGCGGCGCAGAGCACGCGCGCGCAATCGGCGATCTTGCGCAGCTTCAGGGTCGAATCCGGCGGCTCGCCGACGAAGAAGGCGACATCGAGCCCGTCCTGCAGGATGTCGACCTTGCGGTCGGACAGGCGCAGCCGGATCTCGACCTCGGGATAGGCCTCGGCGAATTCCGGCACGAGGGGTGCCACCACGCGCCGGCCGATGCCGAGCGGGGCGGTGACCCGGATCGCGCCGCGCGGCTTGCCGGAGAAGCCCGCGACCACCGCCTCGGCGCCGTCGAGCGAATCGACCACGGCGCGGGCATGGTCGAAGAACACCTGACCGACCTCGGTCGGAGAAAGCTTGCGGGTGGAGCGGTTGAGCAGGCGCACGCCGAGGCGACGCTCCAACTCCTTGATCCGGTTGCTCGCCACCGCCGGGGTCAGCCGCAGGTCGCGGCCGCCCGCGGTGATCGAGCCGAGTTCGACCACGCGGACGAAGACCCTGATACTTTCAAGATATGGCACGGCGCGCCCCCCGAACGGGGTCGATCTTATACGAAACGTTGAAACAGTGAAACGACTGGCCCGCTTTTCGCGCGCAGGCGCTGAGAGTTAATCCTATCCATACGGCGTGGCTACCCGTAGAAAACGAGGAACGGACATGCATCAGGCGCAGGACGCACGGACCAACCGGAGGGAGATCCGCTTTCTGCTCAACGACCGCGAGGTGCGGCTCGACCGGGTCGGCCCGGCGGACACGCTGCTCGACTTCCTGCGGATCGACCGGCGGCTGACCGGCACCAAGGAAGGCTGCGCCGAGGGCGACTGCGGCGCCTGCACCGTGCTGGTCGGCCGGCTGACGGAGGCCGGGCTGCGCTACGAGCCGGTCAACGCCTGCATCCGGTTCACCGCCTCGCTCGACGGCTGTCATGTGGTGACGGTCGAGCATCTGTCCGGGCCGGACGGGCGGCTGCATCCGGTGCAGGCGGCGATGGTCGAACACCACGGCAGCCAGTGCGGCTTCTGCACGCCGGGCTTCGTGATGGCGCTCTACGCGCTCTGGATGGAGAACGCGGCCCCGAGCGAGGATGAGATCGAGACCGCGCTGCAGGGCAATCTCTGCCGCTGCACCGGCTATGCCCCGATCGTGCGCGCGGCGCAGGCGGCGACCAGGGCCGGCAGCCCGGCCGCCGATCACCTGACGCAGGAACGCGACGGGATCGCGGCGCGGCTGGCCGCGCTGCGCGACGGCGCGCGGGTCGAGGTGGAACGGGAGGGCGACCGGGCGATCCTGCCGGCGGACGTGGACGATCTCGCCGCGGTGCTGGAGGAAGTGCCCGGGGCGACGATCGTCGCCGGGGCGACCGACGTCGGCCTCTGGGTGACGAAGTTCCTGCGGCCGATCGCGCCGGCGGTGTTCATCGGCCATCTCGACGCGCTGCGCGCGATCGAGATCGGCCCGGACGCGGTGCGGATCGGCGCGGGCGCGAGCTATTCCGACTGCGAGCCGATGCTGGCCGAGGTGTTTCCGCATCTTCGCGACTACTGGCAGCGGATCGGCGGCTGGCAGGTGAGGAACGCCGGGACGGTGGGCGGCAACATCGCCAACGGCTCGCCGATCGGCGACACGCCGCCAGTGCTGATCGCGCTCGGCGCGACGGTCACCCTGCGCCGCGGCGCGCGCCGGCGCGAGCTGCCGCTCGAGGACTTCTTCATCGCCTACGGCAAGCAGGATCGGGAGCCGGGCGAGTTCGTCGAGGCGATCACCGTGCCCCGGCCCGTCCCGGGCAGCCTGCACGCCGCCTACAAGATCTCCAAGCGCCGGGACGAGGACATCTCCTCGGTCGCGGCCGGCTTTGCCGTGACCGCCGAGGGCGGCACGATCACCGGGGCGCGCATCGCCTTCGGCGGCATGGCCGCGACGCCGAAACGCGCCGCCCATGCCGAGGCGGCGCTGATCGGCCGGGCCTGGTGCGAGGCGAGCCTGATCGCCGCGGCGGCGGAACTGGACAAGGACTTCACGCCGCTGACCGACTGGCGGGCTTCGGCGGACTACCGGATGACGGTCGCCCGCAACCTCTTCCGCCGCTTCCATCTCGACCACGCCGGGCCCGCCGCGGATGCGCGGCTGGCGACGGCCTGAGGGAGGACGACCATGAAACAGGACGCGGGACTTCGCGGAACGGTCCATACCGAGCGGATCCACGACTCGGCGATCAAGCACGTGACCGGGCGGGCCGAATATGCCGACGACATCCCCGAGCCGGTCGGCACGCTGCACGCCTGCCTCGGCCTGTCGGAGGTCGCCCATGGCGAGATCGAGGCGATGGACCTGTCGGCGGTGCGGGCGGCGCCCGGCGTCGTGGGCGTGCTGACCGCCGAGGACATTCCCGGGGTCAACGACATCAGCCCGAACGGCCTGCACGACGAGCCGGTCTTCGCCACGGCCAAGATCGAGTTCCTCGGCCAGCCGATCTTCGCGGTGGTGGCCGAGACGCGCGATGCGGCGCGGCGCGCCGTGCATCTCGCGAAGGTGCAGTACAGGGCCCTGCCCCATGCGATCGACGTGCTCGACGCGGTGGCGCAGGGCTATCCGCACGTCACCGCGCCGCTGAAGCTGGAGCGGGGCGATGTCGCGCCGGCGCTGGCCACGGCCCCCCACCGCATCCGCGGGCGGTTCCGGGTCGGCGGACAGGACCATCTGTACCTCGAGGGCCAGATCGCCTTCGCGATTCCCGGCGAGGACGAGGACGTGATCGTCCACTCCTCGACCCAGCACCCGAGCGAGGCACAGCACATGGTCGCCCATGTGCTCGGCGTGCCGGCGCATTCGGTGGTGGTCAACGTGCGGCGGATGGGCGGCGGCTTCGGCGGCAAGGAAACCCAGATGAACCTCTTCGCCGCGGTGGCGGCGCTGGCGGCGAAGAAGTGGAACCGGGCGGTCAAGCTGCGCCCGGACCGCGACGACGACATGACCGCGACCGGCAAGCGCCACGACTTCGTCATCGACTATGACGTCGGTTTCGACGGCGAGGGCCGCATTGCGGCGGTCGAGGGCACGTTCATGGCGCGCTGCGGTTTCTCCGCCGACCTGTCCGGGCCGGTGACCGACCGTGCGCTCTTTCATGCCGACAATGCCTATTACTACCCGAACGTGCGGCTGACCTCGCGGCCGATGAAGACCAACACCGTCTCGAATACCGCCTTCCGCGGCTTCGGCGGCCCGCAGGGCGTGATCGCCGCCGAGCGCATGATCGAGGAGATCGCCTATGCGCTCGGGCGCGATCCGCTCGACATCCGCAAGGCCAATTTCTACGGCGGGCCGGGGCGCGACGTGACGCCCTATCACCAGACCGTCGAGGACAACATCCTCGACCGGCTGGTCGGCGAGCTCGAGACCACGTCCGACTACCGCGCCCGCCGCGCCGCGATCATCGCGGAGAACGCGAAGGGCGGGGTCCACCGCCGCGGCATCGCGCTGACGCCGGTGAAGTTCGGCATCTCCTTCACCGCGACCTGGTACAACCAGGCCGGCGCGCTGGTCCATGTCTATTCGGACGGCTCGATCCACCTCAACCACGGCGGCACCGAGATGGGCCAGGGGCTGAACACCAAGGTGGCGCAGGTGGTCGCCGACGCCTTCCAGGTCGATTTCGAGACCGTGAAGATCACGAAGACCACGACCGAGAAGGTGCCGAACACCTCGGCGACCGCGGCCTCCTCGGGCTCGGACCTGAACGGCATGGCCGCGCTCGACGCCTGCGAGCAGATCAAGGCGCGGCTGGTCGCCTTCGCCGCCGAGCGGTGGCAGGCAAGGCCCGCGGACATCGCCTTCGTCCCGAACGCGTTGCGCATCGGGACCGAGACGGTGCCCTTCGCGGAGCTGGTCGCCGAGGCCTACAAGGCGCGGGTGCAGCTGTCGGCGGCGGGATTCTACAAGACGCCGAAGATCCACTGGGACCGCGCCGCGGGCAAGGGCCGGCCGTTCTACTACTACGCCTATGGCGCCGCCTGTTCGGAGGTCGAGATCGACACGCTGACCGGCGAATACCGGGTGCTGCGCACCGACATCCTGCACGACGTCGGCCGGTCGCTGAACCCGGCGATCGACCGCGGCCAGGTCGAGGGCGCCTTCATTCAGGGCATGGGCTGGCTGACCACCGAGGAGCTCTGGTGGGACAAGGACGGGCGGCTGCGCACGCATGCGCCCTCGACCTACAAGATCCCGCTCGCCTCGGACCGGCCGCGCGTCTTCAACGTGGCGCTGGCCGACTGGTCGGAGAACCGCGAGCCGACGATCAAGCGCTCCAAGGCCGTGGGCGAGCCGCCGTTCATGCTCGGCATCTCGGTCTTCGAGGCGCTGTCGATGGCGGTGGCGAGCGTCGCGGACTATCGCGAATGCCCGCGGCTCGAGGCGCCGGCGACGCCGGAACGGGTGCTCATGGCGGTCGAGCGGCTGCGTGCGGGGACCTGAGCGATGGACCATCCCGAAACCCTCGCCGCCTTTCTCGCGCGCCATCCCGCCGTCGTGCGGGTGCGCGTCGCCGAGGTGCGCGGCTCGACCCCGCGCGACACCGATGCCGTGATGCTGGTGGCGCCCGGGGCGATCCACGGCACCATCGGCGGCGGCCAGCTCGAATACATGGCGATCGACGAGGCGCGGGCGCTGATCGCCCGGGGTGGCGACAAGGCGCGCATGGACGTGCCGCTCGGCCCGGAGATCGGCCAGTGCTGCGGCGGCCGGGTGGTGCTGAAGCTCGACCGGATCGACGCGGCCGGGGCGGAAAGCCTGCGGGCCGAGGCGGCCGCGCGGGCGGTGGACCTGCCTGCGGTGCTGATCTTCGGCGCGGGCCATGTCGGGCGCGCGCTGGCCGCGGCGCTTCTGCCGCTGCCGGTTCGCGCCGTGCTGATCGACAGCCGCCGGGAGGAAATGGACCTCGCGCCCTCGGGCGTGGAGACCCGGCTCGCGGCGCTTCCCGAGGCGGAGGTGCGCGCGGCGCCGCCGGGCGCCGCCTTCGTGATCCTGACCCACGACCACGCGCTCGACTTCCTGATCGCGCGCGAGGCGCTGATGCGCGCCGACGCCGCCTATGTCGGGCTGATCGGCTCGCGCACGAAGCGGGTGTCGTTCCGCCGCTGGCTCGCGGGGACCGAGGGGCCGGTCCCCGATTTCGCTCCGCTGGTCTGCCCGATCGGGGCGGCCGGGCGCCCCGACAAGCGACCGGCGGTGATCGCCGCCTTCGTCGCCGCCGAATTACTGCAGACCCTCGCAGCCAGGCAGGCGCGCGCGCCCGCCGTCCAACCCACTCAGGGGACCAGAAAATGACCGAGACCAGCATGCAAGCCGGCCAGGGTTTTCTCGACAGGTATTTCAAGTTCACCGCGAACGGCACCACCGTGCGCACCGAGGTCATCGCCGGGGTGACGACCTTCCTGACGATGGCCTACATCATCTTCGTCAATCCGCAGATCCTCGCCACCACCGGCATGGACCAGAGCGCGGTCTTCGTGGCGACCTGCCTCGCGGCGGCGCTCGGCTCGGGGATCATGGCGCTCTATGCCAACTGGCCCATCGCGATGGCGCCGGGCATGGGCCTCAACGCCTTCTTCGCCTTCACGGTGGTCGGCACGCTCGGCTTCACCTGGCAGCAGGCGCTCGGGGCGGTGTTCATCTCCGGCGTGATATTCGTGATCCTGACCGTCACCGGCATCCGCCGCTGGCTGGTCGACGGCATCCCGCATTCGATGCGGAGCGCGATCGCCGCGGGCATCGGCCTGTTCCTCGGCATCATCGCGCTGAAGAACGCCGGCATCGTGGTGACGAGCGAGGCCACCTCGGTGACGCTGGGGCACATGACGGCCCCGGCGCCGATCCTCGCGCTCGTCGGCTTCTTCATCATCGCCGCCCTCGACTCGCTCAAGGTGACGGGTGCGATCCTGATCGGCATCCTCGTCGTCACGCTGATCTCGATCACCCTCGGCTATTCGGAGTTCGGCGGCCTCGTGTCGGCCCCGCCGAGCATCGCGCCGACCTTCTTCCAGCTAGACATCTTCGGCGCGCTCGGCCTCGGCCTCCTGCAGGTGGTCCTCGTCTTCGTGCTCGTCGAGGTGTTCGACGCAACCGGCACGCTGATCGGCGTGGCCAAGCGCGCGGGACTGCTGACCGAGGGCCCGGGCAACACGAACCCGCAGCTCGGCAAGGCGCTGCTCGCCGACTCCTCGGCCATCGTCGCGGGCTCGATGCTCGGCACCTCCTCGACCACGGCCTATGTCGAGAGCGCCTCGGGCGTGCAGGCCGGCGGGCGCACCGGTTTCACCGCGCTCGTCGTCGCGGGGCTCTTCCTGCTGGCGCTCTTCTTCGCGCCGCTCGCGGGTTCGGTGCCGGCCTATGCCACTGCGCCGGCGCTGCTCTTCGTCGCCTGCCTGATGGCGCGGGAACTCGTCGAGGTGAACTGGGACGACATCACCGAGGCGGCGCCGGCGGCGCTGACCGCGATGATGATGCCCTTCACCTACTCGATCGCGAACGGCCTCGCCTTCGGCTTCATCTCCTACGCGGCGCTGAAGCTCTTCACCGGCCGGGCGCGCGAGGTGCACGCCGCCACCTGGGTCGTTGCGGGCCTGTTCCTGATCCGCTTCGCCTTCTTCGCCGAGTGACGTTCCCCGGCGCCGGGGCTACCAACCCCGGCGCCGTTCCGACCCGCCACTCGTGAAAGCCCCCGTCCCCGACGGCACATCCCGGAGCTAAATCCATGTCCCGAACCTTGCTGCGCGGCCGCGTGCTCGACTTCCTGCGCGAACCGCAGGGTCCCGGCGATACCGATGCGCTCCGCTACATCGAGGACGGCGCGATCGTGACCGAGGGCGGGCTGATCGCGGCGGTCGGGGACTACGCCGGGCTGCGCGGCACCGCCACGCGCGAGATCGACCACCGGCCCTGCCTGCTGATGGCCGGCTTCATCGACCCCCACATCCATTTCCCGCAGGTGCAGGTCATCGCGTCGTGGGGGGCGCAGCTGCTCGACTGGCTGAACGGCTACACCTTCCCGGCCGAGATCGGCTTCGCCGACCCGGACCATGCCGCGAAAATGGCGACGGCGTTCCTCGACCTGCTGGTGGCGCACGGCACCACCACCGCGGTCGCGTTCTGCTCGGTCCATCGCGCCTCGGTCGAGGCCTATTTCGCCGAGGCCGCGCGGCGCGACATGCGGATGATCGGCGGCAAGGTGCTGATGGACCGCAACGCGCCCGAGGCGCTGCGCGACACCCCGCAGAGCGGCTATGACGACAGCAAGGCGCTGATCGCCGACTGGCACGGCCGCGGCCGTGCGCTCTATGCCATCGCGCCGCGTTTCGCGATCACCTCGACGCCGGAACAACTGGAACTGGCCGGGGCGCTCGCCGCCGAGCATCCCGACTGCCACGTCGAGACGCATCTGTCGGAGAACCGCGCCGAGATCGCCTTTACCGCCGAGCTCTATCCGGAGGCGCGGGACTACACGGATGTCTATGCCCGCTTCGGGCTGCTCGGACCGAAAACGCTCCTCGGCCATGCGATCCACCTGAGCGACCGCGAGCGCGGCGTGCTCGCGGAGACGGGTGCGCATCCGGTGTTCTGCCCGACCTCGAACCTCTTCCTCGGCAGCGGGCTCTTCGACGACGCCGGGCTGCGTGCGCGCGGGCTCGTCAGCGCCATTGCCACCGACGTCGGCGGCGGCACCAGCTATTCGATGCTGCGCACGCTCGACGAGGGCTACAAGGTGCTCCAGCTCGGCGGCCAGTCGCTGCACCCCTACCGCGCCTTCTACTGGATCACCCGCGGCAACGCGGTGGCGCTGGGGCTCGAGGACCGGATCGGCACGCTCGCCCCCGGCAGCGAGGCCGACATCGTGGTGCTCGACGCCCGCGCCACCCCGGCCTCGGCGCTGCGCATGGCCGCAGCCGAAAGCCTCGCGGAGGAGTTGTTCGTCCTGCAGATACTCGGCGACGATCGGGCGGTCGCGGAGACCTATGTCGCCGGCGTCCCGCAGAAGGGCATGTCGCTCAGCCTCTGACGATCAGGTGCTCGGGCCCGTAGGGGAAGCCGGTGATGTTGCGGTTGCCGTCCTCGGTCACGACGAGGATGTCGTGCTCGCGGTAGCCGCCGGCGCCGGGCCTGCCTTCGGGGATGGTGATCATCGGCTCCATCGACACGACCATGCCGGGCTCGAGGACCGTCTCGCAATCCTCGCGCAGCTCCAGCCCCGCCTCGCGGCCGTAGTAGTGGCAGAGCACGCCGAAGGAATGGCCGTAGCCGAAGCTGCGGTACTGCAGCAGGTCGTGCTCGGCATAGAGCGCGTTCAGTTCCTTCGCGATGTCGGAGCAGCGGTTGCCCGGCACCAGCAGTTCCTTGCCGCGGTCGTGGACCCGGCAGTTGATCTCCCAGAGGCGGATGTGCACGTCGGTCGCGGTCTCGGCGAAGAGCGTGCGTTCGAGTGCCACGTAGTATCCGGCCACCATCGGAAAGCAGTTGAGGCTGAGGATGTCGCCGCGCTCGATCCGCCGGCTCGTCACCGGGTTGTGGGCGCCGTCGGTGTTGAGGCCGGACTGGAACCAGGTCCAGGTGTCCATCAGCTCGGCATGGGGCCAGGTCTTCGCGATCTCGCGGACCATGGTGGCGGTGGAATGCAGCGCGACCTCGTGCTCGGGCGTGCCGACCTTCGTCGCCTCGACGCAGGCCGCGCCGCCGAGATCGGCGATGCGCGCCATCTCGGTGATATGGGCGATCTCCTCGGCCGACTTGATCATGCGCATGCGCATGGCGGGCGCGGCGATGTCGACGAACTCCATGCCGGGAAACTCCGCCTTCAGGAGGGTCAGCGTGTCGATCGTGACATGGTCGAACTCGATGCCGAGGCGTCGCACCCCGCCGGTGAGCGTGCGGACGGCGTGGAACCAGTTGTCCTTCTGCCAGTCGGTATAGGTGACATTGCCGCCGAAGGTCCGGCGCGCCGGCTGGCCGCCGTCGATCCCGGCCGAGATCGAGGTCGAGGCGTCGTGCGTGACGACGAGGCCGTAGCGGCGGCCGAAGGCGCAGTAGAGGAAGTCCGAGTAGTAGTTGATGTTGTGGTAGGAGGTGAAGAGCGCGGCGTCGACACCGGCGCGGGCCATGTGCGCCCGGATCGCGTCGAGGCGGCGCGTCATCTCCGCGGCCGAGAATGTCGGCACGACCTTCGGGCCGTTTCCGGTGAAGTCCTGAAGGCGTTCGCGGGTGGGAACGGCGCCATCCATTCTCGATTCTCCTCGGCCGGTGATGGCGCGGAGTCTCTGCCGCACCCGGTCTCTTGTCAAAGGACGGTTTCTCGGGGAAGCATGAGCCGAACTCATGGAGGCCCGCCCTTGTCCCAGCCACCGCTCGGCGCGCTGCGCGTCTTCGAGGCCGTCGCCCGCCACGGCAGCTTCAGCCGGGCGGCGGACGAGCTCTGCGTCACGCAGTCGGCGGTGAGCCATCAGGTGCGGGGCCTCGAGGCTTGGTTCGGCGCGCCGCTCTTCGCGCGGCAGGGAAACCGGGCGACGCTGCTCCCCCATGCCGCGGAACTCGCGTCGGCCCTCGCCCGGTCCTTCGGCGACATCGAGGCGGCCTGCCGGCGGGCGCGGCGGGCGGGTGCGCAGCCATCGATCACCGTCGCGGTGATCCCCTCCGTGGCCATCTGCTGGCTGATCCCGCGGCTCGGCGGCTTTCGCGCGATCGCACCGGGGACCGAGGTGCGGATCGTCTACGCGATCCACGGCCACGCCATCGACTTTCGCGACGTCGACCTCGCCGTCGTGTTCGCCGAGACGCCGCCGGCGGTTCCGGGGATGGAGGTGACAAGGTTCCTCCCCGGCATCACCGCGCCGGTCTGTGCCCCGCATCTCGGCATCGGGTCGCCCGCGACCGTGGGCGAGATCCTGCGCGCCGGGCTGCTGCACGACAGCGATCCGTCGGGCTGGCGGGGCTGGCTCGAGCGCGCGGGAGAGGGCGACATCGGCGATAAGCCCGGGCCGGTGTTCGAGGATTTCAACCTGCTGCGGGCTGCCGTCCTCGCCGGCCAGGGGGTCGCCCTCTGTCCTCTGGCGATCATCGCCGACGATCTGCGGGAGGGGCGCCTCGTCCAGATCTCCGACCGGACGATCCGCGCCGATGCCGCCTATTACGTCCTGACCCGACAGGCGCGGGAAGGGTCCGCGGCGCCGGTCGTGGATCTGTTCGAGGAGTGGCTCCTGTCGACGGCGAGCGAGGCGGGGCCGGCTTGAGGAACGGCGGCGCCGGAAGGCGGCCGTGTAACATTCCCCGCCGGGCCATCAATGCCGCGTGATCACGCAAGGACACGGACTGGCGCGGGCGGAACGGAAGTTACAACACATGCGAAGACAACCGGATGACCGAAATGACCCGACCGAAAGCCGCACTGTCGCTGCGGCGCGCCCTGCCGCTGATGCTGATCGCCTGCGGGGCGGTCGCGGGTTACCTGCTCCTGCGCGATACGCTGACCTTCGAGGCGGTCAGTGCGAACCGCGAGGCGCTGCTCGGCTGGCGCGACCGCAACCTCGCCGCCGCGGCCGCGGTCTACATGGCGGTATACGTGACGGTCGTCGCCTTCTCGCTGCCCGGGGCCTTCGTGATGACCGTCACCGGGGGCTTCCTGTTCGGCCTCTTTCCCGGCGTGCCGCTGGCCGTGCTGTCCGCGACCATCGGCGCGACGCTGATCTTCCTCGCCGCGCGGGCCGGGCTCGGCGATGCGCTCCATGCCCGCCTCAGGGCCCAGGGGGGCCAGGGGTTCTTCGCCCGCATCGAGGCGGGGCTGCGCGAGAACCAGGTCAGCTACCTCTTGCTGATGCGGCTCGTGCCCGCGGTCCCCTTCGTCATCGCCAATCTCGCCCCGGCGTTCTTCGGCGTGTCGCTCAGGACCTTCTTTCTGACCACCCTCTTCGGCATCCTGCCCGGAACCTTCATCACCACCTGGATCGGCGTCGGCGTCGGCGAGGTGTTCGACCGGGGCGAGACCCCGGGCGCCGGGCTGATCCTGGAGCCGCATATCCTTGGCCCGATCCTCGGGCTTTGCGCGCTGGCCGCGCTGCCGATCCTGCTCGGGCGGCGCCGGCGCCGGGCGCGTCCGTGACCGTCCGGCTGAACCCGGATCTCTGCGTCCTCGGCGGCGGTTCGGCAGGACTGTCGGTCGCCGCCGGCGCCGCGCAGATGGGCGCGCGTGTCGTCCTGCTCGAAGGCGGCAGCATGGGCGGGGACTGCCTGAACCACGGCTGCGTCCCGTCGAAGGCCCTGCTCGCCGCCGCGAAGCACGCCCATGCCATGACGACCGGCGGCCCCTTCGGCATCGCGCCCGAAGCCCCCCGGATCGACTTCGCCGCGGTCAAGGAGCATGTGCGGCACGTCATCGACGGCATCGCGCCGCACGATTCGGTCGAGCGGTTCGAGGGGCTCGGCGTCACCGTGATCCGCGAATACGGCAGCTTCGTCTCCGCGTCGGAGGTGCGCGCCGGCGACGCGGTGATCGCCGCGCGCCGGTTCGTCGTCGCCACCGGATCGCGCCCGGCCATCCCGCCGATACCCGGCCTCGACCGGGTGCGGCATCTCACCAACGAGACGATCTTCGACCTGCGCGACCGGCCCGAGCATCTGGTGATCATCGGCGGCGGCCCGGTCGGGCTCGAGATGGCGCAGGCCCACCGCCGCCTCGGCTGCCGTGTCACGGTTCTGGAGGCAGCCCGCGCCCTCGGCCGTGAGGACCCGGAAATGGCCGCGATCGTGCTCGACGCGCTGCGCGGCGAAGGCATCGACCTGCGGGAGGATACCGCCGTCGCCGAGGTGACGCAGGCAGGCGAAGGCATCGCGATCCGCACCACGCAGGGCGATACGGTCTCCGCCTCGCATCTGCTGGTCGCGACGGGACGGGTGCCGAACATCGAAGCCCTAGGTCTCGACGTCGCCGGCATCCGCAGCACGCCCGCCGGCATCGTGACCGATGCGGGGTTTCGCACCTCGAACCGCCTCGTCTATGCCATCGGCGACGTCACCGACGGGCCGAGGTTCACCCATGTCGCTGGCTACCAGGCCGGCCTGGTGATCCGCTCCGCGCTCTTCGGCCTGCCGGTTCGGGCCTCCATGGCCCATGTTCCCTGGGCCATCTACACCGACCCCGAACTCGCCCAGGTCGGCCTGACCGAAGCGGCCGCCCGCAAGCTGCACGGCGGCGCGGTCGAGGTGCTGCGCTGGGACTATGCCGGAAACGACCGCGCCCGCGCCGAGGGCCGGACCACGGGCGGGATCAAGGTGATGGTCCGGCGCGGCCGGCCGGTCGGGGCCACCATCGTCGGCGCGCAGGCGGGCGAACTGATCGGCCTCTGGGCGCTCGCCATCGGTGCGGGGCTGAAGATCGGCACCGTCGCCGGCATGGTCGCGCCCTACCCGACCCTGACCGAGCTCAGCAAGCGGGCCGCCGGTCAGTACTTCGTCCCGCGCCTTTTCGACAGTCCGCTGGTCCAGCGCGTCGTCCGATTCGTCCAGCGCCTGCCCTGATTCGCCCCATCCGCTTGTTCCGGAAGGTCCGAGCACCTAATCTCACTCGAGCAGGCGATCGGATAGGCCGATGTTCTTCAACACGCTCTCTGGGCGGTTTCTGGGCTTGACGATCATCTTCGTGATGATCGCCGAGGTGCTCATCTTCGTGCCCTCGGTCGCCCGCTTCCGCGAGAACTATCTCCAGAACCGGCTCGAACTCGCCCAGCTCGCGGCCTTGGCTCAGCTCGCCACGCCCGAGGAGGGCGTGTCCCCCGACCTCGAAAGCGAACTGCTCGAGACCGCGCAGGTCCTGAACGTGGTGCTGCGCCGCGACGAGATCCGCGAGCTCGTCCTGTCGAGCGCGATGCCCGAGCCGGTCGCGGCGACCTACAGCATCGTTGAGGCCGATCCGTTCGAGCTGATGCGCGATGCACTCGCGGTCTATTTCCAGACCGAGGACCGGGTGATCCGGGTGATCGGCCGCACGACGCGGGGCGCGCGCAGCCTGATCGAGGTCACCCTTCACGAGGCGCCGCTGCGCGCGGCGATGATCGACTACGGCCTGCGCATCCTCTACCTGTCGCTCGCCATCTCGATCAGCACGGCGGCGCTCCTCTTCCTCGCGGTGCAGCGGCTGATCGTGGGGCCGATCAGCCGGGTGGTCGAGCACATGACCGCCTATCGTGACAATCCCGAGGACGCGAGCCGCATCATCGAGCCGCAGAACAGCGTGCAGGAACTGCGCCGCGCGGAGACGGCGCTGCAGGACCTCCAGCGCCGCCTAACCGGCGCCTTGAAGCAGAAGGAGCGGCTCGCGGCCCTCGGCGGCGCTGTGGCGAAGATCAGCCATGACCTGCGCAACCTGCTGACCACGGCCCAGCTGCTCGTCGACCGCATCGAGGCCAGCGCCGACCCCGCGGTCAGGCGCACGGCGCCGAAGCTCGTCAACTCGCTCTCCCGCGCGATCAGCCTCTGCGAGCGGACGCTCGCCTTCGGCAAGGCCGAGGAGCCTCCGCCCGACCTGCGGGCGGTCACGCTCGCACCGCTCGTCGCCGAAATGATCGAGAACGAACGGCTCTCGGCCCAGTCCGCGCTCGTCGAGCTGGTCGCCGACGTTCCCGAGGGGCTGCGGGTCCGCGCCGATCCCGAGCAGCTCTTCCGGATCCTCGCGAACCTGACGCGCAATGCGGTGCAGGCGATCGAGGCGAGCCGGCTCGCAGGGACCGTCACCGTCTCCGCGCGCGAGACCAGCGAAGGCTGCGAGATCGTCGTCGCGGACACCGGCCCCGGCCTGCCGGAAAAGGCGCGCGAGAACCTCTTCCAGCCGTTCCGCGGCGGCGTGCGGCAAGGCGGCTCCGGGCTCGGCCTCGTCATTGCCTCGGAGCTGGTGAAGGGCCACGGGGGCAGCCTCGCGCTCGAGCGATCCGGTCCCGAGGGCACGGCCTTCCGCATCCTGCTGCCCGCCGTGGCGGCGGACCGTCCGCGGGCCCGGGCCGTCGGCATTTAGCCCTTGCAAACCCCCGGGGCGGGGTTTATCTGCCCGGTCCTGACGGACTCGTAGCTCAGTTGGATAGAGCGCTTGACTACGAATCAAGAGGTCGGGGGTTCGAATCCTCCCGAGTCCGCCAGCAAAATTCCCTTGCATGACGATGACTGACGCCCCGGTTCCGCGGACGGTCTTCCGTTCGGTCCCGCGCGCCGGGGCGGCGTCTTTCCCGATCGCATCGGGAGTGACGCGGCCGGCGTGCCGGGCGCGCGCAAACCCAATCGCCCGCTAAGCGACGCTCTCTCTCGCAGGGGCGGGATGAATCGCCCCGGAGCGATAGCGTTCGAGGCCGAGCTCCGCCGCGTCGATCGCCGGCGCGCGGCCGGAGACGAGGTCGGCCAGCACCGCGCCCGAGCCGCAGGCCATGGTCCAGCCGAGGGTCCCGTGCCCGGTGTTGAGCCAGAGGTTCGGATACTTCGCCCGCCCGATCACCGGCGGGCCGTCGGGTGTCATCGGGCGGTGGCCGGCCCAGAATGTCCCCGCCTTCGCATCGCCGCCGTCCGGGTAGAGATCCGAGACGACATGCTCGAGCGTCGCCCGGCGGCTTGGGTGGAGCACGGTCGAATAGCCGTCGAGCTCGGCCATCCCGCCGACCCGGATCCGGCCCCCGAGGCGGGTGATCGCGACCTTGTGCTTCTCGTCCATCACCGTCGATTCGGGCGCCCCCGCAGGATCGGTGATCGGTACGGTCAGCGAATACCCCTTGACCGGATAGACCGGCAAATCGATCCCGTGCGGCCTCAGCATCAGGGGCGAGTGGCTGCCCAGCGCGAGGACATAGGCATCGCCGGTGAAGGTGCCGTGGTCGGTGGCGACGCCCGTCACGCGCCCGCCCTCGGCGACGATGCGCTCGATCCTGACGCCGTAGCGGAACTCGACCCCGCGCGCCGCCGCGAGATCGCGCAGCGCGTTGGTGAACATGAAGCAGTCGCCGGTCTCGTCGTTCGGCAGCCGCAGGCCGCCGACGAACTTCTCCCGCACCCGGGCGAGCGCAGGTTCCGCGGCGATGCAGCCCTCGGGGTCGAGCAGCGCGTGCGGCACGCCGAGCTCGCTCAGCACCGTCACGTCCTTGGCCGCGCCCGCCATCAGCTTTTCGGTGCGGAAGAGCTGCAGCGTGCCTTGCGTCCGCGCGTCGTACTCGATGCCCGTCTCGGCGCGCAGCGCCTTCAGGAGGTCGCGGCTGTACTCCGCGATCGGCACCATGCGGCTCTTGTTCACCGCATAGCGCGCGGCGGTGCAGTTCCGAAGCATTGCGAAGCCGAAGCGCCAGAAGGCCGCATCGAAGCTCGGGTGGATCAGGAGCGGGGCGTGCCGCATCATCAGCCACTTGATCGCCTTGACGGGGATGCCCGGGCCGGCCCAGGGCGAGGCATAGCCGGGCGAGATCTCGCCCGCATTGGCATAGCTCGTCTCCAGCGCCGGGCCCGTCTGGCGATCGATTACCGTGACCTCATGGCCGGCGGCCGCGAGATACCAGGCGCTGGTCGTGCCGATCACGCCGCTGCCGAGGATGACGATCTTCATGCGGAAAGCCTTTCGGTCTGCGCGCCGGCGTAGCGGCGGGCGTACCGCCGGCCGAGCGAGGTGAGGATTTCGTAGCCGATGGTCCCGGCTGCGGCGGCGACCGCATCGACCGTGTTGTCGGGGCCGATCAGGTCGACGAAGGCGCCTGCGACCGCCGCCGGCGCGTCGGTCACGTCGAAGGTCACGCTGTCCATCGAGACGACGCCGACCTGCGGCACCGCGGTCCCGTCGACATGCGCGGTCGCGCGCTGGCTGAGGCTGCGCAGGTAGCCGTCGGCATAGCCGACGGAGACGGTCGCGATCCGGCTCGGCCGCGCGGCGGTCCAGTACGCGCCATAGCCGACCTGCGCGCCCGTGGGCACGTCGCGGATCTGGATGATCCGGCCGCGCAGACGCACGACCGGCCGCATCGGGTTCGTCTCGCCCGCCACCGGGGCGATGCCGTAGAGCGCGGCGCCGGGCCGGGCGAGGTCGAAGTGAAAGTCGGGGCCGAGGAATATCCCCGACGAGTTCGCGAGGCTCGCGGGTGCCGCCGGCAGGCGGCTGCGCGCCGCTTCGAACCGGGCGAGCTGGGCGCGGTTCATCGCGTGGTCCTGCCGTTCGGCACAGGCGAGATGGCTCATCACGAGGCGCAGTTCCACCCCCGCGAGCCGGTCCGGCTCCGCCGCGAGGGCATCGAGCTCCCCCTCGCTCAGGCCGAGCCGCGACATGCCGCTGTCGACCTGCACGACCGCGGGCAGCGCCGTGCCGCTCTGCCGGGCGAGGCCCGCCCAGGCGTCGATCTGGCCGAGGCTGTTCAGCACCGGCACGATGCCGGCCGCTGCACAATCGCCCTCCGCCCCCGGCGGCAGGCCGTTCAGCACGAGGATCTCCGTCCCGGCCGGCAGCGCGGGCTGGAGCGCCAGCGCCTCGTCGAGATGGGCGACGAAGAACCGGCGTGCACCCTCGGCATGGAGGGCCGGGGCCACCACCCGCGCGCCGAGCCCGTAGGCATCCGCCTTGACCACAACAGCGCATTGGGCGCGCGTCCGGGCACGGAGCGCGCGGTAGTTCGCCCGGATCGCCGCGAGGTCGATCTCGAGCGTGGCGCCAGCGTGCCGCAGGTCGGCTTCGTCCATCCTCTTCTCCCCCGCCCGCGTTCTGCCCGTTCGGGCGACGCGGTTCATCCCCGCATCTCCGCGCGTCGATGCGGCCTGTTCCGGTCGCGAATGCTACCAGCCGGGCGCCGATACCGGCAAGATGCCGCACGGCCCCCGCCCCTAAGCGGCCATCACCAGCGCGACGAGCCCGAGGGTTCCCGCACCCGCCGCAATCAGGTCGTTGCGCCTCAGGGGCGACTGCGAGAGATGGCTGCGCGGGCCCTCCGGCAGCAGGCCCCGCGCCTCCATGGCGATGGCGGCACGGGTCGCGCGGCGGATGGCAAAGGCGAGCAGCGGGATCAGCAACGCCCCCATCTCGGCCGGGCCGGGCAGGCGCGAGACGGGCCGGCCCAGCCGCATCGCGCGCGCCATGCGCAGCATCTGCATCTCGCGCCCGAGATCGGGCACCAGGTGCATGGCCTGCAGCACGGCATATCCGACCGGCGCGGGCAGCTGCAGATGCAGCATCAGCGCGCGGACCAGCTGCCCCGGATCGGTGGTCTGCGCGAAAAGCGCCGCGACCATGCCACAGGCGAGGACGCGCATGAAAAGCACGAGGCCCGGCGCGAGGTCGGGCTCGGCGGCGCCCTGTTCCCGCGCCATCTGCAAGGCGAAGCCGGCCTCGCGGTTGAAGAGGACCGAGGTGGTGAAGAAGCCGAAGCCGAAGAGCGCGAAGGGCACCATCAGCGCCAGCAGCTTGCACAGCGCCACCCGCTCGCCCAGCCACAGAAGGCCGAAGGCCAGCAGGAAGGTCGCAATCTGGAATTGCAGTGCGAAGACCAAGAGCGAAGCCACGATCCACAGAAGGCACAGCCCCAGCTTCGGAAGGGGATGCAGCGCGCTCAGCATCCCGCGCCCTCCCGCTCCTCCAGCACGGGCGCGGCCTCGGGCGGGGCGAGACCGTGCCGCGCCAAGAGGTCGGCGTCGCGCAGCACTACGGCGGGCGCGCCGTCCGCGACGATCCGGCCATCGGCCAGCACCGCGATCCGGTCGCAGACCGAGAGGGCGAAATCCGCGTCATGGGTGATCAGCACGACCGACCGGCCGAGCGCGGCAAGGGCGCGGATCCGCCGCGCGACGACAAGGCTTCCGGCATGGTCGAGGCCCGCCGTCGGCTCGTCGAGGACCAGCACCGGCCAGCGGTCGGTCGCGGTCAGGGCGGCGAGGGCGAGCCTGCGCTTCTGCCCCATCGACAGCGTGTAGGGATGCTGGCCGGCGGGATCGGACAACCCCCATTGCGACAGGACCGACCGTGCGCGATCCGGTGTCACCCCCATCTCGACCAGTTCCCCCAGCGCGGTGTCGGTCGCGAAATGCGCCTCGGGGATCTGGAAGGCCATCGCGCCCTGCGGCCCGATGCGCCTGCCCGCCCGCAGCGGGGCGAGCCCGGCGATCGCGACCCCCAACGTCGTCTTGCCCGCGCCGTTCGGCCCAAGGCTGCCCAGCACCTCGCCGGCGTGAAGCGTCAAGTCCATCCCCTCCAGCACCACGGGACCGAAGGGCGGCGCGCAGGAGGCACGCTCAAGCCGCAGGACCGGCACGCCGTGCGATCGGGGCGCAGGGGCGACGAGCCCGCGCGCATCGGCCCCGGGCGGCAGGTGGGCGATCAGTTCCGCCAGTTGCCAGACCGGCGGCAGGACATGGCCCTGCGCCGCCAGCGCCAGCCGCAGCCGCACCGCCAAAGGCGTCCAGATGCCCCGCGCGGCCAGATCTGCCCCGTGTTTGCCGAACATCCGGTCGGGGGGCCCATCCACCAGCACCAGCCCCGTCTCGTCCAGCACCGTGACCGCGTCGATCCGCTCGAGAATCGGGCCTAGCCGATGATCCACGATCAGCGCGCTCTGCCCGGGGGCGAGCAGATGCTCGCCCATCAGCCGCGCCGCCGCGGTGGCGAGGCTGGCGGTCGGTTCATCGGCCAGAACCAGGTCGGGGCGTTGCGCCAGCACCGCCGCGAGCGCCACGATCTGTTTCTGTCCCCCCGAGAGCGTCGCGATCCGCCGGTCGCGCCAGTCGGGCGGCAGTCCCGCGCGCCGCAGCGCATCGGCGACCGCCGCCTCGATCGCCGCGGGGGGCAGCGCGCGGTTCTCGAGGCCGAAGGCAAGCTCATCGGCCACCGTGAACCCGGCGAGCGTCTGGTCGGGGTCCTGGAACAGGATCGCGACCCTGTCGGACCAGTCGGCGGGACTGCGGCTGCCGCTCTCCGTGGCGAATAGCCGGATCTCGCCCCGGCGCGCGGCCGGGATGCTGGCGGGGATCAACCCGGTCAGGCTGTGCAACAGCGTGGACTTGCCGCAGCCCGACGGCCCGAGGAGCAACCGCCGCTCGCCCCGCCTCACGCGCAGCGACACCGGCCCGACCGCGTCGCGCGCGGCATCGGGATAGCGGACCGCCACCCCCGCGCAGTCGACGGCCGGCCCCGGGTCAGGCACCGGTCCGTGTATCGCGCGCGATGGCAAATCCGGCCAGGACACCCGTCCGATAGAGCGCCTTGACTATGACACGCCCCAGCAGCCCGCCGAGGAGTGCCCCGGACGTGCAGCGCAGAACGAACATCACCACGAGAAGCCCGGGCGCGAGGCTGCCATAGTCGAAGCGGACCCAGGTATAGGCGAACGAGGCCACGGCCGCGCCCACGCCCGCGGCCATCAGGACGGGCAGCCCCCAGCGCCGATGGCGCGTCGCGGCGAAGACGGCCTCCGCGCCCGCCCCCTGCACGAAACCCGTCAGAAGCAGGATCAGCCCCGCCGGACTGCCGAGCAGGATCTGCAAGACCGCCGCCAGCACCTCGGAGACGAGCGCGACGCCGGGCTTGCGGATGACCGCCGCCGCGACGATGGACACGATGAACCAGCAGCCCATCACCACATCCATGGTGACGGCTCCGACGATCGCCTGAAGGATCAGCCAGACCTGCACCCATCCCAGGTACAGGACACCGAACGCCGCGCCGAGCACGGCGAAGACGAGCGTTTCACGCAGGGTCCAGACAGCCGTGGTCGGCATGGACATCTCCAATTCATGAGACTGGGGACAAGGCGGCCATGGCCGCCTAGATCAGACCTTGGTGGGGCTGTTGGCCGACACGGTGACGTCGAGGGCCAGGTGACCCGCCTCGGCGCCGAAGCCGACAAAGGCCTGGCCGAGCGTCTCGAAGACCGGCCCCGCATCGCCCCGCAGCCTGGTGGAGAAGTTCTTCGACCGGTCGAAGACCCCCGACACCTTCAGGAAGTCGATGCAGCCGTAGATTTCGTCCATGTGATGCCCGACCCCGAGCGGATAGAGCGAGAACTCCGAGCGGACCGTCTGACCGGTCGGTGCGGCGGTCTCCACCCGCGCCCGGGCCTCCGCGATCCGCTCCTCCAGGGATGCGGTCCGGGACAGGCCGGTCGCCGGCGTGCAGATCGGGTCGTCAGGCTCGCCCGGACACCCGCGCGAGACCGTGGAATGCAGCGTGCAGTGCACCCCGGTCCGCGCCGCCGCGACGAAGAGGTCGCGCATCGCCGGGAACAGGATTTCCGGCGGGCCGACGAGCAGCGTCGACAGGTCGTCCGATTGGATGCGCAACCGGTCGCGCCACGGGTCGAGCGCGCCGATCGCGCTCATGATGATGCCGACGAAATCGTCGGACATCGGATACAAGGATACCTGTGCGCCGGAAAACATGTCCACCTCGCTCCGCTGGCATTACCCAGATCAGCTGAAGGGTCAGCGGGCATGCGCCCGACATCTCAGCCCCGGCAATACGGAGCGCCCCTGTTGATGGCCAGACGGTACTCCCTCCACCGGAGAAGGCAAGCCCCGTTCAACCAGGGGTGACTGCCGGATGCGACGGGCGCGCCGGATTGCCGATGCGCCGCGATCCGACGGCCTCTTCCGCGGGCGGAAAGCGCACCACCGCATCACCCGGGGATTTCGAACACCAGTTCGGGCAGGACCACTTCCCACGCATCGCGGCGCAGAAGGTGGTGATACTCCTCGTCCCCGTCCTCGCGGCGCCAGTTCAGGATGGCAAACACCTCGCCGCGCAGGAAGGTCGTGCCATCGGGCGGGGCAAAGGCGCGGGACAGACGCCCAAGGGTCTGGCCCCGGGCATCCTCGATCCGCCAACGATCACCGTCACGGCGAAGGTGTACGGCGTCACCAGGGCGGGCGGCGGCGATAGCCTCGTGCGAGGGATGGCTGTCGGCCAGACGCCCGGCGAATGACAGGTCCACCAGCTTCGGATCGGCCGGCACATAGCGCAGCCGCGCCCGCGGCAACGCGGCAATGTCGAGGCTGACGCGGCGCTGCAGGATTGCGTTTCCGGGTCTGACAAAGGCGTGGGGACCGTCGGTCAGGACGGTAAGGGTCGCCCGAGCCCGGGTCATGGCGACATAGAACAGGCGGCGCGGTGCATCTGCATCCTCACCGCGCGACGGACGGTCCCAGCCTCCGTTCAGGATCGCGACATGGTCGAACTCCAGTCCCTTGGCGCGATGGGCCGTCAGAAGCAGCAAGCCCCTTTGCTCGCCCCGCACATCCCGCGCCCATTCTCCGAACCATTGCACGAGATCTGGCACGGGGGCGGCCTTTTCCACAAGCTCGCGGGCCAAGGCACCGATGCCTTCGCCGATCAGGCCGGTCCAGCGGCTCTGGGGTCGGGCGTTCAGGAGAGCGACCAGATCAGAAATCGTCAGCAGCCGCGTGCGGTCGGCAAGAAGCACTCGGATGAACCCTTGCATCTCACGCAGGCGCCAGAGGCAGGGAAGGGACTCATTGGCCACGTCGATAGGGATGCCCAGCGTCTCGGCACGGGCGCGGACGGGTTCCAGCCGCCGCCAGTCGCGGGCTATCACGGCACAGCGGCGCCAGGACCAATCCGGGTCCAGCCGCGAAAGGCGCACCAGTTCGTCCAGGGCTGCGACAGCCTGACTGGCATCGCCGCCCGAATCCAGAAGGCAGACCCGGCCCTGTACGACGGGGTCCAGCGCCCCCCAGTCGCCACCGGGTGGCGCCTTTGCACGGGCGCGGTTCACCGTGATGTCGTGGCCAGCCTTCATTCGCGCGGCAGCATGTTCAATCACGGTATTGGCGGCCGCGACGATATGGGCGGAGGAGCGGTAGCTCTCGGTCAGCCAGACCGGCTTCGCGGCGTAGTCGGCCTCGAAGCGGCGGATGAATTCGATACTGGCCCCGGCGAAAGCATAGATGTTCTGGTCGTCATCGCCTACGGCGAACAGGCTGATGCGCAGATCGTCTTCCAGCGACCGCCCCGCGACCGCGCCGATCAGGGCATACTCCTCGGGTCCGATATCCTGATATTCGTCTACAAGAAGCCAGCGATAGCCCTGTATCAGCGTGTCGCGCAGTGCCTCCGTCTCGGGCCTGCTCAGACCATCGCCCCGAAGGAGGGCCACCGCCTGCATGACGATCCTGTCGAAATCGCGCGGACCGTCGGCATCGCCCGCAAAGCTCGCGCCCATCAGACGCATTGCCAGAGCGTGGCAGGTGGAAACCGTCACGCCCGCGGCATCATCGCCGATCAGGCGTCGCAGGCGTTCGCGGATTTCGGCCGCGGCATGGCGGTTGTAGGTCAGCACCAGAATTCCGCGCGGGTCTTCACGCTTTACACGGATGAGGTAGGCAATCCGGTGCACCAGCACACGGGTCTTGCCCGACCCCGGCCCGGCAAGCACCAGCACGTTGGTCTGTTCGCGGTCGTCGCGGACAATGTCGGCCTGCGCGGGGTTTTCCAGCGCATCGACGATCATCCGCCAGGACGCGCGTGTGGTCTGACGCCGGATTTCCGCGCCGCGCCCCGGCAGCCAGCGGCGCAGAAAGGCGTCACGGTCCAGCACGAAGTAATCCTCGGACAGCCGCTGGGCCTCGTGCATCGCCGACAGCCCCTTCTCGGCATAAGCCGCCATCACATGGGTCTGGATCGTCGTTTCGCTGTAATGCTCCTCCAGCGGGGCGAAGTGCTGCACCGTGAAGGGCCCGCCCTTGGGGTTCAGATGCACCGTGATCGCCGGGCGGAACACGGTCAGGCCGCGGCCGAGACTGCCGACCTGCTGTTCGTGCAGCCACAGCAGCGCGCGATCCATCAGTCGGGTCATGTCCTTCACGTCCGACCGCAGGAGGGCATCGCCGTTCAGAGCATCTAGCATCGCGCCCAGGGTGGAATCCACCTGGATGTCCTTGCCGCGCGTGCCCCTGGGCGTCTTGCCCGTCAGATGCGCCAGCAACACCTGCGCGCCCTGTCGGCGCAGTTCGGCAGTGCGGGCGACAGTGGACCAGGACCGTTCCAGCCGGACGAAGACCGTGTTCCGGCTTGTCTTGCGCAGGGTCAGATTCCCCCGCCCGCCATCCTGATCGCGCCCGTCCTGCGCCACGCCGCGCAGGATCGTCTCCACCAGATCGGGCCGCACCTGCGTGTGCCCCCTGTCGCGCAACGCGCCGCAGGTTTCGGTCAGATTCAGGGGCTGTGGCTCGGCCCCTTCGGCATCCGGCATCGCTTCCTGCATCAGGCCGATCAGGTCGGTCTCCATTCGGCTCGCGTGATCCAGGCGGCGGGCCGAGGCATCCTCGACCCCAAGATGCACATAGACCGTGACGGGTGTGTCGTTACTGGCGATCCCGAGCACTTCGAGATCGGCTAGCGCCTTGACGACACCGCGCCCCGTCAACCCGCAGGCGCCCGACAGGTCGTCGGTGGAAATCCCCTCGTCGGGGGCGGCGTTCATCACTCGGCGCACGAGGTCCATCAGTTGCCCTCGCCTCGCCCCGGTGATCCTTGCGCCATCGAGGATCGCGGCCGCCTCACCAACCGACCGGATGCGCAGCGAGGACGGGAAGACCTGCACCCGATTCTCCTCGCGGCTCAGCAGCTTGGCCTCTTCCAACCAGGCCACGGCCGTCTTCACTCGGGTGTCGTCAGTCGCCTTGTCGCGCTCGAACTCCTGATCCTTTTCCTCGCGTACGATCTCGCCCGGCGTGGCCACAACCTCGCCGGACTTGTGCTTTTCCATTCGCCGCAAGGCCTTCAGGATCGCACCGATCTCGTGCCGGGCCAGGCGCGAGCGGGCAGAAAGCGAGAACTGCCGCTCCACGTCCTCGGGGTTGAACAGCAATACGCAACTGGCGGGGCCGCGGTCGCGGCCCGCGCGGCCCGCCTCCTGCAGGTAATTCTCCAGCGATCCCGGAATGTCGCCATGCACGACCAGCCGGATATCGGGCTTGTCGATGCCCATGCCGAAGGCATTGGTAGCGGCAATCACCCGTAGTTGACCAATGCGGAATGCGTCCTGCACCTCGCGCTTGCGGTCGGGCGGCAGCCCCGCGTGGAAGAAATCCGCCGCCAGCCCCTGCCCCTTCAGGAATTGGGCCACCCTTTCGGTAGCGCTCCGCGTGGCACAGTAGATCACGGCACCGGATACGCCTTCGGGCGGCAGGTTGGCCTCGATTGCGGACAGTATATCGGTCAGCTTGGTCGCATTCTGCGTCGGCTGCACGGCGAAGGACAGGTTCGTGCGTACCGCGCCGCCATCGAGCAGCACCAGTTCGACCCCGAGGCGGGTCTGGAAATGGTCGCGGATGTCGCGCACCACCTCGGGCTTGGCCGTTGCGGTCAGGCAGAGGACGGGTGCAGGCGCATCGCCCGAGAATTCCCTGACGAAACGGCTGACATAGCGGTAATCGGGCCGGAAATCGTGGCCCCATTTGCTGATGCAATGCGCCTCGTCCAGCACCCAGAGCCCAACCTCGCGCTGCTGCAGCACGGTCCGGATGGAGGGGGATCGCAACTGCTCGGGCGAGATCAGCAGCATCGCGGCATCGCCCATCCGCACCTTTTCCAGCGCGTCATGCCGTTCCGGCAGCGACAGCATGCCGTTCACCGTAACGGCACCGGAGATCCCCGCCCGCGCCAGCCCCTGAACCTGATCGGCCATCAACGCCACAAGGGGCGAGATCACCACTGTCAGCGCGCCGGTCTTGTCATACCGCGACAGTGCCGGGATCTGATAGCAGACCGACTTGCCGGTGCCCGTCGGCAGAATGCCCAGCAATGACTTGCCCGCCATCGCCTCGGCCACGATTCGTTCCTGTAGCGGGCGGCCCATCTCATCGACGGGTTGTGGGCGAAAGGACGGAAAACCGAACCAGCGTTCCAGTGCGGCGTTCGGATCGTTCTTTTCTGCGCACCAGCCGCAGGCCGGATCACCGCAGTCGGTATCGCGCAGATGCCGCACGATCCGGCCTGCCTGCGCGAACTGCATCCGCACCCAAGGCGGCATGACCGAGTCCCCGCCCGCGACCGAAATCCACGACAGCGCATAGGCCATCGGCCAACCGTTACGAGGATCGGTCAGACGGCCAAGCGTCTGTTCCAGCCGATGATTGCAGGCGCGGCCTTCCAGCAGGCGGCGCATGGCGCCATGGGCGGCGGCCTCACCGGGTACGGGACCGCGAAGGAAGTGGAACAGGGCATCGAACCCGCCCGAGGCCTCACCTCGCGTCGTCAGATGATGATACGCCAGGAGCGCATCCGGCGCCTCCCGACCCAGCCGCAAAAAGGCCGCGATCTGATCCCCCAGCACCTCCAGCGCCAGCCGCGCGTCCTGTTCCGGATCATTCACATGACCGACCTGTAGCCGCCCGTCCTGATAATGCTTGACCAGATGGTGATAGGGATTGCGCGGAAACGCCAAGGGATTCAGCCAGAGGGTATCAATGACCGCCGTCCCCAAGGCCGCGAGCCCCGCCCGGTTTGCCACCAGATGGGGCAGGTCATGCCGCAGGATGTTGTGGCCAACGAGATGCGCGGCCCCGTCGCAGAATTCCTGCAACAGGTCCAACGCAGGGTCGAGTGCGCCCCCATTGTGAACCATGGCCCGATCACCTCGCACCGCCGCAAAGGCAAAGAGCCGCGCAGACTTCGGATCGACCTCCAGATCAACCGAAACGCAGCGCGACAGGAACTTGGTAACGTCCAGGGTCAAGCGTTGAAACCGGCTTTCGTACTTGAATTACTCGTCAACACCGATTGATAACCTTGCCTCTCTTGGATGCAAGGAAGGGTTTGCTCTCACGCTGCCACTCACCCATATCGGCAGTACCCCACCCCCGCCGGGACCACGACCCGCAGCTACGCGCAAGCGGCGGTCCCGGGACGAGACGCCATTCCAGCCGGTCGGCACTGCGCGCGAATACGTGAAGCCATACTCGGCAAGGCGTGGACCGGGTACTGCTGGAACGCGGCCTCCTCGCGCGGCATTAACCGGGTCTGATCGCTTCGATCGTCGATCTGGATTCTGCGAATCCGACCGGCGGGGGGATCAGCCCAAGTTGGAAAGACTGTCGCTACTTCGGCAAATTCACAGTTGGGCTGGGCACTCACTCAACAACGAGGCGTCTGCGATACGCCGGAGTTCCCGAAAGTCACCGCCCTGGAACTCGATGAGACGGGGTCGATCGGCCCCTTCGCGCCCGATCGGCGCCGAGCGCGGTGGCCAGCAGGACGCTCGAAGCTTTCGACAGCTCTTGCAACGCTGGCGCTCCGGCCCGGCGAGTCACGCTCAGGCGCTGGGCGGAGTGGTGATCCGGACAGTGGAGACGTCGGTGAGCTACCGGGGCGGATGTGGCTGACGTCCCTCAGTTCACAAACAAGACCACCGCGAGATCCGCGGCGGGGCGCGGATCCGCGCGGGCATCAAGTTCCATGCCGCCGGTCTCCGGGTCGCCTACCGGGTCCTGTCCTCCCGCCCGGACGATCCGCTGGGGTCGCTCCGCATGGACCCGCTCCGCATCCCCGCCGCCGATTGACTGCATCTTTTCAAACCGCTCACGGCAGGCCAACTGCGCGGGATCACCTGGCTCGCGCCGGTACTGCTGCGGCTGCACGAACTCCACCATTTCGAGGGCGCCGCGCTGGTCAAGGCCAAGGTCGCCGCGCTGTTCACAGGCTTCATCACCGATCCCGACGGCACCGCAGACGTGCTCTCGGGCACCAACACCGGCGGCACGCTGACCGTGGGCATGGAGCCCGGCAGCCTGATCCCGCTGCCGCCCGGCACCGACATCCGCTTCTCGAACTCGACCGAGCACGACGCCTACTCGCGCATCCTGAGTCTACTTGTCTATTGCACGATCCGAACGAGGGACCTTGGCGGACATGACCGGCGGTCAAATTCCGAAGGCGCTCTGAAGGAACTCGCCGCGGTCGGCGCTCCATGTCCGCACGGCATGTGCAGTCTCCCGGTCATGGCGCCAGTTCCCAGACGATCAGCCGCGACGGGGTTTTCGGGCCGGTGTGCACGGTGTTCACGGCCCTGAACCGCGTCGTGCTGAGGTCGTGGCCCGGCCTGTCGTTGGGGTTCACATCGAAGCGCGGGAAATTCGACGAGGCGATCTCGAGACGGATGCGGTGCCCGCGTTCGAAGCGGTTGGCGGAGGGGTAGAGCCGGATCGTGAGTTCGGCCACCTCACCTTCGGGCAGCGCCACCTGTTGGTCGAAGCCTCTGTGATAGGCCGAGCGCAGAATTCCGTCCGTGAGGTTCATGGCATAGCCGTGCGGATAGTCGGCATTGGGCGGGTGCACGTCTACCAGCTTTGCCGTGAAATCCGTCGTCGGGCGGTCGGAGCTTGCGAACAGCTGCACGGCGATGTCGCCCGCAATCGTCACTGGCATCTCCAGCGGGGGCGTCTCGAACACCAGCACATCCGGCCGGCTGGCAAGTGGCATCCCGGAGGCAGGCTCGCGTTGGTCGAACGCCCCGCCAACCATGAGAGGCGCCCCCGATGTGATGGGCCCCCCGATGGTCGGCACGGGATCGTCGGGGTCCGCGAGGAAGGTGGCCGTTCCGTCCCGCCCGGGTACGGCCCGGTCGAGTAGGCCCCGGGCGTGCAGATGCAGCACGATGCGACGCGCATTCTCCGGGGGCCATCGGCTGGCGCTCTGCCAGGCACCGCCATGCTGCATTCGCCCGTCAGGGCCGCGCCGTCCGCTGCCGCCCCCCATGACGAAGTACCGCACCGCCGGACCGGCCGGCAGTTCCGCCCGCTGAAGATGCCGGCGGAACATGTCGATGCGGAACTGCACGAAGTCCTGTCCGAGCGCGGCTTCGAAGGTGGCCTCCGGTCCGAAATCGACATCTCCCGCATGGGTGCATGACCGATTTCCGTGCGTCCATGGTCCGAGGATCAGCCGGGCATCATGGCGGCGCGCGGACAGGCCCACGAAATTCTCAACCGCCGTGATGGCATAGGGATCGTACCAGCCCGAGATGTGGACACTGGGCACCCTTCGCATGGTGTCGTACCAGCCTGCCGCGAACAGTGCCGGGATCTGCCAATAGGCATCAAATGCGCCGTGTTCCCATTGTTCGAAGAGGTATTCCTCGTAATCGGGCACGGGCGTCAGCGGGGAATGACCGCGCTTCCAGGGCATCCGGTCCATCCAGGCGCGGATGTCGGTCGCCTCGAGCGCGGCCCGAGCGACGGGGTCGGCCGCCGCCGCGCGCGACCGCAGCGCATGTCTGAAGGCCCATGTGACCTGCTTCAGTTCCAGCGCACCGCCGAAGCGAATGCCGCCGTGATAGGCGTTCGAGAACCCGCCGCAGTCGCAGATCATCGCCGCCAGCGCGGGCGGGTTCAGGCAGGCCGCCGCCATCTGGGTATGGGCGGAATAGGACATTCCCATGGTGCCCACCTGTCCGTCGCACCAGTCCTGCGCGGCGATCCAGACGATGGTATCGAAGCCATCCTCGGCCTCCCCACGATACTTGGTGAAGCGGCCCTCCGATCCGTAGCGCCCGCGGCAATCCTGAAAGACCACGGCGAAGCCCGCCTCGGTGAAGAACCGCGCCAGCTCCTCGCGTCCGAAGACCCCGGGGTGGGCGGCCGTGTATTCGTTGGCGCGAGGTGCGCGCTTGTCGTAGGGGGTGCGTTCGAGGATCGCGGGCCAGGGGCCCCGGCCCGCGTCCTGGGGCAGGAAGACGTCCGTCGCCAGCCGAACCCCGTCACGCATCGGCACCATGATGTCGCGCATGGCCTCGTCGGCGGTCTTCGACTGTGCAACGGACATCGGCTCAGCGCAGGCTCAGGTTGGTGATGAGCGAACGGCCGTCCGGGCTGGGGGTGAATTCCAGCTCTCCGCGCACGGCCCAGTTGTTGCCCTCCCAGTACAGCGGGATCAGGGCCACATCCTCGGCAGCGATGCGGGCCGCTTCCTGCAGGTGCCGCTGGCGCTCCTCGTCGTCGAAGGTCTGGAATGCCGATTCGAGCGCCGCGTCGAATTCCGGGTTGGAATAGCGGAAGCGGTTGTTGGAGCCCCAGCCGCGGTCCTCGTCATAGGTGCCGAGGACATTGCGGTAGCCGAGCGAGCTTTCGCCCGTGGTGATGCCGAATCCGAACAGGAATGCCGAATACTCTCGCGCCGTCGCCGCGGGAGAGTAGACGTTGAAAGGCAGGGTTTCGACCTCGATGTCGAGGCCCAGCTGCGACCACATCTGACCCACGGCCAGGGTCACATCGGCATCGTTGACCCAGCGCCCGGCCGGGCCATGAACGGTCAGGCCGAAGCCCTCGGCGAAACCCGCTTCCGCAAGCAGTTCTCGTGCCCGCTCCAGGTCGTATGCGGGGGGCGCGATGTCGGGGTTGTGGCCGAAGATGCCCTCGGGGGCGAACTGGCCGGCCGGCGCGCCGGAATTGAACTGGATGCGATCGACGATCGCGTCGCGATTGATCGCATGGCTCAGGGCCTGGCGCACGCGCAGGTCGAGGAAGGGATTGGTGTCCACCCCGCGCATCTGCGGCGTCGTTTCGCCGCCCTGGTCGAGGCCCATGTAGACGATGCGTGCCGATGGCTCCGCGATCACGGTAATGTCGTCGATGGCGCGCAGGCGTTCGAGGTCGTTGGGCGGAACCGCGTCGATGAAATCGACCTCGCCGGCCTGAAGCGAGGCAACGCGGCTTGCCGCATTCTCGAGAAAGCGGATCGTCACCTGCTCGAAATCGGGCGCCTCGCCCCAGTAATCGGGGTTGCGCTCGATCTCCAGCCTTTCGCCGGGGCTGTAGCTGGCCTGACGGAAGGGGCCGGATCCGATGGCGGCGGTGCCACGGTCGAAATCTGCGCTTTCCGCGTCACCCACGGCCTGCGAGACGATGTAGATGGTCGAGAGATCCGTGATCAGATTGGGCGCGGGCGCATCGGTGGTCACGACCAGAGTGTGGTCATCGAGGATCTCGGTGCCGGCGATCGCGGCGAGGCGCTGGGTGAAGGGTGCGGGGCTGTTGGGCACCTCGGGGATGCGCTCGAAGGTGAAGACCACATCGGCCGCCGTGAAGGGGCTGCCGTCATGGAAGGTGACGCCTTCGCGTAGCCGGAAGGTCCAGGTCAGCTGGTCGTCGGCCACACTCCATTCGGTGGCGAGCCCAGGCACGAAGTTACCTTCGCTGTCGATATGCACCAGCCGGTCGTAAAGCAGCGCGGCAAGCTGCTGGTTCTGGCCCGTGGTCGCGAAATGCGGGTCCATCGACGACGGCGGGGTGGCAAAGCCAGCCGTGATGGATTGCGCGCTTGCTGCGCCTGCCATGACGGCGACGAGTGCCGTCGCCCCAAGGAACCTGGACAGTCTGGTCATTCTCGATCTCTCCCTGTCAGACGCCTGCGACCTTGTGGCAGGCAACGATGCGCCCATCGGCGACCTGCCGCAGAGCAGGGCGCACGGCGCGGCAGTCCCCGTCCGCAAGCGGGCAGCGGGGGTGAAAATGGCAACCAGACGGCGGGTCGAGGGGCGAGGGAATTTCGCCCTTGATTGGCTGGAAGCGCCGCTTGCCGCGCCTCAGGCGCGGAACCTCGGCCAGCAGGGCTTGCCCATAGGGGTGCAGGGGCCCTGCAAACAGCACGTCGGTCGGCGCGGACTCGACCACGCGGCCCAGATACATGATCACCACGCGGTCCGCGATGTGCTCGACCACGCCCAGGTCATGGCTGATGAAGAGATAGGCAAGGCCCAGCTCGGCGCGCAGATCCATGAACAGGTTGAGCACCTGCGACTGCACGGACACATCCAGCGCACTGACCGACTCGTCCGCGACGATGATCTCGGGCTTGACCGCCAGCGCGCGGGCAATGGCGATGCGCTGGCGCTGACCGCCCGAGAACTGATGCGGATAGCGGGTCCGAAATGCGGGGTCGAGGCCCACCCTCTCCAACATCTCCGCAGCGAAGCCATCGGCGTCCCGCGCGGTGATCTGTCCGTGGAACCGCGGGGCTTCCGCGATGATCCGGTCGATCCGGTGGCGCGGGTTCAGCGAGGACATGGGGTCCTGAAACACCATCTGGACCTTGAGCCGGGCCTCGCGGCTCTTGCCGGCGGGCTCTCCCTTCCACAGGATCCGCCCGCCGCTGGGCGCGTGGATGCCGGCCGCCACCCGGCCAAGGGTGGACTTGCCGCAGCCGGATTCGCCCACGAGACCGACGACCTCGCCCGCCCGAATTCCGAGCGACACGTCATCGACAGCGTGAACGACGGGCGTCGACACCCGCGCGCCCAGCCGCCGCGCAATCCTGACCGCCAGATCGGCCCTTTTCTCGAACCGTTTCGAGACATTTTCGAGCGACAGCAGCGTGGTCATGTGGTGGCCTCCGCAAAGGCGGGCAGGTCGGCCGCGCGCCAGCAGCGCACCCCATCGCGCAGTTGCTGGGGTCTTTGGCAGCCATCGGTGCGGTACATGCAGCGCAGCGCGAAACGGCAGCCGGCCGGGCGGTTCAGGGCAGGTGGCGCCCCGCCAGGGATCTGGACCAGCCGTGCCCCCCGGGCAGAGCGCGAGGGCACCGAGCCGATCAGACCGCGGCTGTAGGGGTGGCGGGGGGCATCGATCAGGTCGTCGGTCCGCGCCTCTTCAACGATCTCGCCCGCATACATCACCGCGACGCGATCCGCGAAGCCGGCCACCACCGACAGGTCGTGCGTGATCCAGACCAGGCCGGTCCCCTCCTGTTCAACCAGCCCCTGCATGAGATGCAGGATCTGCGCCTGGATGGTGACGTCGAGCGCGGTCGTCGGCTCATCCGCGATGATAAGGTCGGGCTTGTTCAGCAAGGCGATGGCGATGGCCACGCGCTGGCGCATTCCGCCCGAAAACTGATGCGGATAGGCGCGCATGCGTTCATCGGGGCTGGGTATTCCCACCCGCCCCAGAGTGTCACGCGACAACGCCCAGGCCTCGGCACGGCTCATGGAGCGATGGGCGCGGATGGTTTCGACCATCTGGGTGTCAATCCGCAGCACCGGGTTCAGGGTCATCATCGGATCCTGAAAGATCATCGCGATCCGGGCGCCGCGCAGCTTGCGCAGCTCGCGGCCGGGCAACCCCGCGATCTCGCGCCCGTCGAACCGGATCGAGCCCCCGACGACCCGCCCCGGCGCGTCGACCAGCCCCATCACGGACAGGCCCGTAACGGATTTGCCCGATCCGCTTTCGCCGACCACGGCCAGCACCTCGCCGCGCGAGACGCTGTAGGAGACACTGTCCACAGCTTTCACAACGCCGGCCGAGGTGAAGAAGTGCGTCTGCAGATTATCGATGGCGAGCAGGCTCATGTGATGTTCCTGGGGTTCAGCACGTCGCGCAGCCGGTCGCCCACGAGATTGATGGCCACGATCAGCAGCAGCAGCGCGATGCCGGGAAAGACGCTGATCCAGTACTGGCCTGACAGCACGAACTGGAAACCGTTGGAAATCAGCAGACCGAGGCTGGGCTGCGTGGCAGGCAGTCCGACGCCGAGAAAGGACAGCGTCGCCTCCAGCGCGATGGCGCTCGCGATCTCGACCGTGTAGAGCACCATCAGCGGCGGCAGGCAGTTGGGCAGCAGATGCCCGAACAGGATGCGCCCGCGCGACAGCCCGAGGCTCTGTGCGGCCTCGACGTATTCGCGCTGACGCTCGGACAGGGCGGTGGCGCGGGCCATACGCGCAAAGGTCGCCCATTGCACCACGATCAGTGCGAAGATGATGTTCTCCAGGCCGCGCCCCAGAACCGCCAGCAGGACCAGCGCCACCAGGATCGGGGGAAAGGACAGGTGCAAGTCGACAAGCCGCATCATCAGCGTGTCGGTCCGCCCGCCGGCATAGGCCGCAACGAGCCCGAGCGTGAGCCCCAGGAACATGGCGGAGGTACAGGCGACGAGCCCCACCATGAGCGAGATGCGCAGCCCGTAGAGGATGGCCGAGAACATGTCGCGTCCCTGACCGTCGGTGCCGAGCCAGTAGGGCGCGCCGCTGAAGCCGGCCTCGCCGGGGGCAAGGCGGCTGTCCATGATAGAAAGGCTGCGCAGGTCATAGGGGTTCTGTGGCGTGATCCAGGGCGCGAGGAAGGCGGCGAGCATGATCGCAACCAGCAGCGCCAGCCCGAACAGTGCGAGCGGGCTTTTCGCGAAGTCGCGCAGGACGCGCGCCGCGGGACGTTCGGGGGGCCGTGGCCGGGGAACGGGGGCAGGTGCGGCCGCTGCCTGGCTGTCGGTCGCGGTCATTGCCGTGCCTCATCCAGCCGGATGCGCGGGTCGATCAGCGAGTAGAGCAGATCCACCAGCAGGTTGAGGATGATGAAGATGACGACGACCGCGATCAGGTAGGCAACCACCACGGGCCGATCCAGGAGGCGGATCGAGTCGATGATGAGCTTGCCCATGCCGGGCCAGGCAAAGATCGTCTCGGTCACGACCGCGAACGCGATCAGCCCTCCGAGGGACATGCCGACGAGGGTGACGATCGGGATCAGGATGTTGCGGAGCAGATGCACCATGACGATACGAGGTTCGGACAGGCCCTTGGCGCGGGCAAAGCGGATGAAGTCCTGGGTCTGGATTTCACGCGTGCCCGACCGCGCCAGCCGGATCACCAGCGCCAGATGGCCAACGGCCAGATTGATCGCAGGCAGAGCGATGTGATGCAGGCCGTTGAGCGTGAACAGCGAGGACCGAATGCCCAGGAACTCGCCGACCTCGCCACGGCCCGAAACGGGAAACCAACCCAGCATCACGGAGAACACCATGATCAGCATGATCGCCTGCCAGAAATTCGGCACCGAGAAACCCAGGATCGAGCCTGCCATGATGGTCTGGCTACCGATCGTTCCGTGCCGCAGGCCGGCATAGACGCCCAGCGGAAGGCCCAGCACCACCGCGATGACGATGGCCGCGAAGGCCAGTTCCAGGGTTGCGGGCATGCGCTCGAGGATCAGCCCGAGGGCCGGGCGGTTGTAGACGAAGCTGTTGCCGAAATCGCCCTGCAGCAGATTGCCGAGGAAAATGAAGTACTGTTCGTGAAACGGCCGATCCAGGCCCAGCTGCGCGATCAGCCTTGCGCGCTCGGCCTGTGTCGCCTCGGGGTCGATCAGGATGTCCACTGGGTCTCCCACAGCGAAGATCCCGGCGAAGACCAGAAACGACATGACCAGCGCCAGGAACAGGGCCTGCAAAAGGCGGCGGATGATGTAGACCACGGTCCATCTCCCTGATGGCGCGGAAGGTCGATGCCGGGGTCGACCGCTCCTTGCGATTTGTCGGAAGGATTGACTGATTCCAATTACTCCGCAATCTTATGCGTAAACGCGAAGTTGTTATTTGCGAGGCAAATAGATGGAGCTCCGCCACCTGCGCACCTTCCGCGCCGTCATGCAGACCGGCTCCACCGTGGATGCGGCCCAGACGCTGGGCATTTCGCAGCCTTCGGTCAGCCGGCTGCTGGCGGAGTTCGAGGAGGCCACCGGCGAGCGGCTGTTCATGCGCGCGAACGGCCGCCTGTTCCCGAGCGAGGCGGCCGAGCTGTTGTTGACCGATGTCGAACGCGCCCTTGTAGACGTCGAGAACCTGCGCGCGCGCGACCGATCTGCCCATCCCCTGCGCCTGGCTGCCCCCGCGGGTGTGATGACGAGGATCTTCGGTCCGGCGGTGCGCAGGCTGCAAAAGGACCGACCCGGCCAGAAGATCCTTGCGGAAATCATGTCCTACTACGAAATTGTGGGCGCGGTGGCATCGGGGCGTGTGGACCTGGGCTTCGTGAAGGCGCCCGTGATCCATCCCGCGCTCCAGCTCGTCGATCTGGTGGAGGTTGGAACCGATGTCGTGCTGCCGCGCACGCATCGGCTTGCGGATCGCCCGGTGATCCAGCCGCGCGACCTCGCCACCGAGCGGCTGGTGCTGCTGGGCCGCAACCGGCCATTCAGGGTGCAGCTGGACGAGATGTTTCAGCGCGCGGGGATCAGGCCCGAGGTGCTGATCGAAACGCAGGCCGTCAGCGCGGCCTGCAGTTTCGTCCGCGAAGGGTTGGGTGTCACCATCGCGAATTCGCTGCTGGCGCGGGCGGAAGCGGGGGCCGATCTGGCCTGCATCCCCTTCGCGAACGCGCCGCGCCATCGCTTCCAGCTCGCGCAGGTGCATCGCCCGTCAAGAATCCAGACGCTGCGTATTCTGACCCAGCATGTGCAGGATGTCGCACTGGAACTTCTGAGTTCGCCCTGAATGACGCGATAGGGCGGGGACGGGGCCGCCGTGGTTTGGTCGAGGCGGACGATGGCGGTTAGCAGGGCCGCCAACAACGGGGGCAAGGGGACCCTGATGTGGGCGAGGACCTTGCTGACGTTGTGGCCACAGGCGCAGAGCACGGCGACAACAGCGTCGCCGGCGGTGCCTTCACGCTTGCAGCGGAACCAGGCGGTCGTCGGCCTTCAGTTCGTCGGTCCTGGGCACGCTGGCATTGCGGCGGCGCAGGACCTTCTCCAGCATCGGTATGCGGCGCCAGCGGGTGCCGGTGAGTGGGACGCGGCTGGTCTCGACCTGGCACAGCCCCTCGGACAGCGTTTGGCCGTCGTAGGGATTGCCCGGCATGGACCGCGCCCCAACGATGAAGGCGCCATCGAGGGGGCTTCGCGATCTCCAAGACGTCGTCGAGATCGCCGTCGCGCGGGAGATCCCGACCGAAGCGGTCAAGCGCGCTCTGGCGTCGCGCGGATACCAAAGGTGAACTTGACGCGGATCGTGAACGGGGTTCCGAACGTGAAGGTTTGGCCGAGTTCAGGGCGCGGACGAAGCGAGGCAACTCATTGACCTGAAAATCGCGTGCGCTTGCGCAGGAACTCATCGAGGACGGCCGCCGCGGGCACTCGAGTCTTCTGCGGCTGGACGACCTGAAACCGGTCGGGGAATGCAAAGCGATCGGGGGCGAGCGACCGCATCGCCTTCGCGGCGACCCATGGCGCCGCGAAGTGCTCGGGCAGGAAAGCAAGATACGCGCCTGAGCAGATCAGCAGCGCCGTGCCCTCCATATGCGCCGTCACGGCGCTCCACCGGAACTCCACGCCGCAGATCGGCCCTTCGGTCATGTAGGTGCGGCCTGCGTAGGGATAGGCCGCCAGCACCTCGGGCGTGATCGCATCGTCGGGCGTGTCGTAGAGCGGATGGTCCGCGCCGCAGTAGAGACGCTGTTCCTCATCGAAGAGATCGGTGGTTCGCAGTTGGCCCGGATAGCGTTGCGCCGGACAGAGGATCAGGTGATAGCGCCCGCTGAGCAGGCCCTGCGCCAGCGCCTGCGGCGCGGCAATGTCGATCTCGAGTCGGACCTTAGGCGCCGCCCGGGCGAAGTCCGCGAGCGCGCCGGCAAGGTCGATGCCGGGATTGGTGTGCATCGCGTCGACCGTCCCGAAATGCAGTACGCCCGACAGTTCCCCACGCGCGGCTGCGACGGCGCCCTGGAAGCTCTCGATGGATCCGAAGAGATCCAGCATCGCCGAGTGAACGCGCCTGCCCTCGTCCGTCAGGAAGAACCCGGCCCGCCCGCGCTCGCAGAGGCGCAGCCCGAGCCTGCCTTCGAGCAGCTTCATGTGCGAACTGATCGTCGCCTGCGTCATCCCCAGCGCGTCCTGCGCGGCGGAAAACCCGTTGTGGCGAACGACCTGCTGGAAGATGCGCAGGAGCTTCAGGTCGATATCGAGCAGTGAAGGGGCACGCGCCATGCATTGACGATCCCGAAAGTGAATGTTGAAGCAAGCAGATTTTTCGATGCAAGCCGCGCCTCTACAGTCGATTCCGAAGCACTCGACCGTGGAGAAGGATCAGATGGCGGGGCATGGCTACGAAAGCGGCAGGCTGAATCTCCCGTTCGTCGGCATATCCACCTTCGGAAAGTATCCGTATCAGCCCGACTGGAACGCGATCGATGCCGACGTCGCGATCCTCGGGGCGCCCTTCGACTTCGGCACCCAGTGGCGGGCCGGCGCCCGCTTCGGGCCGCGGGCGATCCGCGAGGCCTCGACGCTCTTCTCCTTCGGCCACGGCGGCGCCTACGATCACGAGGACGACGTCACCTACCTGCCGGCCGACAAGGTGCGGATCGTCGACCTCGGGGACGCGGATATCGTTCACACCGACACGACGCGGAGCCACGCCAACATCGAGGACGGCGTCCGGCGGATTCTCGCCGCCGGTGCGCTGCCGGTCGTCCTCGGTGGCGACCACTCGGTCAACATCCCCTGCATCAACGCCTTCGCCGACGACTGCGCGCGGAACGGGCCCATCCATGTCGTGCAGCTCGACGCGCATCTCGATTTCGTGGACGAACGCCACGGCGTCCGCTTCGGCCACGGCAACCCGATGCGCCGGGCGGCGGAGAAGGACCATGTCTCCGGCCTGACCCAGCTCGGGATCCGCAACGTGTCCTCGACCGCCAAGGAAGGATACGACGCCGCGCGGTCTATGGGCTCGCAGATCCTCTCGGTCCGCCAGATCCGCAGGCTCGGCGTCGACGGCGTGCTCGCCCGCATCCCCGCGGGCGCGCGCTACTACGTGACCATCGACATCGACGGGTTCGATCCCTCCATCGCGCCCGGGACCGGAACGCCGAGCCACGGCGGGTTCACCTACTACGAGGGGCTGGAGATCCTGGCGGGCCTCGCGGCGCGGGGAACGATCGTCGGCGTCGACCTGGTCGAGGTGGCCCCGGATTACGACCACACCGGCACGACGGCCATTCTGGCAGCCCAGTTCCTGATGAACCTGATCGGGCGCGTCCTGCACCAGCGCGACCTGCGGGGCTGAGCGATGGGCAGGGTGCATTACGACTTCACCGGCGAGCGTGTCCTCGTCACCGGCGCGAGCCGCGGCATCGGCCGCGCGATCGCCGAGGGCTACGCCGCGGCCGGCGCCGAGGTGATCCTGCTGGCGGACGAGCCCGCGGTCGTCGACGCCGCCGCGGCAATCGCCGCGGCAACCGGCCGCTCCTGCCGCGGTGTCGCGTGCGACATCACCGATTCACACGCCGTCGAGGCCGCGGTCGCCGAGGCCGGCGCCATCGACGTCCTTGTCAACAATGCCGGCCTCGAGCGGATCACGCCGCTCGACGCCGCCGAAGCGGAGACGGTCTTCCGCCGCATCATCGAGATCAACGTCGTCGGTACCTTCCTCGTGACCCGGCACGCGGCGGCGCGGATGAAGGACGGCGGACGCATCATCCTGACTGCCTCGATCTGGAGCCGCACCGCGGTCGCCGAGTTCTCGGCCTACGTGGCGAGCAAGCACGCGAACCTCGGCTTCATGCGCAGCGTCGCGCACGAGCTCGGCCCGCGCGGCATCCGCGTCAACGCGGTCTGTCCAGGCTGGGTGCGCACCGAGGCGGCGATGCTGTCGCTCGCAAACATGGCGCAGCGCGGCGGACGGACCGAACAGGCGCTCCTCGACGGGATCGTCGCGGCGCAGGTCCTGCCGGGCCTCCTCGAGCCCGTCGACATGGTCCCGCTCTACCTCTTCCTCGCCTCCGATGCAGCGAAGGACATCACCGGCCAGGCCTACATGCTCGACCGCGGCGAGGTGATGGCATGAACACGCTCCAGGACCGCCACGTGCTCGTGACCGGCGCCTACCGTGGCATCGGTGCCGCCTGCGCTGTGGCCTTCGCCGAGGCCGGGGCCCGTGTCGCATGTGCCGACATCCGCAAGCCCGAGGACACGGTGGCGGTACTCCGGCCGCGGGCGAACGGCGCGGGCCACATCGCGGTCGTCTGCGACGTCTCGGACGAGCGTTCGGTGGACCTGCTCTTCGACGGCCTTCGCCGGCGCTTTGGCAGCCTGGACGTGCTGGTCCACTGTGCCGGCGTGATCCACGAAGCGCCGCTGGCCGAGACCGACGCCGCGGCCTTCGACCGGGTGATCGGCATCAACCTCCGCGGCAGCTTTCTCGTCGGCAAGGGCGCGATCGCCATGATGCAGGGCCGCAGCGGGCGGGTAATCCTGACCGCATCCGACCTCGCCTATTCGGGGCGCGAGACCTTCTCGCCCTATGTCGCCTCGAAGCACGGCGTGCTCGGCCTGACCCGTTCCTGGGCGAAGGAGTTCGCGCCGCATATCCTCGTGAACGCGCTCTGCCCGGGGCCGATCGACACCGAGATGCTCGGCGCGGCGGAGATGAGCCCCGAATGGCGCGCACGCGAACTCGACATCCCGCTCGCCCGCTTCGGTCGCCCCGAGGAGATCGCCGCGATGGCGGTCTTCCTCGCCGGCCCGGGTGCGGGCTTCGTGACCGGCCAGGGCATCGGGGTGAACGGCGGGAGCGTGATGCCATGATCCGCAACCCCGGACGCTCAGCGCCGCGCATCGATCGCCTACCCTACCACCCGTCACCCGTTAGCGTCCGCTGACGGCAAACAAGCGGCTTGTGCCAAGCAAGGGAGCGTGCACATGGAAGACCCTGTCTGGGAACACGAACTCGAGCGGCGCATCCGCGTCTACGAGCAGATGGAGGAGAGCGGCCACTGGCCGGGTCGACTGACCGCGCGCGACTATCTCGCACTGGCCGCGCTCACGGTCGTGCTGACGGTCGGTCCCTGGATGTGGGTGCACTGAGATGAGCGAGATCCGCGACCACCGCCTGGCCGCCGAGCGCGGCGATGCACCGCTCCTGCCCGCCGAGCGGCTCTGGGGCTTCTGGGAGTTCACATATGCGAACTCCGCTCTCGCGATCGCGACCTGGGCCTTCCTGATCGGCGGTGCCGTCGGCCTGTTCGTCGGGCCCAAGGAAGGCATCGCCGCGATCATCATCGGCAACATCATCGGTGTCGTCATCACCGCGCTCGCCACCTGCGTCGCCACCGGCCGCTACGGTGTCGAGCAGTTCGTCTTCCTGCGTAGCCAGTTCGGCCAGAACGGCGCGCGGCTCGTCTATGTGCTGGCGGTGGTCTTCCTGACCCTCGGCTGGCTCGCGGTTCTCGGGCTCATGTTCGGCCACTCCATCGACGGCCTGCAGACGCTGGTCGGCGGCGGCGATCCGGCGGCGCCTGCCACCAGCGGCAAGGTGATCGTCGCGGCCTGCGGCGCCATCCTGCTGACCTGGTTCATCGTCGCCAAGGGCCCGACCTCGATCAGGTTCTTCAACATGATCGTCGCCCCGGCGCTCGTCCTCCTGATGATCGTCATGATGGCGCTGATCCTCTCGCAGAACTCGTTCTCCGAGATCATGGCCATGCAGCCGCTCGATCCGCCGTTCGACAACAAGACCGCGAACTTCATCATCGCGATCGAGGTCAACATCGCCGCGGGCATGTCCTGGTGGCCCTATCTCGGCAATCTCGCCCGACTGACCAAGAGCGAGCGCGTGGCCACATGGCCGAACATCGTCGGCATCTTCGGTGCCGCCGTCCTCGGCGAGATCGTCGGCCTGCTCGCCGCCGTCGCCCTCGGCAACAGCGATCCGACCATCTGGATGGCGCAGATCGGCGGGCTTCTCGTCGGCGTCGTCGCCCTCGCCTTCGTCGCCTTCGCCAATGTCACCAGCATGGCGAACATCCTCTACACATCGCTCATCGGCCTGCGCCAGGTCGGCACGGCCGGGGTCCGCCGCGTCCGCTGGGAGTTTCTCGCGCTTCTCTTCTGTCTGGTGCCGCTTCTGCTCGTCGTCTTCGCCCCCGGCATCTACGACGGCTTCTTCAAGTTCCTGGTCTGGACCTCGTCGATCAACAGCGCGCTCGCCGGCATCGGCATCGCCGACTACTTCTTCCTGCGCCACCAGCGCCTCGACCTGCGTGCCCTGCACGCGCCGCGCGATCGGTCCGCCTACCGCTTCCCGGGGGGATTCAACCCGATCGGCCTCGTCGCGCTCCTCGTCGGCTTCGTGGTCTACGTCGGGATCTTCAACCCGCTGTCGCTCGCCCACGCGCCGACCTTCGTGTACCTGACCGCCTCGATCCCCGCGTGCCTCGCGGCAGGCCTCTGCCACCTCGGCCTGACCTCTGTCCTTGCGCGGCGCCTCGGCTGGGGCGCCTACCCGGAGCAGGGCACCCAGACCGTCTCGCCCGCAACCCTGCGCTGAAGGAGGGATCCATGTCCGACACCTATGACTACATCATCGTCGGCGCCGGCTCGGCGGGATGCGTGCTCGCCGCACGCCTGACCGAGGACACGGGAACCAGGGTCCTCCTGCTCGAGTTCGGCGGAAGCGACCGCAGCGTGTTCATCCAGATGCCGTCGGCGTTCTCGATCCCGATGAACGGCACCAAGTACAACTGGCGCTATCACACCGCGCCGGAGCCGGGCCTCGACGGCCGCCGCGTCCACTGCCCGCGCGGCAAGGTCCTCGGCGGGTCGTCCTCGATCAACGGCCTCGTCTACATGCGCGGCCACCCCCTCGACTTCGACGAATGGGAAGAACTCGGCGCCCGCGGCTGGGGCTATCGCAACTGCCTCCCCTATTTCCGCAAGGCGGAGACCTTCGCCGGCGGCGGCGACGAATATCGCGGCGGCGACGGCCCGCTGCATGTCACGAGCGGCAACGGAATGGAGAACCCGCTCTACCGCGCCTTCGTCGATGCGGGCCACGAGGCCGGATACGGCCGGACCGAAGACCCGAACGGCCACATGCAGGAAGGCTTCGGCCCGATGCACATGACGATCCGGGACGGCGTGCGCTGGTCTACGGCGAACGCCTACCTCAAGCCGGCCATGTCCCGCCCGAACCTGAACGTCCTCACCCATGCCCTCACCCGCCGCGTCCTCGTCGAGGACGGTCGTGCCGTGGGCGTCGAGTACGAGCGCGGCGGCAAGGTCGAGACGGCGCGCTGCACCCGCGAGGTCATCGTCGCCGCCGGCGCCATCGGCTCACCCCACCTGCTGCAGCGCTCCGGCATCGGCCCCGCCGCCGTGCTGATGGCTGCGGGCATCGACGTGCTGCAGGATGTGCCCGGCATCGGCGAGAACCTGCAGGACCACTCCGAGATCTACATCCAGTACGCCTGCAAGCAGCCGATCACCCTCAACGGCCGGCTGGGCCCGCTCGGCAAGCTCCGGATCGGGCTCGAATGGATGCTCTTCCGGCGCGGATTGGGGGCCACGAACCATTTCGAGGCCGGCGGCTTCATCCGCTCCGGCACCGGGGTGAAATGGCCGGACATCCAGTTCCACTTCCTGCCGGCCGCCATGCGCTACGACGGCAAGCAGCCGCTCGACGGCCACGGCTTCATGGTGCTGACCGGCCCGAACAAGCCGAAGAGCCGCGGGCATGTCCGGGTCCGCTCGGCCGACCCGCACGAGCACCCCGAGATCCTCTTCAACTACCTCGATCGCGAGGAGGACCGCGAGGGCTTCCGCCGCTGCGTGCGGCTGACGCGGGAGATCGTCGCCCAGCCGGCGATGGACCCGTTCCGCGGCGAGGAGATGGCGCCCGGACGCGACGTGCGCAGCGACGACGAGATCGACACCTTCGTCCGGCAGACCATGGAAAGCACCTATCACCCCTGCGGCAGCTGCCGGATGGGCCAGGATGCCATGGCCGCCGTCGACAGCGATCTGCGGGTGCGCGGCGTGGAAGCGCTTCGCGTCGTCGACGCCTCGGTCTTTCCGACCGAGCCGAACGCGAACCTCAACGCACCCACGATCATGCTCGCCGAGCGTGCAGCCGACCTGATCCGCGACCGTCCGCTCCTGCCCGCCTCGAACGCACCCGTCGGGCTGGCGGAGGGCTGGACGAGCCGGCAAAGGCCGCGCCCGCCGCTGCGCCCGCTCGTCGAGCACGCCGCCTGACGCAGGGAAACGGTTGTGCGAATCGCTGCTGTCAGGTAAGGAACGCTGACTTAAGGCCATGCCGGGAGAAGGCGGGGCGACCCGCCGCCGAAGGAGCAACCGCCCCGGAAACTCTCAGGTCCAGGGACCGGCACGGCCTCAACACTCCGGAAAGCGGCCTCGATCAGGCCCACCGAAGGAGAAAGTCCTCACCTGAAGGACGGGGGCGAAACTCTCAGGTCCAAGGCACGGAGGGGGCATGGCGGCGGAGCCGCCCGAGCCTTGGAGTGACCTCATGACTTCTGTTGCCGTGATCGGCGCCGGCGTGACCGGCCTGACGACCGCCTACGAACTTCTCGACCGTGGCTTCGAGGTGACGGTCTTCGACCGCCACCGCTATGCCGCCATGGAGACGAGCTTCGCCAACGGCGGCCAACTCTCCGCCTCGAACGCCGAGACCTGGACCCAGTGGAGCACGGTCCTGAAGGGACTGAAGTGGATGCTTCAGACCGACGCGCCCCTGCTCGTGAACCCCCGTCCGACCCTGCACAAGATGCGCTGGATGGCGGAGTTCCTCTCCAACATCCCCAACTACAAGCGGAACACCGTCGAGACCGTGCGCCTCGCGATCGCCGCGCGCGCCGTCCTCTTCGAGATGGCCGCGCGCGAGGGCATCGACTTCGATCTCGAGCGCCGCGGCATCCTGCACTTCTACAGCCGGCAGAAGGACCTCGACCACGCCCGCATGGTCAACGGCCTGCTCGCCGAGGGCGGTCTCGAGCGGCGCGAGCTGATGCCGGCCGAGATCCGCGAGATCGAGCCGGCCCTGCACGGCGACTTCGTCGGCGGCTTCCTGACCGAGAGCGACAGCTCCGGCGACATCCACAAGTTCACCACTGGCCTCGCCAGGGCCGCCGCCCGCCGCGGCGCCGAGCTGCGCTTCGGCGCCGAGGTCGGTGCCGTCACCGCGCTCGACGGAGGCATCCGCATCGCCAGCGGCAACCGCGAGGAGGCCTTCGACGGCGTCGTGGTTTCCGCCGGCATCCGCAGCCGCGCGATCGCGCAGGGGCTCGGCGACCGAGTGAACGTCTATCCGGTCAAGGGCTACTCGATCACCGTCCAGCTCGATGACGCCGAGAGCCGGGCGGCCGCGCCCTGGGTCAGCCTGCTCGACGACCGATCGAAGATCGTCGCCAGCCGCCTCGGGCGGGACCGTTTCCGCATCGCCGGTACCGCCGAATTCAACGGCGCGAACAGGGATATCCGCGCCGACCGGATCCGCCCGCTCGTCGAATGGTGCGAGAAGCATTTCCCGGCGATCTCGACCGAGCACGTCACACCCTGGGCTGGCCTGCGCCCGATGACACCCTCGATGCTGCCGCACGTCGGCCGCGGCCGGAAGCAGGGCGTCTTCTACAACACCGGTCACGGTCACCTCGGCTGGACCCTTTCGGCGGCCACCGCGCGCATCGTGGCCGAGCGCGTCGCCGCGGAGCTGGGGAGAAAAAACAGTGCGCACCGCCCACTCCTTGGAATGGCCGCGTAGACGTTTCGCGCAACCGCGCTGCAACGAAAGCAAACGCGCAGGCGAGCACGTCGGTGTCGGCGTCGGCCATGAGGGCGGCGAGCCTCGGGAGCTTGGGGCGGAGCTGGTCGGCGACACGGCGCCACTGCTGGCGGGCGGCCTCGGCGTCGTTCCAAGCGAAGGCCGTCGCCATGAAGGCGGATACGACGCGCCGTCCGCTCTTTCCGGCGTGGGCCAAAGCGCTGCGCATAATATGCACGCGGGGGCCGTTGAAAGAGCCCACACCTCTCCTTCCGTGATTTTATTGGACGGTGACGAGGGCCCTGTGGATGTTGCGGCGGCGGGGAGGCGATCCAGTCAGTTGGACCTTGCGCCCGGAACGAGCCATTCCCTTATGGCGGGCCGGGCCACCAGATCCGCCATGCGCCGGTCCGCGTCCGGCAACTGCGGCGCCAGCGGCGCGCGCGTGGGGCCGCACTCCACGCCGCACGCACGCAGGGCGGCCTTCATGCCCGGCAGCACGCCGACCTCCTGCAGGCCCGCGACGAACTCAGCCGAGGTCGCCTGCAGGTCGCGCGCACGGGCGAGGTCGCCCGCCCGGACCGCCCCGTCCAGCGCCACATACAGACGGCCCAGGACGTTGTAGGTGGTCCCGATCCCCCCATCCGTGCCCAGCGCGGCCGCCCCGAGATAGATCTCGTCGAAGCCGAAGAAGTAGGTGCTCCCGGGCCGCTTCGAGGAGCAGGGCATCCACATACTCGACCTGTGGTATTACGGCACCCGCCAGACCACCGCGAACCGCCCCATCGAGAGCATGGAGGACCTCGCCGGCCTGCGGATGCGCACCCCCAACGTCCCCTTCCTGATCGCCTATGCCGAAAACGTGGGCGCGACGCCCGCCCCGGTGGCCTTCGCCGAGGTCTATCTGGCCCTGCAGACCAATCAGGTCGATGCGCAGGAAAACCCCCTGCCCACTATCGAGGCCATGCGCTTCGACGAGGTCCAGGGCCATATTGCGATCACGAACCATTTCGTCGCCTCCATCGCCATGATGATCTCCAACGACCTGTGGACCGGACTGAGCGACGAGGAGCGCGGCTGGATCGCGGAGGCGGTCGCGGGCGGCGGCGCGGAGAACGACAGCCGCACCTTCGTGGCCGAGGAGGAGCTGCTGGAGACCTTCGAGGGCCGGGGGCTGACCATCAGCCGCCCCGACCTGGAGCCGTTCCGCGCCGCGATGCAGCCCTATTACGACCAGCTCGAGGCCGAGTTCGGCGACGGCGCCATCGCCCGTGTCCGCGGACGGGACTGATCCCGTATCGGGTCGCGCCGCACCGGCGCGGCCGCCGCCCAGATCCATGAGGTCACCCCATGAAGCCTGGCCGGAAATACAGCAGCGAGGGCACGGTGGCAGCACTCGTGTTTCTTGCCCTGATCTGCGTGGTGGCGGTGCAGATCCTCGGGCGGACGCCGGTGATGCGCGGCCCGGTCTGGACCGAGGAGGCCGCCCGGTGGATCTGGGTCTGGATGGCCTTCATCGGCATCGCCGAGGTCGAGCGCCAGAACCGGCACCTGCGCATGGGGTTTCTCGCGGCAACCCTGCCCGCGCGTGTCCGCACGGCCATCTTCACGGGGATCGACCTCGTCTATCTCGCGGTCATGGGCCAGCTGTGCTGGATCGGCTGGCAGACCGTGGGGCGCACCATGACCGCCAGTTCCGTCACTCTGCCGGTGCCGACCGCGGCGCTCTATAGCAGGCTGTGTGGAAACATGATCGAGGCTCCGGCTATCCGGGGCCTCTTCTTCTT
>CAZNSP010000026.1:0-52033 GCA_964575795.1 uncultured Rhodobacterales bacterium
CCAGCATCGCCTGGCGGCGCGAGGCGTGCCAGCAGTACCAGGCGGCATCCTCGGTAATCGCTTCGGCCACTGCCGCCGCGATGAACCCGTCATAGAGTTCCGCGCCCTGCGAACTGTCGTCCCAGGTGGTGCCGTAGGACGCCGACCAGTCCTTGTTCCGGGTCGGGTGGTTGGAGCCGTCGTAATCCACCAGATACGGCGGGTCGGTAGCGAACAGGATCGCCCGCTCGCCGTTCATCAGGCGGCGCACGTCGGCCGCGCTGGTGCTGTCGCCGCAGAGCAGCCGGTGGTCGCCGAGGATCCACAGATCGCCGGTGCGCGATGCCGGGTTGCGCGGCGGTTCGGGGATGGTCACCGGCGGCACGGAGCCCCCGGCGCCACCTTCTTCCCCGTCCCCCTCCGGCACGAAGGCCAGCAGCTTGTCCAACTCGCCGTCGGAGAAGCCGACCAGCGACAGGTCGAAATCCTCGGCCAGCAGGTCCTGCAATTCGGCCGACAGGAGCGCCTCGTCCCAAGGCGACTCCGCGAGCCTGTTGTCCGCGATCCGATAGGCCCGCCGCTGCGCCTCCGTCAGGTGTCCGAGCACGATCACCGGCGCTTCGGTCAGACCGAGCTGCGTTGCTGCCAGCACACGCCCGTGCCCGGCGATCAGCTCCCCGTCCTCGCCGACGAGGCACGGGACGGTCCAGCCGAACTCGGCCATGCTGGCGGCGATCTTCGCGACCTGGTCCGCGCCATGCACCTTCGCGTTGCGGGCGTAGGGCTGGAGGCGCGCAAGGGGCCACATCTCGATCCGCTCGGGGGCGAAGGCGAGGGTCATTGAGGATCCTGTCGGTGATGGGTTGGTGGCCGTTCGCGAACCGTGCGGGTGGACTCCGGCGTGGCGGGGACCAAGGGCTTGCTGCCGGACTCCGGAAGCCAGGGTGTCCAGCCCGGAGTCCACCGGCCAAGTTTCTGTTATTGCGTCACTATCCGGCGTTCCGGGGGTGGCCTCCACGCGGGGTGGCTTCCCAGAAAACGGCCCTGCCGCTGGCGATATGCCGCGCTTCGCCCGCCAGCATACGCCGGTGAACAGGAAGGAACCGCACAATCAGGTGTTTGCGGATCGCAGGCGACGGTTCGAACCGGTCAGGCGCAGAGCGCTCGCCCGGTTTCGGACTTCGCCGCGGACGTGCCCTCCTGGCTTCCCCGTTGGTTCCCACCCGGACCCCGGAAGCCGTCCATCTCGCCGGTTTCAACTCACGGCTTTGAGTGCTCCCACGGGCACTGCGGCTTGTATGGCTTGCCCTTCCTCACCGGTCTTCGTTGCCATGGCTCGTCCTTGCGCGGCGCACGTCCAAGGAGCGGGGATGGGGCATGGGCGGGTACACCCCATTTCTTGCGCATCCAGTCGTCGAAGAGGTGCTCCATCTGCGACTGCGTCAGGCTCCAGATACCAAGTCGCTGGATTGCGCTGTCGATTTCCAGTTCCGCAGCGGCCGCGGGTATGTCGAACCATTCGCCACGGATGTTCCTGACCGCATGATCCCGCTTGAACGCTGCCTCGATGCGCGAGGCAACCGCCACGCCAGGGAGCCACCAGAACCGGTGAAATACAACTTCCTCGTAGTTGCTGACCTGTACCTGCGCGAGCCGCTGCACAGGATCCTCCGAGATCCCGATCTTGACCGGGGCGCCACGCACGGGCGTGAGCAGGTAGACCGTATGGAAGCCGTTCGAACGAACGTATTCGCGAAAGCCGATCGGGCGCGCTTCCATGATTGCGACGGTCCGTGGAGGAGGAATTGTGGGGGCGCCGGAAGCCGCGGTGCTCCAACCGCAGGTTTCCCAGTCTACGGATCAGATAGCCTGCCGGAACGAAACCGTCTCGCCTTCCGATGTCTCTCCGAAAATCGTCTCACAGGACGATTTTCCTTGACAGCCGGTCGGCGTTCTCGACCACGAAGCGCCTCGACCGCTTGCCGGACGGCACCCGGCCGCTGAGCCGCCAGGCGATCAGGGCGATGCCGTATTGCCAGTGGCGATTGGCGGCCGGGCGGCTCAACCCGATCTCCCAGCCGATCTTCTTCCACGGCGTCCGGTTGGCGCGCAGCCAGACGATCCGCGCATCGTCGCGCTCCAGCCAGCGCAGCCAGAGCAGCGCTTCCTCGGCCTCGGTGATGTCGCGCGGGCCGGGCTTCGGCCGCCGCATCCGGGGCTCCTGGCCGACCTGATCGGCGAAGCTGTGAAAGTATTCGGGCCAGGCGCTGAAGTAGCCCTGCGGCCTGACCTCGGGCAGCGAGCGGAACACCTCGGCCGCACGCTCGAGCCGATCCTCGACCATCGCGGGCGTCCAGTCAGCCATGCGCGGCCTCCCGGTCGTTCGCCCGAGGTCCGTAGAGCTTCTCGCCCAGCTGGCGGACCAGCTCGCGCTCGGGCCAGGTGAGGCGGTCGTCATCGGCGGAGACCGCGAGGACGCCCTGTTCCTGCCAGCCCTCGCGCTTGACCTGTTCGGGATCCCGGCGTCGGCCGCCGTAGCCGCGGGGATGCCACCTCATTGCAGTCCCCCCTTGGTGTCCAGCGCCCAGAGGAGGAGCGCGATGGCATCGGCCTCGTTGTCGTCGGCAGGGGAAAAGCCCCGCGCGCAGACGGCATCGACCATGGCAGCCTTGTCGGCGTTACCCTTGCCGGTGGCGTGGCGTTTGATGGTGCCAACCGGAACGCCGCTATACGGAATGCCGCGCAGTTCCGCCCATGCGGTCAGCGTCGCGAGAAGACCTCCGAACACATGCGCCGCGTCGGTGCCGGCGTGGCGGCGGACCTCTTCGAACCAGATCGCAGCGACGGGGCCGGACAGCCGGTCGATCTCGGTCAGCCAGTTGGTGAAGCGCAGGTAGCGCATGCCGCCGCCGTCGAAGCGGCCGGGGCGCAGCGAGACGGTGCCGCTGGTGATCAGTCCGTCATGGCCGCGGAGTGCCCAGCCGGTCGTGGTGCCGAGATCGAGGGCGAGGATGCAGGACCGGTTGATCGCGCCCGGTTCGGGGCGGACGTCCGGCGCGGGGATCGGTGTGTTCATCGGAAGGCTCACAAGCTGTGGGCCTTCGGCTTTGGTCATTGGCAAGGAATCATGTCATGTGCGCCCTTTCAAGAAAAATGCGCCTGAACGCGCCTCTGTCCCACCTGGTCGTGGGGTGTCCCACTTGCCGACAAAAGTGGGACGTCAGATTTTCCTTTCAAATCAATGTCTGTCCCACCTGTCCCACTTGTCCCACCTTTTTCCTTACGTCGTATGAGAGAGAAGGAATCCGGCCGGGACACATGTTTTTCATACAGGAAAGAGAGAAGTCGGCGGTCCAGGTGGGACAGGTGGGACAGCATTGATTTCAAATGGCTTTTTCTGTCCCACCTTGGGCTTGAAGTGGGACAGGCCGCGAAGTGGGACGGCGCCCGAACGACAAGGGGCACCCGGATGGATGCCCCCTGGATGCCTTCAAGGCCCCCCGACGTCAGCCGTCGCCTTGCCGCCTGCGGTAGCGCCATTCGCGGGTCGCGCCCGTGCCGCTGCGGTATCGCTCCCAATCCCGCGACTTCAGCCAGGCCCCCACGCGCATCTGGTCGCCCTTCGTCCATTTCGCGGGCTCGATGCCGAGCGCGCCTTCGAGGATCTCGCCCACCGACACGTCGCGGATCGGCTCGGGACGTTCGAACTCTTCGTCCTGCCAATCCTCATACCCCGCGTGGCCGCGGTTGACGCTGCGGGTGTCGTGGGTCAGCCACCGGTCGATGCGGGCGTCCCAGGCATCCGCCTGATAGCGGGCTTCCTGCGCGGCGGCGGCCTCGGCAAGGATCGCCGGATCGTCGATCCACCAGATCGCGCCGTCGCGGAAGCGGTGAACCGCTTCGGCCCAGAGCTGGTCGCGGTCGCGGGCGAGCGCCGCGATGTCGATGGTCCCGCAGCGCAGCGGCCAGAAGCGGCGGTTGCCGGTTTCGTCGCGCAGATAGGTGTCGGGGTTCACCGTGCCTGCGAAGACGCATTGGCGCGGCACCTCGACGGTGTAGCGGCCGTAGGGCGGGCGGAAGCGGTCGGTGGTGCGCGTCAGGAAGGCCTTGATGCGCGAGACCTCGGCCCGACCGATGGCGTCGAGTTCGGCGATCTCCACGATCCAGACGCCCTGCATATGAATGGCGGCATCCTTCGACCCGAGCTCGGGCAGTTCGTCGGTGAACCAGTCCTCGCTTGCCAGCACCTTGATGGCCGTCGATTTGCGCGCGCCCTGCGGCCCTTCGAGGATCAGCATGTGATCGGCCTTCACGCCGGGACGGTAGATGCGGGCGACGGCCGAGATCAGCCAGAGCGCGCCGATGGTGTGGTTGAACGCCGTGGGTTCCGCGCCGAGATAGGTGCTGGTCCAGGTCTCGATCCGGGGCGTGCCATCCCATTTCAGGGTGTCGAGCCAGTCACGGACGGGATGGATGCGCAGCTCGCGGGCGACGGCGCCGACGGCCCGCCCGACCACGAGCGGCGCGACATTGACCCCGCGCAGCTGCAGCCATTCCGCGGTCCGGACATCGTCGGCATCCTCCCAGGGGCGGGGAAACGGGCCGGTCGCGGCTTCCCACGGCAGCGGTTGGCGCACGACGATCTCCTGGGAGAACTCGTCGAAGGCGAGAACGCCCGCGAAAGCCGGATCGGAGGTCAGGGCGACGATGACGTTGGCCTCGTTGCGTTCGGGCGCGCCCGCGAGATCGAGGCGCAGGCGCCCGAACCAGGCAGGTTTGGCGATCCGCGCATGGGGATCGCCGGAGACGTTCACACGCTTCACCAGTTCGATCAGCTGCTTGTCGAGGATCGACATGGCGATGCCGGTCGTGGTCTTGATGCGGGCAAGGATCTGGCGCGCGGGAAGCGGGTCCAGCCGCGCAAGGGCGATACGGCCGAGAAGTTCGCCAAGGGCGGAGATATCGGGCGGGTTGGTTAGCGCATCGGCGGCGGCAACCAGGTCAGCGATTGTGTCGCTAGCAGATGGCAAGCGATCCATCGCGGCGGGCTGGTCTTCGGTCGGCAGCCCCTGGCGCGGGCCGTAGTCCTCGGCGCGCGCCCCACGCAGCAGGTCGTCGTTGAAATCGTCGCCATGGAGCGGGGCGACGATCTCGTTCGGGATGTCGGCGCGGTTCAGGCGGTCCGAGAGAGTCGCGGCTGCCTGGCGCCCGGCGTCGCCTGCATCGGCGTAGATCGTGACCCGCGTCGTGCCCTCGGGCCACCGGAACCGCGCCAAACCGTCCGCGGACAGCGCCGCCCAAACCGGAGTGCCGAACAGGGCATGGGCTGCGAGGGCGGTCTCGATGCCTTCGGCAATACCAAGGTGGCCGTCCGTAGGCATGGCGAACAGGCGCACGGCCGCTTCGGCAACCGATCCCAGCATCTTCTTCCCGGCAGGCGCCTTGGCGCTGCCGTCGTCCATGAGGAAGGTCCTGTGGATGCCCGGCGCGCGGGTGCCGTCCGCCAGTCGAGGCAATGCGATCAGCCCCGGCCATCCACGCCGCGTGTCGAAATCCGGCAGGTCGGGGTGGAACAGCAGATCCGGGCATCCCGGATCGCCGAGGCCGCGTGCATGCAGGTAGGCTTCGCCCACGGTTCCGGCGAGCGGCTGGGCGCCATCGACCAGACGCGCAACCTCCGTCGAATGGTCGGGCTTCGGGCGCGGCAAGGATCGAGGTGCGGGCCGATCCATCCCGGCAATCCGCGCCGCTTCGTCGAAAAGCGCGCCATCGCTCAGCCCCGTCGCCTGCGCGATCAGATCGATGGGCCCGGCGCTTTCCCCCGTGGCATAGTCGAAACCCCAGCCTGCATAGGGCCCGTCAAGGTGGATGGTGCACGACCCTTCCTTGCGCGGCGGGCGGCCGGACAGGTCGGCACAGCGCAAGGAGCGACGGTCGCGCGCCAGCCGCGCCTCAGGAAAGATGCCGGGGAGCCAGTCGCCTGCGGTGGCGGCAAGCCGATCTTTCACGGCCGCCAGGTCGTGGCGGGCCTTCGGCGTGGGGACATCGTTGAGATCGATCATCGCACCCCTCAGGCGAGAAGGACGAGCCCGCGCTCGGCCCGGGTGATCGCGGTGTAGAGCCAGCGGCGGCGGTCGATCTCGGAGCGGCCCAGCCCGTCGTCCCAGACGATCACGTTCTCCCACTGCGAGCCCTGCGCCTTGTGAGCGGTGATCGCCCAGCCGAAGGTCGCCTCGATCAACAGGCGCTTCTCCTTGTAGTCGCGGTCATGACGCTTGTCGTCGTAGGCGACGTGGTCCTCGAAATGCCCCTTGTAGATGCGCAGCCGGCCCGGACGCCCGTCCTCATAGGGCTCGCCGATGTGGCGCCCGTCCTCGTCGTGGACGACTGCGGAGAAGTAGAGGCTGCCCTCGTCGACGATGTCCTCGAGGGTGAGGAACATGCCGTTGATCAGACCGAGAGAGTTGTCGTTCTTCAGGCAGATGATCTTCTCGGCCGGCCCGGTAGGCAGCCAGGTCCCGCCGAGACCGGCCGCCGCGCGCATCGCATTGTTCAGCTGGAAGCGCGTCGCGTTCAGGCCGCAGATCAGTTGCCCGCCGCGCAGCGCCTGTTCCGGCGTGATGTCGCCCTTGCGCAGCTTTGCGACATGGGCGTCGTAGACGCCGAAGCCGATGGGCTCCCCCATCCGCGCCATGGTGGCGAGGCGGATGATGGCGCTCTCGGCCGCCTGGCGGTGGATCTCGGTCAGCATCACGTCGGGCGGGTCGCGGGTGAAGGCCCCTTCGCCCTTGATCGGCGGCAGTTGACCGGGATCGCCCAGCACGAGGATCGGCTTACTGAAGCTCATCAGGTCGCGGGCCATCTCCTCGCCGACCATCGACACTTCGTCCAGCACGATCAGCCGGGCGTCGGCCGCGTCGCTCTGCGGGTTCAGGGCGAAGCGAGGGTGCTTCATCGCGGACAGCCCCTGGCGCATCGCCTCGATCCCCGCTTCGGCCGCGGTCCTGTCGAAACCGGTGAGATTGCGTGCGGCAGTCTCAGCCTCCTGAACCTTGGCGGCTGCGGCGGCGATTTCCTCCTCGGTCGCCTCGATTGCCGTGTAGATCAGGCTGTGAATGGTGCGGGCGGGCGTGCCCTTGCGAGTCAGTACCAGCGCGGCCTTGCCCGTGAAGGTGGCGGTCACGACGCCGGGCACGCAGCGGCCGTCCTTCGCGCTGCGGTGGGGCGAGAGGCCGAGTTCGTCGAGCGCGAACTTCAGCACGGTGCTCTTGCCGGAGCCGGCATAGCCGAAGAGCCGGAACACCTGCTGCTCCGCGGTGCGGTTCTCGAACCATTCCCTGATCTCGCGGATCGCGGCGGCCTGTGCGGCGGATGGGGTGAACTCGGTCATTGCCGCTCTCCCCAGCACCGTTCGGCCCATGCGCAGGGCGCGTGCCACTTGCCGGCCGCCACGCCGCCCCGACAGAGGACGGCCGCGGGCTCGGCGGCGGCGCGCGGCAGCCATTCCCCGGCCTCGGAAGCCCGCACCACGGCGACGGCGCGATCCGACATTTCCTGCGCGAGACGCGCATCGAAGGGCACGAGTTCGGCGTGCAGGTCCATCGTGTCGCGGTTCAGCGCGGTGAAGAGCGCCGGGTTGGGGAGCTCCATGTAGGCCTGATAGAGCGCGATCTGCGCGGCATAGACGGGGCGCGCGATGCTCACACCGCGCTTGACCACGTCCTTCCAGCTGGAGGCCCCGAGCGCCTTGTTCTCCCACAGCGCGGGATAGACCATCGCAACGGGGCCCGAGACGAAGCAGCCGTCGATATGGCCCTTGAGCCGACCCGCCATGGCCTCGAAACCGAACTGGCGACCATCGGGGCGTTCGGTGCGAAGGTCGAACCCTGCGATCCTGAACCAGCCCGCGACGATGTCCTCGGCCCGGTGGCCGGCCTCGAAGATGCGCAGTGTGCGCGGCGCGAACTCCTGGCCCTCGTCCTTCGGCACCGCGAGGACGTCGTACTGGATCTGGCGGAGGCAATCGCGGCCGAGACCCGAGGAGCTGACATAGGTGCGCGGACGCTCGGCGCGGTGGCGCGCGGAAAGCGCCGTGTCGATGGCGGCGGACACCGCCTCCGCGATGGGTGGGCGCGGCGCGCCGGCGCCGTAGAGGAAGCCCGAGCCTTTGTTGAGATCGACCATGTTCATGCCTTTCGCCCCCGGCTACCGTTGCGGTGGCGAAGCCCGTGACAGACCGAGCAAAGCCAGATCACGTCGAGCGGACGGCCGTAATCTTCGTGATGCGCTTCGAGCCTGGTTTCGCAGCCGCAGTCGGAGCAGGCCTTCGGTCGGAGGACACGACCGGCCTTTATCGCGCGCTTCACGGCCGCGTGGGCTCTGTCGCGATCCCGGTTGCGGACCCGCCAATCACGTTGACTCTCGGCATGTGCGGCCCGGTCCCTGTGCCGACGAACGTACCCGCGACTGTACTCGCGGTGGCAGTCCTTGCAGGCGGCCGCGCGACCGTCAGACTTGCAGAGCTTCCGGCGGTAGAACGCCAGCAGCCATTTTCTCGTGCGGCAGGTTCCGCAGACTTTGGTGCGTGCAAAGTCGGGCGCGACGCCATTCTCATTGAGGTCAACCATGACGCCCCCTCAGAATGGCAGAGGGTCATCCAGAACCGTGCCAGTGCGCTCCTTGCGCGCGGCCTGGTCCTGCATGCTGTCGATGTAGCCGGTGACCGCCGCCTCGATCAGGCGGTCGATGTCCTCGGCGCTGCGATGGAAGAAGGGCTCCATGAGCCCGAGGTCGGTGAGCGCTTCGGCGAAGAGCGTCCGCGCATCGCGGATCGCACGGGCCTCGCGCGCGGTCTTGTCGATCATGCCGTTGTTCCTTTGGGCGATGGCGCTGCCCACGTCCTGACAGCGGCGCGAGCAGAAGCGGTGGTAGGGGTGGCGATCCCAGCGGAGGCCGTGGCAGTAGCCGAAGCCGCGCGCCTCGCGGGCGCAGACGGCGCAGAGCGCTACCCGAGCAAGAAGGTCGCGATCGGGTCCTCGGGCGGCCAGCCCGCCCTCCGGAGCTTTTCGGACTGGAGCACGATCCAGCGCGAGATCGCGTTGCTGGCCATGGCTTCGAGGTCTCCGAGGCCGAGGCTTGCGATGGGGGCGTGCAGTCTTCCTCGGGCCTCGAGCCATCGTCCGATCTCCAGCGCCGCCTCGCGCGTCACATGCGCCTGCCATTCATCCGGGGTCATCGGCCCGGCAGGATCGCGCCGGGCCTCGGGCGGCGGCGAAGGCCGGGTTGACCTCCGCCGCCGTGCTGCCGACCGCGCCTCACCCATTGAGCCAGGCGGGCATGCCGGTCGCCGGCGCTCCGCCCGACGCGGACGGCGGGGACGCGGGCGATTGCTGGGCGGGCGGTTGCTGCGTGGGCTGCGGCGCGGGCGCCTGCGCGCCCCAGGCCGGAGCCGCCGCCGGGGCTTGCGGCTGCGCACCCCATGCCGGCGTGGGCGCCTGCCAGCCCGGCGCCGGCGCGCTCGCGGCCTTGCGCGGCGGGGCGTTGACCGGATCGGGCGGGACGGTTTCGCCACGCATGATCGCGGCATGGTGCGGCTCGTCGGGCAGAACGACGTTGGCGATGCGGTTCTGGTCGCGGTACTGCGGGCTGGAGGCGGGCTCCACCATGATCCGGGCGGCGAAGACGATCCCGTCGAGATGCCTGAGCCCGGGCAGCACCCGCTTGGCCTTGGCCGGCGGGGATTCGTCCCTGGGATCGAGCCCGAGGGCGCTGTCCACGATGGCGCGAAAGGTTGATTTCGAGATCTTCCAGCCGATGGACTGGCCCTTCTCGTCGAGCTTTCCGCCCGCCACGGTGAAGCTCTGCCAGAACTTCCGACGGGCATGCGGGCCCTCGAGGATGGTGAACTCGCAGTCCAGCATCTTCGCGTCGCTCGACTGCGAGGCCTTCAGCAGCCCCGCATCCGCCGGAGTCGCGCCGTTCACGCCGCCGGGGCGGATGGTCAGCCGCACCTTGGCGAAGGTGCCGTCCGGGATCAGCTCGCCGACGGGGGCCATCTGGGGCTGGGCGTCGTTCAGATCGTAGCTCATGGGTCTTTCCTTTGCGTCTGGATCAGGAAGGGTTGGCGGTGTGGGCGGGCACGCGGCCGTCGATCTTCGCGATCAGCGCGCCGAGATCGGGGGCCTCGGTCGTGTCGAGGCGGCCGGAGCGGTCCTTGGCGGGAAGGCCCCAGGGGTTGCCGGAGCGGCAGACGAGGCGGCGCTCGGCGGAGGTCTCGTCGAGGGTCCAGTCGCCCTTGGCGTCGCGGCCGAAGAGCTGCATCGAGACCACCTGGTCGACGATGCCCGGCAATTCGCGCCCGGCCTTCGTGCCCTCCATCTGCGGCTGCCAGGTCGTCGCGCCGAACTCGTCGGTGACCTTCTCGAGCACGCCGACGAAGATCACCGTCTTGCCGCGGGCATGCTGGAGATGCTTCAGCGCCTGGATCACCTCGCGACCCAGAAGCCCGTAGGCGCCGCGGACATCGGGCTTGCCGGTCCGCTCGGAGAAGGCCTCCGGCTGCTGGCGGGCATAGGCCATGGCCTGCCGCGTCAGGTCGGTGATCGAGTCGACGAAGACGATCCGCTTCCGGGCGAGGAAGTCCTCGATGCCGGTGCCGAGATACTGCTGCTGCAGCCAGGCGTGATACTCGGTGCCGTACCAGGATTGCGGATGCTGCGCAGGGTCCGGCCCGCCGATCAGCACGGCGAGGTCGCGGAAATCGGCGAAGCTGCGCACCGGGATCGAGTCCCCGCGCCAGTCCTGCACCGACTTCAGCCCGGCCTCGAGGTCGAGGCAGACGGTCTCCTCGGCGGGCAGCGTCTTCAGGAGCGTCGTCTTGCCCACGCCGGGCGGGCCGAAGATGGCGAGCGAGGTCTTGTTCTCGGTGGCCGAGAGGCGTTCGTCGGCGGTGATGATGCGGAAGGCCATGGGGTTCTCCGAAGGGTTGAAAGGGCGCGGCGGCGGGGGCGACCGGGTGCCGAAGGGGAACCTGCCCGGCGTTGCCGCTCGGGCGTCCCGCCGCCGCGCGTCACCGGTCCCGCGCCTCGAGCCGGAACACGGGTTTGCCGGTGGTCTCGGTGCGGGCCGCGGCGAAGCCCTCGCGCAGGGCGTCGGGCCAGGCCCCGAAGCGGCGTTCCGGCACGCGATAGGTGATCTCGAGATACTCGCTCGGATCGTCGCCGGCGGCGCGGATGCGGGTCGCCATGGCGGCCAGCCGGTCCTGATCCCACGCGACCTTCTTCGGGAGATCGGCAATCACCACCACGCCCGCATCCTCGATCCGCACCGTGCCCGAGGTCTTGCCTTGCGCGGCGCGCTCGGCCGCGGCGGCGGCCTCGTAGCGCTGCGCGATCCCGGCCTCGAGCCGGTCCTTCAGGCGCTTGACCCGGGCCGTCTCGGCAAGCGCCGTTGTCTGCAGGTCGAGGAGCAGCGCCGGCGGCATGTCGGCGATCTCGCCGATGGAGAGCCGGTCGAGATCGTCGAACCGGGGGGCGTTGTCGGGGTGCGGCATTGCGGGAACTCCGGTCGGGGGAAACGGGACGGCCATCAGGCGGCCTCGGCGTCGAGGAGAAGCCGGGCGAGCGGCATCGGCGTGCGACGCGGCCTCGTCCGCGCGACGGCGATGTAGGCGAAGCGGTCGGGGCCCACGCGCTCCTGCACGAGATGGACGAGCCCGGCCTCGAAGGCGCGGAAGGCGGCATCGGCCAGCGCGGCGAGCCGGCGGCGGTCGGCCTCGGGCAGGGTCGAGATCGCCGGGGCGCTGTCGATCCCGAGGAATCCGCGATGGTATTCCAGCCGGTCGCCGGGCATCGCCTGGCCGACCCAGGCGCAGAACTCGATGTCGGTCGGCGGGCGGGGCCGCGCCGGGGCGAAGGCGGCGAAAGGCATGACGAGCATCTCCATGTCCTCCCTCTACTCACGCCGCCGGCAAACCGTCCCACCGCCCCCGAGCCCGCGCATGGCGAGGTCGAGCCGGAGGCGTGCGAGGCGGCGGTAGAGGGCGGAGCGGGAGAAGCCGTCGCGGCCGACGAGTTCGGCGACGGCGCAGGCGCCGAGCGCCGCGCAGAGACCGCGGGCCTCCTCCGGCAGGTCGGCGAGCGCCCGGGCGAGATCGTGGCGGGTCTCGACCTCGGTCGCAGCGCACCGGTCCTGGCCGTGCCAGGCGGCGAGCCCGTCCGTCTCTGCCAGCAGGCAGCCGAGCGGCACGTCGCCGCCGGAGACCGGCGCGTCGAGCGACAGCACCCCGCCGCCCTGCGCCCGGCGTCGGCGATGGTGCCGGATCGCGATCCGCGAGGACTGGTTGCGCAGGACGATGTTCGCGAAGGCGCCGATGGAGCCGCGGCGCGCGTCGAAGCCCGGCAACCGGCAGATCAGGTCGACGAGCAGGTCCTGGCGGAGGTCGTCCAGATCGGCGGCGGGCAGCCCCAGCTTGCGGCGCAGACGGCGCGCGGCAGCATCGGCCTCATCGATGAGGCTGGCAAGGTCGGCGGGAGAAAGCGGCGGGTGCATGTAGTCGTGCCTCGGAACATCGTTGCTGTTGTTCCGAGACTGCCGGACCCGCCGAGGCTTTCGGTGTGATCTGCGTGTGCTTGTTGTGTGCGCCTTGTGTGCCGGGGACTTCAGTCCTCGACGGCCACGGCGGCGGGAGAAAGCCCGAGGCGATAGCCGTAGCCGCGCACGGTCTCGATCAGGGCATCGACGGAAGCCCGCGGCAGGCCGCAGCCCGTCAGGGCCTTTCGCAGATCTCGCACTATCTCGTTTGCCGGGCGCCCGGTCTGTGCCTCGATGGCCTCCTTGCGCAGGATGGGGTCGCGCTGTCCGGCCTGTTCCGCGAAGAGCCGGATCAGCGCGAACATCTGCGGGGTGAGATCGAGGCGGCGGCCGTCGAGAACGACCGATCGTCGGCTCCGGCTCAGCACCAGGCGCGGCGGGGCGAGGCCGACCGGCAAGAGGCGGTCGAACGCGAGACGTTCCGTGCCGAATTCGTCGGCTCGGACGCAGTCCGCGAGCGGGCATGCAGCAAGACCCGCCGTCCGCAGCTGCAGGTCGGTCGCCGGGTCGAGGTCCGTGGCGACGATGGTGACGGGCGCCGTTCCGGCGGCCGCCCTGACCGCGAGCTTGGCGGCGGGCGCCCTCAGCGCATGCGTGTCGCGGCAGAGAACGATGCACATGCCCGTCGGCAGCCGTCCGAGCAGCCAGAGCCCCTCCGCGAGGGCGAAAGTCGCCGCTTGCAAGCCGGAGGACGCCGCCATGGCGGAGATCAGTCTGTCCGCGTCGATCCCGAACCGTCGCAGGTCGTCCGGCTCCAGGGTCGCGTCCGCCGCGGTGTCGCGCGGACAGCAGGCGAGCAAGCGATCCCCTGCGACGCGGATCGGGCGCGCGTCGAGTCCGCAGTCGCAATGCGCGCAGACGGGCCAGCTGTCGGCCTTGCGCTGCTCGATCAGAACCCCCGCCCGAAGCAGACCTTCGATCTCGCGCCCGGAGAAGCGGCGCAGCGCCCGGCCGGAAACGGTGGCCTCCGTTCCGCCGTCACTCAGCCGCTTCCACAACCAGATCAGCATCGCGATCCTTCTCGAGCCCGTTGCGCGCGACCAGGGCATGGATCGCCTTCTCGAACCGCGTCCGCCGGAAGGCGAGCGTCCCGGGCGGCTTCAGGCGCACGGTCACCTTGGCAGGCTGTTTCGCATCGCTTCTGAAGAACACCCGGAAGGTGATTTCTCCCAGGCGCCAGCCGCGACCGAAACGCACTTCGCTCCCCCTGAAATGCCGGAGCGCCCCACCGGATGGATCCTTCGATTCCCAGCTGCGCACATGGCGCCAGTTCCCATCCTCGTCCTCGGCGAAGAAGTCGGCTGCCGCCGCCACGATCCGGACCTCGAGGATCCTGTCGTCGAAGGCGTGCCGGAACGCGAAGTCCGGGCCGAACGCTGCGATGGGGTCGAGGGTATAGAGATCGCGCGCGTCCTTGCCCGCGAAGAAACCCGGCCGCCCGAGGATATGTTCGGCGAAGATCGCGGCGACCTCGGCTTGCTGCGCCTTCGGCACGCCCCCGATGCGCAGGAGCCCTTCGTATGGGGCATAGCGCAGGGCCGCGTATTTCACGGCGCGCAGCGTGATGATCCGTTCGCCGTCCCCCGCCACGACCGGCGTTGTCGTGACCGGCGCCCCATGGCTGACGACGAGGTTGATTTCTCCGTCTTCCTCGTAGGGCCCGAGACGGCAGTAATCGCCCTGCAGGTCCTGCGCGAACAGTTTCACGATCGCGGCCTTGAAGGCCGCCGACGCCTCGTCCGTCAGATCGGCTCCGACATCGCGCTGCGGCCCCCGGAATTCGGCCATCGCGGTCGGCGCCCGCAGCGCCTGGAAGTCGGCCGCCGCTTCGAAGAGCCGCGGATGGTTCAGATAGGCATGCAGCGCCACATGTTTGGGCTCGTGCCTGGCCGGGGCCGGGTCGGACGCATCGACGGCCTCCTCGGGATAGAGGGCCACGCCTTGGCGCCTCGCCTCGTTCAGGACGAGTTGCATCCCCTCGGCGGTTCCGAGTTCGGCGACCCGATGCAGATCCGCGACGAGCCCTTCGGACCATTCGGTGATCGGCTTCGCGAAATACTCGGCCATCCGCTTGCGGATTTCGCCCTCCTCGCCATCGAACGAAAAGGGCTGGTCCGCGCCCGCGAAATGGCGCGCGAAGAGTTCGCGCATGAGCAAGACATCGATGCCGCCGAGAAACTTCGGATTGACGAATTTCCTGATGTCGGAACCCATGGCACCCCTTCCTTTCTGACCCGATTGTTCCCTTTACGTTCTATCAGTTCGGACAACCCTGAGTCGAGTCCGGATCCGGGGCGTCAGCGACTGGACGGACCCGTGGGACGGTTCGCGGTCGCGATGAGTAGAGGCCGAGGGAGACGAACGCCCCGAGGCCCGCATGAAACGCCCCAATCCGGTGCCGCCACACCGGATGACCCCCGCAGAACGGCGCACCGAACTATGCGACTTGCTCGCTCTCGGGTTGGTCAGGCTCGTGCAGCGCGAGCGGGGCGAACCTTCTGACGAGACGGGAGAAATTTGCCTACACTCTCCAGCCGACCGATGCCGTCATGCAACCCCGAACCCGACGGAGACCGCATGACGACTCACGACCCCATTCCCGCGCGCCTGGCCGCGCTGAAGACCACCCCGACACCAGACCTGAAGAAACAGTGGCGCGATCTGTTCGACAGCGAGCCACCACCGTTCAACCGGCGCTACCTCGAATCCCGCCTGGCCTACCGCATCCAGGAACTCAGCCTTGGCGGGCTGAAACCGGAGACCATCCGGCGCCTGGAAAGGTTGGGCGAGGAACTGGATGGCGGCGACAAGAAGAAGCGCAGCATCCGAGCCGACCGCGACCGTCCGATCGCCGGGACGCGCCTCCTGCGCGAATGGCAGGGCGTCGAGTACGTCGTGACGGTCACCGCAGACGGCTTCGAATGGCAGGGACGGCCGTACAAGTCTTTGTCCGCTATCGCACGCGCCATCACCGGCACGCGGTGGAACGGCTGGGTGTTCTTCGGCCTCAAGAACCACAGGGGGCGGACATGACAAAGCCGGTGGTCCGCAAGCTTCGCTGCGCCGTCTACACCCGTAAGTCCTCCGAGGAAGGCCTCGAGCAGGAGTTCAACAGCCTCCACGCCCAGCGCGAGGCCTGCGAGGCTTACATTGCCAGCCAGCGGTCGGAAGGCTGGGTGCTGGTCCGCGATAAGTACGACGACGGCGGCATCTCCGGCGGCACGCTGGAGCGCCCCGGCCTGAAGCGCCTGATGGCCGACATCGAAGACGGGCTGGTCGATGTGGTGGTGGTCTACAAGATCGACCGCCTCAGCCGCTCGCTCGCCGATTTCGCCAAGCTGGTCGAGGTGTTCGACCGCAACGGCGTGACCTTCGTCTCGGTGACGCAGTCCTTCAACACGACCACCTCCATGGGGCGGCTGACGCTGAACATCCTGCTGTCCTTCGCCCAGTTCGAACGCGAGGTGACGGCCGAGCGCATCCGCGACAAGGTCGCCGCGAGCCGGAAGAAAGGCATGTGGATGGGCGGGGTGCCGCCCTACGGCTATCGGGTCGAGAACCGGAAGCTGGTGGTCGATAAAGAAACCTCTGCGCATGTGCGCTGGATCTTTGCCCGCTTCCTCGAGATCGGCTCCTGCACGCTGCTGGCACGCGAGGTCGGCGCGCGGGGCCTCGGTACGCCGCGCGGCAACCGGATCGACAAGAAGTATCTCTACCGGATGCTGTCGAACCGTGCCTACATCGGCGAGGCGGTCCACAAGGGCGAGCGCTACCCCGGCGAGCACGACCCGATCATCGACCGCGAGACCTGGGACCGCGTCCACGCCATCCTTCAGGAGAGCCCGCGCAAGCGCGCCGCCCGCACCCGCGCCGAGACGCCCGCGCTGCTGAAGGGGCTGCTGTTCGGGCCGGATGGCGCGGCCTTCTCGCCGACCCACACGCGGAAGGGCGACAGGCTCTACCGCTACTACGTCAGCCAGACAGTGCTGAAGCATGGCGCCGGGTCATGCTCCGTGGGCAGGGTGCCAGCAGGGGAGATCGAGGCCGCGGTCATCGACCGCATTCGCGCCGTGTTCCGCCAGCCCGAGATCGTCGCGGGGACGTGGAAGGCGGCACGCGCCCGCGCCGACGGTGTCACCGAGGACGAAGCCCGCGCGGCCCTGCAGCGGCTCGACCCGCTGTGGGACGAACTCTTTCCCGTCGAACAGGCGCGCATCGTGGCGCTGCTGGTCGAGCGGATCGACCTCGCCCCCGACGGCTTCGACCTGCGCCTGCGCATCGACGGCCTCGCCGGCCTCGCGCGCGAAATCCTGGCGGGCACGGTCGGAGAGGCCGCATGACCCGTCCCGCGCCCGCCGATACCGTCACCCTGCGCGTGCCCTTCCGGCTGGCGAAGCGCGGCGGGCGAAAGGAAATACGCCTGCCCGCGGGCATCGCGCCGTCCCGCCGCCCCGACGACGCCCTCGTCAAGGCGCTGGCCCGCGCGTTCCGCTGGAAGCGGATGCTGGAGTCGGGAGAGTTCGCCACCATCGCCGAACTGGCCGAGCGGGAGGGGATTGCCCCCTCATACATGACTCGCGTCCTGCGGCTCACGCTGCTCGCGCCTGACATCGTCGAGGCGATCCTGGACGGGAAGCAGGGGCCGGAGGTCACGCTGGCCCGGCTGATGGACGGGTTCCCGGAGGCGTGGGAAGGGCAGCGACAGATCTGGGGACAAGCGGTTCGCGAACACTCAGGTTTGACTGTCGACCCAGTGGTCATCCATTCGCCACGTATCGGGCCGCGAAAGAGAGCGCGTTGATGTCGAGAGCAACACTCTCGATATAATCCCGAGCGAGAAAGTCGTCGTAGGTTCCAAGCTGCAGGGATGGGTCGTCTATCGAGAGACCACCTTGCCATATGAGCTTGGCGAGAACCTTCTCGAATGCCGAATTGATTTCCTCAAGGTTGGCCTCTCTTTGATCTTCAGGCTTGAGAATCAGATAGAACCGAACGCGCACCTCTTCTGTGTCCCAAGCCGCCGAGGGGCGAACACGAATTTCAGCAAGCGACCGGGCGACACGGCCCATTTCAGCGTTCTCTCTGCCATACCCATCCCTGAGCTTATTGAGGAGAGGGGAGATTGACCTGTTGAAGTCATCGGGAAAGGCGAAGCGGCCGAAGCAGCGCTCGAGCGAGCGGGCAAACTCGACTGCCTTCGCTGGGTCAGCGAAGCCCTGGTTTCGCTTCCATGTCACCAATAATTCCTTGCTGATGGTCAGAGGCCGAGCAAGTTCGGCAACAAGGCCTACCGGAGCTTTTTCAACTATAGCCAAGCGCGGAACGCCGCCGCGTTCAATTTCCGCAATTCGAGTCGAATCTGCCTTCACCAACGGACAGACTACAACCCAAGGGTTCCTAGCTGGATCGCTGACGATGTCGCACGTCTGAGATACCACAGCGAAACCTGGTGGGTCTTCTTCATCGAAATATGCATCGAATCCCGTCCCGTCAGGCTTGCCAGACAGGTCCCCATATATGAACGGCCCTACGCCAAGGGCGAAGTCGCCCTGACGCCAAGCGCGCAGAATACTTTGCCGATGAGGAGGTTCGCTCTCCGCCAAACTTGCACCTCATCAGCCTTTCCGGCGCGCATTGGCGGGCCGAGCACGCGTTGGACGAGCACTGGGCTCGACGTCAGTGGCAAGTTCGCCTTGCCACTTCGACAGCCGTTCGCCCAAGTCCTCAGGTCCCCAAGCAGCCACGGTCGACGCCGGCAACGGTGGAGCCGCAGCAGCTCGTCCCCGACCGCGCCCGGCCGCTTGCCTGACGGCCGCGAACTCGCCGACCTTAACGAGATCAATAAGGGCCTGGCCCTCGACAGACTCATTGAGCAGCAAGGCTCGGTTCGCTTCGGCACTTCCCCGGTCGATGAACCGGAGCACTGAGATGACCTCCCCAACCCGCCTGAGGTTCTTCTCGTCTATGGGTTTTCCGGCGGCCCAATTGTGCAGGGTCTTTGTGCTCACAACGATCATATCGGCAATGTGATTCCAGGTGAGGCCGGACAGCTGACGCAGCTCACGGACCAATTCGACCTGCTGCGGCATCGTAGCATCGTGACGGTGAACATTTGCAAGGACGTCGAAGTTCGCGCTCGAGCCACGCGCAAAAAAGTCCCCGAGATGCCTCTCGAGCTTCCCCAAATTGAGAACATATCTCCGATCGCTGCGCCAGTGGACCGAATGCTCAGAATAGTTCCCACCAAACGGGAAGATCGCCAGCGACGTATCTTCTTCGGCGGCCCGCGCCCAAGGATTGCCGTGATGTCCTGCCGGGGGCATGACTGTCAGCGCAATTGCAGCTAATGCGGTCTGCATCATTTGCTCCCCTCCCTGAAACGCTCCAGAAACCGCGCCTTCACACTCCAACGGAAAAAGGCGTAGGCTCGGTCTGCCATAGTGTTGATCTTCGCAATCAGCGGGCCTGCGGTAAACCCATCCTCAGGCAGATCTGAAGTCGTAAAGGAGTCGATGTCGAGAAACCAACTCTGCACGCCGGTGGGTGGCGCCATATCCGGGTCATGGGTCGCGCCGGCAGGCAATAGTCCCCACCGCGCCAAAAGCAACCCTTCGGCCGTCTGGCATTGCGCTTGCGAGGCAACCATCTGGACGCTGCTTCGTAGCGCTGCAGAAGACAAGCCCAGAAGTTCCGGCTCGACCAGGTTGCCCAAGTCATCAACGTCCGCCTGGCGATCGATCCTGTTCACATAGCGGAAGCCCACACGGGTCGCCAGAGAAGGCTGGATGGTGGTTGCCAGGGCATCGATTAGAAAGTGAAGCCGATCGAGGAACTCTCTGCGCGACGTGTAATGCATCGTCTCGAGCGTCAGCGCAGACGGTGCAAGAGATAGGCGCCACTCGCGACGAGGGTCGAACATCCGCCAAATCACTTCCTCGGCCAGGGTGCTCGTGACCCCGGCCCCGGCAAGGCTGACTTCGATCGACTGCGCAACATCGCGCTCGATCACTGGGAACTGCCGACGAACAGAGTTCTGGAAATCCCCGATGAACTGCTCCTTGCCGATATTGACGATCCGCGCGAACTGAACCTGACCCAAGACGCGGACCAGGGGCGCAGCATCAAGCTGTACCCGCTCGGGAGGCTGCCCGAAGAGCGGGTCCGCAATTCTGTCAGCCATTTTCTCCCCTGTTTCTTGTTGCGCGCAAGACTACACCATGTGAAGTAGAGTGTGAAGCGGGCAGTTTGAAGGTGGCTCGCTTGACAAAGGGTTGAGGGCGCGGGCGTTGCTGCGAGCTCGTACGCACTGCTGCTCGGCCCACCCTGCTCGAACCCAACATCTTGGAGGCAATCCCCTACGGCAAGTGGGGGCAGGAGGTGACCCTGGCCCGGCTGTTGGACGGGTTCCCGTAGGAGTGGGAGGCGCGGCGAGACGCCCTCCTGCTATCCCAAGATCAGGGTGACGACGGCCTCGACAGCCGTCTCACTTCCGCTGCGGCATGACGGGTCAAGGCATATGACCCTCGGTCGATGAGCCAAGGGGCGCCTCGCTCGATCGCCTGGCGTCTGGCGTCTGGCGGATGATGGAGACAACCGCTATCGTGCCAGAGAAAATCCGCAGCTACCGGCGGAAGTCGGCGGCATTGCAATAACGAAAGACTCGAAACAGGCAAATGGCAGTCAGGAAATCGGATCTCTATTCGTCGCTCTGGGCGTCCTGCGATGAATTGCGCGGCGGCATGGATGCCAGCCAGTACAAGGACTACGTCCTGTTCATGCTCTTCATCAAGTACGTGTCGGACAAGTATGCCGACAGCGACGATCTGGAGCCGCCGATCGCGATCCCCGCGGGCGCCAGTTTCCGCGACATGGTCGCGCTCAAGGGAAACCCCGAGATCGGCGACCTCATCAATACTCGGATCATCCAGCCACTGGTCGACGCCAACGAGATGCTGGCGCGCACCGATTTTCCCGACTTCAACGATCCCAACAAGCTGGGCGAGGGCAGGGACAGGGTCGATCGGTTGACCAACCTCATTGCGATCTTCGAGAACCCGGAACTCGACTTCGCCCGAAACCGGGCCGACCACGATGACATCCTCGGGGATGCCTACGAATACCTGATGCGGCACTTCGCCACCGAAAGCGGCAAGAGTAAGGGCCAGTTCTACACCCCGGCCGAGGTCAGCCGGGTCATTGCCAAGGTCATCGGCATCTCGCCCCGCAACACCGTGGCGGGCACCACCGCCTACGACCCCACCTGCGGCTCGGGCTCGCTCCTGCTCAAGGTCGCGGCCGAAGCCGGCAAGCGAATCACGCTCGAAGGCCAGGAAAAGGATGTCACGACCGCCGGTCTGGCGCGCATGAACATGATTCTGCACGACTTTCCGACGGCCAGGATCCTCGCTGGCAACACCCTGACCACCCCCCGCTTCCTCGACGGCGACCGGTTGCGCACCTACGACTACGTCGTCGCCAACCCACCTTTCTCCGACAAGGCCTGGAGCACCGGCTTCAGCCTCGACGACCGCGGCGCGATCCAGGATCCGCACAACCGCTTCGAATGGGGCGCGCCGCCGCGCAAGCAGGGCGATTACGCCTATCTGCTGCACATCATCCGTTCGATGAAAAGCACCGGCAAGGCCGCCTGCATCCTGCCCCACGGCGTCCTGTTCCGCGGCAATGCCGAGGCGGTGCTCCGCGAGGCGCTGGTGCGCTCGGGCTATCTCAAGGGCATCATCGGCCTGCCGCCCAATCTCTTCTACGGCACCGGCATCCCCGCCTGCATCCTCGTGCTCGACAAGGAGAACGCCGCCGCCCGCCGAGGCATCTTCATGATCGACGCCTCGCGCGGCTTCCGCAAGGACGGCGCCAAGAACCGCCTGCGCGAGCAGGACATCCACCGCATCGTCGATACCTTCCGCAAGGGCGCCGACGTGCCCGGCTATGCCCGCATGGTGCCCTTCGACGAGATCGCCGGGCCGCGCAACGCCTTCAACCTCAACCTGCCGCGCTACATCGACAGCGCGGCCGCCGAGGACATCCACGACATCGGCGCCCATCTCGAGGGCGGTCTGCCCGAAGCCGACATCGACGCCCTCGCGCCCTGGTGGCAGGTCATGCCCGGCCTGCGCCGCGACCTGTTCGAGGCCCTGCGCCCCGGCTACCTGACGTTGCGCCCCGCGCCGGCCGACCTGCGCGCCGTGATCGAGGGCCACGCCGAATTCCGCGCCTTCGCCGACCGCGCCGGCCGCACGCTGGCCGACTGGGCCGCCCGCGCCGAGGACCGCATGCGCGCCTTCGGCCCCGGCCAGCACCCGCGCGACCTGATCGAAACCCTGTCCGAGGACCTGCTCGACAGCTTCCGCCCCCTGCCGCTGATCGACGCCTATGCCGTCTATCAGCACCTGATGGACGAATGGGCCGCCACGATGCAGGACGATGCGCACCTGATCGCCGCCGAGGGCTGGGTCGCCGGCGCCCGCCCGCAGGAGATCCGGCGCGCCGCCGCCCGCAACGGGCGCAGCCCCGCCCCAGGCGCCTATGCGGTGGGCCGCGCCCGCTACGCCTCGGACCTGATCCCCGCCGATCTGGTCGTCGCGCGCTTCTTCGCCGCCCTGCGCGACGACCTCGCCGCCCGCGACGCCCGCATCGCCGCGCTCGAGCAGGAGCTGGCCGAGCGGCTGGAGGAAGGCGGGGGCGAGGACGGGCTTCTGTCCGAGGTGATCGAGGGCGAGGGCGAGGCGCAGAAGGTCAGCCCCCGCGCGCTGAAGGCCCGCCTGCGCGAGATCGAAGGCGACCCCGAGGCGGCCGAGGAACGCGCGGCGCTTGTGGCCTTCCGCACCGCGCAGGAGGCGCTGGACGAGGCCCGCCGCGCGCGCAAGGCGGCCGAGGATGCGCTCTGGGCCGCGGTGCATGACCGCTTCGGGCGGCTGACCGAGGCCGAGGTGCAGGATCTGGTCGTGGCCGACAAGTGGCTGGCGGCGGTGCGGGGCCGCGTCGCGGCCGAGATCGCGGGCGCGGGCCGCGCACTCACGGCGCGGCTGACCGAGCTCGCCGACCGCTACGCCCGCCCGCTGCCCGCGCTGACGGCCGAGACCGAGGCGCTGGCCGCCCGCGTCGCCGGCCACCTGCGCGCGCTGGGGTTCGACGCATGAGCGCGGGGTGGAAGCAGACGGAGATCGGCCCGGTGCCCGAGGATTGGGAGGTGGTGGCGCTGGGGGAGATCGGCGAAAGCCTCATCGGGCTCACCTACGATCCTGCCGAAGTCAAGACATCGGGCGTGCTGGTGTTGCGGTCATCGAACATCCAGAACGACGCCTTGGCATTTGATGATAATGTCTATGTCGAGAAGTCGATCCCGCAGAAACTGCTGGTCCAGCCCGGCGACATTCTGGTTTGTGTCAGAAACGGAAGCCGCGACCTGATTGGAAAAGCTGCACTGATCGATGAGCGCGCGGAAGGCATGACCTTTGGCGCATTCATGGCGATATTCCGCAGCGAAATCGGGAGCCTCATAAGATACCATTTCCAGAGTGACATTCTCAGACGTCAGATCGCCGAGCATCTGGGGGCGACGATCAATCAGATCACGAACAAGAGCCTCAATTCGTTCCGCATCCCGCTGCCGAAGGATCCGCAAGAGCAGCGGGCGATTGCGGGGGTTTTGGGGGATGTGGACGGGCTGATCGGGGCGCTGGCGGGGCTGATCGGCAAGCGGCGCGACCTGGCCGCCGCCGCCCGCGCCCGCCTGCTGACCGGCCAGACCCGCCTGCCGGGCTTCACCGCCCCCTGGCAGACCCGCAGACTGGGGGAGCATGTGCAGTTCTTGCGCAACGGCATCCAGTCGCGCGCGCAACTGACTGCGACCGATCCGGTGCGCTACCTGCATTACGGAGACATCCACGTGACTCCGCTGATCCGCCTTGATGTCGCGCAGGCCGACCTTCCGCGTCTCTCCGAACGCGAGGCGGCGCGCCTGTCGCGTCTCGAGACGGGCGACCTGGTTTTCGTGGACGCGTCCGAAGACCTGACCGGGGTGGGGAAGTCCGTGGAAATCGTCGGCGCCGACGGAGTCGCCGCTGTCGCCGGTCAGCACACCATCGCGGCCCGCTTCGACAAGGCCGTTCTGGCAGACGGCTTCAAGGGCTACCTCCAGTTCATTCCGGCGTTCACGGCCCATCTGCGGCGTCTCGCAGCGGGGACCAAGGTCTATGCGACGAACCGCCGACACATCGCCTCCGTCGAAATTCCTCTCCCCGACCTCGCCGAACAGACCGCCATCGCCGCCGTGCTCTCGGACGTGGAGGCCGACATCGCCGCGCTCGAGGCGCGCCTGGCCAAGGCCCGCGCCCTGAAGCAGGCGCTGATGCAGGCGCTTCTGACCGGCCGGCGGCGCCTGCCGCTGCCGCCCGCCCGACCGGAGCCCACCCATGCCTGACACCCCCCGCCCACGCCCCGAACGCGCCACGCAGGACCGGCTGGTGGCCCTGATCACGCGGGCCGAGGCGCAGGGCGGCCTCGGCTACCGTGCGCTCGGCGACTGGTCGGGCCGGGCGGGCAACCGCGGGGTCGAGCCCGAGCTTCTGCGCGCCAACCTGCGCGCCCGCGGCTATGCCGAGGCCGAGATCGCGGCGGCGCTGACCCGGCTGATGCAGGCCGTCGATGTCACGGGCACCACGCTCTACCAGGCCAACCTGCGCAGCTACACCCTTCTGCGCTACGGCGTGCCGGTGCAGACGGCCGTCGGCGCGCCGCATCGCACCGTGCATCTGATCGACTGGTCCGACCCCGCCGCCAACGACTTCGCCCTGGCCGAGGAGGTGACGCTGAAGGGCGGGCACGAGCGGCGGCCCGATCTGGTCGTCTATCTCAACGGGCTCGCCGTGGCGGTGATCGAGCTCAAGCGCGCCTCGGTCGAGATCGGCGACGGCGTGCGCCAGCTGATCACGAACCAGGATCCGATCTTCAACGCGCCCTTCTTCGCCACCGTGCAGCTGCTGCTGGCGGGGTCGGATGCGCAGGGGCTGCGCTACGGCACGGTGGGAACGCCCGAAACCCAGTTCGTGGACTGGCGCGACGAGGCCCCGCCCGCGGGCGAGCCTGCGCCCGGCGCGCTGCTCGATCGGCCGGTCATGCAGATGCTGGGCAAGGCGCGGCTTCTGGACCTGATCCGCGACTTCGTGATCTTCGACGCCGGGCGCAAGAAGGTGCCGCGCCCGCACCAGTTCCGCGCCGTCAAGCTGGCGCAGGAGCGGCTGATGCGCCGCGAGGGGGGCGTGATCTGGCACACCCAGGGCTCGGGCAAGAGCATCCTGATGGTGCTGCTGGCCAAGTGGATCCTCGAGCGCGAACCCGAGGCGCGGGTGCTGATCGTCACCGACCGCGACGAGCTCGACCGCCAGATCGAGGGGGTGATGCGCAACGCGGGCGTGATCGGGCCGGATGCGCCCTCGCCCAGGGTGACGCGCCGGGCCGATTTCGTCCGCTGGCTGGGGGCGCCCGCGCCGCGCCTGATCTGCGCGCTGATCCACAAGTTCGACACCGCCGATCTCTCCGGCCCCGCCCCGCCGGTGACGGGGCGCTTCTACGTCTTCGTGGACGAATGCCACCGCTCGCAGGGCGGCGAGATGCACCGGCAGATGAAGCGCTGGCTGGAAGGCGCGATCTTCGTGGGCTTCACCGGCACGCCGTTGCTGGCGCGCGACCGCCAGACCACGCGCGAGGTGTTCGGCACCTACATCCACACCTACAAGTTCCAGGAGGCGGTGCGCGACAAGGTGGTGCTGGACCTCAAGTACGAGGCGCGCGACGTGCCCCAGGCGCTGACCAGCCCGGCGGCGGTGGATGCGTGGTTCGACAGGCGCACGAAGGGGCTGAACAACTTCCAGAAGGCGGTGCTGCGCAAGCGATGGGCGACGATGGAAGAGCTGATGAGCTCGACCAACCGCAAGCGCCGGATCGTGGACGAGATCGTGATGGACTTCGACACCCGGCCGCGGCTGTCGGACGACCGCGGCACGGCGATGCTGGTCGCGGCCTCGATCCGGGATGCCTGCGAGTATTTCCGGCTGTTCCAGGGCACACGGCTTGGCCCCCATGTCGGCATCGTCACCTCCTACGAGCCCAACCACAACGCGATCTCGCGCGAGCCTGCCAACAGCGACGAGCGCTACAAGTACGACACCTACACGCAGCTTGTGCTGAAGGACGGCCAGAGCACGACTGCCTACGAGACCGAGATCAAACGCCGCTTCATCGAGGAGCCGGCGAACACGAAGCTGCTGATCGTCGTCTCGAAACTCTTGACCGGGTTCGACGCGCCGAGCTGCACCTACATCTATCTCGACGACCGCCTGCGCGACCATACGCTGTTTCAGGCGATATGCCGGACCAACCGGCTGGACGGCGACGACAAGGATTACGGCTACATCGTCGACTTCAAGGAGCTTTTCAGTGATGTCCAGCATGCCGTCGCGGTCTACAGTTCCGACGAGCTCGATCCCGATGCCGGAAACGGCGGCGACAACAACGTCACCATCCGCAACTGGCTCGACGAGGGGCGCGAGAAGCTCGAGGCGGCGCGCGAGGCGCTGCATTACCTCTGCGACCCGGTGCCGCCACCCCGCGAGGTCGAGCAGTATCTTCATCACTTCTGTGGCGATGCGGCGGACCCGGCCGCGCTGGACCGGACCGAGCCGCTGCGCGTGTCGTTCTACCGCTCGGTCGCGACGCTGGTGCGCGCCTTCGCGGCGGTCGCAAGCCATCTGGACGAGGCCGGATACGATGCGGCCGCGCAGGCGAAACTGACGAGGGAAGTCGAATTCTACAGCGACCTCCGGGCCGCCATCAAACGCCACTCGGGCGAGGAGCTGGACATCAAGCCTTACGAGGCGGACATGCGCCACCTTCTGAATACCTATGTCCAGGCTGACCAGGCGCAGGTGCTCGGCGCCCTGTCGGAGGTTTCGCTGACAGAGGCCATCATTGAGACGGGCATCCACGACGCCATCGCTCGCAAGCTCAACGAGAAAGGCAAGCTGTCGCGGAACGCGGTAGCGGAAGGCATCATCAACAACATCCGCAAGACGATCATCCGCGATCAGCTCGCCGATCCCCGCTTCTACGACGAGATGTCCCGACTTCTCGAAGAGCTCATCCGGATGAGCCGGGAGAGCGCCGAGGCCTACGAGGCTTTCCTGCAACGGGCCGAGCAGCTGGTCCGTCAGCTTGCGGGGCGGTCCGGTCGAGACGACTTACCCCCTGCGCTCCACGCTAATCGGGAGGCCGCGGTGATCTTCGGCAATCTGCCGACACTGCCCGCGACCACCTTCGTCTGTCCCGCGTGCGAGGAGGAGCGCGCAAAACTTGCCTTGGCGATCGATCGTGCAGTCCGTGACCATGCCCCGGCCGGGTGGCGGGGCGACGCAGTGCGCGAGCGCGAGGTCAAGAATGTCCTGTTCCCGCTGCTCGGGCGGGATCGAATTGCCACGCTTGCACTGTTCGAGATCGTTCGCAACCAGGCGGGGTATTGATGCAAGACGAGATCGAGATTGGTGACCTCCGGATCCGTGTGACCCGAAAGGATGTCCGGAACGTCCACCTGACGGTCCATCCACCCGACGGACGGGTCACGCTCGTCGCCCCCCATGGCACAGACCTCGGAGCAGCCCGTGCCTATGCCATCACGCGGCTCGGCTGGATACGGAAACAGCAAATCCAGCTTCGCGGCCAGGCGCGCGAGTCGGCCCGGCAGTTCGTGGGGCGGGAGACCCATTTCCTTTGGGGCCGTCGCCACTTGCTGCGTGTCTCGGTGGCAGACGCAAAACCCGAAGTTAGGCTCGACCATCGCACGATCCACCTGCGCGTGCGGCCCGGCACCGCCACCGAGGTTCGGGCCCGCATCATGCACGAATGGCATCTTCGGCTCCTGCACGAGGCCGTGCCGACCCTGATCGCAAGGTGGGAGGCTCCTCTCGGCGTGCGCGTCGAGGGCTACTTCCTGCAGCGCATGAAGACCCGATGGGGCAGCTGCAACCCGAACAACCACACGATCAGGCTGAACACCGAGCTGGTGAAGAAGCCACGCGATCTTCTCGAATACGTCATCGTCCATGAAATGATCCACATTCTCGAGCCCACACACAGTCCGGCCTTCTTCGAGATGCTGAGCCGGCACTATCCCGGTTGGTCGGACGCCCGCCACGAATTGAACGCGCTCCCGATCCCGCAGATCTGAGCGTCACGCCGCACTGGCGAAGGTTCGATCTCCGTTCCGTCTCGACCCGCTACCCCTGTCGTCGGAGTCAACAGCTTAGCGCCACTTGCAGCTTCATGATTTCAATGGCTTGCAAGCACTGCACTGCCTGCGGGCAAGTCAACAGGTGCGGAGAATTCGGGGCCGGAGAGAGCGATTTCGGGCCTTCCGGGCGCAGGCCGGTCAACAGCCCCTCCCGCATAACCCTCGAAAACAACGGAAAAATCCGGCCGCAGCCGGATCGGGAGAACGCTTTCGCGGCGGCAAGTGGCGGAGGGGACGGGACTGCGAGCGAACCTTCTTCGCTAATCGGGTTGGTCTGGGCAAGTCCTTCCAGGCATGTTCCGCATACAGCTTTGCGTCCGCAGGCAGGCTCATTCTTCGCTCCGTGGTCGGCGCTTGGACCGCCACAAGTTGGGGCCAGAGTGTGGGCTGACGCATCAATCTCTGAAAGTTCGTGCTTCGGCCGTTGCCGGCGCGGGCGCAGAAGGTTCGGCGATGTCGTCGGGCCCGCGTCCTGCCGGACGCATCCGCCGTAGCGGATCCCTTGGTGTTGCTCTCCTTCGTTTCTCAGACCGGCGCCGCGTCGCCTTCCCGGCGCGGGCGGAACTCGGTCCCGTCCGTCCACATCCTGTGCATGATCACCGCCAGCCGCCGCGCGACGGCCACCTGGGCGCGCAGCTTGCCGCGCCGCTTCATCACCTCGAGGCCCCAGCGCTTCAGCCAGCTCCAGCGGCTCACCCGCGTCAGCAGCGCGTTCGCCGCCTCCGACAGCAGGGCGCGCACCATGCGGTCGCCGCATTTCGTGATGCCGCCGTTGCGGTCGATCTCGCCGGAGGCGTACTTTCGCGGCGTGAGCCCGAAGTGCGCGCCGACCAGTGCCGACTTCCGGAACCGCGCGGGATCCTCCACCGCTGTGCGATAGGCGAGCGACGTGATCGGCCCGACGCCGGGCACGGTCATCAGCCGCTGGCAGACCGGATCGACTTTCACGGTGTTGAGCACCAGGCGGTCGAGCACGGCCAGTCGGTCCATGACCTCTCGCCGGGTCTGCAGGATCGCGTCCACTGCAGCCCAGAGCACCGGATCGTCGCCGACGAGCTCCAGCACCCGCGCCTGGAACCTGCTTGGGGTCACCTTTCCGATCTTCAGCCCGAACGCCTTGAGGATGCCGCGTAGATGATTGTCGAGCGCGCCGCGCGTCTTCACCAGCAGCTCGCGGCTGCGCAGCACGGCGCGGATGCGGTGGGTGTCGCGGCTCTTCACATGAACCTCTCGGTACCAGCCCGCCTGCAGCGCCCAAGCGATGTTGCGCGCATCGATCCGGTCGGTCTTCACCGGCATCGCGCTCGTCGCCGCCTTCAGATGCCGGGCATCCAAGCAGACGACCGGGAGGCCAGCCGCGGCAAGACCATCATGCAGCGCAGGTGCGAGTGACCCCGCCTCGAGACCGACCTTTTCAAGGCAGAAACCCGCGGCCTCCAACCAAACGGCGATCGTCTCGGGCTCCGTGCCGACCTTGCCCTCCTTCACCACCTTGCGGCGCTCATCGACGATGCAGATAGACGTCTCCTTCAGCGATACATCCAGACCGGCATAGTACTTCATGGATCCCTCCATTCCTCGGCTTGTTCCCGGATCTTGCGATCCGTAACAGCCTGAAGGACTTCCTCGCCTCGGTCACCCGTGGCGCCGCGGGCGAACCAACCCGATTACCCCATCTCTGGCCTTGAGGACCTGGCTTCTGACGTGACGGTGGAAAGAGCAGCGTCTACCGGAAGCTGGGAACCTCTACCAACTGGTTTCTGGCTGGCGTGATGGCGAGCGGGGCCGCTTTCGGGCCGGAGGCGGAGGATGCGCTGGCTGGCGGTTTGTGATTGGCCTCGCCTCGAGGCTGTGGCTCATGCCGTTGCGGCGGCGCGCTCGTGAAGGACCAGGCGCCGGATGTTGTAGGTGAGGTTGGCGAGGCAGATCTTCACCCGGGCGCGTGCGATGCCGATCGTGCGGATACAGAGGGCCATCGCCCCCTTCTGGTGCGCGAAGACGTGCTCGATGGCGGCACGGACGCTCGAGCGGCTGGCATTGCCACGCCGGATGTGGGGCGGCATCGGCCGGCCCTTCGGCGTGCGGTGGTGGACCTGGCTGCGGAAGCCGTGCCGCTCCATGAAGGCCTCGTTCGCGGAGGAGCGCCAGGCGCTGTCGGCCCAGACGGTGGTGCCGGTGTTGGTGGCGTCGAGCAGGCCGCGCCGCAGCATCCGGCCGTCGTGGCGGCTGGCATCGGTCACGTCCCACTTGCGGATGAAGCCGTGCCGGCGGTCGATGCTGGCATGGGACCTGTAGCCGAAGACCGGGATCGCGATGTCGGCGTGCCGCGTGCCGTCCTCGCGCAGGCGCGCCTTGCCGGAGACCAGCGTCCAGCGCGCGTCGCAATCCTTCTGGCGGAGCTTCGCCGGCTTCGCCTTCCAGTCCTCCGGGACCCGGCCCTCCTTGATGGCCCTCTTCTCCTCGCCCGAGTTGCGCTGCTTGGGCGCCGAGACGAGGCTCGCATCGACGATCTGGCCCGACATCGGGATGTAGCCCGCCTCGCGGATCGCCCGGTCGAAGCGGGCGAACAGCGCCTCGATCGCGCCGGCCTTCGTCAGCCGCTCGCGGAAGGCCCGGATCGTCTTCGCGCCCGGCACCTTGTCTCCGAGCCCGAGCCCGAGGGAGCGCATGAACGACAGCCGATCGTTGATCAGGAACCCGGCGCGGTCGTCCGAGAGATTGTTCTGCGCCCGGATCACGAGGACCTTGAGCATGAGGACCGGGTCGAACGGTGGCCGACCGCCCCTGGCGCCGTCGCTGTAGTTCAGCGCCGCCATCAGCTCGGGCCGGAACATCTCGAAGTCGCCACCGCCGCGAACGCCTCGAGCTGGTCGCCGATGTCGCTCGGGCGCCGCAGCCGCTCGTCGACATCGAAAAGTCCCGGTTGCCGTGCCACCCCGTCTCCGCCCCCTGACCCTAGCAGGGAATCACGAACGCCGTGTCGGCGCGAGGTAAATCGAGGCGTCCAGCTGCTGGCGGGGACGGTGATGCGCGGATCTGGGCCAGAACTCTACAGCGAGATCGAGGCTCTGAGAAGGTTTCTGGTTTACTCGACCCGGAACATGTCGATTATTTTCCCATTCGGTTCATGTCTTCTTCACAACTAGGCGGTCCGGTTCGGGCGGCGCTGCCGGATCAGGCTACGTTTCCGATCTAGTCTCCGGGCCGCGACAGTCTTCGCCGCGCGTCTTCGTCGCCCGGGTAGGTGACCGCATCCGTCCCCTCCTGCAGAAGGACGCCGTCCGCTGAAGCGCTGCTGGCTGTCCGGTTGCCAAGAAAACGATCGTCTGCGACAAGCGCCGGGACGCGCTTGGTCTTCCTGCCCGGGACGTCGCACAGATCGCCCGAGCGGAAGGGACTTTGCCTATGCGACGTTGGATGAATTCCACCACGCTCGTCTTCGTCGCCCTCGTCGGGCTCGTCGTCGTCTGGATCGGCAGCGGGATGCTCTTTCGGGACGATGAGGGCGAGGGTGAGCCGGCGCAGGCGCGTCTGCCGGTGGTGGCCGCGAGCTGGAGCGAGGCCGATGAGGTCGTGCGGCGGCTGGTTCTCTACGGCGATGTCGAGCCGGTGCAGATCTCGATGATCCGCGCGCGGGTGGACGGGATCGTCGAGGAGATCGTCCCGGCCGGAACCGTCGTGGAGACGGGCGAGGTGGTCGGCCGCCTTTCTGCCGACGACCGTCAGGCCCGGCTTGCGCGGGCGCAGGCGCAACTCGCCTCGGCGGAGCGGGATTTCGAGGCCACCCGGCAGCTCGCCGAGCGTGACATTGCCCCCGAGCAGGAGGTCCAGACGCTCTTCGCGCAGCTCGAGGCCGCGCGCGCCGAACTGCGGGCGGTCGAGCTCGAGATCTCGTTCACCGAGCTGAACGCGCCCACGGACGGCGTCATCAACAGGGTGATCGCGGATGTCGGAGCCTATGTCGCCCCCGGCGGCGACGTCGCGGAGATCGTCAACAACGACCCGCTCGTGGCGGCGGTCGACGTCCAGCAGGGGGCCATCACCAACATCCGCCTCGGCATGCCGGCCCTGGTCCGGTTCATCGGCGGCGACGAGCTCGAGGGATCGGTGAGCTTCATTTCCGCGATCGCGCGGGCCGAGACGCGGACCTTCCGCGTCGAGATCGAGGTGCCGAACCCGGGCGGCGCGATGCCGTCGGGGCTGAGCGCCGAGGTCGAGATTCCCTACGACACGATCGCGGCCCATCGGGTCTCGCCCGCGCTGGGTCGGCTCGACGAACAGGGCAGGATCGGCGTCTACCTTCTCGATGCGGACGATCGCATCGTCTTCGCGCCCATCGACGTGGTCCGCGCCGAGGCGGACGGGGTATGGGTCACCGGCCTGCCGGAGCGGGCACGCATCGTCACGGTGAGCCAGGGGGCCTTGGCGCCCGGGCAGGCCGTCGAGGTCCGCGAGACGCCGCCGGAATACCTCGCAGGCGCCGAAGGCGCCGGAGCCGAGGCGCCGGCCGGCGCTATTGAGGCCGACGTCGACGACACGCCCCCCGACGACGCTCAGGAGGAAGGTGGCGGGCAATGAACGCACTCATCGCCGCCGCATTCGCGCGAACCCGCACGACGATCCTTCTCCTCGTGCTCCTCTTCGGAGCCGGCGCCTATTCCTACGTCACGATCCCCAAGGAGGCCGCGCCGGAGATCGACATCCCGATCTTCAATGTCACCGTGACCTATGCCGGGATCAATGCCGAGGACAGCGCGAGGCTGCTCGTCGAGCCGCTCGAGCGTCAGCTCCAGTCCATGCAGGGCCTCGACAGGATGTCGGCGCAGGCCGGAGAGGGCTTCGCCATCGTCACGCTGGAATTCCAGCCCGGCTTCGATCAGCAGACGGCCCTGCAGAGCGTCCGCGACGAGACCGACAACGCCACGCCCGACCTTCCTGACGGCGCCGACGCCCCCGTCGTCCAGGAGATCGACCTGTCCCTCTTTCCGATCCTCACGATCGGACTGTCGGGCGAGATCCCGGAACGCGAGCTGATCGCGCTGGCCCGCGACCTCGAGGAGCGGCTGGAGGCGATACCGGGGGTGCTCGAGGCGGAGTTGAGCGGAGACCGCGAGGACCTGCTCGAGATCATCGTCAACCCGCTCGCCATCCAGTCCTACGGCATCTCCACCCAGGAGATCAGCCAGGCGGTCCAAAACAACAACCAGCTGGTGGCGGCCGGCGCGTTCGACACCGGCGTCGGTCGGGTCGGCGTGTCGATCCCGGGAACGATCCAGACGATCGCGGACGTGCTCGCGATCCCGGTCCGGGTCGAGGACGGGATCGTGGTTCGGGTCCAGGACGTGGCGGAGGTCCGGCAGACCTATCTCGACCCCGAGAGCTTCGCGCGGATCAACGGCCAGCCCACCATCGGCATCGACGTGCGCCGCACCACCGGAGCCAACGTCATCGAGACGGTGAGGGCGGTCCAGGAAGAGGTCGAGCGCGCCAGCGAGGGCTGGCCCGAGGGCATCGGCGTCACCTATCTCCAGAACCAGGCCGAGGACATCGAGACGCTGCTGAGCGATCTCGAGAACAATGTCCTGCTGGCGATCCTGCTCGTCATGCTGACGATGATGCTCGCGCTCGGCCTGCGTGGCTCCCTGCTCGTAGCGATCGCCATCCCCGGCGCGTTCGCCATGGGCATTCTCGTGGTCAACCTCCTCGGCTTCACGCTGAACATCGTGGTGCTCTTCGCGCTGATCCTCGTCATCGGGATGCTGGTCGACGGCACGATCGTCGTCGTCGAGCTCGCCGAGCGCTACCGCTCGGAGGGACAGCATCGCAGCGAGAGCTTCCGCCGTGCCGCCCAGCGGATGGCATGGCCGATCATCGCCGCCAACTCGACGACGCTCGCCGTGTTCGTGCCGCTGCTCTTCTGGCCGGGGGTCGCCGGCCAGTTCATGATCTATCTTCCGGCGACGGTGATCGCGACGCTGGGCGCCTCGCTGCTGATGGCATTGATCTTCGTGCCGGTCATCGGCAGCCTCGTCGGAGCAGGGCATCCGCCGCGGGATCCAGACGGCGATACGGCGGTCAGACCGGCCTTCTACGACCGGATCGCCGCCTACACGATCGCCCGGCCCGGTTTTGCCCTCGGCCTGAGCCTGCTCGTGCTGGTCGCCTCCTTCATGATCTACGGCGCCCTCGGGCGCGGCGTCGTGTTCTTTCCCCAGATCGACGCGGAGCGCGCGCAGGTCCAGGTCCGGGCCGACGGCAACCTGTCGGTCTGGGAGGCCGACCGGCTGGTGCGGGCGGTCGAGAGCCGGATCTTCGGCCTCCCGGGTGTTGAGACCGTCTACGCCCGGACCATCGGTGCGGTCGAGGACCGCATCGGCGCCAATGTCGATCCCGACGTGATCGGCACCATCCAGGTCGACTTCGCCCACTGGCGGCAGCGCCCTCCCTCGAACGTCATCATCGAGCGCATCCGGCAGGAGACCGAGCCTCTGCCCGGGATCCGCGTCGAGGTCGAGGCGCAGCAGGGCACGCCCGGCGCCGCGCAGCCTGTCGAGATCGAGGTCGCTGCGGAAGACCGGGCGCTTCTCAACGAGACCGCAGACCGGGTTCAGGCCCTGATGGCGGAGCTCGGCACCTTCGTCGACGTCTCGAGCGACGTTCCGCCCGAGAACGTCGAGATCCGCCTTGCCGTCGACCGCGAGCAGGCCGCGCGCTACGGCATCGACATGAACACGCTCGGCACGACCGTCCAGCTCCTGACGCGCGGCGTCGTCCTCGGGACCTACCTGCCGGACTTCGCTCCCGACGAGGTCGACATAAGGCTCCGGTATCCGGCGGAAGATCGCACCTTTGCCGAGCTCGCCAATCTGCGCGTCTCCTCGCCCGCGGGGATGGTGCCGATCTCGAACTTCGTCACCCTCGTTCCGGGTCCCGCCGCGACGATCATCAACCGCGTCAACGGCCGGAACGTGCAGACGATTTCGGCGGGCGTCGCGGAGGGCACGACCGCCGCGGAGCAGATCGAGGCCCTGCAGCAGCGCCTGGCGCAGGAGGATCTGCCCGAGGACGTCGAGATCGTGTTCGTCGGCGAGATCGAGGACCAGCAGGAGACGCTCGAGTTCCTGGGCATCGCCTTCGTCCTCGCCATCTTCCTGATGTTCCTCATCCTGCTGACCCAGCTCAACAGCTTCTTCCAGGCCTCCCTCGTTCTCTCCGCGATCGTCTTCTCGATCGCGGGCGTCCTGCTCGGGCTGGTGGTGCGTCAGGAAGCCTTCTCGGCGGTCATGAGCGGCATCGGCATCGTCGCCCTGGCCGGGATCGTGGTGAACAACAACATCGTGCTGATCGACGCCTACAACGAGCACCGAAGCAGCGGGATGTCCCCCGACGAGGCGGCGGCGCGCGCCGGCGCCGAGAGGTTTCGGCCGGTGATGCTCACCGCCCTGACCACGATCGTCGGGTTGATGCCTATGGTTCTCGGCATGACGGTGGACTTCTTCGGACGGGATTTGTATTTCGGTGCCCCGTCGGGTCAGTTCTGGGTCCAGCTCGCCACGGCGATCGTGGGCGGTCTTCTGTACGCGACGCTGATCACGGTGCTTCTGACGCCGTCGCTGCTGGCCTGGGACGGACGCAGGCGGGAGCGGCGCCGGGAGCGCCAGAGGCAGCCGGAGGCGCCGCCCGTCGCGCGCGCGACCTGAAGGACGCCGACTGCGGGAGCCGCGTCGGGTCGACCCGGTTCTGCCTTCCCGGTGGAGCAGCGGGTGTTGACTTCCGGTAATGCCGGCTCTATTTAGCCCAGAAAGCTGAATTTCAATTCCAATCTGGAGGCGCCCGCTTGCACCGCGAGGGGATTATGGCGGAGGATGACTGGCTGGCCAGCATCTCCGGCAAGGGAACGCGCGCCCGGTTGCTGCGGAGCGCCGGCGAGATCTTTGCGCTGCGAGGGCCGGACCGGGCTACCGGCAAGGAGATCACCGAGCATTCGGGCGTGGCCGCCGCAGCGATAAACTACCACTTCGGCAGCTTCGAACAGCTTTATGCGGCTGTCCTTCGAGAAGCCCATCGATGCCTGGCTTCCGTCGATCAGCTGCGCGGCGTTGCCACGAGCCGAACCCGGCCGGAGGAGAGGCTGCGCGGCCTGATCGCGATCGGCGTGGAGGCTCTCGTCGATCCTCGGCGCAGCTGGGCGCTGCAGGTCGTCGCGCGCGAGTTCATCGCACCGACCGAGACGGGTCGCGCCGTTCTCGACGAGGGAGAGTTGTTTCCGCGCCGCCAGCTGGTGGAGATGGTCGTCGCCGAGATCCTCGACCTCCCGGAGGACGACGCTTCGGTCAGCCGGCTCTGTTTCGTCGTCCTTGCCCCGATCATGTTGCTGATGGTCTGCGACCGAGGCGCCGTGCGGCAGAGCTTTCCCGGCGCGAGCCTGACGGACGATCCCGAAACCGTGATAGATCATTTTCATCGGTTCGCGCTCGCCGGGCTGGCCGCCGAGCGAGCGCGGCTTAGAAAACCGGCTAGGGTGACCGAGGGTACATCATGATCAAGCGTTTCGTCATCGCCGCCGTCCTGCTCGCCCTCGTGGCCGGCGGCCTGATCGGCTTCAACCTGTATCGCGACCGGATGATCGAGGACTTCTTCGCGAACCGCCCGGTCGAGGCGCTTCCGGTCGCGGTCGTCGACGTCCGGCCGGGCGTCTGGCAGCCATCGATCGCGGCCATCGGCACCGTCTATGCGTCCCAGGGCGTGAACCTGAGCGCGGAGGCGGGCGGGATCGTCCGCGAGATCCTTTTCGAGTCGAACCAGCAGGTCGAGCAGGGTCAGGTGCTCGTCCAGCTCGACGACACCGTGCAGCGGGCCGACCTCGCAGCAGCCGAGACGTCGCTGGCGCTCGAGCGCACCAACCTCGCGCGTGCCCGCCAGCTCGGGGAGCGTGGCGTCACCGCTGCCGTCAACCTCGAGACCGCGCAGGCCGCAGCAGATGCCGCCGAGGCGCAGGTGGCACGTGCGCGGGCGCTGCTCGAGCAACGGCAGATCGTCGCGCCGTTCGCAGGCATGATCGGCCTGCCGCGGGTGGATCTCGGCCAGTTCATCCAGCCGGGAACCATCATCGCGACGCTGCAGGATCTCGACACGATGCGCGTGGACTTCTCCGTCACGGAGCAGCAGATGTCCTCGGTGTTCATCGGCCAGCACCTTGCCCTGCGCGTCGAAGGCTCGGACCAGCAGTACGAAGGTCATATCGTCGGCCGCGACCCGCGCGTCGACCCCGCCACCCGCCTTCTCGCGGTCAGGGGCAGCGTCGAGGCCGGCGGTCGCCTGACGCCAGGCCAGTTTGTCCGGATCACGATCGACCTCGACGAGGAAGAGGGCATCGTCGCCCTGCCGCAGACTGCGGTGGTGACGAGCCTTTTCGGTGATTACGTCTACTCTGTGCGCGCCGACGAGGACGACCCCGACCTTCTCAGGGCCCGCCAGGTCTTCGTGGAGGTGGGGCGCCGCTCCGGCAACCTCGTCGAGATCCGGGGCGGACTGGAGCCTGGAGAGAAGGTCGTGGTCGCCGGCCAGAACCGTCTGTCGAACAATGCCCCGGTGGTCATCGACGAGGACGGGGTGCCGGAATCCCTTCCGCTTCTGAGGGTCAGCCTGTGAGCTTCTCCGATACCTTCATCAGGCGGCCGGTCCTCTCGACGGTCGTCGGCCTACTGATCCTGCTCGTAGGATTCCAGGGGCTCTTTACCCTTCAGACCCGGCAGTATCCGGAGGTGGCCGAGACCGTGATCACGGTGACCACGGTCTATCCCGGCGCGTCGGCCGAGCTCATCCAGGGGTTCATCACCTCGCCGATCGCATCCGCCGTGGCCACCACCGAAAACGTCGACTACGTCACGACGCAGTCGCGACCGTCTGCCTCGGTCGTGACGGTCAACATGCTGCTGGGCTCGGACGCCGACGTCGCCCTGACGGAGGTGATGTCGAAGGTCAACGAAGTCCGCCGCCAGCTCCCTCAGGACGCCCAGGACCCGGTGATCGTCAAGGGCACGGGCATGACCTTCGCCACGCTCTACATGGCGGTTCAGAACCCGAACATGTCGCGCGAGCAGGTGACCGAGTACATCGAGCGGGTGATGGTGCCGCGGATGTCCACCATCCCCGGCGTCGCCGAAGCCGACGTGCTCGGAGCGGCGAACTTCGCGATGCGGGTATGGGTCGACCCGATCCGGCTCGCCGGCCAGGGCGTCACGGCGGACGAGGTGCTCGCCGCCATCAACGCCTCCAACTTCCTTTCCGCGCCGGGCAGGACCCGTGGAGAGATCGTCGGCTACCCGATCTCGCTCGAGTCGACGCTCCAGACGCCCGAAACCTTCGGCGCGCTCCGGATCGCCGGGGATGGCGACAACGTGGTCCGGCTCCGCGACGTGGCGGAGGTCGAACTCGCGGCCGAGAACAGCGACACGATCGTTTCCTTCAATGGCGAGCCCGGCACCTTCATCGGCATCTTTCCGACGCCGGGGGCCAACCCGCTCGACGTCGCCGCGGCCGTGCGCTCCGAACTGCCGGCGATCCAGACCTCGCTGCCCGAGGGCATGACGCTGCAGATGGTCTACGATTCGACCGAGCAGATCGAGGCGTCGATCAACGAGGTGCTCTTCACCATCCTGATCGCGACCGCGATCGTGGCGATCGTCACGCTGCTCTTCCTAGGCTCGTTCCGCGCGGTGCTGATGCCGCTCGTCTCGATCCCGCTGAGCCTGATCGGCGTGCTGTTCCTGCTCTCGATCGTTGGCTATTCGATCAACCTGCTGACGCTACTCGCCATGGTCTTGGCCATCGGGCTCGTAGTCGACGACGCCATCATCGTCGTGGAGAACATCCAGCGGCACATCGACGACGGCATGAGCCCGCTCAGGGCGGCCCGCGTCGCCATGTCGGAGCTGGTGACGCCGATCATCGCCATGATGCTGACGCTGCTGGCGGTGTTCAGCCCACTCTTCTTCACCGGGGGTCTGACCGGAGCGCTTTTCCAGGAGTTCGCGATGGCGCTCGCGGGGGCGGTGTTCATCTCCGGCGTGGTGGCGCTGACCATCTCGCCGACGATGGCGGCGCGCGTGCTGAAACGCGGCGGGCACACCCGCTTCCAGGATGTCGTGGATCGGACCTTCCGACGCTTCGAAGGATGGTACGAGCGTCGTGTCACGGCCACGCTCGCCTACCGCCCCGTGACGATAATGATCGTCGTGGTGCTCAGTGGCGTGACCGGCTATCTCTTCGTGAACACATCGAGCGAGCTCGCTCCGACGGAGGATCAGGGCGCGCTGTTCTCCTTCGTGAACGCGCCGCGATATGCCACGTCCGACTACACGGATGCGTATGTCCGGCAGATCGTCGAGCGCACGGCCGACATCCCCGAGGTCAGGACCAACTTCACCGTCGTCGGCTTCGGCGGCCAGACCAGTTCTGGGATCGCGCTCTGGGCCTTCGACGACTGGGCAGATCGCGACCGGACGCAGGCCGAGATCCAGCAGGACATCCAGTCCCGCATCGCCACCGTCAACGGCGTCCAGGCCTTCGTCTTCGCGCCGCCGTCGCTCCCGGGCGCGGGAGGCGGTCTGCCGATCTCCCTCGTCATCCAGTCAACGGGGGGTCCGGACCAGGTGTTCGAAGTGGCGGATCAGGTGCGCCGCGAAGCGGAGGCTTCGGGTCGCTTCATCGTCGTCCAGAACTCGCTCTCGTTCGACACCACCGAGATCCTCGTGACCATCGACCGCGATCGGGCCGCGGCGCTGAACGTGCCGGCTCGCCAGATCGGCAACGCCCTGACCATCCTGGTCGGGGAAGGCGCGGTCGCGCAGTTCGAGCGGGACTCCAACAGCTACGACATCATCGTCCAGGTTCCGGCCGAGTATCGCGACAACCCCGAGCGGCTCGGCGAGTTCTACGTTCGGGCGAGCACCGGCGAGATGATCCCGCTCTCGTCGGTCATCGACATCCAGACCCGGCCCGTCCCCGCCGTGATCGAACAGTTCAACCAGCTCAATTCGGCCACCATCACTGCGCTGCCGCTGCCGGGCGTGTCGACGGGCGACGGGCTCGCCGTCATCGAGGACATCGCGCGCGCCGTCATCCCGGACGGCTTCTTCATCGACTACGCGGCGCAGTCCCGGCTGGAGGTGACGGAAGGCAACACCATCGTTATCGCCTTCGCCATGGCGGTCGTGGTGATCTTCCTCGTTCTGGCGGCGCAGTTCGAGAGCTTCCGCGATCCATTCATCATCATGATGACGGTGCCGCTCGCGATCTTCGGTGTCATCGTGCCGCTGAATCTCGGACTCAGCACGCTGAACATCTACACGCAGGTCGGCATGATCACCCTGATCGGCCTGATCACCAAGCATGGCATCCTCATAGTAGAATTCGCCAACCAGCAGCGTCGCGACAAGGGGCTCACGCGCGAGGAAGGCATCGTGGCGTCGGCTCGGCTGCGTCTGCGCCCGATCCTGATGACGACCGCCTCGACGGCGCTCGGCGTGGTCCCGCTCCTGATCGCGGACGGCGCGGGTGCGGCGGCCCGTTTCGCGATGGGGCTCGTGATCTTCTCGGGCATTCTCGTCGGGACGCTGTTCACACTGTTCGTGGTGCCGACGATCTACACGCTGGTCTCGCCACAGTCTCTGGCTCGGCTGGATGACCCCGAGTCCGAGACTGATCATCCCGCGCCGGCGCCCGCCGAATGACCGGGCGCCGGACCGAAGCAGTTGTGGAGGCGAACTCCGGCCGCTCGGTTTAGCCTCAGGGCCTGTGCACGCCTTTCTCGGCCGGGCAGACGCCTCCCGCGATCCGTGGATCCCACGCCAACGCGTTCCGGTGGTCCGGCCGAACCTTCTTCACCCCCACCCGTTCCGTTGATGCGCAACGAGGCCGCCGGATGGCGGTCGCTCTAGAGGATCGGGAGCGAGCGATGTCGATGCGGCATCCGAGGGGGATGGCCGGCGGGGCAGCTGCCGGAGAGGGCGCGGAGGTGCGGCCTCATCTCAGGCTTCGCGCGGACATAGTCCTGCTGGTTGCTGGCGTGCTCCTCCTCCTCTGGCTGCTCGCCGACGTGCTGCTGCTCGCATTCACCGCGATCCTGCTGGCGGTGGCGCTCGATGCCATGGCCGTTCCTCTCGCGCGGCTGCTGCATATCCGGCGGGGGTGGGCGCTGCTCCTGGCGGGCCTCGCGACACTTGGATTCCTGATCGGTGCGGTGGCGGTGCTCGCCCCGCAGATCGCCGGCCAGATCGGGCAGATCTGGAACATCGCCTTGGCGTTGATCCCGCGCCTGGCCGAGTGGCTTGCGGAAGCCGGTTGGACGGAGGACCTGATGGCCCGCATCGAGGGCGCGGCGCAGGACATCGTCGTTGCCGCCGCCGACATCGTCGGCCGCCTTCTTACCTTCGGCATGTCCACGCTCGGCGCTGCCGCGACCGTCATCCTGGCCCTGACCGTCGCGATCTTCTTCGCTGCCGACCCCGATCTTTACCGCCGCGGTCTGATCCGGCTCGTGCCGAAGCCATCCCGGCCGATCCTTGCCGAGACGCTGTCGGAAGTCGCCCGCGCCCTGCGCTGGTGGTTTCTCGGGCAACTCGTGTCGATGGTACTGCTCGGCGTCACGGTGGGTCTCGGACTTTTTCTGATCGGCATCGAGCTCTGGCTCAGCCTAGCGCTTCTGACGGCGCTCCTGACGTTCGTCCCCTACCTGGGGCCCTACATCGCGGCGGTTCCAATCCTGATCGTCGCGTTCTCCAGCGGGCTCGACACGGGTCTGCTCGTCTTCGTCTTCTATCTGATCGTGCAGACGGTCGAGGGCAACGTCATCGTGCCGCTCATCCACCAGAAGGCGGTGGAACTCCCGCCGGCGCTTTCGATCCTCGCACAGGTCCTGATGGGGCTCTCATTCGGCATCGTCGGGTTCGTTCTCGCAGCTCCACTTACCGTGGTCATGATGGTCATGGTCCGGAAGCTCTACGTCGACGCGGTGCTGGAAGACACCGGTCAGGAGGTAGATGCCGCTGAGGCGGGCAGCATCCCGACAGACCGGCGCGCGCCTTGATTTGACCGTTCGGCAACAGTTGAGTAGTCCCCGTTCAAGCGTCTCCGGCGGATCGGGCTCAATTTCAGTGATCTGAGAAGATCAACCACCGACGCTAAACGTCCCATCGCGCCGGCTGGTATCGCTTACGATGCACGGTCTGGGCGCGGACGATGTCGAAAGGGTGGACGTGAGCGATGCGGACAATCATAGCGAGCGTCCGCTGAAATCGTCGGCGGGGATTCGGGCGCAGCGTCCAGCGCTGGAGAATCAGTTCCTGCTGGGTCACGGCTATATGAAGCAGGACTTCAGCATCGACGACTAGGCAGATGCCTCGTTTTTCGAGGAAGTGACGGCGACGCTAGACTAGCACGCTGCGGGCAGCCAAGCCCGGTTGCGCCATGAACAGACGGCTGACCGTCCGACGTGGCATCGGGAACACTTCCAGCATGCAAGTGCGCGGCTTTGTCTGCTACGCTTGGAATTTACGGCAGCCGCTGCCGCCCTTGAGTCCCCAACGGCGGCAGGTTATCACACTTTGCGGCCTTCGAGGGCCGCAAGGTGCCCCACCCCTGACGCTGTCGTCGTTGATTGAAGTGGACGGGCTCGAACATGCAGCAAAGTTCAGTTTGACACCGGCAGGACGTGCCCGAGGGCCATTCATACTGGCGTTTGCCATTCCTAGACGCCGAGCTTCACGCGAAGCGGGAGGCCTCGCCCGCTCGCAGATGCCGCAAGCACCAAGCAGATCAATAGTCCGTTTCCACATACAAGCCGCTGCAATCGTAGGCGACTGCGGCTGCGGTGCTGCCGGTATTCATGTAGTTGCGGGGGCTCAGGAGTTGGGTGGCGCCGGGGAGGTTCGCGGTGATCTCGACCTCGGCGATGGCGCCGGAGACCTCCTCGACGACGCGCACCCAGACCGACCCTGCGCTCGGTGCGGCATAGAGGAAGAGGGTCAGGACGTTGGTGGTGGACGCGACGGGAAAGTCGCCGCCGAGGTCGACCAACGTCGGTGACCCGGAGCCCGAGTTGTGGACGATCTGCCAGTTCGCGTTAGTCCCGCGCTGGAAGCCGATGCCGATGGCGTTGACGACGGCTGACAGGGTCAGTGTCGTCGCCAGCGCCGCAGTCGAGCCCATCAGGCCGAAGAAGCCCATGCCGGTCGGCTGGAGCGTCGTCAGAGACAGGCGGTTCACGTAGGTGAAACCGCCGAGCCCGTCAGCATTGCCCCGCCAGCAGACCCAGCCCGCCGATCGCTCCTCGGCTACGGCATCGACGGTAGCCGCGCTGGTCATCCGCCAGCGGCGCATCGAGGTCGAGAGGTTGGTCGTCGCGAGCGTCGGCGTGGAGGTCGTGCCGACGGCGGTGCGCGGCATGCCGTTGGCGTTGACGGTGGTGCTGGTCGACGGCGCCCATGTCGCGATGCGGTTGACCCCGAAATGGGGCTGGAGCGGAAACAGGCGTCCTGAGGGGCGCATGACCTCGAGCCAGGCGCTGCCGGCCCAGTCGCGGGCGTAGAGATGGATGCGGCCCGCGGGCGGCGGATCGGGCGGGGCGGCGCGGCCGGGCAGGACCATGGGCTCGGGCAGCTCGACCCGGCCGCTGGTGCGGTCGATGCGGATCGCATCGTGGTAGGTCCCGCCGTCCGGGCTGACCTTGAAGCTGAAGTCGTCCGAGCCGAGCAGGCCGATCAGTGCGCGGGCGGAGAAGCCGGTCTTGAAGGCGAAGGCCGCATCATCGCCGGGCGCGTTCTTGTTGAAGGTGGCCTCGATCCCGTTGCCCGCGTGGTTGAAGAGCATCGCCGGCGTGTTGATCGAGAAGCGGTTGTGGGCATCAGCCGTCGCCCAGCCGAGGCCGAGCTGCTGCGCGGTGAGGTTGGCCTGGGGCATGCCGATCTGCGTGACGGCGTTGGCGAAGGTGACGGTCGGCGTGTTGATCACCGTCGTCCCGCCCGCGCCGCCGGTGGCCGAGCCGATGTTGACGACGGTGTTCGAGCCAGACGCGCCACCGGTGCCGACGTTCACGGTCTTGGTGGACCCGTTCACGGTGGCGCCGGTGCCGATGCCGTAGGTGGCCGTTCCGGTCGCCGTGCCGATCGTTGCCGTGGCCCCCGAAGCCGTCAGGGTGCCGGAGAAGGTCTTGGCCCCGGTGAAGGTCTGGGTGCCGGCGAGAATCGCGAGCTCGCTCGAGGTGTTCGGCAGCGTGAAGGTTCGGGTCGTGCCGGTGCTGAGCCCCGAGAGGTTGAAGAGCGCACGCTTCGTGGGATCGGCCTCGTGCATGAGGCTGAAGACGGCGTCCGACACGTTCTCCGGCGCGCCGAGCGCCTGCCAGGCGGCGCCCGTCCAGCCGACGAAGATGCCCTCCGCCGCGATCCAGGCGAGCCATCCGGGACGCGGCACGAGGCGCGTCCAGGCGCCGTCCACCCAGTAGGCGATGTTGAGGTCCCAGCCGGCCCAGAGCCCGGTGGCTCCCGACGCCACAATGTGCCGGTCGCCATCGGCCGGCGACGTGGGCGGTGCGGTCCGCGTCCGGTCGAGCACGGCGAGCTGGACCATGGCGTCGAGCAGCCGCAGCGCCTCGTTGTGGGTCACGTGCTTCTGTGCCTGCGCCGCCATGATGAAGGGCAGCAGGAGATGGGTGGTGCTGTCGGACATGAGGAGCCTTCAGAGATAGAGCGTGAGGGCCTTCGGCGTGCCGCGGCCGACGAGGGCGGAAAGCTGGTAGATGCGAACGGGAAAGGCATCGCCGGGACCGAGGAGCGCCCCCCGATCCGCGATCTGCTGGGCACCGGAGTAGACGGCGCTGGTGGTCGTGGTGTGCAGCGTTCGCCTGATGCTGGACCCGTCGAGGATCTCGACCTCGTAGGCCTCGGCCTCCTCCGCAAGCGGAGCCTCGGCTGCGCCCCAGCTGTCGGCGGCGAGCGCGCGGGAGCGTCGCTTCCAGCGGATGGTCAGGTCGCCGGGGCTGCGGGCTGTTCGCCACGGCTGCTCGACATGCACCACCGACAACGGCCGTAGCCCCACCCCCGCAGGCATGAAGATCTCCGCGACGTAGCTCTCGTCCGAGATCGGACGAGACGCCGGGCCGATGCGCCAGTTCCACGGCAGCCCGAGTTCCGCCTCGCTGACGGGCAGCGGCGCCAGCGCCTCGTCGAGCACGACCACCCGCGCGCCGGCGGGCGCCGGTTGGCCCATGGCGCCCTCGGTGCCCCGCTGCCCCCGCAGGAGCCGAGTGAGCCGGTAGCGCCCCGGAGCGAGCAGCTCGGCCTGTGAGGCCTGCACGATCTCCCACTGGCCCAGCGCGCTCTCGACCGCGAGCGCGTTGGCGCCGCCGAAGAGCGCGAGGTCGGTGACGCTCTCGAGCGTCCCGAAGGACAGGTCGACGATGAGCGCGTTGCCGAGGTCGAAGCGCGAGACCGGCCCGGCGTAGAAGTCCGAGACCAGCCGCCCCATCCGGGCACGGCCGCCGAAGGTCGTCAGCAACTCGAAGCCGTCGGTGGAGGCGCTCCGCCAGAGCGCCATCGTGCCGGGCCACGGCTGCGCATGGGCCGCGACCAGCGGCTGGTGCGCCGGGACCTGCTCGCGGAGCTGCGGCAGGTCCATGAGCGCGATCTCGGGAGCGCCGAAGACCACCGGCCGCGGGATCGTGGTTTCGCGCGGGCCGCTGGGCGCAAGATCGAAGACCGCCCGGTCCTGCCGCACCGCCTCCACCGCGCGCGCACCGGTATCGGAAACCGACACGAGCCGGTAGTCGATGAGCCGGCCGTCGTGGGCGAGCTGTACGACGTCGCCGGGGTCGAGGGCGAGGCGCGACGGCGGCAGGAGGAAGGTCGCGGTCTCGCGCCCCGTCCATGCCTCCATCAGCGCGCGACGGCAGCGCCGCTCCGCCTCCTCCGGCGGCACGGCGAGCGGGAAGGACTCCGCGGTCACCCGCGCGGCCTCCACCGTCGCACGCGTCGCCTCGACAGCGGTGGTGTCGTACTCCTCGTCAGCCCGCGCCAGCTGCCACTTCAGCGCCTGCGGCAGCTCCGTCTCCTGTGCCCGCGTCAGCTCGAGGAGCTCGCCACGATCGCCGGGCGGCACGGCGAGATCGTCCGGCGCAACCGTGCTGACGGGCCCGCGTTCGCGCATCATGAAGCGGATGCGCCCGCCGCTCTCGACCGCGTCGAAGCCGAAGTGCCGAGCGAGCACGGTGATCGAGGTGCGCGGGCTCTCCAGCGCGGTGATGGTGTAGCCCTCGACGGCGCCCCAGAGGCCGGAGACGTCGATCCGGTTCTCGGGCAACCCAGCTCGCAGGCAGAGGTGGCGCACGAGCGCTGCGAGCGAGACGGCGCCGAGCCGCCCGGTCAGCCAGTGCCCGAGCCGCCAGTTCGGGCCGTCGGTCCACGTCTGCCCGAGCTCGGGGAAGAACGGGTACGGCCGCGCATCCCAGGTCCAGGCGGCGCATTCGGGCACGCGCACCATCCGCCCGCCGTAGACAGGCGAGACCGGGTTGTTCGCGGGCTCGCCCCACCAGAGGTAGGTTGCCTCGAGGTAGGCCCGCTGGATCGCGTCGTCGCGCCAGCCGCGGGAGAAGTACGGCAGGAAGCTCTCCGAGCTCTTCGGGTCGAAGAAGACGTTCGGCTGGTTGGTGCCGCGGTCGACCGCCGGGCAGCCGAGTTCGGTGAACCAGATCGGCTTCGACTGCGGGATCCAGGCGCTGGGCGTGCCGGTCTCGACGCCGCCCGGCCGGTCGAAGTGCTGGTTCTCCCACCAGGCGCGCAGGTCCTTGTAGCGGAAGACCCACGGTTTGCCGGCCGCGCCGTCGGCGATCGGCGTCCGGACCTGCGCGGCGCGGTCCTCCGAGCTTGCGTAGAACCAGTCGAAGCCCTCGCCGCCGGCGATGTTCGCCTGCAGGTAGCCGCGGACGTAGATCGCCGGCCAGGCCTGCGCGTCGAGATGCTCGTAGCCGTCGCGCCAGTCCGAGAGCGGCATGTAGTTGTCGATGCCGATGAAGTCGGTGCTCGGGTCGGCCCAGAGCGGGTCGAGGTGGAAGAAGACGTCGCCAGAGCCGTCCTGCGGGTGGTGGCCGAAGTACTCGGACCAGTCGGCGGCGTAGCTGAGCTTGGTGCCGGACCCGAGGATGGTGCGGCAGTCGGCCATCAGGTCGCGGAAGGCCTGCACCGCCGGATAGCTCGACGCACCGCTGCGGATTGTCGTGAGCCCGCGCATCTCGGAGCCGATCAGGAAGGCGTCGACGCCGCCCGCAGCTTTGCACAGATGGGCGTAGTGCAGGATCATCCGGCGCAGGCCCCAGTCGCCCGAGACGCCGGTCCAGTTCACGCTATCACCGGAGACGGCGAAGCTCGAGACCTGCGCGCTTCCAAAGAGCTCAGCGACTTGGGCCGCCGCCGTGGCCGTCTTGTCGACGCTGCCGGCGTAGCCCGCGGCCGGGGAGCAGGTAATGCGCCCGCGCCAGGGGAAGGCCGGCTGGCTGATCTCGCTGGCGTTGTCACTGTAGGGGTTCGGCAGCGCGTTGCTCGGCGGCACGTCCATCAGGATGAACGGGTAGAACGTCACCCGCAGGCCGCGGGCCTTCATCTCCTTGATCGCCTGTACCACCGCGAAGTCGGCCGGCGTGCCGCCATAGACCGGCCGCCCCTCGGCGTCAGTGCTGACGACGTAGGCGCTGCCCCGGCCGACGCCGTTGACCGACCAGGATCTCGGGCTGGTCGCCTTCTCGGGCACCTCGACGCCCGGACGCACGCGGCAGTGGCCGGCGCGCAGGTCGTCGCCGAACCAGGCCACGACGAGGCTCACGCTCTCCACGTTCGGTGCCATCGCCTGCAGCCGGTCGAGCGCGACGACGATATCCGGCGTCTGGCTGAGGGCGTTGAGGTTCTCTGCCACGGTCTCGCCGCCGCCGGCGCTCTTGCGGATAGGCTGGGTCGCGTAGGTGAACTCGCCCGACGCCGGGATCAGGGTGACCGCCCGGGTCAGCCCCTCGGCGGTGTCGGGGTCGGCGAGCGGCCGGAACACCTCGAAGGAGACCTGCGGCAGCCGGTTGCCGAAGCGCTCGAGCGGCAGCTCCTCGAAGACGACATAGGCGGTGCCGCGATAGGCGGGTGTGGCTCCGGCGCCCATCTTCGCCGCGATGAAGGGATCGGCCTGCTGCGCCTCGTCGCCCGGATACCAGCGCCAGGTGACGCCCTCGAGGTCCATGGGCTTGCCGTCGGCCCAGACACGGCCGATGCCGGTGATCGGCCCCTCGCAGAGGGCCACGGCGAAGGAGGCGTAGTAGAGGTACTCGGTCGTCCGGACGCTCGGGCCGCCGCCCTTGCCGCCGCCCTGGCGGGTGGTGCGGGTCTCCTCGCGGAAGTCGGTCGCCCAGATGATGTTGCCGCCGATGCGCATGCGGCCGTAGAGCCGCTGGATGACGGCGCCTTCGGACGACGAGGTGATGCGCAAGCTGTCGAGCCGCGGCCCCTCGAAGCGCTGGCCGGGCGCGAGCGACGACACGATCCAGCTGTCGACGACGGCGCCGACGCTCGAGCCGATCATGCCGCCGATCGTGGCGGCGGAGACGCCGAGGATGGTGCCGCCGATCGAGCCACCGAGGGCGGCGCCGGCGGCGCCGAGGACGAGAGTGGCCATTTCCGTGCTCCAGGGACGAAGTTCACCGAGACCGGCTTCATCCTGCGTCGGCAGCAGCGGGCGGCCGGCAGCGATGCGCCTACAGGATTGGCCGGACGGTGCAGTCGGCGAAGGAAGACCGGCAGATCGCCCGTGGGGCGCACGCTCGGCTCGAGCAGAATGCTCTATCGGTCGATCAGCCGCTCGATCATGAGGCTCACGGCGCGCATCTGGGCACCTTCGCGCGTTCTCCAGCGGACGCCGCTGTAGCCCCAGAAGTCCCAGCACGCCCTTGGATTGCCAGCGGCTTCGGTGGCCTGTGGGTAGAGGACGACGATCCGGTTCGCGCCTGCCCAGCGGTTGTAGCCGGCGTCGCGGACGTAATCGTCGTGGACCCGCTCGCGCCCCTGCGCATCCGCATTCTGACGGCAGCCGTGGAAGGCGACGTGCAGGCGACACACGTCGGACAGACAGGCATCGGGGACATAGATGTAGCCGACGCCGCTCAGACCTGCTTTCTCCGAGGTTTGGAAGAATTCGGTCTGGCCAAAGGCGCGCAAGCTGCCGGACCCGTGCGGGTCCACCGGATCGAGGACGAAGCCCTCTGGATAAAGGTGCCGAAGCAGCAGTTCTGCGGCGTCGTACCCGCACTCGATCACGAACGATGGCGCGTATTCGGCGCAGTCGGGCGGCGCGAACCGGCTCTCTCCAGTGAAGCTCGCAACCGGGATGCCGTGGTTTGCGGGGCGCTCCGGATCGCCATGCGCTACGTGGAGAGCCTCGCCATCGACGCCGAGAACGCGGTAGAGATCGGCGAGGCTGTCGGTGACGGCCTCCGGCACCACCTCGTCGAGCTCGCCGCGGAACAGCCATACCCGATCGTCCGCCAGGTGCGCAGGATAATCGATTTCGCCGTCCCGGTACGCCTCGCCGATCAGCTGCCCGATCTCTTCGGCGCGTGGCGGATCGGGGCGAAGACCCCAGAAGCGGCTTCCGAAGTAGTGCGTGCAGGCCACCGTCGCCGCGGAGGCCGGGTCGAGCTTCGAGAACGGCCAGATCGGATTGTCGATGACCTCCACGCAGCCGTACGGCCCTCCGGCGACGATCGCGGCGCCCGACACGCTTTGCGAGAAGGCGACGTGAAACTGATGGGCGAAGAAGCCGCCGGACGAGAGACCGGAGACTGTCACCGATTCTCGATCGAGCCGGAGCTCGGCCTGCAACGGCTGTGATACCGAAAGCGGCGGTGGATCGACGATATCGTCATGGTGTGCAAGGGAGGGTCCGCCGGCGAGCAGCAGGACTGCCAAAGAAGCGCCCAGCAGGCAGTACAAAGGCATCTCGCCTCCCCATGCGATTCCACACCGAAAGCTACAGCATCGCAGGGTTCGCTGACAGCCACGCGACGAGGGCTTGAGCGGCGGTTCCCACCATGCGCATCTCGAACCGATGAACCCGCGGGCGCAGTCTCTCAGGCGGTGACCTCAGAATTGCGGCTCGGAGCTCGTGCGGGAAAGATCGCGAACGACGGGCGGGAAATCGCCGTGGCGCGCGGTACAGGGAACGTGCGGGCGCATGCTCAGTTGCCGAACCAGAACGCGATGGGGAGGCCGCGAATGGCGACTCTGCTGCTTGCAATGGACATCGCCGATACTGTCGAGCACGCCGCTCGAGGTGACGGCTTCCTTCACGTGGATGCAGCCGCCGATGCGCTGATCCAAGCTCATCCTGAGGCCGACGTGACGCGCGCGGAGGTGGCGGAAGTTCTGCGTGAGGAAGGCGCCGCCACGGGCGCCATCCCGCCAAAGCCGCGCCCCGTGACATGACCTGTGGCGATCGCGCAGCGCGGGATGAGGTGGAGCGCCAATTGGGGCACTAGCGCAAAGAGGCTCCTCATGCGCTCAATTTGGCCGCTACCTAAGCGAGGCGAGAGCGTCGACGAGACGCTTGTGGTCGAGGGGCTTCCCGAGGTGCAGGGCGTCGCGGTAGGCGCTTTCATGCAGCTGGGCTCGGTCATAGCCGGTGGCGAGCGCGAACGGCACGCCGCGCTTCCGGAGCGCCTCGGCAACCGGCACCGACCGCTCGGGTCCGAGGTTCACGTCCAGGATGGCGAAGTCCGGTTCTTCGCCATCGAGGAGCGCAAGGGCCTGTGCCACGCTCGGTGCCGGACCGACCACGGAACATCCGAGATCAACGAGTATCTGCTCGGTCTCCATGGCGATCAGAAGCTCGTCCTCCACGACCAGAATTCGGGGGCGCGGCCTTGTCCTGGGGACGTCACCCTGCACCCCTCACCCTTCCTGCGCATGTCTCAAGCTCTCAGGCGACCGGGAACCGTCCGATGACCCGGAGGCCTTCCGGCCGGAAGTCGATCTCCGCGCCGCCCTGCAGCTCGTAGGCGAACACGCGCTCGATGAGTTTTGTTCCGAAGCCGTGCTGGTCCGGCGGCCGCACGACAGGCCCGCCGCTCTCTTCCCAGGTCAACTCCGCCCGTGCATCTTCGTCACCCCGCAGGATGCGCCAGCTCAGGCGGACCCTCCCGCCGGGCGCCGAGAGCGCACCGTACTTGACCGAGTTCGTTGCGAGCTCGTGCAGGGTGAGGCTGAGCGACAGCGCCCGCCGCGCCTCCAGCGGAAGAGGCTCGCCATCAATCTCGACGGCGTCTTCTCTTCCGGTGGCGTAGGGCTCGAGCGTGCGCGCGGCCAGCGTGGTCAGGTCGATGCTGCGCCACCGCCCCTCCGTCGCCAGCGAGTGCGCCCGCGCGAGCGCGTCCAGACGCCCGGCAAGGGTCTTCTTGAAGGCTTCGACCTCCGGGCCGCCGCTCCCCTGCGAGACCAAAGATCGAATGATCCCGAAGAGGTTCCTGACACGATGGTTCAGCTCGCCGAGCAGGAGCTCGCGTTCCTCCTCGGCCTGCTTGGCCTCGGTGACGTCCTCGACGATGATGACGGCGTGTTCGACCGCGCCCGTTCCATCGACGGGCGCCGCACCCACACGCAGCCAGCGGTCCTCCCCGTCGATCTCCTTCCGGAAGTCGACGCCGGGCGCCACGACCTCCCCGCGCAGCGCGCGCTCGCCCGGCCAGTCTGTCGGGTCGATCCCCTCAACGGGGTGCCACCGCGCAGTCTGCTCTGGATCGCGCGACGCGATCACGCCGGATGACAGCCGTTCGAGGCGCGGGTTCTGCACGACCCAGTGGCCCTCCTGGTCGATCAAGCCGATGCCGATCGGCGCGTGCCGCATCAGCGATGAGAGCCGCGCCTCGCTCTCGCGGAGCGCCCGGTCCGCGCGCCGCCCCGCGGTCTGATCCTCGATCGCTAGCAGGATGAGCTGCATGTGGTCGACACGGCGTGCATTCAGCACCATGGTCCGGTGGCCGAGATCCTCGAAGTCGTGCTCGACCTCGTAGTTGTCGAAGGCGTCGTCATCCGGCAGCACGTTCTCCAGGAGATCGCGCAGCTTCGGGATGTTCCACTGCCC
>CAZNSP010000027.1:0-49386 GCA_964575795.1 uncultured Rhodobacterales bacterium
CTTCTCAGTGGAAATCTCCCAGCCGCCCGGGTCAGTTCTCAGCGGAAATCAACACTCCTATCTCTCGCGCATTGCGGCGACATGGCGGACCGATCCTGCCACGCTTGCCCGCCATATGGGCGCCAAGTTCAAGCGGTTCCTCGAGCTGGACCCGGCCGCCATGGAAGCCTTGGCTGGCTGGGCCGAGCTCGATCCGTTTCAGATGCAGGAACTGCTCTCGTGGACCGGGGTTACGGCAGGGAACGTCCGGATGACGTTCCGGCGCGAACTCATCGTGTCCCGCGCCCTGCGCAACCCCGTGGTGCGGGGGTGCCCGGTCTGTCTCCGCGAGGACGCGGCAAGGCACGAGGGACCGCCAACCGCCGCAATGGCGATGCGCGGAGACTGGCAGATGCGGGAGGCCTTCGTCTGCGTCCGGCACCGCCATCCGCTGGTCGATCTCTGGAGGGCCGACACACTTACCGACCGTCACGACATGGTGGCCCGCCTGCGCGAGATCGAAGGTGACATCCTGTCGGGCGCCCTCGACCGGCCGAGCGTGCTCCCCTCCGCCTACGATCGCTGGCTGGACGGCCGGCTCGAGAACGGTACGGACGACACATGGCTGAAGGATCAGCCCCTGTTCGCCGCGACGACCTTCTGTCGGCTTCTGGGGCGCGCCCTTCGTCCCGCGGAGCTTCGGGGCGTGGACTGCGCGGACGGCGCCGATCACGCGGCCGGCTTCGACGTCGCCTGCCACGGCGAGACCGCCATCCGCGCAGCGCTCGACCGGATCGCCGCGTCGGGCGACGCGCCCAAGAAGGTCTTCGGCCCGTTGTACTCGAACCTGAACCGGGAGTACCTGCGGGAGCCCGGCTTCGCGGTGTTCGGCCGCATCCTGCGCGACTGCATCCTCGATCACTGGCCGATCGCGGCCGGGGAGACGTTGATCGGCGAAGTCGTCGCCGAGCGCCGCCTGCATTCCGTCGTCACCGCCGCCGAGGAGGCCGGCGTTGGCGTCGAGGTGATCGAACAGTTCCTGATCGAGGCCGGCGCCGTTCCGGAGGCAGACGACCGCCCGCCGAGCCGCCGGCTCTTCGCGGCGCGCCCCCATGCCGGGCTGCTGGCGGAGATCCCCACGCTCGTCGGCCCCATAGCCATGCGCGCGGCGATCGGGGCAACGAAGAGGGAACTGGCGGCGCTGGAAGAGAAGGGTCTGCTGATCCCGCGCACGCGCGTCGCCAGGGTCAAGAACCCCTGGCGGATCCTGGACGGGCTTGCGTTCGTCGCCGGCCTCGCCGACGGAGCCACGCCCGTGGCGGAGGACGACCGAGCATGGGAGACACTGCTTCTCGCGCGCAAGCGCAGGCAGGTCAGCCTCGCGGACCTCGTCGCCGCGATCCGGGACGGCCGCCTGACGGTCGGCCAGCGGGCGGGGGTCGCCGGGTTTCACGGACTGGTCGTACGGATTGCCGATGTCGACGCCCTGCCCTCCTCGCGTATCAGAGCCAAGGCGCCCCCCGACGTCGACCTCTCCGGGATGACGAGCGCCGTGAGCTTCGGGCTATCGGTTGGTCTTCGCGAAGGAGGGAACTTCATCGCCCTGATCGAGGCGGGGCATGTCCCTGCGGTGCGGGTCGTCAACCCCGCGACCGGGCGCCTTCAGCACTTCCTCCGCCCCGAGGACATCGCGGCCTTCCACCGACGTTTCGCAACGATCAGGACACTTTCGGCGGAGACCGGTCGCCACAGGAACGTCCTGCGCGGCCAGCTGGCCGGGAGCGGGGTCGCCCGCTTTGCGCCCGAGGGGCAGGATTTCGGGCCTGTCTATCTGCGAGAGCAGGTGGCCACTGCGCTCCAGCCCACACGGATCCCCGTTGCACAGGCCACCGAGCGGAAGACGGCTCTCGACGCAGCCTGATGCAGAAACCCCTTGTTTCGTTACAAGAATCCGGCTGCGTTAACCAACCTGCCGAAAAACCTGCCCAAAGCGAGAAAAACTGCTTGACAGGGGTGCGCACGCAAAACTGCCATTTTGCGCACACTTATGGGTCCTTGGCAAAACAGCGATTATCTGGCGACCCCTGGAGGACTCGAACCCCCAACCTGCTGATTAGAAGTCAGCTGCTCTATCCCGTTGAGCTAAGGGGCCGCAGGTCAGTGCGTCCAGGCCGTTCGGCGCTGGGTCGCGAAATTGTCGCCGTATCCTCCCGGCCGCAGGATGTGCCTTCGGAGCTTCGGCTGGAAGACCTGGTAGGCGATCCCGTGCTTCGCGGCATAGGCCTCCGCCGCCTCCCGGGTCTCGAAGCGAAGCTGCACCTGCCCGTTCATGTCCGCAGAGCCGGTCCAGCCCATCAGCGGATCGATGGTCTTCCCGGCCTCGGGGACGAACTCGAGAATCCAGTCCCGCGTCTTGGCCATGCCCGACTGCATGGCGGTCTTCGAAGGCTGGTAGATCTTTGCCAGCATGCCCGATCATCCCCTTGTTTCGCACACGCTTATGGCGAAATAGGCCGATACGATCAAGCGTCGGCAATATCGGAAAGCGACGTTTGCGTGGGGGAGCTGGCAGCGGATCGTCGACCGGGTGCGAGGGAGCGAGGGGTGGGGTGGGTGTACGCACCCGACCGACGATCACTGTGCTGCTTGCACAATTTTTGTATCCCGAATCCGGTTTCACACGCAAGGGTTTAGTTACCTAAAATTAGGTACACTTCCGGCGGAAATCCGCCGATCTGTCGACAGGCGCCCGACCTTGCATTCGGGCCAAATCCGTCCAAGTCTCTCGGACACGATCCGACGGGGCCGCTCCAATGACTGTCGTCACGACCGATCCGCGCCAGCGCGAGAAGCTCGAAGGCGGGCGCCGCTTCGTCCTGCAGTCGGAATTCACGCCAGCCGGCGACCAGCCCACGGCCATCGCCGAGTTGAGCGAGGGGCTCGTCCAGGGCGAGCGGAACCAAATCCTGCTCGGCGCGACGGGCACCGGCAAGACCTTCACTGTCGCGAAGATCATCGAGGCCACCCAGCGTCCTGCGATCATCCTCGCGCCGAACAAGACACTTGCGGCCCAGCTCTACGGCGAGTTCAAGGGTTTTTTCCCCGACAACGCCGTCGAGTACTTCGTCTCCTACTACGACTACTACCAGCCCGAGGCCTACGTTCCCCGCACCGACACCTATATCGAGAAGGAATCCCAGATCAACGAGCAGATCGACCGGATGCGCCACTCGGCGACGCGGGCCCTGCTCGAACGCGACGACGTCATCATCGTCGCCTCCGTGTCCTGCATCTACGGCATCGGCGCCGTCGAGACTTATGGAGCCATGACCCAGGATCTGCTCGTCGGCGCCTCCTACGACCAGCGCCGGGTGATCGCCGACCTCGTCGCGCAGCAGTACCGGCGCAACGACCAGGCCTTCCAGCGCGGCTCCTTCCGCGTGCGCGGCGACAGCCTCGAGCTCTGGCCCGCCCATCTCGAGGACCGCGCCTGGCGGCTCTCCTTCTTCGGTGAGGAACTCGAATCGATCCAGGAATTCGATCCCCTGACCGGCCAGCGAACGGACAGTCTCGACCGCATCAGGGTCTATGCCAACTCGCATTACGTGACCCCGCGCCCCACGCTCCAGCAGGCCGTCAAGGGCATCAAGGAAGAGCTACGGACGCGACTCGACCAGTTCGTCCGCGAGGGCCGGCTGCTCGAAGCCCAGCGGATCGAACAGCGCACCAATTTCGATCTGGAGATGCTCGAGGCGACCGGCTCCTGCGCCGGGATCGAGAACTATTCGCGCTATCTCACCGGCCGAAAGCCGGGCGAGCCGCCGCCCACCCTCTTCGAATACATCCCCGACAATGCCATCGTCTTCGCCGACGAAAGCCATGTGACCGTGCCGCAGATCGGCGGCATGTACCGCGGCGACTACCGGCGCAAGTTCACCCTTGCCGAGCACGGCTTCCGCCTGCCCTCCTGCATGGACAACCGACCCCTGAAGTTCGAGGAGTGGGACGCCATGCGACCGCAGTCGGTCTTCGTGAGCGCGACGCCCGGGCCGTGGGAGCTCGAACAGACCGGCGGCGTCTTCACCGAGCAGGTGATTCGCCCGACCGGACTTCTCGACCCGCCCGTCGAGATCCGCCCCGTCTCCATGCAGGTCGACGACCTCCTCGACGAGGTCCGCCGCGTCGCGCAGAGCGGCAACCGCGTTCTCGTGACCACGCTTACGAAGCGGATGGCCGAGGATCTGACCGAATACCTGCACGAACAGGGCGTCCGCGTTCGCTACATGCATTCGGACATCGACACGATCGAGCGCATCGAGATCCTGCGCGACCTCCGCCTCGGCGCCTTCGACGTGCTGGTGGGGATCAACCTGCTGCGCGAGGGTCTCGACATCCCCGAATGCGCGCTCGTCGCGATCCTCGATGCGGACAAGGAAGGTTTCCTGCGGTCCGAGACCTCGCTCATTCAGACCATCGGCCGCGCCGCACGCAATGTCGACGGCCGCGTCATCATGTACGCCGACCACGTCACCGGGTCGATGGAGCGCGCCATCGCCGAGACCAACCGGCGCCGCGAAAAGCAGCTCGCCTACAACGAGGCGAACGGCATCACGCCCGCGACCGTCCGCAAGAACGTCGCCGACGTGCTCCAGGGCCTCTTCCCCGCCGATACCGACCAGTCCCGGGTCACCGCCAGGGTCGACAAGCCGATGGTCGGCGCCAATCTCGCGGCCCATCTCGATGCCCTGCGCAAGGCCATGCTCAAGGCGGCGGAGAACCTCGAATTCGAGGAGGCCGCGCGGATCCGCGACGAGATCAAGCGCCTCGAGGCCGTCGATCTCGCCATCCACGACGATCCCCTCGCCCGCCAGTCCGCCATCGAGGCCGAGGTCGAGGCACAGGTCGGACGATCCAGCGCCGGACGCGGCGGGACCCGGACCTATCGTGGCAAGAGCCGTGGCAAGATGCGCTGATCGGCAGCGCGTCGCGCGGGTTCCGGCTGAGCCCTGATCAGACCTGCTTCACCAGTCGGATCAGAACCAGCAGCACCACGGCTCCGATCGTGGCGTGGAAGATCGCGGCCAATGCCCCGCCGCCGACCGTGAAACCGAGCCGCGGAAGCATCACGCCTGCCACCAGCGCCCCGACGATGCCGACGACGATGTTCCCGAGCAGGCCGAACCCGTATCCCTTGACGATCCTGCCCGCGAGCCACCCTGCAATCGCTCCGACGAAGATCATTGCGAGCAGACTTTCCACGCCCATGTTGCACCTCCGCGACCAAAGCCGGTCGCAACACTAAGGCGTCCCGCCCGGCCTTTCCAGCCCGCCGGCCGACGTTCCCTGTACCTATGCCCCGGGGCGACCGGCGGCGGACCGCACCGCGAAACGCGCCCTCGCGAAGGCCGCCGTGGAGCAGAGACGCCGCCGCACCCTTCCCCGGAGCACCGCATCCGCTCTTGCCATCATGCGAGTATTGGGTAAGCTTAGTGCCACCTAAGGTTGTGCGACGCCATGTCCTGACGTCCAGTCCTTATCAAAAGGCGGCCGATCGATGCAGACGACTGCCAGCCGCGATGCACTTGGCGCCATTTGCCGGCTGATGGCAATGCGAGTGCGGGCCTCTGCCGTCCGGATCTATGCCGTGACGGCCGACGGCCTCGATCTGCGTCACGCGACCGATGACCCGTCGGAGCCGGTACCACGTCCGTCTCTCGAGGCGATCCGATCGGAGGCCCTGGCCGGTCTGCATCCTTTCCTCGTCGACCCGGGCTCGCTCGGCGCGAAGGCGGCTTGCTGCATCATCCAGCCAGTCACCGACTCCGGGCGGACCGTGGGCTTCATTGCGGTTTTCGACACCCGGTCACGGCGGCGCGGACCGATGACATCCGCCGCGCTCCGCGATGCCGCGAGCCTCGTCGCACCCTACCTCGACGCAAGACCCCCGGACACGTTGCCTGCAAAAGCGCGCCCGCCCTCCGGGGCCAGCGTCCCCGGCGCGGCGACCGGCGTGCCGTTCCACACCCGCGCATCTCTCGAGGAACTCGTCAGCGATCTGCTGGTCGGGGGGCGTGCCGACGAGAGCCTGACCCTCATCATGCTCGGCATCGACCGTTTCACCGCCGTTAACGAGGCACTCGGCAGCACCGCCGGTGACAGGGTGCTCGAGACCACAGCCCTGCGCCTGCGCGCCTGCCTCGAGCCGGACGACCTGCTGGTGCGCGTGGAAGGCGCCCGCTTCGCGCTCGTGATCGACCGCAGGCCCGACCGGATCGACGATCTCTGCCGCCGTCTCCTCGCCGAGGCGGCGCGGCCCATGACGCTGCCGACCGGCCAGATCACCCTGCAGGGGAGCATCGGCTGCATCGCACTCGCGCAGCGCGCACGGGACGGCAGGACATGGACGGCACCCTCCCAGATGATCGTCCAGGCCGAAGCCGCCCTGCGGCGGGCGAGGGACGCTGGCGGAAACCGCTGCGAGATGCACAACCATGTGCAGGACCTGCTCCTGATGGAGAAGAGCAGGCTCGAACTCGACCTGCATGCCGCGCTGCCCGCCGGACAGCTGGCGCTCCATTTCCAGCCCTTCGTCGACCTGCGCTCGGGCCGCATCTCCGGAGCCGAGGCCCTCATGCGCTGGGGGCACCCGCAACGGGGCACGATCCTTCCGAACGCCTTCATCCCGCTGGCCGAGTCCTCGGGACTCATTCTGCCCATCGGTCGCTGGGCCATCCGGGAGGCCTGCCGCACCGCGGTGTCCTGGCAGGACGACATGACGCTCGCGGTCAACATCTCGGCACTCCAGTTCCACCAGAAGGATTTCGTGGCCCAGGTGGAAGCCGCGCTGGCCGAGACTGGCTTTCCCGCCGAACGGCTGGAACTCGAGATCACCGAAACCGTCCTCATGCGCGACATCGCCGTGACGGCGCAGCAGTTGCGGGCCCTGATGGCACTCGGCATCCGGATCGCGCTGGACGACTTCGGCACCGGCTACAGCGCCCTCGCCTATCTGAGCCGCCTGCCGCATCACCGGATCAAGCTCGACAAGTCCTTCGTCCAGGACGTGACCGGAAGCCGCACCGCCGGACTGATCGAGGCGGTGATCGCGCTTGCCCGTGGCGGCGGTGTCGACATCACCGCCGAGGGGGTGGAGCGGTCCGATCAGCTTGCCGCGGTGGCACAACTCGGCTTCACCCATGCCCAGGGCTATGCGACCGGCGCCCCGCGCGCCGATCCGACCTGGGCCAGGGCACCCTTCCTCGAACCGCTCACCATCTGAGGCAGGCCGCGGCCCGGGCGCTTGCCATTGCCGCGGCACGCCCGCAGTATCGCGGCGATTATCGCCGAAAGCGCCGCATGTCCCAGCCGCCCAGCAATCTTTCCCTCTCCCCGGCGACCCGGGCGGCCCAGGCCCTGCGGCTCATCGACCCGCGCACGGGCGCGGTCACGCCGGGCATCGAACTCGCCAGCACCTTCGCGCGCGACGAGGATTACGCCCCGCGTCAGGCCTACATCTACGCGCGCGACGGCGGCCCGACCGTCGAGCATGCCGAGGCGCTCCTCGCGGATCTCGACGGGGCGGCCGATGCGATGGCGTTCTCGAGCGGCATGTCCGCCTTCGTCTGCCTGATGGAGACCTTGCGTGCCGGCGACCGCGTCGCGGCCCCGCGGATCATGTATCACGGCGGCCTCACGTGGCTGCACCGCATCGCCGAGCGCCGCGGCATCGGGCTCGACCTCTATGACGGCGCGGCGGACGGCGGCATCGAAGCCGCCCTCGTGCCGGGCGCCACGCGGATCCTCTGGGTCGAGACGCCCGCCAACCCCACCTGGACCATCACCGACATCGCCGCGGCGGCACAGGCTGCGCAGGCCGCCGGCGCCCGCCTCGTCGTCGACTGCACCGCCGCACCGCCCTGCACGCTGCAGGCGCTCGCCCTCGGTGCCGATCTCGCGTTCCATTCCGGGACCAAGTACATGGGCGGGCACTCCGACCTCACCGCCGGGGTGCTCGCCACGGCGACGACCGGCCCGTTCTGGGACGAGATCCGGCAGGTGCGCGTCCTGACCGGCGCCGTCCTCGCCCCCTTCGAGGCCTGGCTCCTGATCCGCGGCCTGCGCACCCTCTTCCTGCGTTACGAACGGGCGAGCGCGAACGCCCTCGCCATCGCCCGGCATTTCGATGGCCATCCCGCCGTGGCCAGGGTGCTCTACCCCGGCCTCGAGTCCCATCCCCGCCACGCGGTCGCCCGTGCCCAGATGACCGGCGGCTTCGGCGGCATGCTGTCCCTGCTCGTGGAGGGCGATTTCGACACGGCCCAGGCCGTCGCCCGCCACGCCCAGGTATTCATTCCCGCGACCTCGCTCGGCGGTGTCGAAAGCCTGATCGAGCATCGCAAGGCGATCGAGGGACCCCGGTCGGAGGTTCCCGACACGCTCCTCCGCCTCTCGGTCGGCATCGAGGACGCCGCCGACCTGATCGCAGATCTCGAACAGGCGCTCGCCCGCGCAACCGGCCGCGAATGATCACGCTCACGCAATCGCCCCGCGATGCGGGATTCGTGCAGGACCCCTACCCTTTCTACGATCGCGCCCGCGCCGCCGGGCCGTTCTTCCTGTGGGACGACTACGGCTTTCCCTGCGCCGCGGGATATGATGCGGTCAACGCCTTGCTGCGCGACCGGCGTTTCGGACGCGAGCCGCCGGACGGGCCACCGCCGCGGCCCCGCCATCTCGCCGATTTCTATGCCATCGACGACAACGCGATGCTCGACCGCGAGCCGCCGGCCCATACGCGCCTGCGCGGCCTCGTGCTCAGGGCCTTCACCTCGCGCCGGATCGCGGCCCTCCGACCGGAGATCGAGCAGCTGGCCGAGGAGTTGATCGACACCTTCGACGGCGCGGAAACCGACCTCCTGCCCGCCTTCGCGCAGAAGCTGCCGGTGATCGTGATCGCGCGGCTCCTCGGCGTGCCGGAAGAGATGTCGGACCAGCTGCTCGCCTGGTCGAACGCCATGGTGGCGATGTACCAGTCGCGGCGCGACCGAAGCATCGAGGATGCCGCAAACCGGGCCGCCGCCGACTTCGCCGCCTTTCTCCGCGGCTACATCGCCGAGCGTCGGCGCAGCCCGCGCGACGACCTGCTCTCCGCGCTGATCGCCGCGGAATCCGCCGGCGACAGGCTGAGCGAGCCGGAACTGGTCGCGACCTGCGTCCTGCTGCTCAACGCCGGTCACGAGGCCACGGTCCACACCATCGGAAACGGCGTCGCCGCCATCCTCCGCCACGGTCTCGATTACCGGCAGCTGTTTGCAGACTACGCCGCCACCGTCGCGACCGTAGAGGAGATCCTGCGGTTCGACCCGCCGCTGCATCTCTTCACCCGCTATGCGCGCGAGGAGGTCGAGATCTTCGGCCACCGCGTCGCGCGCGGCACGACGGTGGGGCTGCTGCTCGCCGCCGCGAACCGCGATCCGCGGCGGTTTCCCGATCCGCACCGCTTCGACCCCGCCCGCACAGGCGCGGACCAGCAACTCTCGTTCGGCGCGGGCCTGCATTTCTGCGTGGGCGCACCCCTCGCCCGCCTCGAACTGGTCGCGGCCCTGCCGATCCTCTTCCGCCGCCTGCCCGGCCTCGCGCTGGCCGAACCGCCGGCCTATGCCGACCGCTATCACTTCCACGGTCTCGAAAGCCTCCCGGTCCGTATCGATTCCCGCTCCAGATGACCGCGGAACCCCGTACCCTTCGGGCCCATGCGCTCCTCCTCGGCGAGCGTCTCGATTTCCGCGCGCTCGCCGCCAACGGCATCGAAGCCAGCGAAACCGGCCCGACCGTCTTCGAGGACGGCGCATCGGCGGTCCTGTTCCGTTGGGGCGCCGCCTGCTTCCTCGGGACGAGCCCCGAGGTCGAGTCGCGCATTGGAGACCGGATCGCGCCCTTCCTGCAGAATCCGCTCCCCCAGCCGTCCGACGAGACCGCCCTGCTCGAGATCGGCGCGGCCGAGGACGGCCTCGGGCCGGGAGGGCGCATCACGCTCAGGGACGACGCCCCGCAGCGGCTCGCGGTCGTCGCGGACGTCCTCGCCAAGAGTGCGCTCCTCACCCATCAGGAGACGACGCTGGGCGCGACCCTCGATCGTCTCGATCCGATCGTGTCGCGGCTGCGTCGGGGTGGACGCCTCGTCGCCTTTTCCGCCCCGCTGCGTTCCGCCATCGGCGAGGCGCTCTGGGCGCGCAGCCTGGCCGCTGCCAGGGTTGCGGTGGACGACAAGCCGGACGTGCTCTGGGACAATCCCGAGCTCGAGCGCCTCTATCTCCAGCTCGCTCAGGAGTTCGAGCTTCAGGATCGCGGCGCGGCGCTCGAACGCAAGCTCGCCCTCGTCGGCACGACCGTCGAGACGGTCATGGGGCTGATGGATTCGCGCCGCTCGCTGGTCCTCGAAATCGCCGTCGCCTCCCTGATCGCCATCGAGGTCGGAACGACCGTCTACGAGCTCTTCACCGGCTGAGTAGTCCTTCGCCCGGGTCGAAAACGACCAGCGCGCGTCGCGGATGAACAAGGCTCGACGGCCGATAGTACTAATTCGTGCGGGCAATCCTAAACCATCCCGCGAGGTGATCCCCTTAATCAAGAAACTCTCCGCCGAGGCCTTCGGCACGTTCTGGCTCGTCCTCGGCGGCTGTGGCAGCGCCGTGCTCGCAGCGGGCTTCCCCGAACTCGGTATCGGCTTTGTGGGCGTCTCTCTCGCCTTCGGCCTGACCGTGCTCACCATGGCCTATGCGGTCGGACACATCTCGGGCGGGCATTTCAACCCGGCGGTCTCGCTCGGCCTCGCGCTCGGCGGCCGCTTCGGCTGGTCCGAACTGATCCCCTACTGGATCGCGCAGCTCGCCGGCGGGATCGTGGCCGCGCTGGTGCTCTACATGATCGCCTCGGGCAAGGGGGACTGGACGCCCGGCGGCTTTGCCTCCAACGGCTTCGGCGCCAACTCTCCCGGAGGATAAGGCCTCTTCGCGGCCTTCCTGATCGAGCTGGTCCTGACCGCCGCCTTCCTGATCATCATCTTGGGCAGCACATCGGCGAGGGCGCCGGCGGGCTTCGCCCCGATCGCGATCGGCCTCGGCCTCACCCTCATCCACCTGATCTCGATCCCGGTGACCAACACCTCCGTGAACCCGGCGCGCTCGACGGCCGTGGCATTCTTCGCCGAGAACGGGGCGCTGGGACAGCTCTGGCTCTTCTGGATCGCACCGCTCGCCGGGGCGGCGCTCGGCGCGATCATCTGGAAAGCCCTCCTCGCCGAGGACTGACCTCCCTCTGGCCGGGTCGCCTCCGGCGGCCCGGCCTGCATTACCGTTGAAGCGGCTGCGCCGTTTCCACCAGCCGCACGAACCACGACGCGCCATAGGGGCTCGCCTCGTCGTTGTAGTCGAACTCCGGATGGTGCAGGCCCGCGCCCGGGCCTGTGCCGAGAAAGACATAGGCACCGGGACGCTGCTCCAGCATGTAGGAGAAATCCTCCGCACCCATCTCGGACGGCCGGTCCGCCTCGACATTGGCCTCACCGACCACCTCCGCCGCCACCCGCACCGCGAAGTCCGTCTCGGCAGGATCGTTCATCGTCACCGGATAGCCGAATTCGTACGTGGTCTCCGCCGTCACGCCCGACGCCGCCGCCATATGCGTGGCGATCCGCTCGATCTGCGCCGCGATCGCCCTCCGCACCGTCCCGTCGAGCGTGCGCACCGTGCCGGCTAGGCGGATGGTCTCGGGAATGACGTTGGTCGCGGTCCCCGCCTCGAACACCGTCAGCGACACGACAGCAGCCGCCAGCGGATCGGTCATCCGCGACGTGATCGCGTTCAGCGCCATGCCGATCTGGAGCGCCGCCGGCATGGGATCGCGGCATTCGTGCGGAAACGCCGCATGGCCGCCCCGTCCGCGCAGGGTGATCTCGAACTGGTCGGCCGCAGCCATCAGCGCCCCGGGCCGGGTCTCGATCCGCCCCAGCGGAATTCCAGGGACGTTGTGCAGCCCGAAGACCCGCCCGATCCCGAACCGCTCCATCATCCCTTCCGCGCACATCACCTGCGCCCCGCCCGACATCTCCTCGGACGGCTGGAAGATCAGCGCCACCGTACCCGCGAAGTTCCGCGTCTCCGCGAGATACTTCGCCGCGCCGAGCAGCATCGTGGTATGCCCGTCATGGCCGCAGGCATGCATCACCCCCGGATTGCGCGACGCCCAGGGTTTGCCCGTCGCCTCGGTGATCGGAAGGGCGTCCATGTCCGCGCGCAGGCCGATGACCGGGCCCGGCGCGCGACCGTGGATCAGACCGACGATCCCGGTCTTCGCGATGCCCTCGACCACCTCGTCCACCCCGAACTCGCGCAGGCGCGCGGCGACGAAGGCTGCCGTCTCGTGCAGGTCGAAGTCGAGTTCCGGAATCTGGTGAAGATGGCGACGCCATCCGGCCATCTCGTCATGATAATCGGCGATACGGTTGATGACCGGCATCGGACTCTCCTTTTCCTGCAGACCAGCGTTGCGACGCCGCGCAGCCGCCGTCAACCGCGGCTTCGGTCTTTCCCGTAGACGTCGGGGCGGCTAGGCTGCGGCTCATGCCCGACACGACTCCAGCCCCCGATTCCGACGGTCTGATCCACGATGCCGATGCCGGCATCGCGCGCCTCGTCGAGATCATGCGCCGCCTGCGCGATCCCGATACCGGCTGTCCCTGGGACATCGTGCAGACCTTCGACACTATCGCCCCCTACACCATCGAGGAGGCCTACGAGGTCGCCGACGCCATCGCGCGGCGCAGCCATGCCGATCTCGCCGACGAACTCGGCGATCTCCTGCTCCAGGTCGTCTACCATGCCCGGATGGCCGAGGAGGAAGGCGCCTTCGATTTCGACACCGTGGTCCGTGGCATCTCGGACAAGATGATCCGCCGCCACCCCCATGTCTTCGGCACGGAAAGCCGCGACAAGACGCCGGAGCAGCAGGTCCGCGACTGGGAGACGATCAAGGCCGCGGAACGCGCGGCCCGGCCACAGAAGGCGAGCGTGCTCGATGGGGTGACCCTCGGGCTGCCGGCGCTGACCCGCGCGATCAAGCTCCAGAACCGCGCGGCACGGGTCGGTTTCGACTGGCCCGACGCGGGTGCCGTCCTCGACAAGATCGCCGAGGAATGCGGCGAACTCGCCGAGGCACAGGCCTCGGGCGATGCCGAGCGCGTCTTCGAGGAATACGGCGATCTCCTGTTCGTGATGGCGAACCTCGCCCGCCACTACGGGATCGACCCCGAATCCGCCCTGCGCGCCGCCAATGCGAAATTCACCCGCCGCTTCCACGGCATCGAGGCCGCGCTGCAAGCTCAGGGCCGCAGCCCCGCGGACTCGACCCTCGAAGAGATGGACGCGCTCTGGGACGCGATGAAGCGCGCTGAGAAGGCGGAGGGCTGAGCGTCAGGCCCGGTCCGGCTCGCAGAACATTTCGTGCAGCGTGCCGATCAGCTTCTCGACCTTGCGGTCGCCGAGACGGTAGTAGATCGCCTTTCCCTCGCGCCGGCAGGCGACCAGCCCTTCCAGCCGCAGCCGCGCCAGCTGCTGCGACACCGCGGCCTGCCGCGCGCCAAGAAGCATCTCGAGCTCCGTCACAGACTTCTCGCCGCCGACGAGATGACACAGGATCATCAGCCGCCCCTCGTGGGCCAGCGCCTTCAGGAAGTCCGTCGCGTGCTTGGCATTCTCCACCATCGCATCGATGCTGGGAGGCATCACGCGGCCCTCGATCTCCATCACCTGCATGTTCCGCTCTCCGGCCACATTACGCTCTTCGATCCGCATCATATATAAATCCCTGCATTGAAATCCAGCGTGGATTTTCGCGATTCGAACCGTTTTCACCCGCGAACCACGCTTCGCCACCCGTGCAGATGACATTCAAAGCGCCTCGACACCAGCCGGGCGCCCCGGCGACACCATGTCGCACCTGAAGCACAGTGCCGGCATGGCTTCAACCACAGGCGCCCGTATAGCCGCAGGCCGTGCAGAAGTCGCACCCGTCCCGCCGGATCACCGCCGCGTGCCCGCATTCGGGGCAGGTTTTGCCGATGACGGGACCGCTCGCCGTCTCACCCGGCGCCGGGGCGTCGGTCCAGAGCACCGTGCCGCGCGCGTTCGGATAGCCCTCCGCACTCAGCAGTCCCAGCATCTCGTAGCGGTGGATCAGGAGCCGCGCGACATAGGCGATCGTCGAGGGCTGCACAGCCTGCTTCTCCGAGCCCGGCTGCCGTGCGAAGAAATCGCCCTGCGCCTCGGGCAGGTCCTTCAGCCCCCGCAGCTTCTTGCCGATCCACGCCGGATCGATAACCCGCATATCGAGGCTCAGCGACTTCGTCAGGCCGTTGAACTCCAGCGGATAGGCTCCTGACAACCAGACCGAAAACGGCCGCTTCGTGCCGTCGGGCAGCAGGCATTCCTTCACGAACATCGCGAAATCGTCGCCGGTGTTCGGATTGAGGATGTCCACCGTCCAGCTCAGCGTCCCGTCGACGCCCGACTTCGGCTCCTTCTTCGAGAAGAGGGCGTCGACCAGCGGCGTCTCCCCCTGCGGCCCGTCGAAGACGCCGAGCTGCTCGCAGCGCCAGCGCACCACCTTGGCGAAGGCGCTGACGTTGCCCGCCACCGGCGTCGGGCGACCCTCGGGCGGCATCGGCACCTGATAGGGCGTGCCCGGGGTCCGCGCGAGGCTGTCGAGCTTCATCGCGAGCCAGCTTCGGTCCTGCGCGCGCATGTCCATCGACAGGTTCTTGGCGAGCGCCCCCAGCCCGCGCGGCGTCTGCTCGCCATTCACCCAGACCTCGAAGGGCTGGACCTGGCCGTTCTCCACATGCCCGACGAAGACCGCGAATCGGTTCTGCGGCGCCTCGATCATGTAGGTCCAGGATGGGCTGCCGGCCGTCAGCTTCGGCCGGTGCGGCCAGCGCAGCGTGGCGAGCGCGACCTGCGGCGCCTCGCCGATCCGGATCCGCCGGTCGGGCTCGGACTGGTCGAGGTCCTGCGGCGCCTCGGCCCCGGTCGAGAGCACGCTGCCGAGCACGGCATTCGGCCGGTAGGTGGTGATTCCCTTCAGACCGGCCTTCCAGGCTTCGAGATAGAGCCCCTCGAAATCCTCGAACGGATAGTCCTCGGGCACGTTCACCGTCTTGGAGATCGCCTGGCAGATGTAGGGCTGCACCGCCGCCTGCATCGCCATGTGATCGCGCGCCGCGATCTCGAGCGCGTTGACGAAGGCCGGCGGCAGCGCCTCGGCATTGCCGCCCCGCGCCCGCCACAGCCGGTATGCATGGTCCTCGACCCGGTACTCCCGCATCGTCCCGTCCGCCTCCCGCTTCTTGCGGGTGTAGTGCCAGGAATAGGCCGGCTCGATCCCGTTCGAGGCGTTGTCGGCAAAGGCGAGGCTGATCGTCCCCGTCGGCGCGATGCTCAGGAGATGGCTGTTGCGCAGGCCGTGGGCGGCGATCTCGTCTCGTATCTCCTTCGGCAGGCGCCGCGCCATGCCCGAGGCGAGGAAGGCTTCCGCCTCGAACCGCGGGAAGACGCCCTTCTCCCGCCCGATCTCCACGCTCGCGCGATAGGCCGCGTCCCGCATCCGGCGGGCCACATGCTCGGCGAAGTCCCGGCCCTCGGGGCTGTCGTAGCGCAGGCCCACCAGGATCAGGGCGTCGCCCAGCCCGGTAAACCCTAGCCCGATCCGCCGCTTCGCCGCCGCCTCCTCCGCCTGCTGCGGTAGGGGCCAGACCGTCACCGTCAGCACGTTGTCGAGCATCCGCACCGCGGCCGCGACCGTCTCGTCGAAGCGGTCCTGATCGAAGGCCGCCTCCGGCGTGAACGGATCGCGCACATAGCGCGTCAGGTCGATGCTCCCGAGACAGCAGCAGCCATAGTCGGGGATCGGGATCTCGCCGCAGGGATTGGTCGACTCGATCACCTCGCAATAGTGCAGGTTGTTCTCGGCGTTGATGCGGTCGAGGAACAGCACCCCGGGCTCGGCCGCCTCGTAGGTATTGCGCATGATCGTCCGCCAGAGGTCTCGCGCGCGGATCGTGGCATAGACCCAGCGTCCGTCCGGCAGCCGCCGCCCCCCGCCCTCGGCGCTCCTCCCCGGCCCCGGCTCGGCCTTGTGGACGAGGTCGAAGGGCGCGTCCGCCTCAACCGCCTGCATGAAGGCATCCGTCACGCCGACCGAGATGTTGAAGTTGTTGAGCCGCCCCGCCTGCCGCTTCGCGCCGACGAAGTCGAGGATGTCGGGATGGTCGCAGCGCAGCACGCCCATCTGGGCCCCCCGCCGCGCGCCCGCGCTCTCGACCGTCGCGCAGGACTGGTCGAAGACATGCATGTAGCTGATCGGCCCCGAGGCCAGGCTGTCGGTCCCGTGCACATGGGCGCCGCGCGGGCGGATAGCGGAAAAGTCGTAGCCGACCCCGCCGCCCCGCCGCATGGTCTCCGCCGCCTCGCGCAGTGCGTGGTAGATGCCCGGCTTGCCGTCCACCGTATCCGAGATCGAATCGCCCACCGGTTGCACGAAGCAGTTGATGAGCGTCACCTCGGCAATGTCCGTTCCCGCCGCGGAGTTGATCCGGCCGCCGGGAATGAACCCGTCCTCCAGCGCCTTCAGGAAGACCGGCTCCCACTTGGCGGGATCGTCCTCTGCCGCCGCGAGCGCCCGTGCGACCCGCAGCCGCACCGCGCGTGCCATCTCCGGCCCTTCCAGATCGCGCTCCGTGCCCTTGGCGTATTTCTCGCGCAGGACGTCGAGGCTCACCTCCTGCCAGCCGAGTCGGTCCGACCGGGCCTCGAAATCGCGCAGGTCGGGCTTGTTCATCGCAGATCGCCTGTTCCGGGATGCGGGAAGGGGAGGATAGGCTCCGCTCCCCTTCCGGTCAATCGGGCCGACTCCCCGCAAATCTGCGTGAGGCGGTGGAAATGGCCCCCATGTTGTGGCAGAGCGAAAGAGAACTCTCAGCATCTGGGGCACAAGGCCGGGCATGGCGCTGCATCTCATCAAGCTCTGCGTCGGGGCCGAAACCGTCGAGGACCTCACCTCGTGGCAGGACGAGGTCATGGCCCGGAACGCGGTCGCCGGCCGGCCGTCGCTTCCCACCCACGTGACGCGCATGTGGCCGAAGCGCGCCGACGAACTCCTCGCCGGGGGCTCGCTCTACTGGGTCTTCAAGGGCCTCGTCCTCTGCCGCCAGCGCATCCTTTCGCTCGATCCGCGCCAGGGCGAGGACGGCATCCAGCGTTGCGCCATAACCCTCGATCCCGAGGCGATCCGCACCCTCCCCCAGCCCCGCCGCCCGTTCCAGGGCTGGCGCTACCTGCGCCCCGAGGACGCGCCCCGCGATCTGGCCGCCCGCCCCGGCGAGGATGCGGATCTGCCACCGGAACTCCTCTCCGAACTCGCCGATCTCGGCGTTCTGTAGTCGTCCGTATCCCGCAGAAATGGTTGATCGATGAAGCACCTGATCCTCGCCGCCCTGATCGCCGCCGTCGCAACGCCCTCGGCCGCACAGCGGTTCAACTGGGATCACATCGGCGAGGATTTCTGCCGTTTCAGCGCCGCGAACGACCTGCCAAACCTAAACCGGATCATCACCCCGGGCCTCGCATCGCTCATCCAGTCGGCCTACAGCCGGCGGCAGGGTGAGCTTCCGCCCCGCGCCTTCTTCCAGGCCTATGATGCCGAGGTCGGTTGCGAGGCATCGACCCGCAATGCTGCCCTCATCGAGATCCGGCGCAGCAGCGGCGGCGGCTCGCCCTCCTGGACCGACTATCTGGTGGTCGTGCCCGAACGCGACGGCACCACCCGGATCGACGACATCCTCTTCGCCACCCGCCGCAGCGACACCCTGCGCACCCGCCTCGACGCGGCGATCAACGGTCGCTGAGCCAGTCCGGCGCCGCGACACCCAGTCGACTGAAGAGCCCCGCTACCGCGGCGCTCTCCCGCCTGCCCCAGTCCGCGCTCCGCGACGCAAACAGCGTCGCCTGGCTCCGCAGGATCAGCCCGTCGGCCAGCACCTTCAGGTGGTTGTCGCGCAGGGTGGAACCGCTGGAGGTGATGTCCACCACCGCCTCCGCGGTCAGGTTCTTCACCGTGCCCTCGGTCGCGCCCTGGCTGTCGACGATCTGGTAGTCCGCAACGCCCTGACGGCGGAAGAACTCCCGCACCAGATGGTGGTACTTGGTCGCCACCCGCAGACGGAACCCGTGCCGCGCCCGGAAATCCGCCGCCACCGCGTCGAGGTCGTGCATCTCGGCCACGTCCAGCCAGAACGCCGGAACCGCCACCACCAGGTCGGCGAAGCCGAAGCCGAGCGGCGCCACCTCGCTCACCACGGTTTCCCAGCGGGGGATCTCCTCGCGGACGAGGTCCTGTCCGGTCACGCCCAGATGGATGCGCCCCGCGGCCAGCTCGCGCGGTATCTCCGCCGCCGAGAGCAGCACCAGCTCCACCCCGTGCACGTCCTTCACCGCGCCGGCATATTCACGCCCCGCGCCCGTGCGCTCCACCGTCACGCCCCGCGCGGCGAACCACTCGATGGTCGCTTCCTGCAGCCGCCCCTTCGACGGCACGCCCAGGGTCACGCTCATGTCGCACCTTCCCTCAGCGCGAGCAGCGCCTCCGGCCGCACGATGCCCCCAACCGCCTGCACGCCCTCCCCGCCGCCGAGGATGCGGGTCAGCGCATCGTAGCGCCCCCCGCTCGCGAGCGGCGGCAGATCGGGCCGCGACGGCGCGAAGAAGCCGAACACGAACCCGTCGTAATATTCCAGCGAGGTCCGCCCGAAGCTCGCCTCGAAGCCGAGGTCCCCGGCCCGGTGCCCCCGCCGCCCCAGCACGTCCAGCCGCCGCGCGAACCCCGCGACGGCCGGCTCCAGCGCCGGCATCTCGCGGGCCAGCGCCCGGTAGGACTCCAGCGCCTCCGCGGCACTGCCCCTGACCGCAAGGACCGCCTCGACGCACCGCACCTGCTCCGCGCTCAGCGGCGGGCTCGCCGCTTCCTCGGCCAGCCGCTCGACCCGCGCCGCGACCTCCTCTGCGCTGCGCAGCCCGACCGCCGCCCCCGCCGCCACGATCCGCTCGGCGAGAGCCCCCGCGCGCCAGTCGGCCAGCAACCCCTGCCGCGCCGCCGTCGCCCCGGCGTGTTCCGCCCCGAACCGCAGCAGCAGCCGGTGAAAGGCATGCGGCCGCCAGACATGCCGCCGCAGCGCCCGCTTGCGCACCTCGGTCGTGTCGAGCGCGTTGATCGCCGCCAGCACCAGCCCCATGTCCCCGGTCGAGACGGACACCTCCGCCCCCGCCAGCGCCTCGGCGATCCGGGTGAACGCCTCGACATCCGCCTCGGCCGGATCGCCCCCGTCGAACAGCTCGACGCCCGCCTGCAGGTATTCCACCGGCCGGGTGGAGCCCGCCTCCTGTCGCCGCCAGACCGGTCCGCAATAGGCATAGGCCGCCGGCTGCGCGCCCTGCGCCATGTGGAGCTGCACGATCGGAACGGTGAAGTCCGGCCGCAGCATGCGCTCGCCGGTGTCGTCGCGCGTGACGAAGGCCCGCGCCCGGATATCCTCGCCATAGAGATCGAGCAGCGTGTCGGCGGGCAGGAGCGCGGCCGGCTCCACCAGCTCCGCATCGCGGCCGAGCACCGCCATCACCCGCGCGACCTCGGCCTGCAGCCGCCGCAGCCCCGGCCCGCTGCGCGCCCCCTTCAGATAAGCCCGGTCCGGGCTCATGCCCCCGCCCGGCCCCCGCGCGCCAGCATCGCCCGCACCTCGGCCACGAGGTTCCCGCGCGGAACCTCGACCTGCGCCGGCTGCGCCTTCCAGTCGTCATGGGTCTCGATCTCGGCGGCGAGCCGCGCCCCGAGCGCGAGGTCCTTGATCTGCACGACGCCGCGCGCCCGCTCGTCCTCGCCCGCGATCACCGCGACCGCGCTCCCCCGCTGGTCGGCGTATTTCAACTGCCGCCCCATGTTGCCCCCGCCGAGGAACACCTCCGCCCGGATCCCTGCCGCCCGCAGATCGGCCGCCATCGCCTGGTAGTCCGCCATCTGCGCCCTATCCATCACGGTCACCACCACCGGCCCCGCCGCCGCCTCCGACACCCGCCCCCGGGCGTTCAGCGCGGCGAGCAGCCGGTCCACGCCGACCGACACGCCGGTCGCCGGCACCTCCTGCCCGGTAAACCGCTTCACCAGGTCGTCGTAGCGCCCGCCGCCGGCGACGCTGCCGAACTGCCGCGGCCGGCCCTTCTCGTCGGCGATCTCGAAGGTCAGCTCCGCCTCGTAGACCGGCCCGGTGTAATAGCCGAGCCCGCGCACCACCGAGGGATCGACCGTCACCCGCTCCGGCCCGTAGCCCCGCGCCTCCAGCAACGCCGCGATCTCCTCCAGCTCCTCGACGCCGCGCCGCCCGGTCTCCGAAGCACCGACCAGGTCGCGCAGCCGCGCCACCGTCTCGGCACCGGTATCGCGCCGCGCCTCCATGAAGCCCGCGATCACGTCGGCCTGCTCGGGCGAAAGCCCCGCCCCGGCGGTGAAGTCGCCACTCTCGTCCCGCCGGCCTTCACCCATCAGCGCCCGGACCCCGGCCATGCCCAGCCGGTCGAGCTTGTCGATCGCCCGCATGACGATCCCGCGCTCATGGGCGTGCCGCTCGGGGTCCGCGGGGTCGAGCACGCCCGCCACCTCCATCACCCCGTTCAGCACCTTGCGGTTGTTGACCCGGATCACGTAGTCGCCCCGCGCGATTCCTGCCGCCTCCAGCGCATCGGCCAGCATCGCGCAGATCTCGGCATCCGCCGCGACCGTGCCCGCCCCGACCGTGTCCGCGTCGCACTGATAGAACTGCCGGAACCGCCCCGGCCCCGGCTTCTCGTTGCGCCAGACCGGCCCGATCTGGAACCGCCGGTAGGGCGTCGGCAGATCGTTGCGGTGCTGGGCGAAGACCCGCGCCAGCGGCGCCGTCAGATCGTAGCGCAGCGCCAGCCAGCCCTCGTCCTCGTCCTGCCAGGCAAAGACGCCGGCATGTGGCCGGTCGACGTCGGGCAGGTGCTTGCCAAGCGCCTCCAGCGTCTCGACCGCGCTCGTCTCCAGCGGGTCGAACCCGTAGCGGTGATAGACCTCGGTGATCCGGCGCAGCATCTCGTTGCGCGCCGTCACCTCGGCGCCGAAATAGTCGCGAAACCCGCGCGGGGTCTCGGCACGCGGGCGGCGCGGCTTCTTTTCCTTGTCCTTGGCCATCGGCGGCTCCGCTCTCAGCTGATCGCGCGCCGTCCTAAACCAAGCCCCCGGTGCGGGCAAGTTCAGCCACCCGGCCCGATGTAGCGTCCCCGGAAATAGATCAGCGGCTCGCGCTCCGCCTCGACGATGCGCAGCACCTCGCCGACGCAGATCAGGTGATCCCCCCCGTCGAACTGCGCGGCATGGCGGCATTCGAACCGCGCCGTGCAACCCTCCAGCAGCGGCGCGTCGCCGATGCCGGGAACATAGCCGAACCGCTCGAACCCGCCGCCGATCCGGGCGAAATGCTCGGCGATCGCCTGCTGGTCGCGTGCCAGCACGTGGATGGCGAAATGGCTCGCCGCCTCGAAGGCGGGAAAACGGCTCGACTTTCGCGCCGGCGACCAGAGCACCAGCGGCGGCTCCAGCGAGACGCTGGCGAAGCTGTTGGCGGTGATCCCGAGCGGCCCGTCCGGCGTCATGGTCGTCACCACCGTCACGCCGGTGGCGAACCGCCCCATGGCATCGCGCAGTTGCCTCTGGCTGAATTCAGGCATCCGGGGTCCGATCCACAGCGTCTCGCGCTACCTAGTCCGCCCGGCCGGCCCTGTCGATGCCGAGACGCGCGCTTGAGGCCTCGGCACGATGCCGATACCATGCCCCGACGGAGCGCAACCATGTCCGGGACCGACCTTCGCCTCACGGAACTCGAGATCGCGCTGACCCATCAGCAGGCGATGCTCGACGAGCTGTCCGATGTCCTGCGCCACCAGTCGGACGAGATCGCCCGGCTCCAGCGGCAGATCGCCCAGCTCACCGAAGCCCTCGCCACCGCCGTGGCGGTAGACGCCGAGGCACCGCCCGCCGACATCCGTCCGCCGCACTGGTAGCGGCCCGTCACCCCGGGCTCAGCCTTGAAATGCGATCCCGGCCGCCCGCGGGGCGACCGGGACTTCGGATGTTGTGCCGTCCTCAGGCAGCATTGCGCTCGGCATCCGCCAGGCGGGCGTTCCGCAGCGCATGCGTCCACCAGGCCAGCTCGTCAAGCATCGTCTCCGCGCCCTTGTTCAGGTGGTCGAAGTCGGCCAGCTCCTTCTGCCCCTGCACCACCGCCAGATAGGGATCCATGGTGATGTGCACGCCGCTGCGGGTCGGCGCCATCTGCAGCTCGACCGCCATCAGGCGCAGCTGCTCGACCGCGCGCGCCGCGCCGATCGGACCATAGCCGAGAAAGGCCGCCGGCTTGCGGTTCCATTCGCCATAGGACCAGTCCAGCGCGTTTTTCAGCGCGGCCGGGATCGAGCGATTGTATTCCGCGGTCACGAACAGATAGCCGTCGAACTCCGCCAGCTTCGCCTGCCAGCGCCGCGCTTCGGCATTCTCGGACTTGCCATAGGCCGGCGAGCTCGCCTCGTCGAACAGCGGCAGGTTCCAGTCGCGAAGGTCGATCACCTCGAAGCTCAGGTCGCCGCGCTTGTCGCCGATCGCCTTGATCCAGGCCGCCGGCTTGTCGCCGAAACGCCCTTCGCGCGTGGTGGAGAGGATGATCGCAATCTTCGGTGTGGACATGACATGCTCCTGATTTTCCGGTGCCGTCCGCGAAAGCCGCGGCACGGCGTACCTGTCCCGATTTAGCGAGTATCCGTTTGGCAGCAAGTCGGGCAAAGCGTGGCTTCACTGTTTCCGCTGCCGCAACCATCCGGAATCGTCCCCCGGATGCGGCTTTCCATGGTTGAACGCCGCCCGCCGCTGTGCTTGTGTCGACGCCGCACCGCGCCAGATCGTTCCTTCGACGTGGCCGCATCCCGTGTCCAGTCAACAGGTCCTTCCATGGCCGTGCCGTCGATCCAAGGTCCCGAGTTCCAGGAGCTGGCGCGCAAGGTCCTCTGGCTCGCCTGCTGGACCGTGCACAACGCCAACCACCTGCGCGACAATGCCGACGGGCTGAAGGTCGGTGGCCATCAGGCGAGCTGCGCCTCGATGGTCGACCTGATGACCCAGCTCTATTTCCGAACCCTGCGCCCGCAGGACCGGGTCGCGGTGAAGCCCCATGCCGCGCCCGTCTTCCACGCCATCCAGTACCTCCTCGGCAACCAGAGCCGGGAAAAACTCGAACGCTTCCGCGCCTATGGCGGGGCCCAGTCCTACCCCAGCCGCACCAAGGACGGCGACGACGTCGACTTTTCCACCGGCTCGGTCGGCCTCGGCGTCGCGATCACCGCCTTCGCGAGCCTCGTCCAGGACTACATCCGAGCCCGCGACCCGGCCGTGACGCCGGAAGGCCGGATGATCGCGCTCGTCGGCGATGCCGAGCTCGACGAGGGCAACATCTACGAATGCCTGCAGGAGGGGTGGAAGCACGGCCTGCGCAACTGCTGGTGGGTCATCGACTACAACCGCCAGAGCCTCGACGGCGTGGTGCGCGAGGGGCTTTCCGGCCGCATCCGTTCGATCTTCGAGGCTTTCGGCTGGGACGTGATCACCCTGAAATACGGCGCGCTTCAGCAGGCCGCCTTCGCCGAACCGGGGGGCGAGCGCCTGCGCGAATGGATCGACGCCTGCCCGAACCCGCTCTATTCCGCCTTGACCTACCAGGGCGGCGCGGCTTGGCGCGCCCGGCTGATGAACGAGATCGCCGACCAGGGTCCGGTGACCGCACTCCTCGACCGGCGCTCGGATGCCGAGCTCGCCGCCCTGATGGAGAACCTCGGCGGCCACTGCCACCGATCCATAGCCGAGGCCTTCGACCGCGCGGCGGCCGACGACCGTCCCAAGGCGATCCTCGCCTACACGATCAAGGGCTACGGCACCCCGCTCGCCGGGCACAAGGACAACCACGCCGGGCTGATGACCGTGGCCCAGATGGCCGAGTTCCAGTCCCGCATGAACATCCGCCCCGGCCATGAATGGGAACCTTTCGAGGGACTTGGCGGCGATCCTTCACGCCTCCGCGCCATCCTCGACGCCGTTCCCTTCAACGCCCGCGGACCCCGCCGCACCCGCGCCGACCGCCTGCCGGCCGTCGCCCTGACCCAGCCCGCCGAAGAGACGATCTCCACCCAGAACGCCTTCGGCAAGCTGATGGACCAGCTGGCGAAGTCCGACGCACCCCTCGCCGACCGCATCGTCACCACATCGCCCGACGTCACCGTCTCGACCAACCTCGGCCCCTGGGTGAACCGCCGCGGCCTCTTCGCCCGCGACGACATCCCCGACACCTTCCGCGAGGAACGCGTCCCCTCGGCGCAGAAGTGGCGCTTCTCGCCCGCCGGCCAGCACATCGAACTCGGCATCGCCGAGATGAACCTCTTCCTGATGCTCGGCGCCGCCGGCCTCGCGCATCAACTCTTCGGCCACCGGCTGATCCCGGTCGGCACGCTCTACGACCCCTTCATCGCCCGCGGCCTCGATGCGCTGAACTACGCCTGCTACCAGGACGCGCGGTTCCTGCTCGTCGCCACCCCGTCCGGCGTCTCGCTCGCACCGGAGGGCGGCGCGCACCAGTCGATCGGAACCCCGCTGATCGGCATGTCCCAGGACGGGCTCGCCGCATTCGAGCCCGCCTTCGCCGACGAACTCGCCATCGTGATGGAATGGGCCTTCGACTATCTCCAGCGCGAGGGCGAAGGCCACGACGACCTGCCGGACGAGCGCACCTGGCTGCGCGACGAGACCGGCGGCTCGGTCTATCTGCGCCTGACCACCCGCGCGCTGGAACAGCCGCGCCGCGACCCCGCCACGATCCGACAGGGCGTGATCGACGGCGCCTACTGGCTGCGCGAACCCGGGCCGAACTGCGACGTGGTGCTCGCCTATCAGGGCACGGTCGCCTCCGAAGCGATCGCCGCCGCCGGCCTCGCGGCCGAGGGCCGCCGCGACGTCGGCGTGCTCGCCGTCACCTCTGCCGACCGCCTGAACGCCGGCTGGCAGGCGGCGCAGCGCGCCCGCAGCCGCGGCCGGGACGCGACCAGCCAGGTCGAGCGCCTGCTCGCCCCCCTGCCCCGGCACTGCACCCTCATCACCGTGATCGACGGCCATCCCGCCACGCTCAGCTGGCTCGGCGCCGTGCACGGCCACCGCACCGCCGGCCTCGGGGTTGAACATTTCGGCCAGACCGGCACGGTGCAGGATCTCTACCGCCACTACGGCATCGACCGGGATTCGATTCTCGCCATGATACAGACCCTCTCGCCCGGCCGCCCGCTCGCCGCCGTCGGGGCCCGCCCATGAAACGCTACTGGGCCGACTACACCAGCTACGACTTCGCGCGGATCAACCGCAACAACATGGTCGCGGTGCTTCCCGTCGCCGCCATCGAGCAGCACGGCCCCCACCTGCCGCTCTCGGTCGACCGCGACATCCTCGACGGCCTCCTCGCCGCCACGCTCCCGCACCTCTCCGACGACCTGCCGGTCGTCTTCCTGCCGACCCAGGCCGTCGGCAAGTCGAACGAGCACGCCCGCTACGCCGGCACCCTGACCCTGACCGCCGAGACCCTGATCCGCGCCTGGTGCGAGATCGGCGATTCGGTCGCGGCGGCCGGCGTTAAGAAGCTGATCCTGCTCAATTCCCACGGCGGCCAGGTCTCGGTCCTCGACATCGTGGCGCGCGAACTGCGCATTAGGCATTCCATGGTCGCCGTCGCCGCCAACTGGTTCGGCCTCGGCCTGCCCGAGGGCCTGATCTCCGGGCAGGAATCGCGCCACGGCATCCACGCCGGCGAGATCGAGACCGCGATGATGCTCGCGCTCCACCCCGAGAAGGTGGCGATGGACCGCGCGCGCGATTTCGACTCGCTCTCCGAACGGCTCGAGCGCAACTTCCGCCATCTCGGCCTCGGCATTGGCGTGCGCCTCGGCTGGCAGTCGCAGGACCTGAACCCCGCCGGCGCGGTCGGCAACGCCGCCGCCGCCACCGCCGCCACCGGCCAGGCGATCATCGACCACGTCGCGCAGCGCCTCGTGGAGCTTTTCGAGGACGTGCACCGCCTGCCGGTCAGCCTCCTGCACAATCCGACCGAGATCTGATGGACGCACCGCGCCCCCTGATCCGCATGGACCGCGTGCGCAAGCAGTTCGGCGCGGGCACGCTCGCCGTCGCGGACATGAGCGTCACCATCAACGAAGGCGACTTCATCTCCTTCCTCGGCCCCTCGGGCTGCGGCAAGTCGACGGCCCTGCGCATGATCGCGGGCCTCCTGCCCGTCACCGCCGGCACCATCACCATCGAGCCCGGGCGCGAGAAGACCGAGCACGACCTCGGCTTCGTCTTCCAGGAGCCGACGCTGATGCCCTGGGCGACGGTCTTCGACAACGTCTACCTGCCCCTGCGCCTCACCGGCCTCTCCCGCGCCGAGGCGACGCCGCGCATCCATGCCGCCCTGACCGAGGTCGGCCTCTCGCGCTTCGAGACCGCCTGGCCGCGCGAGCTGTCCGGCGGCATGAAGATGCGCGTCTCGATCGCCCGCGCCCTCGTCACCCGCCCCCGCATCCTCCTGATGGACGAGCCCTTCGCCGCACTCGACGAGATGACGCGGATGAAGCTCAACAACGACGTGCTGCGACTCTGGCACGAGCACGGGCTGACGGTGATCTTCGTCACCCACTCGGTCTTCGAATCGGTCTACCTGTCGAACCGGGTGCTGGTCATGGCCGCCCGTCCCGGCCGGGTCGCCGCCGATCTCCATGTCGACGCACCCTGGCCGCGCGACGATGACTTCCGGAACACGGCGAGCTATGTCGAACAGTGCCGGATCGTGTCCGAAACCCTCAAGGCGACCCTCGATGACGCTGACATCGATCACTGACACCCCGCAGGACGCGCCCGCCCCGATCAATACCGAGGCGCTCGCCCGGGCCCGGCGCCAGCGCATCCTCTCCTGGGTGATGCCGGCCGCCACGATGATCGCCGCCGTCGCCTTCTGGGAATACTGGGTCCGGGCGAACGACATTCCCCACTACCTGATCCCCGCGCCCTCGCGCATCTGGCAGACGCTGATGGTCGACGGGCCGAGCCTGATGCAGTCGGCCTGGTTCACCGTCCGCCTGACCTTCTTCGCGCTCCTCCTCGCCATCGTCGGCGGCGTGGTGCTCGGCGCGCTCTTCGCGCTGTCGCGGACCATCGAGATGAGCCTCTTTCCCTTCGCGGTGATCCTTCAGGTCACCCCGGTCGTCGCAATCGCGCCGCTGATCCTGATCTATGTCCACTCCACCTTCGCCGCGCTCCTGATCTGCGCCTGGATCGTCGCCTTCTTCCCGATCCTCTCCGGCACGGTCATCGGGTTGCGCTCGGCCGATCACAACCTGCGCGACCTCTTCACCCTCTACCGCGCCACGCCCTGGCAGCGGCTGCGCTACCTGCTCGCCCCCTCGGCGCTTCCGTTCTTCATGGCCGCGCTCAAGGTCGCGGGCGGGCTCGCCCTCATCGGCGCGGTGGTCGCGGAGTTCGTCGCGGGCACTACGGGGACCAACACCGGCCTCGCCTCGCGCATCATCGAATCCTCGTTCCGCAACGAGATTCCGCGCATGTTCGCGGCACTCGTCCTCGTGTCGCTCCTCGGCATCGTCATCTTCGTGCTGACGAGCTGGCTCAGCCGCCGCGTCCTCGGCCACTGGCACGAAAGCGAGATCAAGCGTGAGGTCTGAGACCCTCGCCGCGGTCCGGCTCGACGGCCGCACCGTCGATCTGGAAATCGAGGGCGACCGCATTGCGCGCATCCGCCCGACGAACGCGCCGGCGACCGGCATGGTCCTCCCGCTCCTGGCCGACGCCCATGTCCATCTCGACAAGACATATGCCGCGCACCGGATCGGCCACCGCCCCGCCAGCCTCTTCGAGGCGATCGACCTCGCCGCCGCCGACAAGGCGCACTGGACGGCGCAGGACATCCGCAGCCGCGCCGAACGCGCGCTCGTCGCCGCCGAGGCGCACGGCATCGGCGCGCTCCGCACCCATGTGGACTGGACCGAGCCGGACCGCCCCCGCGCCTGGGACGTGATCGGCGATCTCGCCCGCGACTGGCAGGGCCGGATCACGGTCCAGCGCGCCGCCCTCGTGCCGCTCGACCTCCTCGGCGACCCCGACCTCGGCCCCGGCATCGCCGCCGAGGTCGCCGCGACCGGCGGCGTGCTCGGCGCCTTCGTCTACCGCAACGAAGACCTTCCGGCGAAGCTCGAACGGGTCTTCGCCCTCGCCCTGAAGCATGACCTCCCGCTCGACTTCCACGTCGACGAGGGGCTGGAGCACGAGGCGCAGGGCTTCGACACCATCGTCGCGCTCACCCGCCGCCACCACCTGGCCGGCCGCGTCCTCTGTGGCCACGGCTGCGCGCTCTCCATCCGGCCGGAACCCGAGGTCGCGCGCCTCCTCGACCAGGCCGCCGAGGCCGGCGTCGCCCTGACCGTCCTGCCGACGACCAACGGCTACCTGCAGGATGCGCGCGCCGGCCGCACGCCGCGCCTCCGCGGCCTCGCCCCGATCCAGGAGGCGCGCGCCGCCGGCTTGGACGTGCTGATCGGGCTCGACAACGTGCAGGACGCCTTCTACCCCTATGGCGACTATGACCTACTCGACGCCTGGCGCCTCGCAGTGCTGAACGCCCATCTCGACCCCGACACCTGGCTCGACGCGATCACCACGCTTCCCGCCCGCGCGCTCGGCCTGCCCGCGCCGAGCCTCGCCGAAGGCGCCCCGGCCGATTTCCTGCACCTCGGCGCGACCTCCGCCGCCGGCCTCGTCAACGACGCCCGCGCGGCCCGCACCGTCTGGCGCGCCGGCCGCCCGCTCTCCGCCCAATCCGAACCGATCCGCGAGCCCGCATGAGACCATCCGCCTCCGCCCTTGCCGCCCTCCGCAGTGACCTCGACGGTCTGCGTATCCACGACGACCCGAAATACGTCGAACTCAGGTCCCGCGACTATTTCTGGTATTCCCCGATCCTCACCGAACAGCTCGAAGGCCTGGCCGGCGATCTCGTCGTCCTGCCCCAGACCGAGGACGAGGTGATCCGCGTCGCTGCCGCCTGCGCCCGCCACCGCGTGCCGCTGACCGTGCGCGGCGGCGGCACCGGCAACTACGGCCAGTGCGTGCCGCTCGAGGGCGGGGTCATCCTCGACATCACCCGCCTCGACCGCGTGCTCGACATCCGCCCCGGCTCGGTCCGCGTTCAGGCCGGCATGCGCATCCAGGCCCTCGACGAGGCGGTGGCCGAGACCGGCCAGATGCTGAACATGTGGCCCTCGACCCGCCGCCTCGCGACCATCGGCGGCTTCATCTCCGGCGGCTCCGGCGGCATCGGCTCGCTCCGCCACGGCATGCTGCGCGACGGCGGCAACGTCACCCGCATCCGCGTGGTGACGGTCGAGGAGACGCCCCGCATCATCGAGCTGCACGATGCCGACATCCAGAAGGTGCACCACGCCTACGGCACCAACGGCATCATCACCGAGCTCGACCTCGCGCTCTCGCCGCTGACCGAATGGATCCACACGGTCGCACTCTTCGACGGCTACGGCACCGCCCTGCGCTTCGCCATGCACGCGCAGGAAAGCGGCCTCGACGCCTTCCTGCTGACCCCGGTCGAACGCCGTTTCTCGCCCTACTACCGCCGCATGACCGCCTTCTTCCCGCCCGACCGCGACGCCGTCTTCGCGATGGTCTCCCGCGCCGAGACCGCCCGCTTCGCCGATCTCGTCGCCGAATTCGGCGGCACCATCAGCCTCTCGAAGACCCAGCACGAGATCGGGGCCGAGAACCTCTCGCCCGCCTACGAATGCGGCTGGAACCACACCACGCTCCAGGCGCTGAAGCAGGACAAGGGCTGGACCTACCTGCAGGTCGCCTACCCCCGCCCCTTCGACCCCGACCTCGTCCTGCGCCAGATGGACCGCTACGGCGACGAGATGCTGATGCACCACGAGATGGCGCGCCTCGACGGCACCGTGCAGATCTTCGCGCTGCCCCTCGTGCGCTGGACCACCCGCGCGCGCATGTACGAGATCATCGCCGAGCTCGAGGCCGACGGCTGCACCGTCTACGACCCCCATGCCGTCACCATCGAGGACGGCGGCATGAAGACGATCGACACCGCCCAGATCGACTTCAAGAAACAGGCCGATCCCCACGGCCTGATGAACCCGGGAAAGACCAGGGGATGGACGCCCGAAATGGCCACCGCATGAACAGGGAAACCACCATGAAGACACTGCTTCTGACCGCCGCACTGACCGCCATCGCCCTGCCCGCCGCAGCCCTCGACAAGGTGCGCTTCGGCACGAACTGGCTCGCCCAGGGCGGCCACGGCGGCTGGTACCAGGCCATGGCCGACGGCACGATGGAGGAATTCGGCATCGAGCTCGAGATCGTCATGGGCGGCCCGCAGGTGAACAACCGCCCGATGCTGCCCGCCGGCCGGCTCGACTTCCTGATGGCCGGCAACCTGCTCCTGTCCTTCGACAACGTCCGGAACGAGATCCCGACCATCGTCGTCGGCGCCTTCTTCCAGAAGGACCCGCAGGTCCTGCTCGCCCACAAGGGCGTCTATTCCGGCTGGGAGGATCTGGTGAACGCGCCCAAGGTGCTGGTCAGCCGCGACGGCCAGATCAGCTACTGGCAGTGGCTCGTTGCCGAGCACGGCTTCAAGGACGAACAGCTCCGCCCCTATTCGTTCAACCTCGCCGAATACCTGACCGACACCGCCATCGTGCAGCAGGGCTACGGCACCGCCGAGCCGATCTACGCTGCCCAGCAGGGCGCCGATCCCGAATGGTTCCTGCTTGCCGACCACGGCTGGAACACCTACGCGACCACGATCGAGGCGCGCACCGAGATGGTCGAGAATAACCCCGACCTCGTCCAGCGTTTCATCGACGCCTCGATCATCGGCTGGTACAACTACCTCTACGGCGACAACACCCTCGGCAACGAGGCGATCATCGCGGCGAACCCCGAGCAGACCATGGAAAAGCTCGCCGCCGAGCTCGAACAGATCAAGGCGCTCGGCATCGTCGACGTGGGCAACGCGCTCGACAAGGGCATCGGCGCGATCTCGCTCGAACGGGTGCAGGCCTTCTACGACCTCGCGGTCGGCGCCGGCATCCTCGAGGCCGGCTCGGTCGACATCTCCAAGGTCGCCACCGACCAGTTCGTCAACAAGGGTGTCGGACTGGATCTGAAGGCCGAGCTCGGGGGCAACTGACACCTTGCGCCTCCTCGTCATCTTCGCCCATCCGAGCGAACAGAGCTTCGGCGCGGCCCTCTTCAGGGCCGCGACCGAGGCACTCGGCCGCAACGGGCACGAACTCCGCATCCGCGACCTCTATCGCGAAGGCTTCGACCCCGTGCTCCAGCCCGAGCACTGGCAGGTCTATCTGAGCGAGCCGGCGGCGAACATCGCCCGGGTCTCCGACCATGTCGAGGACCTGAAATGGGCCGAAGGCCTCGTGGTCATCTACCCCACCTGGTTCTACGGGCCGCCCGCGATCCTGAAGGGATGGCTCGAACGGGTCTGGCTGCCGGGCGTCACCTTCGACGTGGCGCCCACCCCGCGGGCCCGCTCCCGCGGCAAGCTCCAGAACATCCGCCTCTTCGTCGGCATCACCACCTCCGGCTCGCCCTGGTGGTGGCTGCGCGTGATCCGCGACCCGGGCCGCTCGCTCTGGACCCGCGGCCTCAGGGTGATGTTCCACCCCCGGGCCCGGGTGATCTGGCGCCAGCTTCACGCGATGAACCACAGCACCGACGCCGGCCGGACGGCGTTCCTCGCCAATGTCACCCGGACGCTGGAGGCGATCCGGTGACCGGCCCCGCCCGCCCGCTCGCCCGCTATCGCCCCTGGGTCCGGCGCGGCGACTTCGTCTTCCTCTCCGGCATCATCGCCGTCGATCCTGCGACCAAACGTCTCATCCGCGGCTTCGACGACCTGCCCGCCGGCGTGCCCGAGACGATCGGGGCGACCGGCGAGTTTTCCGTGGACTGGAAGGACGGCCCGATCCTCGCCCAGTCCTGGTACGTGCTCGACCGGGTGCGCGCCACGATCGAGGATGCGGGCGGCTCCATGTCGGACGTCTTCAAGCTGGTCCAGTACTTCACCGACCTCGCCGACTTCCCGCGCTACAACGCCGTGCGCCGCCTGTTCTTTCCCGAAGAAGCCCCCGTCTCCACCGTGGTGGAGGTCTCGGGCCTCATGCCCGATCCCGCCATCCGCATCGAGGTCGAGGCCACCGCCTGGCTGCCCGAGCGCCGCTGACCGGCGAATCACATGGCCAAACCCGGGCGGGTCCGCACGGTCCCGCGGCCCCCCGGCACGGCATCCGATCAGGCGGGGGGCGCCTGACCGCATTGGGGTTGTAATCCCTTAACCACTCTCGCGAAAATCCGCTCGCCCCGCGGGTGTTGCAAAAAAACAGACTACCATGCCGCCACAAATCGGGCTTACTCCCGTCATGTCGGTCAGCAGACGCGCCGGCAGCACGCATGATGCCGAAAGACAAGAAAAATGTATCTGCCCGAAAACAATGCCCAGATGTACGACATCCTCAGCGAGCTGCGCGTCTATGCGGCGATGAACTCCCTGCCTCAACTCGCCGAGATGATCGACGACAGCCTCGTCCTCCTGCAGGCCGAGTGCCGGCACTCTCAGGGCAAGCCCCCGGTCCACATCAACCAGGACGGCCGCTGAGCCGTCAGGCGCCCCAGCGCCAGGGCACAGTGTAGTTCCCCAGGATCGCGCCGACCGCCGCATCGTCGAGGGACCCCGCCCCCGGCCGCAGCACCGCCACGAGACCGCGCTTGGGATCCTCCACCACCTCCGCCACCGTCACGTCGAGCCCCGCCTTCTCCAGCGCGTTGTCATAGACCCGCTGGATCGCCCGTCGCCGCAGGTCGGGCTTGAAGATCTTGCCGACCGCCGTCTTCGGCAGCTCGTGCACGACCTCCAGATGCTTCGGATAGGCCGCATGCTCGGCGATCCGCTCGCGGGCATGGGCCATCAGCTCCGCGTGCTCGACCTCCTCGCCGTCCACCAGCTCCACATAGACCGCCACCACCTCGCCCGCCGTCGCGTCGGGCTGGCCGATCGCGCCGGCGAAGGCGACCTTGGGATGGGTCAGCATCGCCTCCTCGATCGCCACGGGATCGATGTTGTGGCCGCCGCGGATGATCAGGTCCTTCGCCCGCCCGGTGATCCAGAGGTAGCCGTCCGCGTCGATCCGCCCCAGATCACCCGTGCGCAGCCAGACCTCCTCGGCAAAAAGGCCGCGGTTCCGGTCGGGGTCGGTATAGGTCTCGCCGGGCGCGACGCCCGGTCCGCGAACACAGATCTCGCCCTGCTCGTCGGTCCCGCATTCCCGCACCACCGCGCCATGGGCGTCGCAGATCAGGATGCGCACATCCGTGTAGGGAAACGGGATGCCGACGCTGCCGACCCGCCGCTCGCCGAAGGGCGGGTTCAGCGAGATGAGGCAGGTCGTCTCGGTCATGCCGTAGCCCTCGAGGATCTGCACCCCCGTCGCCGCCTCGAACCGCTGGAACAGCTCCAGCGGCATCGCTGCCGAGCCCGAGACCGCCAGCCGCAGCGTCGAGATGTCGGCATCGACCGGCATCTGCATCAGCCGCGCCGCGGCGGTCGGCACGGTGATCAGGAAGCTCACCTTCCACCGCGCCACCAGCTTCCAGAAATTCGCGTAGACCCCCTCGCCGCGATAGCCCTGGGGCGTCACCATCACCAGCTGCGCGCCCGAGACGAGGCAGGACATGAACACCGCATAGGCCGCGAAGACATGGAACATCGGCAGCGGGCACATCAGCACGTCCCGCTCGGTGAACATGTAGTAGGTGCCGAGCCAGCCGTTGTAGAGGATGCCGCTCGCCCGGTGCTGGGCGAACTTCGGCAGGCCGGTGGTGCCGCCGGTGTGGAACCGCGCGCAGAACCGGTCGTCGAGCGTCTCCGCGAATTCCAGCCGGTCGGCCGGCACCTTGCGGGTCTCCCGGCGGAAGTCGACCACCTTCGCCTTGTGCCGGACCGTGACCTTCGGCCGCACGAAGGGGATGATCCAGCGGAGCGGCGGGCCGAGATACCGCCGCAGATCCACCTGCACCACCGTGCCCACCGTCGGCGCCAGCGCCACCGCATCGGCCACCTTCTGCGGCACGTCGGTCTTCGGAAAGGGCGCGAGCGTGACCACCACCTTCACGTCGTTCTCGTGCAGGATCATGCCGATCTGCTCGGCGGTCAGCAGCGGGTTGATCGGGATCACGATCCCCGCCGTCGCCCCCGCCAGAAGCGTCACCGCCGCCTCCAGACAGTTCGGCAGCACATAGGCCACGCAGTCCGTCTCGCCGATCCCGAGCCGCCGGAACAGGTTCGCCGTGCGCGTCACCTCCGCCCGAAGCTCGCCCCAGGTCTCGGTGACCGCCTTCTCGTCCGGCCCCGCGCGCAGCTGGAAGCTGACCGCGGCATGATCGGGGAACCTGCCGGCGGTCTCCTGCAACTGTTCGTAGAGGCTCCGCGCCGTCCACCGCGCCGCGACGGGCATCTCCGCTTCCACCGCGAACTTGTCCGCCAGGGTTGCGATCCGGATCATTCGTCCCCTCCTCTGCCGCGCCGGGGATCATGCGCAGAGCAGCCCGGGCGCACAAGTCCCGCGCGCACGCGTCCGCCCGATGCGCGCCTCAGGCCGCCCCGTCGGTGAACTGCAGCCGGGCGAGCCGCGCGTAAAGCCCCCCCTCGGCGACCAGCGCGCCATGGGTGCCCTCCGCGACGATCCGCCCCTCCTGAAAGACCACGATCCGGTCGGCCCGTTTCACCGTCGCCAGCCGGTGCGCGATGATCAGCGTCGTCCGCCCCTCGGCCAGCCGCTCCACCGCCGTCTGCACCGCCCGCTCGCTCTCGGCGTCGAGCGCGCTCGTCGCCTCGTCGAGCAGCAGCACCGGCGCGTCCCGCAGGATCGCGCGCGCGATGGCGATCCGCTGCTTCTGCCCCCCCGACAGCATCACGCCCCGCTCGCCGACATAGGTGTCGTAGCCCTGCGGCAGCTTCTCCAGGAATTCGTGCGCCGCCGCCGCCCGCGCCGCCGCCTCGACCTCGGCATCGCTCGCCTCGGGTCGGCCGAAGCGGATGTTCTCCCGCGCGCTCGTGGCAAAGATCACCGGCTCCTGCGGAACCAGCGCGAACTGCCGCCGCAAGTCGGTGCGCAGGAGCTGCCGGATGTCGGTCCCGTCCAGCGTCACGCGCCCCGCATCCGGGTCGAAGAACCGCATCAGCAGCTGGAAGATCGTCGACTTCCCCGCCCCCGACGGTCCGACCAGCGCCACCGTCTCGCCCGGCCGCACATGCAGGCTCAAGCCGATCAGCGCCGCGGTCTCCGGCCGCGCGGGATAGCGGAACGTTACGTCCTCGAACACGATCTCGCCCCGCGCCCGCCCGGGCAGCGGCAGCGGATGCGACGGGTCGTGCACCGTATCCGTCGCCTCGATCAGCTCGACCATCCGCTCGGTCGCGCCCGCCGCGCGCTGCAGCTCGCCCCAGATCTCGCTCAGCGCCGCCACCGATCCCGCGACCATCACCGCATAGATCACGAACTGCACCAGCTCGCCCGGGGTCATCGCCCCCGCACGCACGTCCCGCGCCCCGATCCAGAGCACGCCGACGATCGAGGTGAAGACGAGGAAGATCACGATCGCCGTCATCACCGAGCGGACCAGCACCCGCCGCCGCGCCGCGTCGAAGGCCCGCTCGGTCAGACTGCCGAAGGCGCCCCGGCTCGCCGCCTCGTGGGTATAGGCCTGCACCGTCTGCGCCGCGAGCAGGCTCTCGCTCGCCTGCGCGCTGCTCTCCGCGATCCGGTCCTGGCTCTCGCGGCTGAGCGCCCGCAGCCGCCGCCCCAGCGTCAGGATCGGCACGATCACCAGCGGCACGCCGACCAGCACCATCGCCGTCAGCTTCGGGCTCGTGACGAAGAGAAGGATCAGCCCCCCGATCAGCGTCAGCGTGTTGCGCAGCGCGATCGACACCGAGGACCCGATCACCGACAGCACCAGCGTCGTGTCCGTGGTCAGCCGCGACAGCACCTCGCCCGTCATCAGCCGCTCGTAGAACGCGGGGCTCATGCCGATGACCTTGTCGTAGATCGCCCGCCGGATGTCCGCGACCACCCGCTCGCCGAGCCGCGTCACCAGATAGAACCTGAGCGCGGTCCCGACCGCGAGCAGCGCCGCGATGCCGATCGCCGCGGCGAAATAGGCATCCATCAGATGCACGGATTCCTCGAAGAACCCGTCCACCACCCGCCGCACGGCGAGCGGCAACGCGAGCGACAGCATGGCGGTGACGGTCAGCGCGGCCAGCGCCCCCCCGACCAGGACCCGGTAGGGCCGCAGGAACGGCATGAGCCCGCGCAGCGGCCCGACCGTGCGGGCCTTCGGCCGTTCCTCGACCGCCTTGTCGCCTCGGGCCATCGTATCCCCTCATCCCGTCGCGGGCTTGGCTTAGCAAGCCCCCCGGGCGGCTTCAAGCGCCGCCGGCTCGGCCCGGATCGAGGGGGAAACTTGGAGCGGGTGATGGGAATCGAACCCACGTATTCAGCTTGGAAGGCTGCTGCTCTACCATTGAGCTACACCCGCGCCGCTTCTCTATATCCGCGCGGGCCCGGGCATTTCAAGCCGGGATCGGCCCCTGCGGCACCAGACGCTCCAGAAGCGCCGGCAGGTCGGCGTAACGGTCGAGCAGCGCCTCGGGCGCGAGCCGCTCCACCTCGCGCCCCTCGGGGCCGAAGCTCACCAGCACGCAGGGCACCCGCGCCGCCCGCGCCGCCTCCCGGTCCGTGACCGTATCGCCGATCAGCACCGAATGCGTCGCAAGCCCCCCGGCGCGGGAGATCGTCTCCAGCACGTGCCGCGGATCGGGCTTGCGCACGGCGAGGCTGTCCGCCCCCAGCATCGCCTGGAACCGCCCGCGCACGCCCAGCCGCCCGAGCAGGTCCTCGGCCAGCGCCGCGGGCTTGTTGGTGCAGACCCCGAGCCGCCATCCTGCACCCGCCAGCGTCTCGAGCGCGCCCTCCACGCCCTCGTAGAGCCGGGTGTGCAGGGCGAGCCCCTGGCGATAGTGCTCCAGCAGCACCCCGTAGTGCCGGTCGATCTCCGCCTCGCCCCAGTCGGCCTCCCGTCGCGAAAGTCCCAGCCGCAGCATCGCGCGTCCCCCCGCGAAGGCCGTCGCCTGGTCCGCCGCCGGGTCGAGCGGACGGCCGAGACCCGCATCCGCCAGCGCCGCGTTCGCTGCCGCGATCAGGTCGGCCGAGGTATCCGCCAGCGTCCCGTCCAGGTCGAAGACCGCCACCCGCATCCCGATACCCCCTCCCGTGCAAAGTCCTGTAACAGAAACTGAACCACCCCGGCTTTTCGCACGCCGGACCCGCTGCTAGAAACCGGTTCCGGGACCGATCCGTGACCCGATCCGCAAATCAGACGAGGCCCGCCCGCATGTCAACCGCCGTCATCTGCCTCGCCGCCGGCCAGGGAACCCGGATGAACTCGGACCTGCCGAAGGTGCTGCACCGGATCGCGGGCGCGCCGCTCCTCGCCCATGCCCTCGCCGCGGCCCGCACGATCGAGCCCGAGCGCGTCGTCGTCGTCGCCGGCCACGGCGCCGAGGCGGTCACCGCCGCCGCGCGCGAGATCGACCCCGACATCCGCGTCGCCCTCCAGACCGAACAACTCGGCACCGGCCATGCCGTGCTCCAGGCCGCGCCGGCGCTCGAAGGCTTCACGGGCGATGCCATCGTGCTCTACGGCGACACCCCCTTCGTCCGCCCCGAGACGCTCGACGCCATGCTCGAGGCCCGCCGGGCCGGCGCGGCGGTCGTGGTGCTCGCCTTCGAGGCCGCCGTCCCCGGCGGCTACGGCCGTCTCGTCACCGGCCCGGACGGCGCGCTTCTCGCCATCGTCGAGGCCAAGGACGCCACGGCCGAGCAGCGCGCGATAACCCTCTGCAATTCCGGCGTGATCGCAGCGGACTGCGGCCTCCTCCTCGACCTCCTGCGCACGGTGCGCAACGACAACGCCAAGGGCGAGTACTACCTCACGGACGTGGTCGCGCTTGCCCGTTCCCGCGGCCTGACCGCCGCCGCCATCACCTGCCCCGAGGCCGAGACCCTCGGCATCAACTCCCGCGCCGATCTCGCCGCGGCCGAGGCCGCCTTCCAGGCCCGCGCCCGGGCCGAGGCGCTGGAAAACGGCGTCACCCTCACCGACCCTTCCACCGTCTGGTTCGCCTTCGACACCCATGTCGGCCGCGACACGGTGATCGGCCCGAACGTCTTCTTCGGCCCCGGCGTCACCGTCGAGACCGGCGCCACCATCCACGCCTTCTGCCATCTCGAAGGCTGCCACGTCAGCCGCGGCGCCCAGATCGGCCCCTTCGCCCGTCTCCGCCCCGGCGCGGAACTGGCCGAGGACGTGCGCGTCGGCAACTTCGTCGAGGTCAAGAACGCCATCGTCGACGAGGGCGCGAAGATCAACCACTTAACCTATGTGGGGGATGCGCATGTCGGCGCCGGCGCTAACATCGGCGCCGGCACGATCACCTGCAACTACGACGGCGTCATGAAGCACCATACCGAGATCGGCGCGCGCGCCTTCATCGGCTCGAACACCGCGCTCGTCGCGCCCGTGTCGATCGGCGCCGACGCGCTGGTCGCCGCCGGCTCCACCGTGACCGAGGACGTGCCCGACGGCGCGCTCGCCGTCGCCCGCGGCCGTCAGGCGGTGAAGCCCGGCCTCGCGGTCAAGCTGCGCGAGCGGCTGGTCGCGGCCAAGGCCGACCGCAAGGGGACCCACTGAGATGTGCGGCATCGTCGGCATCCTCGGCCGCCACGAGGTCGCGCCCCTGATCCTCGAGGCGCTGAAACGCCTCGAATACCGCGGCTACGACAGCGCCGGCATCGCCACCATCCACGAGGGGCGGCTCGACCGCCGCCGCGCCACCGGCAAGCTGATCGCGCTCTCCGACCTGCTCGTGCGCGACCCGATCCGCGGCCAGACCGGCATCGGCCACACCCGCTGGGCGACCCACGGCGCGCCCTCCGACCGCAATGCTCATCCCCACCGCGCCGGCCCCGTCGCCGTGGTCCACAACGGCATCATCGAGAACTTCCGCACCCTGCGCGCCGAGCTCGAGGCCGAGGGCATCACCTTCGAATCCGACACCGACACCGAGACGATCGCCCAGCTCTGCGCGCGTGAGCTGCGCGCGGGCCTGCCCCCGCTCGAGGCCGCCCGCTCCACCCTCGCCCGCCTCGAGGGCGCCTTCGCCCTCGCCTTTCTCTTCGAGGGCGAGGAGGACCTGATGATCGCCGCCCGCCGCGGCTCGCCGCTCGCCGTCGGCTACGGCGACGGCGAGATGTTCCTCGGCTCCGACGCGCTCGCGCTCGCCCCGATGACCAGCCGCCTAGCCTATCTGGAGGAGGGCGACCACGCCGTCCTCACCCGCAGCGGCGCCGCGATCTACGACGAGGCGCACAACCCCGTCACGCGCGAGATCCGCGTCGTCCCCGCCGAGAACGTCTTCGCCGAGAAGGGCCCCCACCGCCACTTCATGGCCAAGGAGATCCACGAACAGCCCGCGGTCATCTCCGACGCGCTCGCCCGCTACGTCTCCGCCGACCGCCGCTCGATCACCCTGCCCGCCGAGGTCGACTTCACCGCCGTCGAGCGCCTCGTCCTCGTCGCCTGCGGCACGGCCCATTACGCCTGCCACGTGGCGCGCTACTGGTTCGAGACCCTCGCCCGCCTGCCCGTCGAGATCGAGGTCGCCTCCGAATACCGCTACCGCGAGCCACCGCTCGGCGCCGAGACCCTCGGCCTCTTCGTCAGCCAGTCGGGCGAGACCGCCGATACCCTTGCAGCACTCCGCTACGTGAAGGGCCAGGGCGCCCGTGCGGTCGCGGTGATCAACGTCGAGACCTCGACCATCGCGCGCGAAAGCGACACCGCGCTGCCGATCCTCGCCGGGCCCGAGATCGGCGTCGCCTCGACCAAGGCCTTCACCTGCCAGCTCCTCGTCCTCGCCGCCCTCGCGCTCACCGCCGCCCGCCAGCGCGGCCGGCTGACGCCCGAAGCCGAGGCCGCCCATGTCGAGGCGCTCTGCGCGCTCCCCGGCCTCCTCTCCCGCGCCATCGCGCTCGAACCCCAGATCGACGAGATCGCCAAGGACCTCGCCCGCGCCCGCGACATCCTCTTCCTCGGCCGCGGCCCGATGTATCCGCTCGCCCTCGAAGGCGCGCTGAAGCTGAAGGAAATCAGCTATATCCACGCCGAAGGTTACGCGTCGGGCGAACTGAAGCACGGCCCGATCGCGCTGATCGACGAAACCGTCCCCGTCATCGTCTTCGCCCCCACCGACCCGCTCTTCGACAAGACCGTCTCCAACATGCAGGAGGTCATGGCCCGCGGCGGCCGGGTGCTGTTGGTGACCGACAGCCGCGGCCTCGCCCATGCCCGCGAGGGGCTCTGGCACGCGCTGACCATGCCGCCCTGCGACCCCTTCGTCGCCCCGATCCTCTACGCCGTGCCGGCCCAACTCATCGCCTACCACACCGCGGTCACCAAGGGCACGGACGTGGACCAGCCGCGCAACCTCGCGAAATCGGTGACGGTGGAGTGATCCCGGAAGTCGCCGAACTCGAGGCGCTCGGCGACCCGGCCAAGGCCGCCGAGATGGCGGCCTACCACAAGGTCCCGCGGGTCTATCTCGGGGTTCCCGCCCCCGAGATCTACGCCCTCGCCGACCGCTGGCGCGAGGGCCGCACCGTGGCCGAGCGCGTGGCGCTCGCCGCCGCGCTCTGGGACAGCGACCTGCACGAGGCCCGCATGGCCGCCGCGCGCCTCCTCACCCAGGCCCGCATCCGCGAGGACGAGCCGCTGGTCTGGGCGGAATTCCTGCGCTGGGTCCCCACCTTCGACGGCTGGGCGCTCGCGGATCACGCCTGCAAGGCCGGCGAGCGGCGCCTCGTCCACGATCCCGCCCGCCTCGACATCGTCGAGACCTGGACGCGCGACCCGAACCCCTGGACCCGCCGCGCCGCCCTCGTCGTCACCCTGCCCTGGACGAAGCTCAACCATCCCGGCCCGGCCCAGATCGCCGAGCGCGAGCGGATCCTCGGCTGGGCCGCCGGGCTCGTCTCCGACCGGGACTGGTTCATCCAGAAGGCGATCGCGTGGTGGCTGCGCAGCCTCTCCCGCCACGACCCGGCGCGCACCCGCACCTTTCTCGACGCCCACGGCGCCGCGCTGAAGCCCTTCGCCCGGCGCGAGGCCGCGCGCCAGCTCGACTGAAACGCCTCGACTGAAACTCTCTCGGGACTGCCCGGCCTCAGCCGCGCGTCACCCGCCCCAGCCGCTCCAGATCGGCCTCGACCGACAGGATCAGCCGGTTGCGCGGATCGCGCAGGTCGCAATCCTCGTCGCCGGCGGCCAGCGCCCGCCAGATCTCCAGCTTGGAGCGCACCTCGTCGAGCGTGTCCGAGCGCACGGTGATCGCCCGCTCCGCCACCGCGACCTCCAGCGTCTGCAGCGTGTCGAGCTCGGCCGCGGCCACGCAGGCCTCTTGCCAGTCAGCCTCGATCTCGCAGGCCTTCTCGGCCAGCAGCCCCGCGATCAGCCGCAGATAGGCCCGGAGCTGCCCGAGATCCGCAGGCAGGGCGTGCTTTCCCTCGCGCAATGCGCGCACGAGTCTGTTGTCGAGTGCGGTGCCCGCGTCCATGGTCGTTTCCTCTTCCCGGAACAGGCGGCATGTAATCGCTTGCACTCCACCCGACAATCGGTCCGGCCCGTTAACGCGATCACGGGATTGACGTCACGCGTCGAGGCGGATCAGCCCGAAGCCGAGCCCGCGCAGCGCCGCCGAGATGCGGTCGAAGACGCCGAGCTTCATGTAGATCCGCCGCAGATGCGCATCGACCGTATGCGCCGAGATGCCGAGGATCTGGGCGATCGAGGCGTTGCTCTTGCCCTTCGCCACCCAGGCCAGCACCTCCTTTTCGCGCGTCGACAGGACCGGCAGCTTGCCCAGCGTCGGCAGGAGAAGCGCGCAATACCGCAGATGCATCGCCTGCCCGGCCCAGCGCAGGTCGTGCAACTCCTGCGCCGGCAGCCGCGGCGTCTCGGGCTCGATCTCCAGCGCGAAGATGCCGTTGCGGCCGTTCGGCCCGAAGACCGGCAGGGCGAGGCCGTTCTTCACTCCCGCGGCGCGATAGCCCGCCAGATGCGCCCGCTCCGCCGCGCTGAGGTCGGGCCTGCGTTCCAGATCGTCGAGATAGACCGGCGCCACGCTGTTCACCGCATGGTTGGCGAGCACCGCGATCCCCGCGGCCCGGGCCCAGAGGTACTGCGCGAGAAGCGCCTCGGCAAAGCCCGCGTTCTCGACGCGGAGCAGATGCGCGTCGGGTGCGCCGAGCGGCGGCAGGTGATGATACCCGATGCGCAGGATCCGCCGCGACCGGGCGAAATCGACCATCGCCTGCCAGACATCCTCCAGGCGGGACAGGCGTTCCACCGTAGTCTCGAAATCCGCAGGTTGCACGGTTGCACTCCCGTTAACCCAAGACGCCACTCGCACCCGCATCCGGACGATGCCACCCATGCGATTAACTCACAGCGGGGGATGCGCCGCAAGACCCAAGTCCCTGTCATTGCCGCCAGATCGCCGCAACACCTGCAGCCTGCCGGCCGTTGGCACCTTGCCGCCGGTGCGACGGCCGGGCCCTTGCGGCGCGGGATCATGGCGGCATAGGCTGCCCACGATGCAACCAGGGGGAGGATACCGGATGCGCCTGACCACGATCGCCACGGGACTGGCACTCGCCGCGTTCCTAGCGGGATGCACCACCATGTCCGGCCCCCAGCCCGTCAGCCGCGAGACGGTGTCGATGGCCAGCGCCACGGTCGAGGCCGTCGACATGTCGACCCGCACCCTGCGCATGCGCGACGACGCGACCGGCGAGCGGTTCGAGGTCGTCGCCGGCTCCGAGGTGCGCAACCTCGCCCAGGTCCGTCCCGGCGATACGGCCGAGGTCGGCATCTACGAATCCATCGCCGTCGGCATGGCCGACGCCGCCGATCCGGGCGAGCCGATGGCCGCCGCTATCGGCGCCCGCGCACCCGAGGGCGAGCGGCCCGGCGGCCTCGCCATCGTCAATACCAGCGAGGTGGTCGAGCTGGTGTCCTACGACCGCCAGAGCTTCTTCGCCGAGCTCCGCACCTCCGATGGCACGATCCGACGCGTCACCGTGCCGCCGCAGTTCCGCACCTTCGCCGAACAGCGCCGCCCGGGCGACCGCATCCTCGTCAGCATCACCGACGCTGTGGACATCAACGTCCGCGCCCCCGAAGCATCCTGACCACATCCTCCCGGGCGCGACAGGCTAGCCGCGCTCGCGCAGCACCCGACGCTGGATCTTGCCGGTCGCGGTCATCGGCAGGCTGTCCACGAACACCACCTCGCGCGGCGCGACATGCGGGCTCAGCCGCGTGCGCACCCGCGCGACCAGCGCCTCGGCCAGCCCCTCGGTCCCCGCCCCCGCCCGGACCACCACATAGGCCTTCACCGCCTCGGTGCGGATCGGGTCCGGCACGCCCACGACCGCAGCCAGCGCCACGTCGCCATGCCCGGCGAGGCAGTCCTCGATCTCGGACGGCCCGATGCGATAACCCGACGAGGTGATCACGTCGTCGGTCCGCGCCGAGAAATGCACATAGCCCTCGGCATCCATCGCCGCCTCGTCCCCGGTCCGCATCCACTCGCCCGCGAACTTCTCCGCGGTCCTGTCCGGCCGGTTCCAGTACTCGAGGAACATCACCGGGTCGGGCCGGCGCACCGCGATCTCGCCCGTCTCGCCCGGCGGCAGCACCTCGCCGTCGGGCGACAGGATCGCCACCTCGTGCCCCGGAATCGCGCGCCCCGCCGCCCCCGGCCGGACCGGCATCACCGCCGCGCAGTTGCCGACCACCACGTTGCATTCCGTCTGGCCGTAGAACTCGTTGATCGTCAGCCCGAAGACGCCCCGCCCCCAGTCCAGCATCTCCGCCCCCAGCGCCTCGCCCGCCGAGGCGACGCTGCGCAGCCCCGGGACCCGCCCGATCCCCGCCTGCCGGATCAGCTTCAGCGCCGTCGGCGGCAGGAAGGCGTTGCGCACCCCCATCCGCGCCATCATCGCCACCGCCGCCTCGGGATCGAACTTCGCCGCCCGGTGCGCGATCACCGGCAACCCGTGCCAGAGCCCCGGCAGCAGCACGTTGGTCAGCCCGCCCATCCACGCCCAGTCCGCCGGCGTCCACAGGCAGTCGCCCGCCTGCCCGAGAAATTCGTGGGCGAGCTCGATCCCCGGCAGATGCCCGATCAGCACCCGATGCGCGTGCAGCGCCCCCTTCGGCGGGCCGGTCGTGCCGCTGGTGTAGGAGATGAAGGCCGGGTCGTCCGCCCCGGTCGCGACCGCCGGCCCCCCGTCCGCCGCCTTGCCGAGCTCCTGCCAGAACCCGTCGACCCCCGCCTCGCGCGCGTCGATCGAGAAAACCGTGCCGAGCGCCGGCAGATCGCCCCGGATCGCCAGCACCTTCGGCAGGTTCGCCGCATCCGTCACCAGCGCCTTCGCGCCCGAATCCTGCAACCGGAACCGCAGCCCTTCCTCGCCGAACAGCGTGAAGAGCGGCACCACCACCGCCCCGATCCGGTAGGCCCCCAGATGCGTGACCAGCGCCTCCGGCGTCTGCGGCAAGAGCACCGCCACCCGGTCGCCCCGCCCGACCCCATGCGCGGCCAGCACGTTGGCGAACCGCCCGCTCGCCCGCCAGAGCTGCGCATGGCTCCAGTCCCGCACCTCGCCGTCCGGCCGAAGGTAGCGCAGCGCCAGCCGCTCCGGATCCACCCGCGCCCAGTGCCCGCAGACCGCTTCCGCGATGTTGAACCGCTCGGGCACGGGCCAGCGGAACCCGGCGCACAGCGCCTCCCAGCTCTCGTCGGGCGCGATCATCGATCGGCCGGGCATGGCATGCCATCCTCCTGTCGGGACGCCGCACTCTATGTCTGCCGCAGGCCCGCCGGCAACCGGCTTCGGACGCGAAGACGACTGGGTACTCGTGGCGCGCGTGGCGAATCGTGAAGCTTTCAGCTATTCTGATGTTGTATCGCATTTTCGGTGTGAGACGTTGGGGATCATACACATGAGAGCAATGACATGGATGGCGGCGCTCGCCGTTCCGCTCGGCTGCGCGCTCGTCTCTCCGGCCCTTGCCGACGACCTCCGCGACCAGGCGACCGCGCTCTTCCGCCCGCTGCCGCCGGCGCCCGTACCCGTGGACGGCGTCGTCCCGACCGAAGCGCAGATCGAACTGGGCAAGATGCTCTTCTTCGAGCCGCGCCTCTCGGAGGGCCACAACATCAGCTGCAACACCTGCCACAACCTCGGCACCGCCGGCGCCGACCTCGCCTCGACCTCGATCGGCCACCGCTGGCAGCGGGGCGGGCGCAACTCGCCGACCGTCCTCAACGCCGCGCTGAACACCGCGCAGTTCTGGGACGGCCGCGCCGCCGATCTCGTCGAGCAGGCGGGCGGCCCGATGGTCAACCCGGTCGAAATGGGCTCGACCGAGGAGCACGTGATGGAGATGCTGAACGGCATCCCCGGCTATGGCGAGCATTTCAAGGCGGCCTTTCCCGACGACCCGGACCCGCTCAGCTTCGCGAACGCCCTCGCGGCAATCGCCGCCTTCGAGGCGACGCTCCTGACACCCAACGCGCCCTTCGACCGCTATCTCGAAGGCGACGACGCCGCTCTTGACGCGACCGCGCGGGAAGGCCTCCAGCTCTTCCTCGATTCCGGCTGCGCCGCCTGCCACAACGACGTCAACCTCGGCGGCAACAGCTACCAGCCCTTCGGCCTCGTCGAGAAACCCTCCTGGTCCGTGATGCCGCCCGAGGACCGAGGTCGCTTCGAGGTGACGCGCTCCGCGGACGACGACTACGTCTTCAAGGTGCCGAGCCTGCGCAACATCGCGCTGACGCCGCCCTACTTCCATTCCGGCTCGGTCTGGGACCTCGTGGACGCGGTGGAGATCATGGGCAGCGCGCAGCTCGGCGAGGCGATCAGCCGCGAGGATGCCGAGAAGATCGTGGCCTTCCTGAACAGCCTGACCGGCGATCAGCCGCAGGTCGTCTACCCGACCCTGCCGCCGAGCACCGCCGACACGCCAAGGCCACAGCCCTGACGGCCGATATGCCCGACTTGAACGGTCGGGCATTCCTGCCTATGGTCACGGGCGAAGGGGAGCCAGACCGCCCGTGCCCAGAATGCCCGTGCCCGAGACACCACGCCTGATCGATCCGTTCGCCCGTGCGATCACCTATCTGCGCGTGTCGGTCACCGACCGCTGCGACTTCCGCTGTGTCTACTGCATGTCCGAGCACATGGAGTTCCTGCCGAAGGCGGAGCTTCTGACGCTCGAGGAACTCGACCGGCTCTGCACCGCCTTCGTCGGCCTCGGCGTGGAAAAGCTGCGCATCACCGGGGGCGAGCCCCTGGTCCGCCGCGGCATCATGACCTTCTTCCGCGCCATGTCCCGGCACCTCCAGACCGGCGCCCTGCGCGAGCTTACCCTGACCACCAACGGCAGCCAGCTCCGCCGCTTCGCCGCCGAACTCGTCGATTGCGGGGTGCGCCGGGTCAACGTCTCGCTCGACACGCTCGACGCCGACAAGTTCAAGGCGATCACCCGCTGGGGCCGGTTCGAGCAGGTGATGGACGGCATCGACGCCGCGGTCGAGGCCGGCCTGCGGGTCAAGATCAACGCCGTCGCGCTGAAGGGCGTGAACGACGCCGAGGTCCACGACATGGTCCGCTGGTGCGGCGACCGCGGCTTCGACCTCACCTTCATCGAGGTCATGCCGATGGGCGATCTCGGCAACGAGGACCGGCTCGACCAGTACTGGTCGCTCAAGGACCTCCGCCGCGAACTCGAGACGCGCTGGACCCTGACCGACACGCCCGAGCGCACCGGCGGCCCCGCCCGCTACGTCCGCGTGGCGGAGACCGGCGGCCGCATCGGCTTCATCACGCCGCTCACCCACAACTTCTGCGAAAGCTGCAACCGCGTGCGCCTCACCTGCACCGGCCAGCTCTACATGTGCCTCGGACAGGAGGACGACGCCGACCTGCGCGCGCCGATGCGCGCCCATCCCGACGACGACGCCCCCCTCCTCGCCGCGATCCGCGCCGCCATCGCCCGCAAGCCGAAGGGCCACGACTTCGACTATTCCCGCCAGACGGTCGCCGGCCAGGTCTCCCGCCACATGAGCCACACCGGCGGGTAAAGCGGTGCGGGTTCCACGTGTCGCGCCCGTGACACCTTCCGATCCCCCGGCCGCGCTGCACGAAAACCCCGACTGGCTCTATCTCCTGCGCGAGTTCCACGACCATTACCGCGACCTGCCCGCCGGCGGCTCCGACCAGATCCGCGCCCACCAGCGGCGGGTACGCGGCCATGTCGCGGCGATCCTGCGCGACGGCGCCCCCTTCGTGGCGGACCGTCCCGCCGTGCTTCCGGTCACCGCCCATCTGCGCCGCGCCCTCGATCTCGGCAAGCAGGAACGCGCCGCCGCCTTCGTTCGCGCCATCGCCGCCGTCGCGCCCGCCCTGACCTGGCAATACGGCTACGAGCGCATGCCGAAGGGCCTCGCGCAGCGCTACGGTTTCGCCGAGTTCGCCGGGCCGAACGGGCCCGTCGTCACCGACCGGGTGATCCTCGGCATCGTGCTCTTCGCGCCGGGCTGCATCTACCCCGCCCATGCCCACGAGGGCATCACCGAAAGCTACGTCTGCCTCTCGGGCGCGATGTCCGAGAACGACGAGGCGGTCTACGCACCCGGCTCGCTCATCCTCAACCCGCCGGGCAAGATGCACCGCATCACGGTCTCCGACCGCGACCCCTGCCTGCTCGCCTGGGCCTGGGAAGGTCCACCCGAGCGACTCGGCGGCCAGAAGATGACCTTCGCCCGACGCCGGGTGTGAGCCCGCCTTTCGCCTTGGCGTCCGCGGGACGACCTGTCAGATTGCCGCACAGGCGACCGGGACAGGTGCAGGAATGCGCGACGGCAGACAGCGACTCACGACCGGCCAGAAGTCGGTGCTCCTCTTCACCCTCGCCTATGTCGGCGCCTTCGCCTTCTGGTATCTCTCGCGCGGCAACTACGAGTTCGTGCTCTACATCGCGACCATGGTCGGGCTGATCGCGCTCGTGGGCCTGTCGCTGCGCTCGGCCGCCTATCCGACCGCGATGCTCTGGGCGCTAACCCTCTGGGGCCTCGCGCACATGGCGGGCGGCGGCGTGCCGGTGGACGGCAGCGTGCTCTACAACCTCGTGCTGATCCCGATCGGCGGCGACGGCGAGCTGCGGCTCCTGAAGTACGACCAGGTGGTGCATGCCTACGGCTTCGGCGTCACGGCCTGGCCGCTCTGGCACCTGATGGCGCATCACTACCCGGTGCTGCGCGGCTCCTGGACGATCCTCGTCTATCCCGCGCTCGCCGCGATGGGCCTCGGCGCGGTCAACGAGATCATCGAGTTCACCGCGGTGATGACCACGCCGGACACCAATGTCGGCGGCTACTACAACACCGCGCTCGACCTCGTGTTCAACGCCGTGGGCGCGGTGATCGCGGTGGCCCTGATCGCCCGTTCCGAACGGCTCCGCGCCGCTACCTGAGGTCGAACACGAGCCCCGCCTCGAAGGTGAAGCTCTCCCCCGGCAGGTCGTCGGGCGCCGCCGGATAGCGCCCGACCGCCCGGGCCGAGGCCACCGCCGCCGCGTCGAGCATCTCCGAACCCGAGGAGCGCACCAGCGCCACCCCCCGCAGCCCCCCGTCCCGCCCGATCGTCACCCGGATGACCGCCGTGCCGGTGATCCCCCGGCTCCGCGCCTGGGGCGGATAGCGCTGCGCCCGGGCGATCGCCGCGCGCACCGCCGTGGCCAGTCCGCGCGTCAGTGCCGCCGCCTCGGCCGCCGGCAGGCCCGAGGCCGCGGGCCGCGGTGCCGTCCCCGCCGCACCCAGCGCCGGCGGTCGGGCGGGCTCGGCCATGG
>CAZNSP010000028.1:0-49306 GCA_964575795.1 uncultured Rhodobacterales bacterium
GATTGCAGCCTAACCCCGAACCGGGTGAACAACCTCCTGAGACTTCACACCTAGCGTCCCGGCGGGCGGAACCGCCGCTCCAGCCGGCGCAGCGCCAGCGCGAGGCCGATCGTCAGCGTCAGGTAGATGAAGGCCGTGATGTTGAAGGCCTCGAAGAAGCGGAAGCTGCGGCTGGCCGCGGCACGCGCCTCGAAGGTGATGTCGGCGACGCCGAGCACCGAGACGAGGGCGGAATCCTTGATCATGTTGATGAACGAATTGCCGAGCGGCGGCAGGCTGACCGGGATCGCCTGCGGCAGCACCACCAGCCGGAAGGTCTGCCATCTGCTCAGTCCGAGCGCCTGCGCCGCCTCGTGCTGGCCCTCGGCTACGGCATCGAGCCCGGCGCGGAACTCCTCGGCGACGAAGGCGGCATAGCAGAGCGCGAGCGCGATCACCGCCCGCCAGGTCAGGGGCACGTCGCGCACCTGCCAGGTGGTCATGCGCCCCGCCTCGATCGCCTCGGCGAAGACCTGGTTCCAGAGGCCGACGAAGGCGGGCACTGCGACGAAGCCGACATAGAGCAGCAGGATCAGCACCGGCACGCCCCGTATCAGCTCGATGTAGAAGCGCGCCACCTGCCGGACGACGACATTCCCCGCACGGACCATCATCGCGAGCAGGAGGCCGAGGATGCAGGCCAGCGCAAAGCTCACCAGCGTCACCCAGACCGTGATCCAGAGCCCGCGCACGATCAGCGCCGCCATCGGGCGGTAGACCTCCTCGTCCGACAGGATCGCGTAGCCGAGCGCCCCGAGCAGGAGCGCGATGCCGATCAGCCAGTAGGGAAAGTCCTGGTCGTCGCGGTCGGGTCTGCCGCCGGCCATGCGCTACTTCGCGACCAGGTACTTTTCGTCGAGCGTCTCGAGGAACCCGTCGGCCCGCATCTCCGCGATTGCGGCATCGAAGGCGGCCACGAGGTCGGAGCCCTTCGGAAAGGCGATGCCGAAGTCCTCGCCCGCGAACTCGGCGCCCACGGGCCGGACCGCGCCGCCCGAATTCGCCTCGAAGATCTCGGCATTCACCCCGTCGGTCAGCACCACGTCGACATCCCCGGTCTGCAGCGCCAGCAGCGCCGCGCCGTAGTTGTCCATCTGCACGAGGCGCGGGTTCGTCTCGTCACCCTCGAAGAAGGTGTAGACCGCGGTGTAGAACTGCGAGGTGCCGGGCACGACCGCGACGGTCGCGTCCAAGGCCGCGACGAAGCCTTCGACGCTGTCGAAGCGCGCCTCGTCGCCGCGGGCGAGCATCCGGGTCACCGACCGCAGGTAGGGCTGGGAGAAATCGACGATCTGCCCGCGTTCCTCGGTGATGGTGATGCCATCCACCGCGGCGTCGTACTGTCCGTCGCGCACCGCCTCGAGCAGCAGCTCCCAGGCGAGCACGCCCCAGGTGCAGTTGGCGTTCAGCCGGCGGCAGGCCTCCTCGACCATGTCGATGTCCCAGCCGGTCGGCGCATTGTCCGCCTCGGACAGAAAGGCGTAGGGCGCATAGTCTGCGGCGGTGCCGAAGGCGATGGTGCGGCCCTGCAGGTCGGGCAGCTCGGCCCGGGCCGTGGTGGCAAGGGCCGCGATCAGGGCGGCGAGGATCGTCGGGGCGAGGCGCATCGGGGAACTCCGCAGGCATGAACGGACAGGGGTCCGGCCGGGCCGGACCGGCGCGAACATGCACCAGTTTTTCGGGAGGGTCACCCGGGATTCGCCGCCCATCCCGCCCAGCGGATCCACGAGCCGTGGAAGTCGGCGCGGGCGAGCATGCGGGTCTCGCCCCCCGGCCAGAGCGTGAGGCTCAGCGCCGCGCCGGGCGTGCCGCCGTCCCCCTCGAGCCGCAGCCAGGCGAGCGGCGCATCCCCCGTGGCGCGGCTACCTGCGGCGTGGAGCGTGGCCCGGCAGCGGTCCTGCGTCGCTGGCGGCAGGTACTGCCAGAATATGCTGTGATAGACGACATGCGCGGCACCGTGGCGCGGCAGGGCGAGGCGGGTCTCCAGCCAGTGCGCGGCATCCGCGGCCTCCACGGTGACGTCCTCGGCCCGGGCGAGGTCTATGGCCGCGGCCGTGCGGGCGAGCCGCGCGGTCTGGTCGGCCCAGACGAACGACATCAGCCGCTGGCGCGCCTTGGGCCGGCGGAGGTCCTGCGGCGCCCGGTCACAGGCGGCGCGATCGACGACCCGGGCAGGGGGCAGCGGCGGAAGCGGGCCATGCCACTCCGGCGCGATCACGACCGGCGAGGCCGGATCGCCCCACCGGGCCGCGCCGAAACGATAGGCGAAGCGGTCCCAGATCAGGTTCAGCCCCGCGCTCGCACCGAGCTCCGACGTGACGAGCGGCAGCCCGGTCAGCGCCGCCACGGTCAGGAACCCGGGGCAGAGCGCGGCACTGCGCATCGGCTCGTTTGTTTGCGGCGGCCCTTCGAGGCGGGCGAGGATCGCGTCGGCATGGTTCCCGAACGCGGCGGCAACGGCGCACCAGAGCGCATCGTCATCGGCATCGTTCGGCGGATAGACCGCGGCGAGCCCGGGATCGCTTCCGTCGAGGACGAGCCCGTGCAGCGCGCCGGCCAGCCGCAGTGGCAGGGCATCGGCGCGGCTGCGCGGATCGCCCGGCCAGCCAAGGATGCGATCGGCGACGGCCCCGCCGGGCGCGAGCCGCGCGGCTACCAGACGGCAGAGCCGCGCGGTGAAGGGGGAACCCATGCTTTCGCAGGTCGCGGCCTGCTCGGCGAAGGCCTCCCGGACCGTCACCGGAACCGGTCGATCAGCCGCTGAAGCGGGTTGCGGTCATCCTCCGCCGGTGCTGCCGTCGGCGCCACCTCGGGCGCGGGTTTCGCGGGGGCCGAGGATCGCGGCGGGGCGGTGCGCAGCGCGACGGCGTTGAGGAAGCGCGGCGCGTCCCCCTCGGCGAGCGCCGGCGCGCCCTCGGCGATCCCGCGCAGCAGGTCGTCGAGCCACTCCCGTTCATCACTGGCGAAGTCCCCGAGCACGTAACCCGTCACCCGCGCCTTGTCGCCCGGATGGCCGATGCCGAGCCGCACCCGCATGAAGTCCGGGCCGATCTGGCCGCCGATCGAGCGCAGGCCGTTGTGCCCGGCGGTCCCGCCGCCGGTCTTCACCCGCACCTTCCCCGGCGCGAGGTCGAGCTCGTCGTGAAAGACCACGAGGTCCGCGGGCGCGAGCTTGTAGAACGCGAGCGCCGCCTGCACCGCCTCGCCCGAGAGGTTCATGTAGGTCTCGGGCTTCAGGAGCAGCACCTTCTCCGACCCGAGCCGGCCCTCGGCGACGACGCCCTTGAACCGCGACCGCCAGGGGCCGAAGCCATGCGCATCTGCGATGGCCTCGACCGCCATGAAGCCGATGTTGTGCCGGTTGCGCGCATATTTCGCGCCGGGATTGCCGAGGCCCACGAAGAGCTTCATTCGCCCCTCCAGAAACGGAAACGCGCCGCGGAGGGCCGCGGCGCGTCAGCGGTTAGCACGGATCGCCCGTGAGGGAAATCAGCCCTCCTCGGACTCGCTTTCCGACGACCGCAGGCCCGACGGCGCCTGGATGTTCGCGATCACGAAGTCGCGGTCGGTGATCGTCGGCCGGGTGCCCTCGGGCAGGGTGATGTTCGAGATGTGGATCGTGTCGTTGATCTCGGTGCCCGTCAGGTCCACGACCAGCTGCGAGGGAATGGCCCCTGCGGTCACCACCAGCTCCACCTCGGGCCGCACCACGGTCAGCACGCCGCCGCGCTTAAGGCCCGGCGACTTCTCGCGGTTGATGAACTCGACCGGGATGTAGAGGTTGATGCGGGTCTGCTCGCCGAGGCGCAGGAAATCCACATGCGTCGGCAGGTCCTTGACCACGTCGCGCTGCACGCCGCGGCAGATGACGCGGTTGTCCTTGCCGTCGACCTTCACGTTCAGCAGGGTCGACAGGAACTTGCCCGCCTTCAGCTGCTTCAGCAGCACGTTGAACTTGACGTTGATGGTCTGCGGCGCCTCGCCGCCACCATAGATCACTCCGGGGACGTACCCCTCGCGGCGGGCAGTGCGGGCGGCCCCCTTGCCGACCCCTGCGCGCGCCACGGCTTCGAGAACCGGTGTCTCAGCCATGTGCTTTCTCCTAAATGGCATGGGCGGCCTTCCTCCAAGGGTGTAAGACCGCAGGCGGCGCGCATAGCCGATCGGGGTGCAAAAGGAAAGGGCGAATTGCCGCGCGGATCGGCTCGGACCCCCCGCTTGTGCCCCCCGCGCCGATTGCCTAATGCTGGGTGCGAGTTTTCGGGGGGGAATATCCATGCCGGGTCCGCGCGTCGCGCTCTTCGTCACCTGTCTCGTGGACATGTTCCGCCCCTCGGTCGCGTTCGCCAGCATCAAGCTGCTCGAGGAGGCCGGCTGCACGGTCGAGGTGCCGGAGGTGCAGACCTGCTGCGGCCAGCCGGCCTGGAACTCGGGCGACCGGGAAACGGCGAAGGCGATCGCGCGGCAGGTCATCGCGGCCTTCGAGATGTACGATCACGTCGTGGTCCCCTCGGGCAGCTGCGGCGCCACCATCGCGAAGGATTATGCCCGCATGTTCGACCCCGGGGACCCGTGGGCGACCCGGGCGGAACTTCTCGGCGCGCGCACCCACGAGATCACCTCCTTCCTGACCGACGTGCTCGGCGTCGAGCGCGTCGCGGGCAATGCCCCGGTCGTCGCCACCTATCACGACAGCTGTTCCGGCCTGCGCAGCCTCGGGGTCCAGGACCAGCCGCGCCGGCTCCTCTCCGGCATCGAGGGGCTGGAGCTGCGCGAGATGAAGGAGAACGACGTCTGCTGCGGCTTCGGCGGCACGTTCTGCGTGAAGTATCCCGACATCTCGAACACCATGGTCGGCGACAAGACCCGCAACATCGCCGAGACCGGCGCCGATCTGGTGCTGGCGGGCGACCTCGGCTGCCTGATGAACATGGCGGGCAAGGCCCGGCGCGAGGGGCGGGGGTTCAAGGCGCGCCACGTGGTCGAGGTGCTGGCGGGCGACCTCGCGACCCCGGCGATCGGGGAGGCGAAATGACCATCCACACGCCGACCACGCCCGCCTTCAAGGCCAATGCCCGCGCGGCGCTGGCCAACCCGAACCTGCAGACCGCGCTGCGCAGCAGCCGGGGCGGCTTCATCGACAAGCGGGCGAAGGCGCGCGACGCGCTGCCCGAATTCGACGACCTCCGCGACCGGGCGCGCGACCTCAAGAACCACGTCCTCGCCCATCTCGACGTCTATCTCGAGGCCTACGAGGCGCAGGTGATCGCCTCGGGCGGCCATGTGCACTGGGCCGAGACCGCCGAGGATGCGCAGAAGATCGTGCTCGACATCTGCCGCAAGGCGGGGGCGAAGACGGTCAACAAGGGCAAGACGATGATCTCCGAGGAATGCGGGATCAACGACTACCTGATCGCGAACGGGATCAGGCCGGTCGAGACCGACCTCGGCGAATACATCATCCAGCTGCGCGGCGAGGCGCCCTCCCACATCATCGCGCCCGCGGTGCATGTCACGGTGCCCGAGGTCGAGGCGGAGTTTCGCAAGGCACATGCCCACCTGCCGCCCGACCGCGACCTGAGCGGGCTCGACACGCTGCTGAAGGAGGCGCGCGGGATCCTGCGCGAGAAGTATTTTCAGGCCGAGGTCGGGATCACCGGCGCGAACATGCTGATCGCCGAAACCGGACAGTCGGTGATCGTGACCAACGAGGGCAATGGCGACCTCTCGCAATCCCTGCCGCGCGTTCATATCGTGATGGCCTCGGTCGAGAAGATCGTGCCGACGCTCGACGACGCGACGACGGTCCTGCGCGTACTCGGGCGCTCGGCGACCGGGCAGGAGATGTCGGTCTACACGACCTTCTCGCGCGGGCCGCGGCGGGCCGAGGATCCAGACGGGCCCGAGGAATATCACGTGGTCCTGCTCGACAACGGCCGGACCAACATGCTCGGCACCGACTTCCAGGACATGCTGCGCTGCATCCGCTGCGGGGCCTGCATGAACCACTGCCCGGTCTATCAGGCGGTCGGCGGCCATGCCTACGGCTGGGTCTATCCCGGACCGATGGGCGCCGTGCTGACACCGAGCCTGATCGGGGTGGAGAAGGGGGGCCAGCTGCCGAACGCCTCGACCTTCTGCGGCCGCTGCGAGGCGGTCTGCCCGATGCGTATCCCGCTGCCCAAGATGATGCGCAACTGGCGCGAGCGGGAGTTCGAGAAGCGGCTGACCCCCGCCGCCACACGCTACGGCCTCGGGCTCTGGGCGTTCCTCGCGAAGCGGCCGCGGCTCTACCGGATGGCGACGCGCATGGGCGCGGGCGTGCTGCGGATGTTCGGCGGCGGGCGCGGCAGCTTCCGCTCCCTGCCGCTTGCCGGCGGCTGGACCGGCGGTCGGGACTTCCCCGCGCCGCAAGGACCCACCTTCATGGTACAGTGGAAGGCGAAGCGATGAGCGCGCGTGAACGCATCCTCGACCGTGTACGCCGGGCGATGCCGGGCGATGCCGCGACGCGCACCGCTGCGGCTGCGGCCTGGCCCGCGCATGTGCAGGCGATGCCTGCGCCGCATCAGGCCCAGAGCCACGGACCCGCGCGGCTGACCCAGTTCATGGCCAAGGTTTCCGCCGTCTCCGGCACGGTCAGCCGGGTCTCCTCCATGGCGGAGCTGCCGAAGGCGCTGGCGCACGAGCTGCGCAACCGCAACCTCGCCGCCGCGGTCCGCACCGGATCGGAGCCGGCCTTCAAGGGCCTCGACTGGGGCACGATCGAACTGAGCGAGGGCGTCGGCCGGATCGTGGAGCCGGCGACGCTGAGCCGGGCGCAGCTCGGCGTGGCCGAGACCGGCACGCTGATGCTCGCCTCGGGCCCCGACAATCCGGTGACGCTCACCTTCCTCGGCGAGACCCATTTCGTCGTGCTGCGTGAATCGGACCTGGTCGGCGGCTTCGAGGAGGCCTGGGCCACATGGCGCACCCGCGGCCTCGACCCGCGCACGGTGAACATGGTCACCGGCCCCTCGCGCTCGGCCGACATCGGCCAGGTGCTGCAGCTCGGCGCCCACGGCCCGATCGCGCTGCACGTCTTCCTCGTCGCGGAGTGACCGGCAGGGCCCGATCCACGGGCCTCAGGATCGGGACCTGTTCCCGCAGTGAACCGGCGGATGCCGCTCGTGCAGCGACGATGCCTCCTCCCCGCAGGTGCCACAGGTCCAGCGGGCGAGGCGGGAACCCGGCCGCCAGCCCTGATAGCGCCAGAGGCAGTTCTTGTCCGCGTTGCGCTGGATCGGCGGTGACGGCAGGTTCGCGGCGGCGTGGCCGCAAGCCCCGGCGCGGGTGAATGGCAGTCCAGTCGGGGCAGGCGCTCGCGCCGCCGCATCCGGGCCCCGCGGCGGAACCGTGCGCGCCTTCAGTCGGGCGATCCGGTCCGCGGTCAGCCGGGCCTGGCGGCGAGAGGAACCGGCCGGACGCCACCCCTGCACGAGCAGCACCACAGTCAGCGCCCCCAACAGGACGAGCGTCAGGACGAGCCCGCCCGGGGGCAAATCGACGGCCGGCGTCACCGGTTCAGGACCCGCGACGCCGGACCGGTCCGCGCCGAAAGTCTGGCGTTCGCGGGCAGCGCATGATCCGTGCCGCCGATGACGGTGAAGGAGACGGCCAGGGCCGGCGCGTCCGGAACCAGCACGAAAGCCGCGACGGCGGCGAAGACGGGCATCCTGGACAAGCTACGCACCCCGACCGGGAACACTCCGCGCCAGACGCGCGGATTCCTCAGGGATCGCAGCTTCGTGCCGCCCTGTCGATCGCTCGCTTAACCTATTGTTAACGCGGCCGCCGCGGGATCAGGCCCCGTCGGTCTCCGACGACCGTGCCCAGAGGTTGATGTCCTCCTCGGTCGCGTAGCGGTCGATCTCGGCGAGTTCCTCGGCGGTGAAGTCGAGCCGCGCGATCGCGCCGACACAGTCGATCACCTGCTCGGGCCGCGAGGCGCCGATCAGCGCCGAGGTGATCCCGCCACCGCGCAGCACCCAGGCGATCGCCATCTGCGCGAGCGTCTGGCCGCGGCGCGCGGCGATCGCGTTCAGCGCCCGCAGGTTCTCGACCGCCCGCGGATTGAGGAAATCGGGGCTGAGCGACTTGCCCCTCGTCGCCCGGCTCCCCTCGGGGATGCCGCCGAGATACCGGTCGGTCAGCATGCCCTGGGCGAGCGGCGTGAACGCGATCGAGCCGATGCCGAGCTCCGCCAGCGTCTCCTTCAGCCCGTCACGCTCCACCCAGCGGTTCAGCATGTTGTAACTCGGCTGGTGGATCAGGCAGGGCGTGCCCAGCTCCTTCAGGATCGCCGCCGCCTGCCGGGTGCGCTCGGAATTGTAGGAGGAGATGCCGGCATAGAGCGCGCGGCCCGAGCGCACGATCTGGTCGAGCGCCCCCATCGTCTCCTCGAGCGGCGTGTCGGGGTCGAACCGGTGGGAATAGAAGATGTCCACATAGTCGAGCCCGAGCCGCTTCAGGCTCGCGTCGCAGGAGGCGATCAGGTACTTGCGGCTCCCCCATTCGCCATAGGGCCCGGGCCACATGTCGTAGCCGGCCTTGGACGAGACGATCAGCTCGTCACGATGGCCGCGGAAATCGGTCCGCAGGATCTCGCCGAAGGCCTCCTCGGCGCTGCCCGGCGGGGGCCCGTAGTTGTTGGCGAGGTCGAAATGGGTGATGCCGTGGTCGAAGGCCGTGCGGCAGATGTCCCGCTTCACCTGATGCGGCGTGTCGTGCCCGAAATTGTGCCACAGGCCGAGCGAGATCGCCGGCAGCTTCAGGCCGCTCCGCCCGCAAGTGCGATAGACCATTCGGGAATAGCGGTCGGCGGCGGGGACATAGGTCATCGGCGGCACCTTCTTCGGGCGTTCAGGCGGCATGGGTGGCCTCGGCGAGCGTGCGGACGAAGGCGAGCACGGCCTCCGGGCTCTCGCCCGCGCCGATGCGATCGACGATGGCCGAACCCACCACCGCGCCGTCCGCGACGCGGGCGATGGCGGCCGCGGTCTCGGGCGACTTCACCCCGAAGCCGACGCAGACCGGCAGGTCGGTGTGCCGCTTGATCCGCGCGACCTCCGGCGCGATGGCCGCGGCGTTGGCCTCGGCCGCGCCGGTGATCCCGGTGATCGAGACGTAATAGACGAAGCCCGAGGTATTGGTCAGCACCTTCGGCAGCCGGCGGTCGTCGGTGGTGGGCGTGGCGAGGCGGATGAAGTGCAGCCCCGCCGCCCGCGCGGGCAGGCAGAGCTCCTCGTCCTCCTCGGGCGGCAGGTCCACGACGATCAGCCCGTCGACGCCCGCCGCCGTCGCCTCGGTGAGGAACCGGTCCACCCCGCGCGAATAGATCGGGTTGTAATAGCCCATCAGCACGATCGGAGTGTCGGCGTCGCCCTCCCGGAACCGCCGAACCATGTCGAGCGTGCGGTCCATGGTCTGCCCTGCCTCGAGCGCGCGCTGGCCGGCGCGCTGGATTGCCGGCCCGTCGGCCATCGGGTCTGTGAACGGCATCCCGATCTCGATCACGTCGACGCCCGCCCCCGGCAGGCCCCGGATGACGGCGAGCGAGGTATCGGGGTCGGGATCCCCCGCCATCACGAAAGCCACGAAGGCCTTGCGTCCCTCGGCCTTCAGCCGCGCGAAAGTCGTCTCGATCCGTGTCATATGCCCGTCCCCGTAGCTAGGCCTTCTGTGCTGCATGGCGGGCGAAAGATCAATGCCGGCAGCCGCGCGCGCGGCACGGGAAGCGCGAGTCGGGCAGGGCGGCACAACCCGAGGGGGCCGTCACCCCCGATCTGATCGCATTTCGTGCAAAAGCTTTTTCGACATCGCGGACAAGGGCGTATGCTCTCGCGCGAATCCGCACCGGCGGCGCGACCACAGGGGAGACGACGATGTCGACTGGATGGATCGGGGGATTGCGCGGCTGGCGGTTCCGCTCCGCGGCGCTGTGCGCGGTGCTGGCCGCGGCACCGGGTCTCGCCGCCGAGGACACGACGACGGCTCCGGCCGCGGGCCCGACGGAATACGCCGCGCCGGCCGAGGGCACCGCCCCGCCGACGCCGCCGGTCACCGCGCCCCAACCCGCGCCGGACGTGGTCTATCTCGACCAGGGCTGGACGCCCGAGCTGCGCAACCTTTTCTACCACACGCCGCAGGGGTCGCGGATGATCCCCTACGCCTGGTTCATGGCGCTCGAGACGGCGGACGGCTCGGGGCGCATGGCCGACCCGCAGGTCCTCCGCCGCTACGGCCTGATCCCCACCGACGGCCCGAGCGAGATCAATCCCGACGCCCTGCCGATCGGCTTCGCGATCGATCCCGTGAACGTGCCGGGGCGGGGCACGCATCTGGGACTGACCTGCGCGGCCTGCCACACCGCCGAGATGACGGTCGAGGGGCAGCGCATCCGCATCGACGGGGGCGCCGCGAACTTCGATTTCGACAGCTTCTACGCCGATCTCGCCCGGGCGGTGGAGCGCACCGCCTTCGATCCCGTCGCCTTCACCCGCTTCGCCGCGCAGGTGGTCGACGACCCCTCGCCGACGGCGGTCGCCGAACTGCGGCTCGCGCTCCTCGACTTCCAGGCCGGCATGGCGGGGGATGCGACGATCCGGCGCCCCGCGCTCGAATCGGGCTTCGGCCGGGTCGATGCGCTGACCCAGATCCTGAACGCGCTTTCCGCGGTCGACCAGGCGGACCCCTCGAACCTGCGCCCGGTCAAGGCGCCGACCAGCTATCCGCATCTCTGGCTCGCCCCGCAGCTCGAATTCGTCCAGTGGAACCCGATCGCGGCCAGCCCGATCGGCCGGAACGGCGGCGAGGTGCTGGGCGTCTTCGGCTCCGCGGTCCTGAACGGCCCGCCCGAGGACCTCAACCGCTCAACGCTCCTCGTGAACGAACTCCACGCCATGGAGACCTGGCTTCACGACCTGAAGCCGCCCTTCTGGGAAGAGGAGGTCTTCGGCGCGGTGGACCTCGATCTCGCCGCGCAGGGCGAGGCGCTCTACCGGGCGCATTGCGACGCCTGCCACACCCAGCGGCCCTACCGCATGACCCCGCCCGAGGCGAACTACTTCGGCAAGTCCTTCATCGAGATCCGCAAGATCGACTACCGCAGGGTCGGCACCGACCCGACCTATGTCGAGGACCTCGCCACCCGCATGGTGCGCACCGGCCCCGCCGCGCGCATCGCCCATGACGGCAAGCCGCTGGTGCCGGCCGCGATGTTCTTCATCTCCACCGTCGGCGGCGTGGTCGGCCGCGCCATGAACGACGCGGGTCTCACGCCCGAACAGCAGGTGGTGCTGAGCGGCTTCCGGCTGCGCCCGCCCCAGGTCCCGGGCGGCCAGCCGACGCCCTACCTGCCCGAGAGCCTGACCATGCTGAAGGCGGGGCCGCTCGACGGCATCTGGGCCTCCGGTCCCTACCTGCACAACGGCTCGGTCCCGACGATCTACGAACTCCTCTCGCCGGTCGCCGAGCGTCGCGCGATGTTCTGGACCGGGGGGCGGGAACTCGACCGCGAGCGGCTCGGCTTCGTGAGCGACGACGCGCCGGGGCGGTTCCGCTTCGACACGTCGATCCCGGGCAACCGCAACATCGGCCACGAATACCCGCCGCAGGGCCTGACGCACGACGAGCGCATGGCGCTCGTCGAATATCTCAAGACGCTCTAGAAGGGCCGGACCATGGCGGGATTTCTCGAACGGCTGGAACAGACGCCCCCGGCCCAGCGCTGGACGCTGGCGCGGCAATTCATGGCCGAGGACGGCCAGGCCTTCTACGCGGAGCTGCGCCGGCACCGGCCGATCCTCGCGCTGCCCGAGGTGACGGTCGTCAGCCGGCATGTCGACTGCATCGAGGTGCTGCGCCGCCCGGACGCCTTCACCGTCGCGCTCTACAAGCCGAAGCAGGGCGCCTACTGGATGGCGCAGGACGACACTGCCGAGCACTGGCGCGAGAAGTCGGTGATGAAGACGATCCTCGATTTCGAGGACCTGCCGAAGATCCGCGACTGGGCCGCGACCAAGACCGCCGCGATCCTCGACGCCCATCCCTGCGGCATCGACCTCGCCCGCGATCTCGGACGTACCGTGCCGATCGCGCTGGTGCAGGAATGGTTCGGCTTCGAGGGCGTGGACCCCGCGGAGCTTGCCGACTGGTCCTACTGGAACCAGTACGACGCCTTCCACAACCACCCCTTCGACGGGCCCTGGGCGCATTCGCCCGAGGAGATCACCGCGAAGCGCGAGGCGGCGAACCTCCGGATGCGCGACTACCTGACCGACCTCGTCCGGCGGCGGGCGGCCGCACTCCAGGCCGGCCAGCCGGGCACCGACCCGGTGACCCGGCTCCTGCGGCTCTCGCTGTCGGGCGCGCTGAACTTCGACGTGACCCGCGTGGTGCTGAACGCGGGCGGCCTCCTGATCGGCACGGTCGAGACCACGGCCAAGGCGATCCTGCACGCGGTCTCGAGCCTCCTTGCCCGGCCCGAGGCGCTGACCGCCGCGGTGGCCGCCGCCGCCGAGGACGATCCCGCCCGCTTCGACGGCCATGTCTGGGAGGCGCTGCGCTTCGATCCGGCCTTCATCTGGTTCTTCCGGGTCTGCGAGCGCCCCGCCCTCCTCGCCGGCGGCACCGACCACGCGGCGACGATCCGCCCCGGCACCACGGTGATCGCGCTGACCCATTCGGCGATGTTCGATCCCGCCGCCTTCCCGGCCCCCGAGACGTTCGACCCCGGCCGCGCGCCGCAGACCATGTTCCATTTCGGCATGGGCCATCACGAATGCCTCGGCCGTCCCATCGCCTACGTGCTCATCCCCGAGATCGTGCGCCAGATCTTGCGCCGGCCGAACCTCCGCGCCGCCGGGCCCATCGACCGGCGCGGCACGCCCTTCCCGGAGTCCTTCCCGCTCGCCTGGGACTGATCCCGGCGCGGCTTGACCCTGCCGGGTCCGCTGCCCTAGATGCCCCCGCGCCAGAGCGGGAGAATGCACCATGGGTTTCCGGACCGGGATCGTCGGGCTGCCGAACGTCGGCAAGTCGACGCTGTTCAACGCGCTGACGCGCACCGCCGCCGCACAGGCGGCGAACTTCCCGTTCTGCACCATCGAGCCGAACGTCGGCGAGGTGGCGGTGCCCGACGCGCGGCTGGAGAAACTGGCGGCGATCGCCAAGTCGAAGCAGATCATCCCCACTCGCATGAGCTTCGTCGACATCGCCGGGCTGGTGAAGGGCGCCTCGAAGGGCGAGGGGCTCGGCAATCAGTTCCTCGCCAACATCCGCGAATGCGACGCCATCGTGCACGTGCTGCGCTGCTTCGAGGATCCCGACGTCACCCATGTCGAGGGCCGCGTCGACCCCGTGGCCGACGCCGAGACCATCGAGACCGAGCTGATGCTCGCCGATCTCGAAAGCGTCGAGAAGCGGCTCGCGGGCCTCGTGCGCAAGCTCAAGAGCGGGGACAAGGAAGCCGCCGAACAGGCGTCGCTCCTCGAACGGGCCAAGGCCGCTCTCGAGGCCGGCCGGCCCGCCCGCACCGTCGAGGTCAGCGCCGAGGAGGCGAAGGTCTGGCGCATGCTCCAGCTCCTGACCGCGAAGCCGGTGCTCTACGTCTGCAACGTCGAGGAGGCCGCCGCGGCGGCCGGCAACGCGCATTCCCGCGCCGTCGAGAAGATGGCGGCCGAGCAGGGCGCGGGCTGCGTGGTAATCTCCGCCGAGATCGAGGAGGAGATCGCCCAACTCGCCGACGACGAGCGGGCGGAGTTCCTCGAATCGATGGGCCTCAAGGAGCCCGGCCTCGATCGGCTCATCAAGGCCGGCTACGAACTCCTCGGCCTCTCGACCTATTTCACCGTCGGCCCCAAGGAGGCGCGCGCCTGGACCATCCCCGCAGGTACGCTCGCGCCGCAGGCGGCCGGCGTGATCCACGGCGATTTCGAGCGCGGCTTCATCCGGGCCGAGACCATCGCCTATGACGACTTCGTCGCCCTCGGTGGCGAGCAGGGCGCGAAGGAAGCCGGCAAGATGCGCTCGGAGGGCAAAACCTACCGGGTGCAGGACGGCGACGTCCTGCACTTCCTGTTCAACGCCTGACCGCCGCCCGCCCTCAGCCGGGCGGGTTCGCGAAATAGTCGCGCAGGATCCGGCCGTAGATCGCCTTCAGCTCGTGCACATGCGCGACCTCCACCCGCTCGTTAGTCTGGTGCATCGTGGCACCCACCAGTCCGACCTCCACCACCGGGCAGTGGTCCTTCACGAACCGCGCATCCGACGTCCCGCCCGAGGTCGATAGCACCGGCACCACCCCGGTCTCGGCCTCGACCGCGCGGGCGACGAGATCGGTGAAGGCGCCGGGCGCGGTCAGGAACGGCTCGCCCGAGATGTGGAAGCGCGCGGCGATCCCGATGCCGAACTCGGCGGCGACGCGGTCCGCCTCCTCCTCGATCCAGGCGCTCAGCTCCGCTCCGGTGTGGGTGTCGTTGAAGCGGATGTTCACGGTGGCCCGCGCCTCGGCCGGGATCACGTTCGACGCCGGATTGCCCGTGTCGACCGTGGTGACGGCCAGCGTAGAGGGATCGAAATGCTTCGTGCCCCGGTCGAGGCGGTGGCTTGCCAGCCGGTCGAGCAGCCGCACCAGCGCGGGCAGGGGGTTCTTCGCCCGCTCCGGATAGGCCGAATGCCCCTGCACGCCATAGGCGGTCAGATGCGCGGTCAGGGAGCCGCGCCGGCCGATCTTGATCATCTCGCCCATGCGCTCGGGGCAGGTCGGCTCGCCGACGAGGCAATGGTCCATGCGCTCGCCCGTCTCGGCCATCCAGTCGAGGATCGCCCGGGTGCCGTCGACCCCGTCGCCCTCCTCGTCGCCGGTGATCGTCAGGATCACACTGCCCGCGGGCGGGCTCGCCTGCACGAAGTCGATCGCCGCGGCGGCGAAGGCCGCGACCCCGGACTTCATGTCCGCCGCGCCACGCCCGTAGAGCGTTCCGCCGACCAAGACCCCGCCGAACGGATCGTGGCTCCAGGCCGCGGGATCGCCCGGCGGCACCACGTCGGTATGGCCGTTGAAGCCGATCGCGGGGCCCGAGCTGCCCCATCGGGCGTAGAGATTGGCGATGCCGCCACGATCGACCCGCACCGTGCGGAAGCCCGCCGCCGACAGCCTGCGGTCGAGAAGCGCGATCGCGCCGCCTTCCTCGGGCGTCACCGACGGGCAGCGGATCAGTTCGGCGGTTAGTTCGACGGGATCGGTCATGCGCACCTCCGCGCCTTCTCTATCCCGTCCGGGACCGGAGCGGCAACCGTCAGGGATGCTGGGAATAGTAGGCCGTGGCCATCGCCCGCTCCGCCGCATGCCAGGCCTCCGCCTCGTCGCCCACCGGATCGCCCGCGAACCGGCCGAGCCGGGCCGCCGCCTCGAAGAAGCCGCGCGCCGGCAGCCCGTCGCGGCCGCGGCTGACCACCAGCGCCGCGATGAACGGGCGCCCGGCCTCGGCATCCTCGGCCATCAGCGCCTCGAGCAGCCGGGTCACGCTGTGGATCACGTGCGGAGGTGAGAGCCCGATGCTGCGCGCCGCCTCGTGATAGGTCAGCACCGTCCCGAGGGAGGCGATCATCCGCAGGTTGGCGCGCAGCCGCGCGCGTTCGACGGAGGTCTCGGACATGCGGGTCCCCGTGCAGGACTGCCCGCACTCTAGGCCCGCCTCCCGCCTTGGCAAGCGTTTCAGTGCGCGCCCGGCGGATCGCCGGCCACCGGCGCCCCCTCGCGCCGCTCCGGAAACCGGCTGGCGTGAAAGGCCTTCTCCCCCAGCGGCCGGAACTGTTCCGGCCATTGCCGGACGGTGGCGAGCAGATGGTCGCGCACCGGCAGCGCGATCCGCGCCATGGCCGCGTGAAGCTCCGGCCGGCCCACCCGGCCCTCCGCCGGCGGCCCCGCCGCCGTCACGTCCCCGCTCAGCTCGGCGCGATAGGCACGGAAGGGCTCGGTCTCGACGGTGGCGAGCGAGAACAGCGGCACACCATGGCGCGCCGCGATGTTGAGCGCGGCCGTGGGCAGGCTCAGATAGCCCGCTGCGGCGGCGGTGGGTGCCGTGGCGCAGGCCCGAGACGGCCCGGGCATAGCCCTCCCATGCCCTGCCGGGCAGCACGGCGCTCGCCCCGATCGCTCCGTAGAACCGGAAGACCTCCAGCGCATCGGTCGCATCGACGAGGCCCGGGGCCTTCGGTCTCCGCCGCCCGATCCGGTAGATGATGGCCGTGCCCGCCTCGCCGCCGAGCTCGACCTCGCTGATGATCTCCGGGGCGGCAGTCCTGCGCGTCTCTTCCGTCATGTCGCGAGCATAGGCCCCCGTTCCTGACCGTTCCGACGGGAATTGTGCCTCAATGGTCCCCTGTCATGCTAGGCTCCGCAGCCGGGAAGGCGTTTCGGGTTCGCGAGGGTAGGGGGTAATGGAGTACCGGAATTCTTGGTGGCGGTTCTACCTCCGGCCGTTCCTGGCCTCGTCGGACCGCAAGTGGCTCGGCAGGGTACTTGGCGAGCTGATCGCCTGCCACCGCCACTACGGCGTCGCGCCGCGCCAGTATTTCCACCTCGCCCTCTACGAGCGGCAGGTCGGCGACGACGTCACCGCCTATGTGCCCCGCCGCATCCTCTACGACTGGCAGGCGCACCTCAACTGCATCCCCGAACTGGTCCTCGTCCGCGACAAGCGCGCCTTCCGCGCCCGGATGCAGGCGCACGGGCTCCCCTGCATCGCGGAACTTTTCACCATCGCGGCCGATGGCAGCCTCGCGTGTCCCGACGACGCGCCGATCGACGCGGAGGTGGCCGCAGCCCGGATCCAGGCCGCCGGCGGCCTGGTGTTCGTGAAGCCGGTCAGCCATTTCGGCGGCTCCGGCGGCCACGTCTTCGACCTCGGCCGCCACGACCTCGCGGGCTCCTCCAGCATGGCGAACCGAGGATCGTCCAGCCGGTCCTGCGCCAGCACCCGGTGCTCGACGCGCTCTATCCCCGCTCGGTCAACACCGTGCGGATCGACACGCTCATCGACGGCAACACGGTGCACAGCAGCGCCGCCACCCTCAGGCTCGGCACGGGCGGCGCGCATGTGGACAACCTCAGCCGCGGCGGTCTCACCGTGCCGATCGACCTCGCGACCGGCCGGCTGGCGGGACCGGGCCGGCGCATGCCCTGCTTCGCCACACGCTTCTATCCCCGCCACCCGGACACCGGGGTCCGGTTCGAGGAGGTACCCCTGCCGCACTGGCAGCAACTGCGCGGTCTGGTCGAACGCGGCGCACGCGCGCTCGCGCCGCTCGGCATGCTCGGCTGGGACGTGGCGCTGACGGTCGACGGACCGGTGCTCCTCGAGGCGAACGCCAACTGGGGCGAGGATCTCTTTCAGCTGAACCGCGGCCTTCGCGACACGCCCGCCGGGCGGCTCGCGCTGGCATGGTACCGCGACGGCACCCCGCACCGCGGGGGGCGCCTCACCGCCGCAGAGGATGGCTCGCGGCCAGAACCTTGAACCGCGCATCCTCCGACACGCGCTCGACCGTGCGGAAGGCCGCGGCGAGCGGCGCCTCGTAGGGCAGCTGGCGGTTCGCCACCATCAGGAAATGCCCGCCGGGTCGCAGGATGCGCGCAGCCGCCGCGATGAAGGCGGCGCCGAGTTCCGGCTCGGCCGCCCGGCCCTGATGGAACGGCGGATTGGCGATGACCCAGTCGAAGGGTCCGTCGCCGCGGCCGAGCCTGCGCACGTCGCTCCAGTGGAACGCCGCGCGCGGGTCGGTGACGTTCTGCCGTGCGGCGTCGAGCGCCAGCCCCTCGGCCTCGTAGAGGTCGATGCCGACGATCCCGGGGCAGGCTTCGAGCGCGCGAGCGGCGAGCCAGCCCCAGCCGGCGCCCAGATCGGCGACCCTTCCCTTGATCCGCGCGTCGAGATGCCCGGCCAGCCGCTGCGACCCCGCATCGGACCCCTCGGGCGAGAACATGCCCGGTGCGGTCACGAACCCCTCGGGATTGAGCCGCGGCGCCGCGTCCGAGGCCCATTCCGCGACCTCGGGCGGCAGGTCGGCGGGACGCTCCAGCCAGGCGACGCGGCCATGGGCCTTCACGAAGGTGCCACCGAGCGGCAGCGCGGCCGCGACCCGGCGCACCAGGCTGTCGATCCCGTCGGTCTTCGCCCCGTTCAGCGCGACGATCCCGCCGGACGGGACCAGCGCCAGCGCCCGCGCGAGGTTGCCGAGCGTCTCCGCCCGCTGGCGCGTGGCGTTGATGATCGCCATCGCCACCGGCGCCGTCACTCGCGTCGTCACCGGCAATCCCCGCTGCGCCAGCTCGTCATGCACCGGCCGGAACGTCTGCTCGCAGAGGAACCGCTCGGCCGGCGCGAGGTCGAATATCCCCGAAGGTTCTGCGCGGAGGATCGCGACGGTCCCGGTCCCGGGCAGGTTCAGCGCCCCCGCGTCGACGGCGGAGGCCAGACGGTCGGAACGGCTCATGGCGCGGCCCTGCGGCCTATTCCTTTTCCATGGTGCACTGGAGCGGGTGCTGGTTGCGCCGGGCGTAGTCCATCACCTGCGTGACCTTGGTCTCGGCGATCTCGAACGAGAAGACGCCGACGACCGCCAGCCCCTTGCGATGCACGGTCAGCATGATCTCGACCGCCTGCTGGTGGTTGAGCCCGAAGAACCGCTCGAGCACGTGCACCACGAACTCCATCGGGGTGTAATCGTCGTTCAGAAGCAAGACCTTGTAGAGCGGCGGCCGCTGGGTCTTGGAGCGTGTCTTGGTCAGAAGTCCGGTTTCGCTGCCCGGGCGGTTCGGATCGGACCCAGTCATGCTTTGCCTTGAAAGGTCTCAGGAAACGTCACCGTTCCTACTATATTCGAACGGCCGGAATAGAAAAGGGGGCCGGGGCCCCCTTTTCAGCAACCCGTGAGCGGGTGGCTCAGAGCGCGAAGCTCTTCACCGCCTCGCCGGCCTTCGTCACGCGCGCGCCGATCGGCGCGGTGATGTCCTTGGCGGCGGCGACGTAGATCTCGTTCATCTTGGTCGCCTGGTGCACCCAGCCCTCGAAGGCCGACTGCGCGAAGGCGGTCTGCTTCTCGAAGAGCTCGGTCATGGTCTTGGCCGAGGCGAAGTCCTGGGCGGCGGCGACGCTGTCCTCGAAGGCCTTCTTCGAGAAGGCGCTGATCTCCGAGCCGATGCCTTCGGCGGCCTTGGCGGCGATCTCGGACGACTTCACCAGCGCGTCGACGTTCTCCTGGCTGAACGAGCTCAGGCCCTCGAAGCCCTTCGAGAACTTCTCGAACTGCTCGGTCATGGTCTTCTGGGTATCGGCGACGAAGGTCTCGACCTTCGCGGTGGCTTCCTTCACGACCTTCGTGGTCTCGGCGACGACGTCGGTGGTCATGTCGGCAGCGGCGGTCTTGGTGGTGCGGGTGGCCATCGGTGAATTCCTCTGAATCTGGTCTGTGGCGGTGTGCTTGTTTAGTCGGATTGCGCCTAGATAGGACGTTTGCTGCACTGCGTCAAGAAGCCCGCTGCACTGCGGCATAAAGTCGCTGACGGCGGCGGCGGCCAGCGGCGGTCCGCATCTGGACAAACGGGTTTTCCTGCGCTGCGCGCCGTGGTAGGTTAATAAAAAATAAAGACGTCGCGCGTATGCGGGACGCAATGACGGCAAGAGGCATGGCGCCAGCGCGCCGGAGGCAGTGATGATCAGGACAACGACGCGTGGGCTCGCGCTCGCCGTTTGCGTGACGTTCTTCGCCACGCTCGCCCAGGCCCAGCAATATGCGGCCCTGGTGATGGATGCTCGGACCGGTCAGGTCCTTCACGCGGCCAATGCGGACACGAGGCTGCATCCCGCTTCGCTCACCAAGATGATGACTCTCTACATCGTCTTCGACGAGATTCGCCGCGGCAGGATGTCGCTCGACCAGAAGGTGACGATCTCGGCCAACGCGGCCGCCGAGCCGCCGTCGAAGCTCGGGTTGCGCGCCGGCCAGCAGATCGAGGTGCGCTATCTGATTCGCGCCGCCGCGATCAAATCGGCCAACGACGCGGCCACCGCGCTCGGCGAGGCGGTGGCGGGCTCCGAGGCGGCCTTCGCCCAGCGCATGAACCTCTACGCCCAGGCCATGGGCATGAGCAACACCACCTTCCGCAACGCCCACGGCCTGACCCAGCAGGGGCACCTGTCATCGGCCCGCGACATGGCGGTGCTCGGGCGGCGGCTGCTCTACGATTTTCCGCAGTACTACAACATCTTCAGCCGCAACTCGACCTCGGCCGGGGTCGCGACGGTCCAGAACACCAACCGCCGGCTTCTCGACGCCTATCCCGGGGCCGACGGCATCAAGACCGGCTACACCCGTGCCGCGGGCTTCAACCTCGTCTCCTCGGCCCAGCGCGGCAACCGCCGGGTGATCGTCTCGCTCTTCGGCGGCCGCAGCTCCGCCTCGCGCAACGCCGAGGTGGCGCGGCTCATGGACCTCGGCCTCTCGCGCATGCCGGCCCAGGCACGGGTCGCGTCCCTGCCGCCGCTCCAGCTCGGCACCGCGGTCGCCGCAACCCAGCCGGCGGCCCAGTCCGCATCCACCGCGGGCGGCGCCAGCGTGGCCGCGACCGGCGGCGCACGGCAGGCGCAGGTCGCCGCCCTGACCCGCAGTTCCCGGCCGATGCCGCGCGGCTGGTCCGGGGCGATCGCCGTCACGCGCAACACCGACGGCATCGCGGCCGCGATCGCGCAGGTGAACGCCGAACTGGCTGCGCAGGGGTCCGATTCGGGCGGCATCCCCGCCGCCGGCCGGCCCCGGCCGCGCTCGGGCGCGGGGGTGATGACCGCGGCGGCGGGCTCGGCCTCGACCTTCGCGGTCGCGGCACCCAGCGCCCCGGCGATGGACGAGCCCGAGCCGACGACCGTCGCCGATGCCGGCCGTCCGACCACGGGCGGCAACGCCTGGGGCGTGCAACTCGGCGCCTATGCCACGCGCGGCGATGCCGAGCGCAAGCTGCTCCTGACCGCGCTCAAGGACCTTCCGGAACTGAACGGCGGGCTGCGCCGGATCGAGACCACCCGGGTCCGCGGCGCGACCGTCTACCGGGCGCAGTTCGTGGGGCTCAGCCAGGCGGCGGCGACGGGCGCCTGCGCCAACCTTCAGCGGCAGAACAGCGAGTGCCAGCCGATCGCGCCGGGTTCCTGACCCGGCGCCCTCAGACCGCGATCGCGAGGTCCGGCAGGTCGAGCGCCTTCAGCAGGTCGCGCACCTCCTGACGGGCGGCGATGTTCGACATGGTCATCGCGGCCGGATCGGTTTCCTTCAGGTCGAGCAGCGTCAGCCCCGACAGGAACAGCTCGCGGAAGATCACCCGTTCCGAGAACCCCGGCGCCAGTCGGAACCCGATGCGGTGCGCCAGTTCCTCGAGCGCGCCCGCCACCCGCCGCTTGTTCTTCGCGTCCAGATTGGCGATGCGGTTGCGCAGCACCACCCAGTCCATCGGCCCGCGCCCCTGCGCCGCCCGCGCCTGCCGCGCCTTCCAGACCATCTCGGCATAGACCGACGGCCCCTTGATCCGCCCCGTCGCCGGGTCGAGCCGGGCGAGCAGGTCGAAATCGACCAGGCTGTCGTTCATCGGCGTGATCAGCGTGTCGGCGATGGCATGGGCCATGCGCGAAAAGCTGGTGTGCGAGCCGGGGCAGTCGATCACCACATAATCGCAGACCTCGGTCAGCGCGCCGAGCGCCGCGTCGAACATCGCCTGTTCCTCGGCCTCGGCCCGGGTCCGGCTGTCCTCGGCGCTGAACTGCACCGCGCCCCGGCGCGGCATCGGCAGGGGGATGCCGTGGCGGCGCATGTAGTCGGCGCGGTTGTCGAGATAGCGGAACAGGCTCGACTGCCGCAGGTCGAGATCCATCGCGCCCACCTCGTGCCCCGACCGGGCGAGCGCCGTGATCAGGTGCATCGCCGTCGTGGACTTGCCCGATCCGCCCTTCTCGTTCCCCAGAACGACTACATGCGCCATGCCCGAAATCCTGTGGTTGCAACGATAAGGCGCGTTCCCGCCGGGGAACACCACCAGATGTAGTCCAACGAGTCGATTCTGAGAAGCGGAAAGGCGCCGGTCCCCCGGCCAGGGCCTCAGCCGCCGAGCGCGACGGCCACGGCCACGAGCACGAGGCCCGTGACGACCATCGCCGCGCCCAGCATCCACGGCCGTCCCGTCTGCCGCCCGAAGGCATGGCCGGTCAGGAACAGGAGCGTGACGGCGACGATGTGCGACACGCGCAGCGCGTCCGCCGGGTCGGCGATCAGCATGAAGGGCAGGACCACCGGAAAGGTCCCGAGGAACACCATCAGGAAGACCGCGGCCGCACCCAGCCAGTCCTCTCGGTCGAGCCGGGCCCGCCGGTCCGCTGCCGGAATGGCCGCCAGATGCCGGCGCACATGTTCGTAATGTTCTTGTCCAAGGGCCTCGGCCACGGCCGCCGGCAAGGCCTCGGCGATGATGGCCCGCGCGGCCTCCGGGTCCGGGGCGTCCTGCACGTCCCGGACGGCACGCAGGTTCAGCGCCTTTTCCCCGAGGCTCGCCATCAGGTACAGGACCGCATCGATGATCGCCCAGGCGATCCCGCAGCCCAGCGCGCCGATCAGCATCACGTTCACGTCGTCCCGGCCCGCGCCACTCACGCTCAGCGTGGTGGTGAAGGTCAGGACCATGATCAGGCCGAAGAGGATCTCGCTCGCCCGCGCGACGGGATCGAGAATGCGCGCGCGCCGGGGCTTCGCTGCGGCGCCGGCCGTGGAAGGGTTACCCTGCATGGTCGCGCGCACGAGCCGGGTATCCCGGCGCCCCGGGCCCGCCGCGCGGGCCGGGGACGCCGGACGGGTCTCAGAATCCGAGACCTTCGTACTTCTTCTTGAACTTCGACACGCGGCCGCCGGTGTCCATCAGCTTGGCGGACCCGCCGGTCCAGGCCGGATGCGCCGAGGGATCGATCTCGAGCGAGAGCGTCGCGCCCTCCGCGCCGTAGGTCGAGCGCGTCCGGTAGGTGCTGCCGTCGGTCAGCTTCACCTCGATGAAGTGGTAGTCGGGATGGATGTCTTTTTTCATCGGGACGCTCCTCAGGCCTCGGTCTTTTCGCGGTAGTTCGTCTTCTCGACGATGCGGGCGGATTTGCCGCGGCGCTCGCGCAGGTAGTAGAGCTTCGCGCGACGGACCTTGCCGCGCCGCACGACCGTGATCGAATCGATGTTCGGGCTGTGCAGGGGGAAGACGCGCTCCACGCCCTCGCCGAAGCTGATCTTGCGCACGGTGAAGCTCGCGCCGATGCCGCTGCCGCCGTTGCGGCCGATGCAGACGCCCTCGTAGGCCTGCACGCGCGACCGGGTGCCCTCGGTCACCTTGTAGCCGACGCGGATCGTGTCGCCGGCGGCGAAATCCGGGATTTCCTTGGCCAGCGCCTTGATCTGCTCGGCCTCGAGCTGCTGGATGATGTTCATCGCTCAGTCGTCCTTCTGATGCTCGCCTTCAACGGCGATGGTCTGCGCGTCCGAGAGCTCTGTCTCTCCTGCCGGGTCGCCAGCGGTGGCACCGGGACCTTTCCCTGCCACGTAGGCCCGCCAGAGGTCGGGACGACGTTCCTTGGTCAGCCGCTCCGCCTGGTCGCGCCGCCAGGCGGCGATCCGTCCGTGGTGCCCCGAGAGGAGAACCTCGGGTATCCGCAGACCTTCCCATTCGGTCGGCCTCGTGTATTGCGGAAACTCCAAGAGGCCGGACGAGAAGGATTCCTCCTCCGTCGACTCGGCGTTTCCGAGAACGCGGGGTATAAGCCGAACACAGGCGTCGATCAAGGCGAAAGCGGCGATCTCGCCGCCGGTCAGGACGAAGTCCCCGATCGAGACTTCCTCGATCGCCCGGGCCGCCAGCACCCGCTCGTCAACCCCCTCGAACCGCCCGCAGAGCAGCGTCACGCCGCGCCCCGCCGCCAGCGCCCGTGCCCGTGCTTGCGTGAACGGCCGGCCCCGCGGCGAGAGATAGATCACCGGCCAGTCCGCCCGGTCCGTGCCCCGCGCCGCATGGTCCACCGCCGCGCCGACGATATCGGCGCGCAGCACCATGCCCGCGCCGCCGCCCGCCGGGCTGTCGTCCACCGTGCGGTGCCGGTCGGTGGCGAAGTCGCGGATGTTGACCGCCTCCAGCGCCCAGAGCCCCTCGGCCAGCGCCCGCCCGGTCAGCGAATGGCCGAGCGGGCCGGGGAACATCTCGGGGAAGAGGGTCAGGACCCTTGCGGTCCAGCGCCCCGCATCAGCCGCCATCGAGAAGACCCTCGGGCGGGTCCGCCACGATCCGGCGCTGGCCGAGATCGACCGTCGGTACCACCGCGCGGGTGAAGGGCAGGAGCACGCTCTCGCCCCCCGGGCGCGCCACTTCCAGCAGATCGCCCGCCCCGTGGTCGTGCACCGCCCGGACCGTGCCGATCAGCGCCCCGCCGGTGTCGCGCACCTCCAGCCCGATCAGGTCGGCGTGGTAGTACTCGTCCTCGCCGAGCGGCGGCAGCCGGTCGCGCGGCGCATAGAGCCGCTGGCCCCTCAGCGCCTCGGCCGCCTCGCGCGTCGCCACGCCCGACAGCCGCGCCGCGAAGGCGCCGGCGATCGGCCGCACCAGCGTGACCTCGAACCGCCGCGCGCCGTCCTCAGTCTCGAGCGGGCCGTAGTCCGCGATCGCCTCGGGCTCGGCACAGAACGACTTCAGCCGCACCTCGCCGCGGACCCCGAAGGCCCCGGCCAGCGCGCCGACGCAGACCCGTTCGCCGCTCATCGGGGCGCTGGCCCGACGCAGAGGCCGCGCACATCGGCCATGCCGCCCGAATCGAGGCAGCGCTGTACCTGGAGATACTGCTCGGCCTTCATGCCGAGCCAGATCCCCAGTGCCAGCCCGACGACGAGACGCAGCACGGCTTCAGACCGGTCGCGGGCCGAGGGTCACTCGGCCGGCGCCTCGGACGCGGCGGCGGCCTTCTCGGCCTTGGCCTTGGCGCGCTCCAGCGCCGCCTTGCCCGGCTGGCCGGCCTTGGGGTTCGACCGCGCCTTCTTCTCGACCACGCCCGCGGCCTCGAGGAACCGGCTCACCCGGTCGGTCGCCTGCGCACCCTCGCCGAGCCAGTACTTGACGCGCTCCACGTCCATCTTCACCCGGTTCTCGTCGTCCTTGGGCAGGAGCGGGTCGTAGGTGCCGAGCTTCTCGATGAAGCGGCCGTCGCGCGCCATGCGGCTGTCGGCGGCGACGATCGAATAATGCGGACGCTTCTTGGACCCGCCGCGGGCGAGCCGGATCTTCATGGCCATGGTTCAGTCTCCTTGCGTGGTCTGGATGGGCACATGCCCGTTTTCGAGATGGCTCTCGTGATGCCTGATGACTTCGGAAATGATGAAGGTCAGGAATTTCTTGGCGAATTCGGGGTCGAGATCGGCATCGGCGGCCAACCGCTCCAGCCGCTCGATCTGCGCGGCCTCCCGCGCGGGGTCCGACGGCGGCAGCCCGTGCGTGGCCTTCAGCCGCCCCACCGACTGGGTGTGCTTGAACCGCTCGGCCAGCGTGTAGACGAGGATCGCGTCCAGCCGGTCGATCGACTCGCGATGCCCGCGCAGCAGGTCCGCGGCGCGGCGTGTGGCGTCGGCGGTCATGCGCGGGCCTCCGTGGCAAGATGGCGATAGACGAGATCCCCCGGCTCCGGCCGCGCCGCCGAAGCGTCGGGCCGGGCGCCCAGCCGCTCGGCGAGGCGGATCGAGCGGGCGTTCTCCGGGTCGATGTAGCTCACCAGCGTGCCGAGCCCGAGCGTGCCGAAGGCCCAGTCCCGCGCCGCCACCGCCGCCTCGTGGGCGATCCCGCGGCCCTCGGCCTCCGCCACCAGCGTCCAGCCGAGCTCGATCGCGGGATAGTGCGGCGGATGCAGCAGGCCCACGTCGCCGCAATAGGCGCCGGTCGCGCGGTCCTCCACCGACCAGACGCCGAAGCCCGACAGCGCCCATTGCGCGATGCCCATCGCGAACATCTTCCAGGCCCCGACCCGGTCCAGCGGCCCGCCCATGTGGCGCGAGCGCGCATCGGCGAAGACCGCGGCGAACGGCTCGAAATCCTCCCGCCGCGGCGCGCGCAGCACCAGCCGTTCGGTCGTCACCACCGGGATCACGCCGCGATCTCCTTCGGTCCCGGATGGCGGTAGACGAGGCAGGGCTCGCCCTCGGGCTGCGCCCCCACGGGCTCCAGCACCGCCCCCAGCCGTTCGGCCAGCCGGATCGACCGGACGTTCCCCTCGCCGATGTAGCTCACCAGCGTCGTCCAGCCGAGCGTGCCATAGACCCATTCCCGCACCGCGACCGCCGCCTCGTGGGCGATGCTGCGGCCCTCGGCCTCGGCCATCACCGTCCAGCCGATCTCCGGCTCGGGGTAATGCACGGGGTGGAAGATGCCCGTCTCGCCGAGATAGGCGCCGCTCTGCCGGTCGGTGATCGACCACGCGCCGTAGCCCCGGAGCGACCAGAGCCCGACGGCCGAGTCGAACTCGCGCCACGCCTGGACGCGGCTCAGCGGCCCGTCCTCGAAGACGGCGCGCTCCGAGGCGTAATACGCGGCGAAGGGCTCGAAATCGCCAAGCTCCGGCGCGCGCAGCACCAGCCGCTCCGTGGTGAGCCGCGGGATCATTTCTTGCGCCCGAGCCCCGAAAGGCCGGGCGGCAGCGCCATCCCGGGCGGCATCGCCCCGGGCGCGCCGCCGGGCAGCCCCGGCATTCCGCCAGGCATCCCCGCCGCCCCCTTGCCGAAGAGCGCGCCGAGCCCGCCGCGCAGCAGGCCCTTCTTGCCCATGCCGCCCATCTTCTTCATCATGTCGGCCATCTGGCGGTGCATCTTCAAGAGCCGGTTCAGCTCCTGCACTTCCAGCCCCGCACCCGCGGCGATGCGCTTCTTGCGGCTCGCCTGCAGGATCTCGGGGTTGCGCCGCTCCTTTTTGGTCATCGAGTCGATGAGCGCGATCTGCCGCTTCAGCACCTTGTCGTCGAAGCCCGCCTCGTCCATCTGCTTCGACAGCTTCCCCATGCCGGGCATCAGGCCCATCATGCCCTGCATGCCGCCCATCTTGAGCATCTGCTCCAGCTGGGACTTCAGGTCGTTCATGTTGAACTGACCCTTCTGGAAGCGCTTCATCATGCGCTCGGCGGCCTCGGCCTCCAGCGTCTCCTGCGCCTTCTCGACCAGGCTGACGATGTCGCCCATCCCGAGGATGCGGCCGGCGATGCGCTGGGGGTGGAACTCCTCCAGCGCGTCCATCTTCTCGCCGAGGCCGACGAAGCGGATCGGCTTGCCCGTCACCGCCCGCATGCTGAGTGCCGCGCCGCCGCGCCCGTCGCCGTCCATCCGGGTCAGGACCACGCCCGAGATGCCGACGCGCCCGTCGAACTGCTCGGCCACGTTCACCGCGTCCTGCCCGGTCAGCCCGTCGACCACCAGAAGCGTCTCGTTCGGCTTCGCCGCGTCGCGCACCGCCTCGACCTCGGCCATCAGCTCGTCGTCGACATGGAGGCGCCCCGCGGTGTCCAGCATCACCACGTCGTAGCCGCCCAGCGTCGCCTGCTGCTTCGCCCGCTTCGCGATCGCCACCGCGTCCTGTCCCGGCACGATCGGCAGCACGTCGACGCCCACCTGCGCGCCGAGCACGGCGAGCTGCTCCATCGCCGCCGGCCGGCGGGTGTCGAGCGAGGCCATCAGCACGCGCTTGCCCTCGCGGTCCTTCAGCCGCTTGGCGAGCTTCGCCGTCGTCGTCGTCTTGCCCGAACCCTGCAGGCCCACCATCAGGATCGGGGCAGGGGGGCTGTCGATCCGCAGCTCGCCCGCCGGACCTTCTCCCGACAGCACCCGCACCAGCTCGTCATGGACGATCTTGACCACCTGCTGGCCCGGCGTGACCGACTTCGTGACCGACTGCCCCTTGGCCTTCTCGCCGACCGCCTTGATGAAGTCGCGCGCCACCGGCAGCGAGACATCGGCCTCGAGCAGCGCCACCCGGACCTCGCGCAGCGCGGTCGCCACGTCTTCGTCGCTCAGCGCGCCCGCCTTGGTCAGGCGGCCGAGGACGCCGGAAAGGCGGTCGGACAGGTTCTCGAACATGGGCGCGGGCCCCCCTTCGTCATCGTGCAAACACCGGTGGCGCCGGTGGGCGCAACGCGCTGACCGACGGCGATCCTGATGTCGTCACAGGACCGGAAGAGTTCAACTCTCCGGAATCTCGGCCCACGCCATAGGCGAGGCGCCCGCGGCGGTCAAGTCCGGCGTGCCCCACCGCTTCCCCCCGGCCCGCCGCGCTGCTATCTCCGCCGCATGTCTCAGATCTCCGTCGCCGCCTTCTACTGCTTCGCCCCGCTCGACCCCGCCGCCCGGCGCGAGGCCCTGCGCGCGCTCGGCACTTCACTCGACATCCGCGGCACGGTCCTTCTGGCGACCGAAGGCGTGAACGGCACCCTCGCCGGGCCTCGGCCCGCGCTCGAGGACGTCCTCGCCCATATCCGCGCCTGGCCGGGCTTCGAGCCGCTCGAGGCGAAATGGAGTACCGCGCCGGCGATGCCCTTCGGCAAGCTGAAGGTCCGGCTGAAGCGCGAGATCGTCACCCTCGGCCAGCCGCAGGCCGACCCCGCCCGCGCCGTCGGCACCTATGTCGCGCCCGCCGACTGGAACGACCTGATCGGGCAGGAGGACGTGGTCCTGATCGACACCCGCAACGCCTACGAGATCGCGGTCGGCAGCTTCCCCGGCGCCATCGACCCCGGCACCCGCAGTTTCCGCGCCTTCCCCGACTGGTGGCACGCGAACGCCGACCGCTTCCGCGGCAAGCGCGTGGCGATGTTCTGCACCGGCGGCATCCGCTGCGAGAAGGCGACGAGCTGGCTCCTCGGCCAGGGCCTGAACGAGGTCCTGCACCTTCAGGGCGGCATCCTGAAATACCTCGAGGAGGTGCCGCCGGAGCAAAGCCTCTGGCAGGGCGAATGCTTCGTCTTCGACGGCCGCATAGCACTAGGGCAGGGGCTCGCCCCCGCAGCACTCGGCCTCTGCCACGCCTGCCGCCGCCCGGTCACCGACGCGGACCGTGCCCATCCCGCCTTCGAGGAGGGCGTCGCCTGCCCGGCCTGCCTCGACGAATACGGCCCCGACGACCGCGACCGCTTCCGGGAACGGGCCCGGCAGATGGCCCTCGCCGCCCGCCGCGGCGTGGCGCATCTCGGCGCCTGATACGTTTCAGGCCGGCCGCACCGCCGGCGTCTCGCGGATCGGCAGGTGCACCAGCGCCGAGAACGCGCCGACGCCCACGCCCACCCACCACACGAGGTCATAGGACCCGGTGACGTCGTAGAGCCGTCCGCCCAGCCAGATGCCGAGGAACCCGCCGATCTGGTGGCTCAGGAACACGATCCCGTAGAGCGTGCCCATGTAGCGCAGCCCCCAGATCTGCGCGACGAGCCCGCTGGTCAGCGGCACGGTGGCCAGCCACAGCGCCCCCATGATCAGCGAGAACAGCATCACCGAGGCCGGCGTCATCGGCGCGAGGATGAAGGCCGCCGCGACCACGGTCCGCCCGAGATAGATCTGCGCCAGCAGGTACTTCTTGCTGTACCGCTGCCCCAGCGCCCCGGCGAGCAGCGTGCCCCCGATGTTCGCGAGCCCGATCAGCGCGATGGCGAGCGCACCCAGCGCCGAGGTCGTGGTGATGCCGAGCCCGGCGAGGAACGATCCCGGCGCGATCGGCGCGCAGACCTCGGTGATGAAGGCCGGGAAATGCGCGGTGATGAAGCCGAGCTGATAGCCGCAGGAAAAGAAGCCGACGAAGATCAGCGCGAAGTTCGGATCGCGCAGCGCCCGCCCGACGATGGTGCCCATGCTCTCTTCCGCGGCACTCGCCGGCGCCGGCGCCCCGCCGCGGATCATCGGCAGGAGCAGGATCATGCCGAGCGCGATCGCCGCGAAGACGAGGAACACCCCCGTCCATGGCATCACCGACAGGAGCGCCTCGGCGAAGGGCGGGCCGACCACCTGCCCGGCCGAGCCTGCCGCCGTGGCGATGCCGAGCGTCATCGACCGCCGCTCCGGCGGCGCCGCGCGGCCCACGATGGCGAGGATCACGCCGAAACCGGTGCCCGCGATCCCGAACCCGATCAGCACGTTCAGGATCTGGTGCCCCTCCGGCGTCACGGCCAGCGCCGACAGGCCGAGGCCCACCGCATAGGTCACCGCCCCGAGCGCGATCGCCCGGCGGTCCCCGAACCGTTCCGCGATCGCCCCGAAGATCGGCTGACCGATCCCCCAGGCGAGGTTCTGGATGGCGATCGCCAGCGAATACTCCGCCCGCAGCCAGCCGAAATCCGCCGCGATCGGGATCTGGAACAGGCCGAAGCTCGCCCGGATGCCGAAGCCGACCATCAGGATCAGGCAGCCCGCGACCAGCACGGGGGTGACGAGGGAGCTTTGCGCGCGGGTCATCGGCCGGTCCGCCATGGGGTACTTTCCGCCGCTATCTGCGCCCGCGCCGCGGCGGCGTCAAAGGGTTTCCGGTGATGCGCGCCATCACGGGCGGTGATGCGCCGGCGTTGACGCGCCGCGCCGACCTGCTAGGCAGGGGAAAAGGGACCGCCTTCGCATGACCGAACTCATCTACCGCGCCGACGCCTACCGCACCGACTGCACCGCCACCGTGACCGCGGTCGGGGAGGGGGGTGTCGAACTCGCCCGCACGGTGTTCTACGCCGCCTCCGGCGGCCAGCCCGGCGACACCGGCACGCTCGTGACCGCCGACGGCCGGCGCATCCCCGTCACCGGCACCGTGCATCCCGACGGCGACCGCACCCGCGTCCTGCACCTCCTCGAAGGCGACGCGCCCGCGTCGGGCGAGACGGTGACGCTCGCGCTCGACTGGGACCGCCGGCACCGGCTGATGCGGCTCCACACCGCACTGCACCTCCTCTCGGTCGTCATGCCCTATGCCGTGACCGGCGGCGCGATGGCCGAGGACAAGGCCCGGCTCGATTTCGACATGCCCGAGCCGCCCGCGGACGTCGCCGCCCTCGAGGCCGCGCTCAACGCCCATGTCGCCGCCGACCTTCCCGTGACCGACGAATGGATCACCGACGCGGAACTCGCCGCCCGGCCGGAACTGGTGAAGACCATGAAGGTGAAGCCGCCGATGGGGCAGGGCAGGGTGCGCCTCGTCCGCATCGGCACGGGCGGGGCCACGATCGACCTCCAGCCCTGCGGCGGCACCCATGTCCGCCGCACCGGCGAGATCGGCGCGCTCCGCATCGGCAGGATCGAGAAGAAGGGCCGCGAGAACCGCCGCGTCCATCTCCATTTCGCGGACTGACGGGGCAGGGCGGCCGTGACCGAGGGACCCATGGCCCTCTACCGCGCGCGGGTCGCGGCCGGCGATCTCGTCGCCGACCCCGCCCAGCGCATGGCGGTGGAAAAGCTCCAGCTCCTGCACATGCGGCTCGGCGACTACAACCCCGCCCGGCCGAAGCGCGTCGGGCTCGGCCTCTTCGGCTGGGGGCGCGACCGGCTCGAGGAGCGCACCGTGCCCGGGCTCTACCTCTACGGCGGGGTGGGGCGCGGCAAGTCGATGCTGATGGACCTCTTCTTCGCCACCGCCCCGGTCAGCCCCAAGCGGCGCGTGCATTTCCACGCCTTCATGCAGGAGGTCCACGCCGCGATCCACCGCGCCCGCGCCGCCGGGGGAGAGGACCCGGTCCGCCCGGTGGCCGACGCCATCGCCGACGGCGCGACGCTCCTCTGCTTCGACGAGATGCAGATCGGCGACATCACCGATGCGATGCTGGTCGGCCGGCTCTTCGAGCGGCTCTTTGCCCGCGGGGTGGTGGTCGTGACCACCTCGAACCGCCATCCCGACGATCTCTACAAGGACGGGCTGAAGCGCGAGCTCTTCCTGCCCTTCATTGCCATGATCAAGGACCGGCTCGAGGTGCTGGAACTCGACAGCCACACCGACCACCGCCTCGACCGGCTGAAGGGGGCCGAGGTCTACCACACCCCGCTCGGCCCCGCCGCCACGGCGGCCCTCGACGCCGCCTGGGACCGCCTCGCCCTCGGCGAGGGCGCCCCGCTCGCCATCCGCGTCCACGGCCGCACGCTGACCCTGCCGCTGTTCCGCAACGGCGTCGCCCGCGCCTCCTTCGCCGATCTCTGCGAACAGCCCCTCGGCCCGGGCGACTACCTCGCCATCGCCAACGCGGTGGAGGTGCTGATCCTCTCGGACATTCCCGTGCTCTCGCCTGCGAAGTCGAACGAGGCCAAGCGTTTCGTCACGCTCGTCGACGCGCTCTACGAGGCCCGCGTCCGCCTCATCGCCTCCGCCGCCGCCCCGCCCCAGGCCCTCTACGCGCAAGGCACCGGCGCCTTCGAGTTCCAGCGCACCGCCTCGCGGCTCGAGGAGATGCGCTCGGCCGACTGGCAGCACGCGGGTTGAGCACTTGTACCCCCGGGCCGGAAAAGCGGGCGTCCAGTGGACGGCCGCCCGGTCCGGTCGCCCGGAGCCCATGGCGGAGGGCGATGGTGCCGGGCGCAGCGTTGGTGATCGGCGCGCGCCTGTCTGGCGGGCGCGGAATCGCGCCTGCCGGAGGCAGGCAGGCGCGGGCCGATCCGCCACGGGTCGGATCGGCCGGGGATGCGGCGAAGCGGCGCTCCATCTCCGGACCTGACGCCCTTCACGGGCAGAGGCTGCGTCAGCCCTTGCCCTTCTTCGGCCGCATCCGCACGCCCTTCGTCCGGTCGATCTCGAACCGCCCCGTGCCCTGCACCAGGTCGATCAGCTTGGCGTGCCCGTAGGTCCGCGTGTCGAATTCCGAGGACAGGTTCATCAGCCGCTGGCCCACCGTTCCCAGCTGGTACCAGCCGTCCGAATCCTCCTCCAGCTGCTCGACCGCCTTCTCGATCAGCCCCACCGCCTCCTTCATCGGCCGAAGCGTCCGCTTCGCCGCCTGCGCCGCACCGTTTTCGCCCTCGCTCACGAAGTTCTCGGTGAAGATGAACCGCGTGCAGGCCTGCCGGAAGCTCTCGGGCGTCTTGGCCTGCCCGATCCCGTAGACATCCACCCCCTGCTCGCGGATCCGCGCGGCCAGCCGGGTAAAGTCGCTGTCCGAGGACACGAGGCAGAACCCGTCGAACCGCCCCGAATGCAGCAGGTCCATCGCGTCGATCACCAGCGCGATGTCGGAAGAATTCTTCCCCGTCGTGTAGGCGAACTGCTGCTGCGGCAGGATCGCGTGCCGGGCGAGGATGTCCGCCCAGCTCTTCAGCCGGCCGCCCGAGAAGTCGCCGTAGATCCGCCGCAGGCTCGCCTCGCCGATCTTCGCGACCTCCTCGAAGAGCGCGTCCGCCACCTTGGGCGAGGCGTTGTCCGCGTCGATCAGGACGGCGAGACGGCGGCTGCGCTCCTCGGCCATCTCAGCGCAGGCTCTGCAGGAGCGAGGTCGTCGCGAAGCCGTCCGGCACCATGCCCTGCGACGCCTGGAACCGGCGCACCGCGCGGATCGTGTTCGGCCCGACGATCCCGTCGGTGCCCTGGGTGTCGAAGCCGCGCGCGGTCAGCCGCTCCTGCAGCTCGATGTTCTCGCTCCGCGACAGCGCGCGTTCCCCCCGCGGCCAGGCCGCGACGAACCCCCCGCCGCCGGCGATCCGGTCGCCCAGATGGCCGACGCCCATCGCATAGGAGGTGGCGTTGTTGTAGCGCTTGATGACGTAGAAGTTGTTGTAGACCGCGAAGACCGGCCCCCGCGCGCCTGCCGGGGCGAGGATCGCCGCCGGCCCGTGGTCGGGCAACGGCTGCCCGCCGACCGTCGTCACGCCCATCGCGCGCCAGACGCCGACCGGCTGGCGGTTCTCCTGATCGGCCGCGCCGAAGTCGAAGCCCGCCGGCAGCCGCACCTCCACGCCCCAGGGCCGGCCGCGCTGCCAGCCGAAGGAGGCGAGATAGTTCGCCGCCGAGGCCAGCGCGTCGGTCGGATCGGCGCCCCAGACGTCGCGCCGCCCGTCGCCGTTGAAGTCCACCGCGTGGTTGAGGAACGAGGTCGGGATGAACTGGGTATGCCCCATCGCGCCCGCCCAGGACCCGCGCATCTCGGACGGGCTCGCGTCGCCCGCCTGCAGGATGCGCAGCGCCGCGACCAGCTCGTCCTCGGCCCAGGCCCGCCGCCGCCCCTGATAGGCGAGCGTGGCGAGGCTCTCGACCACCGGGATGCTGCCCCGGTAGCTGCCGTAGTTCGTCTCCATGCCCCAGATCGCCAGCACCACCTGCCGGTTCACCCCGAAGCGGTTCTCGATCGCGGCGAGCGTCGGACCCAGTTCCGCCAGCTTGCGCCGCCCGGTCGCGACCCGCTCGGCCGAGGCCGCCCCGTCGAGATATTCCCAGATCGGCCGCGTGAACTCCGCCTGCCGCCCGTCGAGCCGGACCACCTCGGAATTGGGCCCGACCCCGGCAAAGGCCGCCTCGAACACCTGCGGCCGGATGCCCTGCGCGAGCGCGCGCCCGCGAAACGAGTCGCGCCAGGCGGTGAAGCTCGAATACTGCGCCATGGGCGCGGTCGCGGTGTTGCGGGCCACGGGCGGACTCTGGCTCAGAAGGGGAGGGTTCGCACCGGCACAGCCCGCGGCCAGACCCGCGACCATGACGACGCCGAGAGACATGTTTCGCACTGCTCGTCTCCTGCTCGGTTTTTTGGAAAGCCTAGCCGGAACGGCCTCGAGATAAAAGTGCTTCGGCGCGACGCTGCACTACTTCAGGTAGAAGCGGCCTACCATCGGCACTCGATCGGCGCGTCATCGCGCTGGACCAGCCGGAAATCGAGCAGCCGCATCTCCCAGTCCCACGCGCTCACCACCCAGCCCGGCTCCCGTGCGATGTCGTCCGAGACCACGGTCTCACCCCGATACTCCAGCACGATCGGCACTGCCCGGCCCTCGCGCCCCCAGAGGTAGAGCAGCTTGCGGAACTCCACCATCGGCAGCATCCGGTCCTGCAGCGCATGGTACTGATAGCCGATCCGCGCGGCAGCGTCGTCGATCTCGACGATCGTCACCAGATCCTCCTGATAGCCGCCGAGGCTCAGCGGCCGTTCCGGCAGGATGAGGTGGTTCGACACGCCACCCTCGGTGCGCAGGTTGCTGAACATCGAGAAGTTGCCCGCCGTGCGCAGCCCGACATGCGAGGTCAGCCCGTGCAGCACCAGCACCAGCGGCACCACGAACAGCCATTTCGGTGTCGCGGGGTGGAAAACCCGCACCCCCTCCCACTTCCAGTCGCGCCGCTTCGAGAACAGCTCGCTCAGCACCGGCCAGAGCAGGATCAGCACGCTGACGTTGAACAGGAGCCCCGTCGCCTCGAACCCCCGCGGCAGCACCAGTCCGGTGTGGTAATGCGCCAGCATCAGCCCGCCGCCGATCACGATGTTCAGGAGGAAGTAGATCTGCAGCCGGTCGAGCCGCAGCCCGGCGATCGCCACCGGCCCGCGGCGGAACACCACCCCCCAGACGTTCGCCGGCACGAAGGTCGCGAGCAGCGCCACCGCGATCGCCTGGAAATCGACGATCCGGATCATGGCGAGCTGCGAATGCACCAGCATCGAGAACACCAGCGCCACCCACTGGTAGCGCCGGAACAGCAGCATCGGCCCCTCGACCAGCTGCCAGCACAGCACGAAGATCGCGATGGCGAAGATCAACGCCGCCTTCGGCCCGTCGATCCGCTCCCATCCGATCACCGTCAGCAGGATCGAGCCCACCACCGCCATGGCGACCAGCGGCGTGACCAGCGCCCGCCAGTCGACCGCGGGCCAGGCGAAATCGGACCGCCGCTCGCGCCAGAGCTGCACCGCCGCCGCCGAGGCTACCCCGCCGATAACCAGCCCGGTCGGCAGCGCGGTTCCGAGAAACCCGGATCGGAACGCCCACCACATCTGCCCCGACAACACGGTGATGCAGGAGACTGCGGGATCGAGGAAATCGGTGTTCAGCTTGTGGAACCCCGCCACTGCGAAGGTCGCGATGATCAGCATCCGCAGCACCGGCGCCATCATCTCGAAGAACGCCGCATCCGAGGCGATGCCCGCACGCGGCACGTAGGACCAGGCGATCCCGGCGATCAGCGCGATGTTGACGAGGATCATCAGGTTGACGTGGTTCGCCACGTCCGGGAACGGCCCCAGCAGGAAATAGAGCGTGCTCGGCACCAGCAGGAACAGGAAACGCAGCCGGTCTATCCGGCCGAACAGCATCAGCGCCGCCGCGACGAAGGCCGCCGTGAACCACGGATCGCGCCAGTACTCGACCATCTCCAGCAGAAAAGCCGTGACATAGAGCACCGTGAAGGCGGTGAATGCGTCGGACGAACGGCCGATGTAGGGTAATCGCATGACGAATATCTACACGCTATAGTTGATAATCACACACAGAATTCCGCTCCGGACCTTGCCCCGAAACGCCGGCAGTGGCAATTCCATTCACGCCCTCGGGCCTCGAAGGTCCGCGCATGGTTACCATCGCCTGCGGCTCCCCGTTCCAAAACGCGGAATTGCCGCTATCTATTCCCAGCAGGCAACCCGCCGCCGAGAGCCCGATGACCCCGCGATCCGACCCGACCCCGCCCTGGCTCGTCTATGACGGCGAATGCCCGTTCTGCTCGGCCTATGTGCGGATGCTGCGCCTGCGCGAATCCGCGGGCGCGGTGCGGCTCGTGGACGCGCGCGACGGCGGGCCGGAGGTCGCGGTGGCGCGCGCAGCGGGGCTCGACCTCGACGAGGGCATGGTGCTGAACCTCGACGGCCGGCTGCTGCACGGGGACGAATGCATCCATGCGCTCGCGCTGATGACCACGCCCTCGGGCGCGTTCAACCGGCTGACCCACTGGGTCTTCCGCTCCGAACGACGCGCGCGGCTGCTCTATCCCTGGCTCCGCGCCGGCCGCAACGCCACCCTGCGCCTGCTCGGCCGCCGGCGCATGGCCGACAGCGCCTGACGCCTCACGACCGCCGGTCGCGACCGCATCATCCGGCACCCCCGAATTGTCGCCCAGCCCACCGCATCGCCGGCCGATTTGACCGTCGGCAAATCGGCCCGCGCCTGCCTGCCCCTCGGCAGGCGCGATTCCGCGCCAGCCCAGGCAGGCGCGCGCCGATCACCAAGGCCGCGCCCTCTACCCTCGCCCTCCGCAAGCTTGCTCCGGGCGACCGGACCGGGCGGCCGTCCACCGGACGCCCGCCTTTCCGGCCCGGGGGCGATCATCCGACGCCGCGGCCTTCGGCCCGAGCGCCTGTCACGACCGCCGGTCGCGCTTCGCATCCTTCGCCCGCTTGATCCGCCGCTGGGCGAGCTTGCGCCGCGGCGTGCCCTTCGCGGCCGGTCGCCGGGCCCCGCCCATGGCCTTGCCCTCGACCTCCAGCAGCTCGAACAGGAGCCCCCCGGTGATCGGCGCCGCCTCCGCCAGCCGCACCAGCACCTTCTGGCCGAGCCCGATCACCCGCCGCGACTGCTCGCCGGTCAGGCTCTGCGTGTCGGGGTCGTAGTTGAAAAACTCCCGCCCGAGCGAGGAGATCGGGATCAGCCCCTCCGCCCCGGTCTCCTCCAGCCGCGCGAACAGCCCGAACCGCGCCACGCCCGAGATCGTCGCGGCAAAGTCGCTGCCCACCCGGTCGGCGAGGAAGGCGGCCAGATACCGGTCGGTCGTGTCCCGCTCGGCCATCATCGACCGCCGCTCGGTCATCGAGATGTGCTCGCCCGTCTCGGCCAGCGCATCCTCCTCCTCCGCCGTCAGCCCGTCGGGCCCCCAGCGGAACGCCCGGATCAGCGCCCGGTGCACCACCAGGTCGGCATAGCGCCGGATCGGCGAGGTGAAATGGCCGTAGCGCGGCAGGTTCAGCCCGAAATGCCCGAGGTTCTCCGGCGCGTAATAGGCCTGGGTCATCGAGCGCAGCACGCTCATGTTGATCATCTCGGCATGCTCGGTCCCCGCCACCCCGTCGAGCAGGCGGTTGAGCTGGGCGGTCTTCAGCACCTGCCCCTTCGCGAGCACCAGCCCCACGCTCTCCACGATCTCGCGCAGCGCGTCGAGCTTCTCCGGGCTCGGCTCCTCGTGCACCCGGTAGAGCAGGCGCAGCCGCCGGCTCTCCAGCGTCTCGGCCGCCGCCACGTTGGCGAGGATCATGAAGATCTCGATCAACTCGTGCGCCGGCAGCCGCTCGCGGAACGCGACCGACAGGACCTTGCCCTCCTCCGACAGCACGATCCGCCGCTCCGGCAGGTCGAGCTTCAGGGGCTGGCGCCGGTCGCGCGCCGCGTCCGCCGCCCGGAACGCCGCCCAGAGCGGCGCGATCACGTGCTCCATCAGCGGCCCGGTCACCTCGTCCGGCCGCCCGTCCGCCGCCGCCTGCGCCTGGGCATAGGTCAGCGACGCGCGCGAGCGCATCAGCCCGCGGGTGAAGCGGTGCCCGCGCACCTGCCCCTGCGCGTCGAGCACCAGCCGCACCGCGATCACCGGCCGGTCCACCCCCTCGTGCAGCGAGCAGAGATCGCCCGACAGGCTCTCGGGCAGCATCGGCACCACCCGGTCGGGAAAGTACGTCGAGTTGCCCCGCCGCCGCGCCTCGCGGTCGAGCGCCGAGCCCGGCCGCACGTAATGCGCGACGTCCGCGATCGCCACCCAGACCACGTGCCCGCCGGGGTTCGCCGGATCCTCGTCCGGCAGCGCCGCCACCGCGTCGTCGTGGTCGCGCGCGTCCGACGGGTCGATGGTGACGAGCGGCAGGTCCCGCAGGTCCTCCCGCTCGCCGAGGGCCACGGGCTCGGCGGCCTCCGCCTCGGCCAGCACCCCGTCGGGAAAGTCGTCGGGGATGCCGTGCTCGTGGATCGCGATCAGCGACACCGCCTTCGGTGCCGAGGGATCGCCGAGCCGCGCGATGATCCGCGCCCGCGGCAGGCCGTAGTCGCGCACCCCGCCGATCTGCTCGGCCTCGACGAGTTCCCCCTCGCGCGCGCCGGCCCGGTCGCCCGGCTCCACCCGCCAGTCCCGGTCCGTGCGCTTGTCGATCGCCGCGATCCGCCCGCCCGATTCGGTCTGGTGGAAGATCCCGATCACCCGCTTCGGCCCCATGCCGATGCGCCGGATCACCCGCGCGGCCAGCGGCGCACCGCCCTGCTCCGGCGGCACCAGCCGGCCGAGCAGCCGGTCGCCGGCGCCGAGCGCCGCGTCGTCGCGCCGCGTCAGGATCATGACCCGCGGCGCGGCGTCCTCGCCCTCCCAGTCCGCGGGCACGGCCCAGAGGTCGCCGTCCGCATCCGCCCCGGTCACCCGCAGCACCAGCACCGGGGGCAGGGAATCCGCCAGCCGCGGCCGCTTCCGCTTGCCCGCGATCGCGCCCTCGCGCTTCATCTCGGCCAAGAGGTGCTTCAGCTCCACCTTCGCATTGCCCTTCAGCCCGAAGGCCCGCGCGATCTCGCGCTTGGCCGTCAGGCCGGGGTTGTCGCGCATGAAGGCGAGGATCTCGTCGCGGGAAGGTACTCGGCTCATGTGCCGCGGATTAGCACGCCTCGGGCCGGCGCGACACGGAAATTCGTCTCAGCCGAGCAGCACGCCCAGCGCGATCACCGCCGAGATCATCTGCATCAGCCCGATCCCGACCGAGGCCCGGTGCAGCCGGTCGAACTTCTTCTCCGCCCCCGCCTCGCCCGCCTGGAACCGCTCCCGCATCCGGTCGATCCTCGGCATCATCACCTGCCGGTTGCCGAGCGCCAGCACCGCCATCGTCGCCATCAGCATCGCGAGCCCCGGCCGCTCCCACAGGAGAACCGCCGCCACGGCGAAGAGCACGGCGATCGCCAGGAAGTACCACGGAAAGACCGCGCGCATGAACGGCCCGCCGGTCTCGACCGGCAGCTTCAGGAACACGAGCGGCGAGAAGACGAAGGAGAAGAACGCCATGCCCCCGAGCACCAGCGCAATCACCAAACCTGCGGCGATCTCCAAGTAACCCTCCGTCTCCCCGTGCGACTTTCTAGCGCGGCGCGCGCACCCTCCAAGCTGGCTGCGACATTCGGGCGCAGCCGGCCTGTCCGGGCCTATTCGGCCGCCGTCTTGCGCGCCGCCGGCTTCGTCGTCTTCTTCTCCGTGGCCGCCTTCTTGCCAGTGGCCTTCTTCGCGGTGGCCTTCTTCGCCGGCGCCTTCTTCGTTCCCGCCTTCGCAGCCGTCTTCCGCCCACCCTTCGCCGGCTTCTTCGCCGCGATCAGCTCCAGCGCCGCCTCCAGCGTCACCGCCTCGGGCGCCAGTTCCTTCGGCAGGGTGGCGTTGACCTTCTCCCACTTGACGTAGGGTCCGTAGCGCCCGGCATAGACGCCGACATCGCCGCCGTCGGGATGCGCCCCCAGAACCCGCAGCGGCTTCACCTCCGCCCCGCGCCCCGGCCCCCGCGCCGCCTTCTGCGCGAGCAGCTCCACCGCCCGGTTCATCCCGATGGTGAAGACCTCCTCGGCGTCACGGATGTTCGCATAGGTCTTCCCGTGCTTCACGAACGGCCCGAACCGCCCGATGCCCGCCTCGATCACCACGCCGTCCTCGGGATGGGTCCCGACCACCCGCGGCAGCGACAGAAGCTCGAGCGCGCGGGCGATGTCGATCGCCGCCGCATCCATCCCCTTCGGGATCGAGGCGCGCTTCGGCTTCTCGCCATCGACCGCCTCGCCGAGCTGCACGTAGAGCCCGTAGGGCCCGACCCGCAGCGTCACCGGCACGCCGTCCGGGCTGTGGCCCAAGAGCTTGCCCTCCGGTCCCGCCGCCTCGCCGCCCTCCACCTCGCCGGCGAGCGGCCGGGTATAGCGGCATTCGGGATAGTTCGAGCAGCCGATGAACGCCCCGCCCGACCGCGCCGTGCGCAAGGACAGCCGCCCGGTCCCGCAGGCCTTGCAGCGCCGCGGCTCGGGGTCCTCGGCCGTCACCGGGAAGAGATGCGGCTCGAGCACCTCGTTGATCTTCTCCAGGACCTCGGTGATGCGCAGCCCCTCGGTCTCGCCGAGCGCCGCCGAGAAGTCCCGCCAGAACCGCGCGAGCAGCGCCTTCCAGTCCTCGTCGCCGGTCGTCACCCGGTCGAGGTCCTCCTCGAGATCGGCGGTGAAATTGTAGTCGAGATAGCGCCGGAAATAGTTCTCGAGGAACGCCGTCACCAGCCGGCCCTTGTCCTGCGGGATCAGGCGGTTCTTGTCCTTGCGGACATAGTCCCGTTCCTGGATCGTCGAGACGATCGAGGCATAGGTCGAGGGCCGGCCGATGCCGAGCTCCTCCATCCGCTTGACGAGCGTCGCCTCGGTATAGCGCGGCGGCGGCTGGGTGAAGTGCTGCTCGGGCGTGACCGCGCGCTTCTCCGCGCGCTCGCCCGCCATGATCTGCGGCAGCCGGGCCTCGTCCTCGCCCTCGGCATCCTCGGGGATGTCGTCGCGCCCCTCGAAATAGACCTTCAGGAACCCGTCGAACGTCACCACCTGCCCGGTCGCGCGCAGGCCCACCTGCGCGTCCGCGCTCTCGATCTCGACCGTCGTCCGCTCGAAGCGCGCCGCCTCCATCTGGCTCGCGATCGAGCGTTTCCAGATCAGGTCGTAGAGCCGCCGCTGGTCCGGCTCCAGCCGGGCGAGCTTGTCCGGATCGACCGACATGTCGGTCGGCCGGATGCACTCGTGCGCCTCCTGCGCGTTCTTCGCCTTGTTCTTGTACATGCGGGGGCTCTTCGGCACATAGGCCTCGCCCCAGCGCGCCTTGATCGCGTCGCGCGCCGCCATCACCGCCTCGGGCGCCATGTCGATGCCGTCGGTCCGCATGTAGGTGATGTGCCCCGCCTCGTAGAGCCGCTGCGCCGCGTTCATCGTCTGCCGCGCGCCGAAGCCGAACTTTCGGCTCGCCTCCTGCTGCAGGGTCGAGGTCATGAAGGGCGGCGCGGGGTTGCGGCTCGCGGGCTTCGCCTCGACCGCGGCGATCTTCAGATCGCGCGACCGGATCGCGCTCACCGCCAGATCGGCGGCCTCCGCGGTGGGGATGTCGAACTTGTCGAGCCGCCTGCCCCCCAGCGTGACCAGCCGCGCCTCGAACTCCTGCCCCCGCGGCGTGGCGAGCAGCGCCTTCACCGTCCAGTATTCCCGGGCGCGGAACGCCTCGATCTCCATCTCGCGCTCGACGATCAGCCGCAGCGCCACCGACTGGACCCGCCCCGCCGACTTCGCCCCGGGCAGCTTGCGCCACAGCACCGGCGACAGGCGGAACCCCACCAGATAGTCGAGCGCGCGCCGCGCGAGATAGGCGTTCACCAGTTCCATGTCGATCTGGCGCGGCTTCTCCATCGCCGCCGTCACCGCATTCTTCGTGATCGCGTTGAACACGACCCGCTCGACCGCGGTGTCCTTCCTGACCGCCTTGCGCTTCGTCAGCGCCTCCAGCAGGTGCCACGAGATCGCCTCGCCCTCGCGGTCGGGGTCGGTGGCGAGGATCAGCTTCTGGTCGTCCTTCAGCGCCTCGGCGATGGCGCGGACGTGCTTCTGGCTCTCCGGCGCCACCTCCCACAGCATCTCGAAGCCGTGCTCGGGATCGACCGAGCCGTCCTTGGCCGGCAGGTCGCGCACATGGCCATAGGAGGCCAGCACCGTGAAGCCGGGGCCGAGATACTTGTTGATGGTCTTCGCCTTGGCGGGCGATTCGACGACGACGACGGGCATCGGAAGGCTCCCTCGGCGCGGCGGCGCCGGCTTTGCGGGCTACATGCGACCGGCCCGGCGCCTTGTCAACCGCGGCCCCCGGCCCGCGTCGGCCACCCGCCCCCTGCCTGCGCCCGTCGGCCCCAGCGGTCAGGCGGCGGGCCGGCTCACCATCCCGCCCGCATGCCGCGCCGCCTCGCCGGCGAGTTCGAGGTCCAGAATCGCCGCCGCCACCGCCGCCGCCGGCGCCCCGGTCTCGCGGATCAGCATGTCCTCGGCGACCGGCACCGGCCCCATCAGCGCGAGCAGCCGCCCGTGCAGATCGGCGTGCAACCCCTCGGGCACATGCGCCTCGTCCGCGGGGTCGGGGCCGGCCGCCTCCGGCAGGGCAGGGGCCCGCACCGCCGATCCCAGCGCCTCGACGATGTCGGCGGCGGACCGCACCAGCGTCGCCCCCTCCCGGATCAGCGCGTTGCAGCCGCCGGCCCGCGCATCGAGCGGATTGCCCGGCACCGCCATCACCTCGCGCCCCTGTTCCAGCGCAAAGCGTGCGGTGATCAGGCTGCCCGAGCGTTCCGCGCCCTCGATCACCACCACCGCCAGCGCCAGTCCCGCGACGATGCGGTTCCGCCGCGGAAAATGCGTCGCCTGGGGGCTCAACCCCATCGGCATCTCCGACAGCCGCAGCCCCGCCACCGCGATCTCGGCCGCCAACCCTGCGTTCTCCGGCGGATAGAGGTCGTCCACGCCCCCCGCATGCACCGCCACCGTCCCCGATTCCAGCGCCGCCCGGTGCGCCGCCGCGTCGATCCCGCGCGCCAGCCCCGAGACGACGACATAACCCTCCTCGCCCAAGCCTCGCGCCAGCCGCGTCGCCATCCGCACCCCGAGCGCCGAGGCGTTCCGCGCCCCCACCAGCGCCACCATCGGCTGCGAAGCGAACCCCGGCTCGCCCAGCGCCCAGAGAAACGGCGGCGCATCCGCGATCCCGGCGAGCGACGCGGGATAATCTGCAGCACCGAGGAACAGCGGCACCGCCCCCGCCGCCTCCGCCGCCGCCCATTCGGCCTCCGCCGCCTCGATCCCGCAGGGCACATAGCCCCGCGCCCCCGCGCTCGCCGCCAGCTCCGGCAAGGCCTCGAGCGCCGCCGCTGCACATCCGTGCTCGGCCATCAGCCGCAGGAAGGTCGCCGGCCCCACCCGCCGCGACCGCACGAGCCGCAGCCAGTCGAGCCGCTCCGCATCGTCGCGGGGCAGGGCACCGGCGGGAATGCGCGGGGCGGGGAATTCGGACAAGCGGCGCTCCTCTTGCCCCATGATCCGCGGCGCAGGGTTAACGCGCGATTAACCCCGGCCCCCGTTTCATACTGGCAAGCTTACCCTATCGGGCAGTCGCGGGGCCCCGCCAACAGGCGGGGGAAAATGCAATGCGGCCAACAGGCCGCTCCATATCCTCACCCCCCGTAGACCTCCACGAACCGCCGCAGGATCGCCGCCGGCGCCCCGACCTCCGCGGCCCGCACCTCCGCGGTCAGCCGCGCGGCGTCCTCGGGCGGGAAATAGCCCTTGTCGCGATAGATGCGGATGCGCAGCGCAAAGCTCTCGGCATCGGCCTCGGGATGGAACTGGGTGGCATAGACGTTGCGCCCGTGGCGGATCATCTGGAACGGGCAGGTCGGCGCCTCCACCAGATGCACGCAACCCGGCGGCAGCGCCTCGACCGCCTCCTTGTGCCCGACGAGCGCCCCGAACCGCTCCGGCATGCCCGCAAGCAGCGGGTCCGCCCGCCCCGCCCCGGTCAGCCGGCAGTCCGCCGCGCCCACCCCCTCGCCGTACCTGCCCTTGCCGACCGGCGCGCCGAGGTGATGGGCGAGGATGCCGATCCCGTAGCAGCAGCCGAGGAACGGCATGTCGCGGCCCACCACCTCGGGCATCAGGCCCAGGACCGCGTCCTCGATCGCCTTCTCCACCGGGTCCTTCGCCTCCTCGGGATCGCTGACACAGCCCGGGCCGCCGCCGACGATCACCCCCGCGTAGTTGTCCAGCACCACCCAGGACAGATCCGGCGCGAGGTCGAGCCGCACCCGCCGCGCGCGGTCCGGCGCAATCCCGCCCCTGGCGAGGATCGAGGCAAACTCCTCGTCTGCCGCCTCGGCCTCGGGGCGCAACTGCAGGATCAGAAAGGGTTTCATCGCGTTGTCGCCTCCGAGCCATCCACCAGGTCCAGCCGGGCCCGCAGCGGATCGGCCGCCAGCGCCGCGCCCTCAGGTCCGATCAGGATCAGCCGCCCGTCACCGGGGTCCCAGGCCGGCCATTCGGTCCCGTCCGCGGCCCGCGGCCGCCCGTCTTGCGCAAATCCCGCCACCAGCGCCTGCATCTCCGCCGCAACTGCCTCGTCAGCCGCGGCCACCGCCCCGGGATAGCGCGCCTCCAGGGTGCCGAACACATAGGGCAGTTCGCTCGCATGCGGCGCGCCCCGGGTCCAGTCCCCCCGCATTGCCTCAGCCACATGGTCGAAGCGATAGAGCCAGGCCGGCACCCCCCGCCGGACCAGCGCCGTCGCCACCCGCCGCGCCGGTGCCTGCATCGTCCGGTCCGCGCCGATCGCCAGCACCAGCGCCCCGCGCTCGGTGATCCCGTCCGCCGCATAGGCCGCCTCCGCCGCCCCGCGGTCGGCGCCGAAATGGCCGAGCGGGTCGTCGAGCGGCGGCAGGTGCAGGGGCAGGTCGTCGCCGGTCGTGCCGATCAGTACCGGCACCGCCGGATGCGTGCCCGCGTCCAGCACCGCCCCCGGCGCCGCGCGCACCAGCGACCCGTCGACGATCGGCCCCATGGCGAAGACCGTGCCGAGATCGGGCCGGTTCAGCATCGATTCCATGCTGATCCCGTCGAGCACCCGCTCCGCCGGCAGGGCGCGCAGCGCGGCGAGCGCCGCGGCATCCGTGCCGCCGATCCCCTCCCGCGCCGCCCAGGTCAGACCCACCGCCGCGGCCGCCTCCGCCTCGAGCCCGCCCAGCAGGTGCCCCCAGCCGTTCCCCGACAGGATGGCCGCCCGCTGCATCAGCCCCGCCGCCACCGGCATGGTCGCCAGATGCGCCACCGCGTCGCCGCCGGCGGATTCGCCCATCACCGTCACCGCGCCGGGATCGCCGCCGAAGGCCGCGACGTTCTCCCGCACCCAGCCGAGCGCGGCCAGCATGTCGCGCAGCGCGAAATTGCCGGTCTCGCCCTCGGCCGCCAGTGCGGGATGGGCGAAGAAGCCGAACCGCCCCAGCCGGTAGTTCAGGCTCACCACCACCAGCCCCCGCCGCGCCAGCGCCGCCCCGTCGTAGACCGCGGGCGAGGCACCGCCGTTCACGTAGCCGCCGCCATGGATCCAGACCAGCACCGGCAGCGGCGCCTCCGCCTCCGCCGCGGGCCGCCACAGGTTCAGGTAGAGGCAATCCTCGGCGGGCTCGGTGCCCACCGGCGCGGCATCGCTCGCGACCGGCACCTGCAGGCAGTCGGGCCCGAACCCGGTCGCGGGCCGCACCCCTTCCCAGGGCGCCGGCGGCTGCGGCGCGCGCCAGCGCAGGTCGCCGACCGGCGGCGCGGCATAGGGAAGCCCGAGCCATGCGGCGACCCCGTCCCGCACGACGCCCGCGGCCTCCCCCGAGTTCGTCGTCACCACCGTGCGTGCGTCCGTCCCCGCCGCCATCACCAGCCCCGCGATGATCCCGATCGCCGCCGCCCGCATCCGCGCCGCTCCCGCCGAACCCTTCGCGACGCCGAGGATGCGGCGGCGTCCCGTTTCCGGCAAGGGTTTCGCAACAGGGGTTAACGTCAAGGAATGGTGGACATATTCGTCAAACCAAATAGCACCCAAATAGCACCCGAATGACACCCGGATGTGCGGGCGCGTTCCGGCCCCGCCGCGGCTCGGTTAACCCGGGCCTTTCCCTCCGCCGCCCGATGGCCTAAACCCCGCGTCAACCTCTGGAATCCGGGTCCCGTCCGCATGAAGTTCACCCTCGCCTGGCTCAAGGAACACCTTGAAACCACTGCCTCCCTGGCCGAGATAACCGAGGCGCTGACCGACCTCGGCCTCGAGGTCGAGGGCGTCACCAACCCCGCCGAACGCCTTGCCAGCTTCACCGTCGGCGAGGTTCTCGAGGCCCATCCCCACCCCGACGCCGACAAGCTCCGCGTCTGCCGCGTCCTGACCGGCGAGGGCGAGAAACAGATCGTCTGCGGCGCCCCGAACGCCCGCGCCGGCATCAAGGTCGTGGTCGCGGCACCCGGCGACTACATCCCCGGAATCGACACCACCATCAAGGTCGGCAAGATCCGCGGGGTGGAGAGCCACGGCATGATGCTCTCGGAACGCGAGATGGAGCTTTCCGACGAACATACCGGAATCGTTGAACTTTCCCCCGACGCGCCGGTCGGTGCGCGCTTCATCGACCTCGCCGCCATCGACCCCGTCATCGAGATCGCCGTCACCCCGAACCGCCCCGACGCGCTCGGTGTTGCCGGCATCGCCCGCGACCTCGCCGCCCGCGGCCTCGGCACGATCCGCACGCCCGAGGTCCCCGCGATCCCCGGCGAATTCCCCTGTCCGGTCGGGATCTATCTCGCCCCCGACGTCGCGCAGGAGGCCTGCCCGGTCTTCGTCGGGCGCCTGATCCGCGGGGTCCGGAACGGCCCCTCGCCGCAATGGCTCCAGGACCGGCTGCGCGCCATCGGCCTGCGCCCGATCTCGGCGCTCGTGGACATCACCAACTACATCACCCACGACCGCGCCCGGCCGCTTCACGTCTTCGACGCGGACAAGATCCGCGTCGGCATCACCGTCCGCCTCGCCCGCCCCGGCGAGAGCATGCAGGCCCTAGACGAGCGGACCTATGTCTTCGATGGTTCCGAGACGCTGGTCTGCGACGCCGAAGGCCCTGAAAGCATTGGTGGAATCATGGGCGGCGTGCGGTCCGGTTGCACCCCGGAGACCACCAACGTCTTCATCGAATCGGCCTGGTTCGATCCGGTGCGCACCGCCCGGACCGGCCGGCGCCTGCGCATCAACTCCGACGCCCGCTACCGCTTCGAGCGCGGCGTCGATCCGGAATTCACGCCGCTCGGCATCGAGATGGCGACCCGGATGATCCTCGACCTCTGCGGCGGCACCCCTTCGGAGGTCGAGATCGCCGGCCGCATTCCCCAGACCGCGCGCAGCTACCGGCTCGATCCCGCACGGGTCACCGCGCTCGTCGGAATGGATATCCCGCGAAAGGAACAGGAGCGGATCCTGACCGCGCTCGGCTTCGCCGTGACGGGGCAGGGCGATGCATTCGAGGTCTCGGTGCCCTCCTGGCGTCCGGACGTGCACGGCGCGACCGACCTCGTCGAGGAGATCGCCCGCATCGCCAGCCTCTCGAAGCTGGAGGGCAAGCCGATGTCCCGCACCCCCGGCGTCGCCCGCCCCGTGCTCACGCCCATGCAGCGGCGCGAAGGCCAGGCGCGGCGGCAGATCGCGGCGCTCGGCTACAACGAATGCGTCACCTACAGCTTCATCGATACCGCCGCCGCCACGCTCTTCGGCGGGGGGGCCGAGGCCGTGCGGCTGGAGAACCCGATCAGCTCCGAGATGAGCCATCTGCGCCCCGACCTCCTGCCCGGTCTGGGGCGCGCAGCCGCGCGCAACCAGGCCCGCGGCTTCGCCGATCTCGCGCTCTTCGAGGTCGGCCACGCGTTCCCCGGCGGCGAGCCGGGCGAGCAGGTGCTGCTGGCCGCCGGCCTGCGCATCGGCCAGACCGCGCCGCGCAATGCCCACGGCAGCCGCCGTCCGGTCGATCTCCACGACGCGAGGGCAGATGCCGAGGCGGTGCTGTCGGCGATCGGCGCGCCGGAAAAGCTCATGGTGCTGCGCAACGCGCCGGGCTGGTTCCATCCCGGTCGGTCGGCGGTCCTGTCGCTCGGCCCCAAGACCCCGCTCGCGGTCTTCGGGGAACTGCATCCCCGCGTGCTGGCCGAACTTGACCTCAAGGGTCCGGCGGTCGCCTTCGCGGTCTGGCTCGAGGCGGTTCCCTTCCCCAAGGCGCGCCTCACCACGCGGCCGGCGCTGACCCTGCACGACCTTCAGGCGGTGGAACGCGACTTCGCCTTCGTGCTCGACGAAAGGGTCGAGGCCGAGGCGGTGCTGAAGGCGGCGCGCGCCGCCGACAAGGCGCTGATCACGGACGTGAGCGTCTTCGACATCTTCGCGGGTCCGCGTGCCGAGGCGCAGATGGGCCCGGGCAAGAAGTCGCTCGCGATCAGCGTCCGTCTCCAGCCGACCGCCGCAACGCTCACCGAGGCCGAGATCGAGGCGGTCTCCGCCCGGGTGATCGCCGGCGTCGAGAAGGCCACCGGCGGAGCTCTGCGCCTCTAGCTGTGAAGTCTCAGGAGGTTGTTCACCCGGTTCGGGGTTAGGCTGCAATCG
>CAZNSP010000029.1:0-49081 GCA_964575795.1 uncultured Rhodobacterales bacterium
TGGCGGAGAGGAAGGGATTCGAACCCTCGAGACGGTTCCCCGCCTACGCCCTTAGCAGGGGCGCGCCTTCGACCACTCGGCCACCTCTCCGCCTCCGTGCCTATCCGGAACCATGATGGCAAACAAGGCCAAATTGGCGGGGACGTCGTTCCGGCGAGCGCAAGGAACGGGGCAGGGGGGCCGACCGCCGTGCCGGCCGGCGCCGGGCATCCGCATGGCAACTCCCGACGCCCGCGCGGCCTGCTGGCGAAATGAGTTGCACCCGGTGCCCTGCATGTTCGCGCCGTCCATGCCGTGCGGTCGGCGTCGGCCTGTGCAGGCCCGCCGGCTTCCCGACCAGGCCGCCCACGTCATGCGCGGGCATCGACCCGAACGCCGGTACGTGCGGGTCGCGTGGGCGCACCCGGCTTGCCACAGCGGGTCGGGGCGGAGGGAGGCACACCCCACTCGTCACTCCACATCCCCCACCCCTTCCGCTGCGTCCCCACCCCCGGGGCCGGGGCGCCCACGCGTGGGCGATTCGCCCGCATTCCGTTATGGGGTGCAAAAGGTGACAGTTCCTGTCATCATGATCCGCGGCGTCATTGCCGTTTCACGCCGGAAGGCGAAGGCGCGCGCAGGAAAATTCATGAACAGTGCCGGACAACTGACTGAAACGGAATACGCCGGCCTCCGCCATCTTGTGCGGCGGGGCTAGGCGCATGGCGCTCGCCAAGGCCCGCGACCTGATGCGCCTCGCGGAGATGGCGGCGGCGCGGCACCAGGGGGTCTCGCTCGCCGAGATCGCCGAGACCTTCGGAGCCGACCACCGGACCGCGCAGCGCATGGCGCGCGCGCTCGAGGATGCCTTTCCGGGCGTCGAGATCCGCACCGACGACCAGCGCCGGCGGCGGTGGAAGCTGCGCGACCCGGGTCTCGCGCGCCTCCGTGGCCTCGGCGACGACGAGCTCGCCGCGCTCGAGATGTCGATCCGCCGCGCCGAGCGCGAGGGGGCGGCGCCCGACGTGGCCGCGCTGACCGCGCTGCGTGACCGGCTGCTCGCCGCCATGCCGGGGCCGCATGCCCGCCGGGCCGAGGCCGACGCCGAGGCGGTGCTCGAGGCGCAGGGCTTCGCCGCCCGGCCGGGACCCGCGGTGCGGGCCGTCCCCGGCGTGCTCGAAACCATCGCCGAGGCGCTGAAGGGCCCGTTCCTGCTCGCCATCACCTATGCCGGCGCCGACGGGACCGAGACCGAGCGTCGCGTGGCACCCCATGGCGTCCTTCTCGGTATGCGGCGCTATCTCGTCGCGCGCGACGAGGACCGCGACCCGCGCCTGCGGCATTTCCGCGTCGACCGCATCCGCGCGGCACGGCTTCTGGGGTCGAGCTTCACGCGCGAGCCCGGCTTCGACATCGCGGCCCATGCCGCGCGCGCCTTCGGCTCCTTCCAGGACGAGGGCCGCTACGGCGAGGTCGCCTGGCGCTTCTCTCCTGCCGCGGCCCCCACCGCGCGCGCGTTCGTCTTCCACCCCGACCAGCGGCTGGAGGAGGCGCCGGACGGCGGGCTCGTCGTGCGGTTCCATGCCTCGGGCTGGCTCGAGATGGCCTGGCACCTCTACCAGTGGGGCGACCAGGTCGAGGTGCTGGCGCCCGAGGGCCTGCGCGCGATGGTCGAGGGCCACCGCCGCGACGACTTCGAGGCGCTGCCCTAGCCCGTCCCGAACGGCCGCGGGCCTGCCGGCAGGCGACGTCGCGGCCGTGTCCGTCTGCTCCCGGCCCGCCGCTGCAGTGCCGCCGGCCGGCGCGGGAACTCCCAGCCCCACCGCCGACAATGCGACGTTGGCGCCGGCGCCCGCTTGGCGATGCCGATGCGCCACGATACGGTGCCACTCCCCGAACCATCCCGAGAGACCATGACCCCCGACGTCGACGCCCGCATTGCCCGCACCATCGCCACCGAGATCGCCGCACGCCCCGAGCAGGTCGCGGCCGCCGCTTCGCTGCTCGACGGCGGCGCGACCGTCCCCTTCGTCGCGCGCTACCGCAAGGAGGCGACGGGCGGGCTCGACGACACGCAGCTCCGCACGCTGGCCGACCGGCTCGCCTATTTGCGCGAGCTCGAGGCGCGGCGGGCGGCGATCCTCGGGTCGATCCGTGAACAGGGCAAGCTGACGGCGGAACTCGAGGCGGGCATCGCCGGCGCCACCACCAAGGCCGCGCTCGAGGACCTCTACCTGCCGTTCAAGCCCAAGCGCCGCACCAAGGCCGCCATCGCCCGTGAACGCGGGCTCGAACCGCTGGCCGAGGCGATCCTCGCCGACCGCCGTACCCCGCCCGAGACTTTGGCCCAGGGTTATCTCTCCGAGGAGGTGCCCGACGCGAAGGAGGCGCTCGCCGGCGCGCGCGACATCCTGGTGGAGCGGCTGTCGGAGAACGCCGACCTGCTCGGCCGCCTGCGCGACTTCCTCCAGCGCGAGGGGTACCTCACGGCGCGGGTCGTGAAGGGCCAGGAGGAGAAGGGTGCCAAGTTCTCCGACTACTTCGCCCATTCCGAACGCTGGGCCCAGGTGCCGAGCCACCGGGCGCTCGCGATGATGCGCGGCGCGAACGAAGGCTTCCTGACCCTCGACATCGGCCCCGACCCGGAGGCGGGCCTGCCAAGGGTGGAGGCGATGATCGCGGCCGCCATCGGCATCGGCGGCACGACCGCGCCCGGCGACATCTGGCTGGCCGAGGTCGCCCGCTGGGCCTGGCGCACACGGCTCGGGCTCAACATGATGCTCGACCTTCTCGCCCAGCTCCGCGAACGCGCGCAGGAGGAGGCGATCCGCGTCTTCGCCCGCAACCTCAGGGACCTGCTTCTTGCGGCACCCGCCGGCCCGCGCCCGACGATGGGCCTCGACCCGGGCGTGCGCACCGGCGTGAAGGTCGCCGTGGTCGACGCTACCGGCAAGCTTCTCGCCACCGACACCGTCTATCCGTTCCAGCCGAAGAACGAACTGCGCGGCGCACAGGCGACGCTCGCCGCCCTGATCCGCCGCCACGGCGTCGAACTCATCGCCATCGGCAACGGCACCGCCAGCCGCGAGACCGAAAAGGTCGTGGCCGACATGCTCGCCCAGCTGCCGGCGCCGAAGCCGACGAAGGTGATCGTGTCCGAGGCCGGCGCCTCGGTCTATTCCGCCTCGGAACTCGCGGCGCGGGAGTTTCCCGGCCTCGACGTCTCGCTGCGCGGCGCGGTCTCGATCGCCCGCCGCCTGCAGGACCCGCTCGCCGAGCTGGTCAAGATCGAGCCGAAGGCGATCGGCGTCGGCCAGTACCAGCACGACGTCGACCAGACCCGCCTCGGCCGTGCGCTCGAGGCGGTGGTCGAGGACGCGGTGAACGCGGTCGGCGTCGATCTCAACATGGCCTCGGCACCGCTCCTGGCCCATGTCTCGGGGCTCGGGCCCTCGCTCGCCGAGGCGATCGTCGCCTACCGCAACGAGATGGGCGCCTTCCGCAGCCGCAAGGACCTGCTCTCGGTCCCGCGCCTCGGCCCCCGCGCCTTCGAGCAATGCGCCGGCTTCCTGCGGATCCGTGGCGGGACCGAGCCGCTCGACGAATCGGCCGTCCATCCCGAGGCCTATGGCCTCGCCCGCCGGATCGTGGCCGCCTGCGGCCGGGACATCCGCGCGCTGATGGGCGACGAGGCGCGGCTGAAGGCTGTCGACCCCGCCGCCTTCGTCGACGGCAGCTTCGGCCTGCCGACCGTGCGCGACATCCTCGCGGAGCTCGCTAAACCGGGGCGCGACCCGCGCCCGGCCTTCGTCACCGCCACCTTCGCCGAGGGCGTGCACGAGATCGGGGACCTCCGGCCGGGGATGACGCTCGAAGGCACCGTCACGAACGTCGCGGCCTTCGGCGCCTTCGTCGACATCGGGGTGCACCAGGACGGCCTCGTCCACGTCTCGCAGCTCGCCGACCGGTTCGTGAAGGACCCGCACGAGGTGGTGAAGGCCGGCGACGTCGTCCGCGTCCGCGTGGTGGAGGTGGACGTCGCCCGCAAGCGGATCGGCCTCACCATGCGGCGCGAGGCCCCGGAGCGGTCCGGCCGTCCGGAAGGAACGGATCGCCGGCCCCAGCCCAAGGCACCCGCCCGCTCCGCAGCCGCCCCCGCGAGAAAGCCGGACGCCCCCGGCGCGCTCGGCGAGGCACTTCTCGACGCGTTCAAGCGCCGATGAACCGCTCCGCCGGCCGGCCCTGAGCATCCGCACCGACTCCCGTGTGCCGCCGTCGCGGGCGGCGCCGCGGGACTTCCGAACGGGCCGGCCCCTCCCGCCCGTCCCGGCGAGATAATTCTCCGTCCGGGCAGGATTCGGGTTAACATGATAACCGGTCCCGCCCGGATCCGGATGCACCGGATCCGCCGGACCGCGGGGCCGCACCGGGCCATGCCCCGACCGGCGGAGACACGCCATCCGGCGCCCGATGCGACCGCGTTGCAGCTTGTATTTCGTCCAGCCCAAGCTGTTCGAACCGGGAAAGGAACGGACATGACGGGTCGCAGGATCGCCGCGGTGGCGGCCGTTGTCTTCGGGGTGCTCACCGTTGTCTCGGGCGGCACCGCGCTCAGGGGGGTGATCGACATGGGCGCGGTGGTGCCATTCGTCCTGTGGTTCAATTTCCTGATGGGCTTCGCCTATGTCGCCTTCGGCCTCCTCCTCTGGCGCGGGCACCGCCTCGCCCTTCCGCTCGCGCTCCTGATCCTCGCCGGGACGGTGGCGGTCTTCGCGGCCTTCGGCTGGCGCGTCCTCTCCGGCGGCGCCTACGAGATGCGCACGGTCGGCGCGATGACCCTGCGCACCGCCTTCTGGATCGCGATGGCCGTCGTGGCGTGGCGCGATCGGGGCAAGCGCGCGCAGCCGGTCTGAGCCCGCGGTCGGCGGGCGGGCCGGCACCCGGGAATGCGACCGCGGGGCCCGCTCGCTTGGTCCCTCTCCCGGGTGCCCGACCGCCCCTTGCCGTGCAAGACGCCGCCATGACGGATCGCCCGCCCGGGAAATCTCTGCTGTCGGCGGCCTATACGGTGTGGATCCTCGTCGCGATCTGGCGCTCTGCGCCGAATGCCGGTCCGTTCTGGGCCACGGTCGCCCGGATGCTGACCGTCGCCTGGGCGCTGAACGCCGCCTTCGTCCTCCTCTTCCTCCAGACCGAACTGGTCCTGAGGTTCGACCGCGGCTGACGAGGGCAGGGCAGGGGGCGCGCGGTCGAGATCGGACAAAGGCCGCCACCGGCCGTCACGAAAAATAAGGATGTGGTTCACGCCCGTCGCGAATGGGCGGGACGTGGTTCCCTTCCGGCCGGAACCGCGACACTGGCGGTTCGGCCTTGAAAAGCCAACCGGAACAACGGTCTCGCCGGTTTGGCAACGCCGCCCCGACCCGCAGTTGCCGCCATGCCGGGCGGCATATAACTGCCGCGGAGAAAGGGGGCCGCCCATGTCGATCGCCATCTCCGGACTGACCAAGCGCTTCGGCCGTACCGACGTTCTGCGCGGCATCGACCTCGACGTGCACAACGGCGAGCTCGTCGCCCTGCTGGGGCCCTCGGGCTCGGGCAAGACCACGCTGCTGAAGATCATCGCCGGGCTCGAATGGCCCGACGCGGGCCGGCTCGAGGTGAACGGCGAGGACTGGCTCGCGCTGGCCGCGCAGGATCGCCGCATCGGCTTCGTCTTCCAGCACTACGCGCTCTTCCCCCACATGAGCGTCCGCGACAACGTGGCCTTCGGCCCGACCGTGCGGCCCCGCCGGAGCCGCGCCGGGCGCGACGTGATCGAAAGGCGGGTGGGCGAGCTTCTGGAATTCCTCCAGATCGCCCATCTCGCCGACCGCTACCCCGCCCAGCTCTCCGGCGGCCAGCGCCAGCGCGTCGCCCTCGGCCGCGCGCTCGCCATCGAGCCCGCCGTCCTCCTCCTCGACGAGCCCTTCGGCGCCCTCGACGCCGCGATCCGCCGCGACCTGCGCCGCTGGCTGCGCAGCGTGCACGACGCCACCGGTTCGACCACGATCTTCGTCACCCACGATCAGGAGGAGGCGTTCGAACTCGCCGACCGGGTCGTGGTGATGGGCGAGGGACGGATCGAGCAGATCGGCCATGCAGACCAGATCCACGACCACCCGGCGAGCCCCTTCGTCGCCCGCTTCATGGGGGCGACCACCGACTTCGCCGTGACCCTCAATGCCGGGCGCGCCGAGGCGCCGGGGCTCGACCTCTCCCGCCTGCCGCGCCGGGCCCTGCCCGACGGGCCGGCGCGCCTCTTCGTCCGGTCCTCCGACGTGACCCCGGTGCCCCATGGCGACAGCCACTGGCGCGTCGCCTCCCGCACCAGCACCGGCGCCGAGCTCCGGCTCGTGCTCGCCGGGGCGGACGGGCGCGAGATCGCCGCCGACCTGCCGCGCCGCGCCCCCGAGGCCGAGGGGCTCGTGCCCGGCACGGCCGTCCGCCTGCGCATCGAGGCCGGCCCGATTTTCCCCGACGAGGGGGCCATGCGCCGCCCCCCCGTTCACCCGTTCCAGGAACACGCCCTCAAGGAGACCGTGCGATGACCCTTCCGACCCTCCGCGCCGCCACCGTGGCGCTCGTGCTCGGCGCCACGCCCGCCGCCGCCCAGGATGCGCTCCTCAACGTCAGCTACGACATCGCGCGCGAGCTCTTCGAGGCGCTCAACCCCGCCTTCGCCGCCCACTGGCAGGAGACGACGGGCCGCACCATCACCATCGACCAGAGCCACGGCGGCTCCTCGGCCCAGGCCCGGGCCATCCTCGAGGGCCTGCCGGCGGACGTCGTCACCTTCAACCAGGAGACCGACATCGACGCGCTCGCCGATGGCGGGCTACTGCCCGCCGACTGGCGCGAGGCGCTGCCGAACGGAGCATCGCCCTACTATTCGCTGCCCTCGTTCCTCGTGCGCGCGGGCAACCCGAAGGACATCCGGGACTGGGACGACCTCGCCCGCGAGGACGTGGCGCCGGTCTTCCCCAACCCGCGCACGAGCGGCAACGCCCGCTACACCTACCTCGCCGCCTATGCCTACGCGCTCGAAACGAACGGCGGCGACCACGAGGCGGCGCAGGAGTTCGTGCGCGCGATCTTCGCCTCCGTACCGGTCTTCGACACCGGCGGCCGCGCCGCGACCCAGACCTTTGCCGAGCGCGGCATCGGCGACGTCCTCGTCACCTTCGAGGCCGAGACCGGCCAGATCGCCGAGCTCTACGCGGCCGAAGGCTTCGAGCGCGTCACGCCATCGATCAGCCTCTTCGCCGCCTTCCCGGTGGCGGTGGTGGCCCAGAACGCCGAGCGCAAGGGCACGGCCGAGGCGGCGACCGCCTATCTCGAATGGCTCTACTCGCCCGAGGCGCAGCGCATCCTCGGCGAGCATGACTACCGCCTGACCGACGAGGCCGTCGCCGCCGAGTTCGCCGCAACCCAGCCCGAGGTCCGCCTCGTCACCGTCGACGAGGTCTTCGGCGGCTGGGACGCGGTGCGGAGCGAGCATCTGGCCGAGGGCGGCATCCTCGAGCGGGTGTTCGTCAACCAGTAACCCGGCCCGACCCCGCATCCGGGACCGCCGTTCCGTCTGCGCGGACGAGGACCGTGGCCGCGACAGCCGAAGGCCCCCCGGACCATCCCCGAAACCCCGGTGCCGCGCGCTCCTCGCCGCGCGGGCCGCCACCGTCCCGGAACCATGACCGCAACCGCCGCTCCCCCCATCCGCGCGAAACGCGTCCTGCCGGGCTTCACCCTCAGCCTTGGCACGACGCTTCTCTACCTCACGCTGATCGTGCTGATCCCGATCCTCGCCCTCGTCCTGAAGGGGGCCGAGATCGGCCCGGCGCGCTTCTGGGCGATCGTCTCCGCCCCCCGCGCCGTCGCAGCCTTCCAGGTCACGCTCGTCGCCGCCGCGATCGCCACCGTGTTCAACGCCTTCTACGGCCTGCTGATGGCCTGGGTGCTGGTGCGATACGACTTCCCCGGCAAGCGCCTGCTCGACGCGCTGATGGACGTGCCCTTCGCGCTGCCCACCGCCGTCGCCGGCCTCTCGCTCACCGCGCTCTTCTCCGCCAACGGATGGTTCGGCGCGGTCCTGCATCCGCTCGGCATCCCCGTGGTCTACACGATCTGGGGCATCGCCCTCGCCATGGCCTTCACCTCCGTGCCCTTCGTCGTGCGCACCGTCCAGCCGGTGCTCGAAGACCTCGACCCGGCGCTCGAGCAGGCCGCCGTCACCCTCGGCGCCCGGCCCTTCGCGGTCTTCCTCCGCGTCGTCTTCCCCGCGATCCTGCCCGCCTGGCTCGCCGGCTGCACCATCGCGCTCGCCCGCTCGCTCGGCGAATTCGGGGCCATCGTCTTCATCGCCGGCAACCTGCCCTTCCGCACCGAGATCGCCGCCCTCCTCGCCTTCATCCGCATCGAGGAGTTCGACTACAACGGCGCCGCCGCGATCGCCCTCGTCCTGCTCGCCTTCGCCCTCGTGCTCCTCGCCGTCTCCGGTTTCCTCCAGGCCTGGGCCTCCCGCCACCGCGAGGCCGCCCGATGAGCCCGGCCCGCCACCCCGACGGCGCCCGGCGCTTCCTGATCGGGCTCGCCGTCCTGCTCTCCCTCCTCTTCGTCGCGGCGCCCCTGGCCTACATCTTCGCCCGCGCGTTCGGGCAGGGCTGGCAGGTCTATGCCGCCAACATCCTCAACCCCATGACGCTGCACGCGATCTGGCTGACCACCCTCGTCGCCGTCATCGTCGTGCCGCTCAACGTCGCCTTCGGCATCGCCGCCGCCTGGGCCGTGGCCAAGCACCGCTTCCCGGGCCGCGGCCTCCTCGTGATCGCGATCGAGATCCCGTTCTCGATCTCCCCGATCATCGCCGGCATCTGCTATCTCCTGCTCTACGGCCGCCAGGGCCTGCTCGGGCCGTGGCTCCAGGCGAACGACCTCCAGGTGATGTTCGCCCTTCCCGGCATCGTGCTCGTGACCCTGTTCGTCACCGCCCCCTTCGTCGCCCGCGAAGTCCTGCCGCTGATGCAGGCCCAGGGCAGCGAGCAGGAACAGGCCGCCGTCACCCTCGGTGCGTCCGGCTGGCAGATCTTCCGGCGCGTCACGCTGCCAAACATCAAGTGGGCGCTCCTCTACGGCGCGGTCCTCTGCACCGCCCGCGCCGTCGGCGAATTCGGCGCGGTCTCGGTCGTCTCGGGCAAGATCCGCGGCCAGACCAACACCCTGCCGCTCCACGTCGAGCTGCTCTTCAACGACCTCAACGCCGTCGGCGCCTTCGCGGCGGCCTCGACCCTGACGATCATCGCCCTCGTCGCCCTGGTCGTGAAGGCGGTTCTCGAAGGATACAGGCTCAGGCACTGATCAACCGCCATGGCCTTGGGATGGCAGAAACGGGTGTGCGAAACGAGCGCCGGAAGTGGTTGATTGGTTGATGGTACCGACGCCCCGGCCCGAACGGGGGACCCCCGGATCCACGCTCTGGGGACGTCCGGGCTTCCCAATGCGATAGCGCCTGCGAAACGCCATTCCTGGGCCGCTTCTGCGAAAGGGCGTGCGAAATGCGGGAGGCATGGTCGGCCGGTGGAAGCCGGTCAACGCCGGGAAAGTGGCGCTCGACTGCTGGCTTCGGAGGCATACCGGAACATTCCGCAGCCAGCCCGCCGGTCGGCCCCTCGCTCCAGTGACAACCGTTTCGCACGCACAAAACTGCCTTTCCATTGCGCAGAACCGCCGCCTGAAGCCTGAAAAACGCTCAAATCCCGGAAGGTGCTGAAAAAGGCAGCGCCCGTGCTTGACGCCGATCGAAGGGTCCGCTCACGCTGAGGCGCGATTTCGTTCGGCCCCGCCCTCTGCCTGAAGCGCTCCACGCGGGTGCTGAAAGCCCCGGACGGGCTGTGAAACGGCGCAGAGGTGAGGAGCAAGACATGATGAACGCGCGACGCGCGAACAGCCGTGAGCTTCTGCATGCGTCCGCCTCGGGCCGCAGCGGCACCGGCAAGACTTCGCTCCTGAAGGATGTCGCCCGTGCCATCGCGTACCTCCGCGACCGGGGCGAAACGGCCATCCTCCTCGGGTTCGCACGCGATCGCGCCGAAAACCACGCTGTCATGGGCCGCGGCCGCATCGTCCTCGCCGGGAGCCGTCGAGAGCTGCGGGAGGACGCAGTCCGCCGCTGGCGCACGGTCTGAGCGGATGTTGCAGGAGAGGATCGTCCGGTTGCAGCGGGCGCGGGGCGCGGCGCGGGTCAGCCTGTCGCTCCGACGAGGGTTGACGCGGCTCGACACGCTGCACCAGTCGGGCTCGGCCAAGGCCTTCCTGCCGACAATCCACGGCAGCGCCGATCCGGTGCCCGAGATCGTGTTCCTCAACACGTCCGGCGGCCTTACCGGCGGCGACCGGCTTGCCCTCGATCTGGATCTGGGCCCGGGGGCGCGGGCGGTGGCGACCACACAGACGGCGGAGCGCGCCTATGCCAGCTTGTCCGGATCGGCGGAAGTCACGGTGACGCTGCGGGCGGCTGCGGGAGCGTCGCTCCACTGGCTGCCGCAGGAGACGATCCTGTTCGACGCTTCCGCGCTGCACCGGAAGACGACCGTCGATCTCGAAGGCGATGCCCGGGCCCTTGTCGCCGAGATGATCGTCCTCGGTCGTGTTGCCTCCGGCGAGGTCCTGGGTCGGCTCGCGCTTTCGGATACGCGGCTGATCCGGCGTGACGGGCGGGCCGCGTTCCTCGAGCCGCTCGTCCTCGACCACGGGGTAATGAGCGCGGAGAGCCCGGCGCTGCTCGGCGGCGCGCGCGCGTTTGCCACGATCGCGCTGGTCGCGCCCGGGGCCGAGTCGGCGGTGGTGGAAGCGCGGCGTGCGCTGACACTCGAGGGGGTGGAGGCCGCAGCGTCCGGCTGGAACGGCAAGTGCGTCGTGCGGATCATCGGGCGCGAGCCCTGGCCCGTGCGGCAGCAAGCGGCGCGGGTCGTGGAGGCGCTCGGGCGCCGGCCACTGCCGCGCGTCTGGCAGATGTGAGGGAATGGCATGAACCTGACGCCGAGAGAACGCGACAAGCTCCTGGTCAGCCTCGCCGCCATGGTGGCGCGCGGGCGGCTGGAGCGCGGGGTGAAGCTCAATTACCCGGAGGCGATCGCCCTGATCACCGACTTCGTGGTGGAAGGCGCACGCGACGGCCGGTCGGTTGCGGACCTGATGGCGGCGGGCGGCGAGGTCGTCCGCGCCGAGCAATGCATGGAGGGCATCCCGGCGATGATCGAGGCCGTGCAGGTCGAGGCCACCTTTCCCGATGGGACCAAGCTCGTCACCGTCCACCACCCCATCCGCTGATATCCGGAGACGCGTCATGCGCCGATGCCTGTTGCTCGCCTTCCTGCTCCTGCCCGCCGCGGCGCTTGCGCATCCCGGGCCGCACGCCCACGCGCATGACGGCGGCTGGGGGTTTGTCGCCGGGCTCGCCCATCCGCTCGGCGGCGCCGACCATCTCCTCGCGATGGTAGCGGTCGGGCTCTGGGCCGGCGCGCTCGGCGGCAGGGCGCTCTTCGCACTGCCGGTGGCCTTCGTCGCCCTCATGGCGGCCGGCGGCATCTTCGGCTCGGCCGGTGCGGCGCTTCCCGATGTGGAGCCGATGATCCTCGCCTCGGTGATTCTGCTCGGCGCAGCCGTGGCACTGGCGCTGCGGCCGCCGCTCGCGGTCGCGGTGGCGCTCGTCGCGCTCTTTGGCTTCGCGCATGGGTTTGCGCATGGCGCGGAAGGGCCGGCCGGCGGGTTCGCCCTCTACGCCGCAGGCTTCGTGCTCGCCACCGCGGCGCTCCATGCGCTCGGCATCGGGCTCGTCGCCGGCCTTGCCCGCGTCGGGCGTACGCCGCAGCTCGCCGGCGTCGCAGCGTCGTTCGGCGGCCTCGTACTGGTGTTCCCGTGACGCGCGCGATGGTGCCGGGCGAGATCATCCCGGCGAGCGGCGACATCACCCTCAACGCCGGGCGCGAGGGGATCACGATCGAGGTCGCGAATACCGGCGACCGGCCGGTGCAGGTCGGCAGCCACTACCACTTCGCGGAAACGAACGCCGGCCTCGCCTTCGACCGCGAGGCCGCGCGAGGGATGCGCCTCGACATCCCAGCCGGGACCGCCGTGCGCTTCGAGCCCGGCCAGGTCCGCTCGGTGCGGCTGGTGCCCTATGCCGGCGCCCGACGGGTCTTCGGCTTCAACGCGAAGATCATGGGGGAGCTCTGATGCCCACGACGATCTCCCGCGGCGCCTATGCCGCGATGTACGGACCGACGACGGGCGACCGGGTGCGGCTGGGGGATACCGACCTCGTCATCGAGGTGGAGCGCGACCTCACCACCTACGGCGAGGAGGTCAAGTTCGGCGGCGGCAAGGTCATCCGCGACGGCATGGGCCAGAGCCAGGCAAGCCGCGCCGAGGGCGCCGTCGACACCGTCATCACCAACGCGGTGATCGTGGACCACAGCGGCATCATCAAGGCCGATGTCGGCCTCAGGGACGGGCGGATCGCCCGGATCGGCAAGGCCGGCAATCCCGACACCCAGCCGGGTGTCGACATCGTCATCGGCCCCGGCACCGAGATCATCGCCGGCGAAGGCCGCATCCTGACGGCGGGCGGCATCGACACCCACATTCACTTCATCTGCCCCCAGCAGATCGAGGATGCCCTCCACTCGGGCATCACCACCATGCTCGGCGGCGGCACCGGACCCGCTCACGGCACCCTCGCCACCACCTGCACCCCCGGCCCCTGGCATATCGGCCGGATGCTCCAGGCCGCCGACGCCTTTCCGGTCAATCTCGGCTTCGCCGGCAAGGGCAATGCCTGCCTCCCCTCCGCGCTCGAGGAGCAGGTGCTCGCCGGCGCCTGCGCGCTGAAGCTGCACGAGGATTGGGGCACCACTCCCGCCGCCATCGACTGCTGCCTCGGCGTGGCCGACGCCTTCGACATCCAGGTGATGATTCACACCGACACCCTGAACGAGTCCGGCTTCGTCGAGAACACGCTCGCCGCCTTCAAGGGGCGCACCATTCACGCCTACCACACCGAGGGCGCCGGCGGGGGCCATGCGCCGGACATCATCAGGGTCTGTGGTGCGGCCAACGTCATCCCGTCCTCCACCAATCCGACGCGGCCCTACACGGTGAACACGATCGAGGAGCATCTCGACATGCTCATGGTCTGCCACCATCTCGACCGCTCGATCCCCGAGGACGTCGCCTTCGCCGAGAGCCGCATCCGCCGCGAGACCATCGCCGCCGAGGACATCCTCCACGACCTCGGCGCCTTCTCCATCATCTCGAGCGACAGCCAGGCGATGGGCCGCGTCGGCGAGGTCATCACGCGCACCTGGCAGACCGCGCACAAGATGAAGGTCCAGCGCGGCCGGCTTCCCGGCGAGACCGGCGACAACGACAATCTCCGCGTCCGGCGCTACGTCGCCAAATACACGATCAACCCCGCCATCGCTCACGGCCTGGCGGCCCATGTCGGCTCGGTCGAGGAGGGCAAGCGCGCCGACCTCGTGCTCTGGCAACCGGCCTTCTTCGGAGCCAAGCCGGAGATGATCCTGATCGGCGGCACCATCGCCTGCGCCCAGATGGGCGACCCGAACGGCTCCATTCCGGCGCAGCCGTTCTACACACGCCCGATGTTCGGCGCCTTCGGCCGCGCCCGCGAGGCCGGCTCGGTGAGCTTCGTCAGCCGCGCCGCGCAGGAGGCGGGCCTCCGCGAGCGTCTCGGGCTCGCCAAGGCCACGCTCGCCGTCGAGGGCTGCCGCACGATAGGCAAGAAGGACATGGTCCTGAACGACCACTGCCCGGTAATCGAGGTGAACCCCGAGACCTACGAGGTGCGGGCCGACGGCGAACTGCTGACCTGCGAGCCCGCCGCCGAACTGCCGCTGGCACAACGCTATTTCCTGTTCTGAGGAGTCGAGGATGTCCGAACCGATCCCCCTTTGCCGCAAGATCCGGCGCAGCGGCGAGTGGAGCGAGGCGCATGGCAGGATCGCGCTGACCTACGAGGCCCGCTTCCTGCGGCGCAGACGCATCGTCCTCGACGACCTCGGCGCCTTCCATCTCGACCTGCCCGAGACCACCAGCCTGAACCCCGGCGACGCGTTCGAGCTGAGTGACGGGCGGCTGATCGCGATCGAGGCTGCGGACGAGCCGCTGCTTGCCGTGGCCGGCGACCTGCCTCGGCTCGCCTGGCACATCGGCAACCGCCACACCCCGTGCCAGATCGAGCAGGACCGCCTCCTGATCCGCCGCGACCACGTGCTCCTCGACATGCTGCTCCGCCTCGGCGCCGAGGTCAGCGAAACTTCTGCCCCCTTCACGCCGGAGGGGGGCGCCTACGGCCATGGCCGGACGCTGCCGCACGATCATGCGCACCATCACGTCGAACATGCCTGACGGGGCGGCAGCCAGGCTGGACGGGATGTCGGCTCCGGACGCGGCCCTTCTGACCCTCACCCAGTGGCTGTCGCCGGGTTTCCCCATCGGCGCCTTCGCCTATTCGCATGGCCTGGAATGGGCGATCGACGCCGGAGACGTCAGGGATGCAGAAAGCCTGCGCCACTGGCTCGCCGCACTCATCGGGCATGGTTCGGCCCGCAGCGACGCCATCCTGCTCGCCCATGCCCTTCGCTCCGGATCGGATCACGAGGCCCTGTCAGATCTCGCGGTGGCGCTCGCGGCAGGCGCAGAGCGCGCGCAGGAGACCCTCGATCAAGGGGCCGCCTTCGTCGACACCGTGAACGCGGTGACCGGCGCGCGGCATCCGGCGCTGGCCTATCCGGTCGCCGTCGGTGCGGCGGCGCGGGATCTCGGGCTGCCGGCCCGGCTGATCCTCGCCCTCTTTCTTCAGGCCTTCGCCGCGAACCTGGTTGCGGCAGGCGTGCGTTTCATCCCGCTCGGCCAGACCGAAGGTCAGGCCGTCCTGACCGCGCTCCAGCCCCTCTTGGCCGCCACGGCCGAGACGGCCAGCACCGCGTCCCTCGATGCGCTCGGCACCGCCGCCTTCCGCAGCGAACTCGCCGCGATGCACCACGAAACCATGAGCCCGAGGATATTCCGGACATGACGAGCCCCAATGGCCCCCTGCGCGTCGGCATCGGCGGCCCGGTCGGCGCCGGCAAGACCACCCTGACCGAAAAGCTGTGCGCCGCGCTCGCCGGCAGGATCTCCATGGCCGTCGTCACCAACGACATCTACACTCGCGAGGACGCCGAAGCCCTGATGCGGGCACAGGTGCTGCCGCTCGACCGCATCCGCGGCGTCGAGACCGGCGGCTGCCCGCACACCGCGATCCGCGAGGATGCCTCCATCAACCTCGCGGCCATCGCCGACCTCCGGCGCAACTTCCCGGACCTCGAGCTCGTCCTGGTCGAATCCGGCGGCGACAACCTCGCGGCCACCTTCAGCCCCGAGCTCGCCGACCTCACGATCTACGTCATCGACATCGCCGCCGGCCAGGACATCCCGCGGAAGCGAGGGCCGGGCCTCGCCCGCTCGGACCTGCTCGTTGCCAACAAGATCGATCTCGCTCCGCATGTCGGCGTGGATCTCGATTCATACGAATCGGACATTCGCGTGGCGCGCGAGGGCCGGCCGTACGTCATGGCCCGCTTGCACCGGAACCACGGTATCGACGCGATCGTCGACTTTCTGGTGCACGAGGGCGGCCTTGCACCGCGAGCGCTTCCCCCGGTTCCCGACGCTCCGGACGAGCAGAGAAACGTTCTGGCAGAAGCGAACTCACCCGAGCTGTGATCTTCTCGAGATCGGTTTCGGCGCAAAGGCCGCGGCCGCTCGAACGGGATGATGGACAACTTCTTGCCCGATGCGGCCGGGCGCATCTGCGCCGAGGCGCTCGACCGCGGCGTTCGGACACCCGCTGCGCTCGGCGCCGGCGAACCGCGCGACCGCCTCCGGGATCTCCTACACTTCCGCGCGCATGCGGGTGCGATCCTTGCTCATCCCTTCAGGGCGCCGCCGAGCATGGATCGGCTGATCGAGCGGTACATCAGAAGACCGAGCAGCATCGGCGGCAGGGCGGCGAGCATCATCACCGCGGCCGCCATCCCCCATTGCACGCCCCCGCCCGCAGTCGCGAAGAAGAAGGAGGCGCCCACCGTCACCGGCACCGCGCTGCGCGTCGTCAGCATCAGCCCGAACAGGAACTCGTTCCATGCGGTGATGAACCCGAAGACGAACGCCGTCGCGAGCGCCGGTCGCACCAGCGGCGCCACGATCCTTGTGAGGATGGTGAGGGCCCCCGCGCCGTCGATCCGCGCCGCCTCGTCGAGCTCCTCCGGCAGATCGCCGATGGCGTTGACGAGGATTACGAGGGCGAGCGGCAGGTTGACGATTGTCAGGATCAGCCCGAGCCCGAGCCGCGTGTCGAGCAGCCCGACCCACTGGAACCCCATGTAGATCGGTATCGCGAAGATGATGAGCGGAACCGCCCGGATATTGACGACCAGCGGAAACACCGCCCGTCTCCCCCATTCGCCGCGCACGATGGCATAGGCCGCGGGCAGCGCGAGCAGCACGGCGAAGCTCGCGCCGATCATCGCCGCCGCCAGCGAGTTCCAGAGATAGGCGAAGAGGTTCAGCCGGTCGGTCACCGTCAGGACCGCGGCATAATTGGACAGCGTCGGCGACTCGATCCAGAAGGTCGGATTGGTCGAGATCTCGCGGGGCGTCTTGAACGAGGTGACCAGCGTGACGAGCACGGGGAAATTGATCGCGACGGCGACGAGCGCGAAGACGGCCCAGCGCAGCGCCGCCATCATCGCGCATCCCTCCGCCGCGCCAGCGCGTTCAGCGCCCAGAGCACCGCGAAGGAGGCGGCGAACAGGATCACGGACGCCGCCACCGCCCGCCCGATCGCGCCCTGCCGGAAGAAGGCCTCGTAGATGTAGATCGAGAGCGAGGCCGTCGAGCCGCCCGGCCCGCTGCCGACGAGCACGAAGATGTTGTCGAAGACACGGAAGCCGTCGATGAACCGGATGAAGAAGGTGATCGCGATCACCGGCATCATCAGCGGAAGCTCGATGAAGCGCAGAAGGACGAGCGGCCGCGCGCCGTCCACCATGGCCGCCTCGCGCAGGTCCTCGGGAATGGCGGCATAGGCCATGTGGAACAGGAGGAAGGCGAAGGGCGTCCATTGCAGGCACTCGATCACGACCAGCGTCCAGAACACGTTGGCCGGGCCCAGAAAGGCGGGCCGCAGCCCGAGGAGCGCCCAGGCGTAGTGCGGCACCGGTCCCACGAACTCGTGCAGCGCGAGCCGGTACATGAGCCCGACCAGCGCCGGGGCGACCATGAGCGGCATCATCAGGATCGCCACCGCCCACGGCCGCGCGCGCAGGAGCGGCGCGAGGAAGACGGCGAGGAAAAGGCCGAGCGTGACCTGCACGGAAGCCGTGACGAGCGCGAAGCGGGTCGAGAACCAGGTGGCGCGCCAGAAGGCCGGATCACCGAGGGCGGCGGCGTAGTTGCCGAAGCCCGTGACGGTCGGCGCGCGCAGCGTCTCGAAGCGGACCTCCGAGACGCTGTAGACGAGGTTGAGGATGGTCGGCAGGCCGAGGAACACGAGCAGGAACGCCACCATCGGCGTCGCGAGCAGCCCCCACTCCCATCGTCGCAGATCAGTCATCGCGCGCCCAGCGGATCGGGCGCGCGGCGCCCGGCCCCCCTCAGTCGAGAAGCTCTTCCATGCCCGCCTGCGCATTGGCGAGCGCCGTGTCGAGATCCTGCGTGCCCGCCCAGTAGCCGGTGAATTCCCGCGCCTGAAGCTCGTACACCGAGAGCGCGTTCGCCGAAGTCGCGCCCCGCATGACGAAGCCGTACTCGCCCGCGAATTCGCCGAGCTGCACAAGGTCCGGCCGCTCCTCCGCCACCTGCGAGACCACCTCGGGCGTCAGCGCCGGCGCCCCGGAATTGCGGGCATAGGCGAGGGCCGCCTCCTCCGTCGACAGCCATTCGAGGAAGGCGCGCGCGCCCTCCGGGTTGGCCGCGTTCGCGTTCAGCCCGAAGCCGAGCCCGTGGATATGGGTGAACCGACCCTCCGGACCGCGCGGCGGCGCGGTCGTCGCCGTCACCTCGGCCGTCACAGGCGCCGTCGCCGGATCCATCAGCTCGCCCGCTGCGGCGTTCCACTGCACCATCGCCGCGACCTGGCCCGACGAGAAGGCCGCGTTCGCCTCGGCATATTCGTAGGAGAGCGAATCCGGCGGGGTCGCGCCGGCATCGGTCAGCATCTTGTAGAGCTCGAGCCCGCGCCGATACGCCTCCGAATCCACCGTGACATTGCCGTCCTCGTCCATCCAGTCCGCGCCGTGGCTGCGCGGCAGCGAATGGAAGACCATCATGTTGAAGAGGAGGTTGCGCATCTGCAGCACCGTGCCGTAGCGCGTCGGGCTGTCCGGATTGACCGCCTGCGTGAAGTAGAGCGCGGTGGCCGCGTAATCGTCCCAGGTCCAGTCCTCCGGCGCCTTCGGCTCCAGCGCCTGCCCGAGACGCTCCTCGGCGATCTCGGAAAAGCGGGCCCGCGCCGCCTCGTCGCCCATCAGTTCCTCGATCAGATCGCTGCGATAATAGAGGAAGTGCAGCGACAGGTCGGTCGGCACGCCGTATTGCTGGCCGTCGAAGCGCATCGTCTCGAGCACGGTCTCGCCGAAGACGCGCTCGGCCTCGTCCGAGAGCGCGATCGGCTCCATGAAGGGCGCGTAGCGGCCGATCGAGTAGGTCGCGAGCAGGTTGACGTCGAACGCATCCGTGCCGGCGGCGAGGTCGGCCTGCAGCTTCTCCCAGAAGCCGTCGCGCGAGAAGAAGATGAGCTCGACCCGGTCCGCCTCGGCCACATCCTCGCGGGCGTTGTAGAGCTCCGTCACCGCCCGCAGCGCCGTCTCCTCGGGGCCGCCGGGCCAGCCGACGACCGTGACCTCGGCCTGCACGCTTCCGGCGGCGAGGCCGGCCAGCGCAATCGCCATCGGCAGATGTTTCATCACGCATTCTCCCTGTGCTTGGTTCTTTCCGTCGCGTTCGCCGCGAGCGCCGCGGCCCCGAGAAGGCCGGCATCCGCCCCGAGCGAGGCCGGCACGAGCGTGGGCCGCAGGACGGGCTCGAGTCCAGCGAACGCCGCCTCGATCCGCCCGATCATCCCGGGCGCGAGCCCGATCCCCCCGCCGATCACGATCCGGCACGGGTCGAGCGCGAGCTGGACGTTCCGGCATAGCACCGCGAGCCGCCCCGCCATCTCGTCGACCAGCGCCTCGGCCCAGGGCGCGGGGAGCGCCGCGAACACCTCCGCCGCCTCCGCGATCCGTCCCGAGTCTCGCGCCGCCGCCGCCATCCACCGTCCCGAGGCGCGATCCTCGAAGCGCGCGCCGTCCTCGTCGACCCATTGTCCGAAGCTGCCCGAGAGCCCCCCGAGGAGCCGCCCGCCCGAGACGATCCCGCCGCCGATGCCGGTCGAGACGGTCAGGAACACCATGTCCTCCCGCTGCCCCGCGCCCTCGCGCCATTCACCCCAGGCCGCGGCCTGCGCGTCGTTGACCGCGCGGGCCGGGCAGCCGAACCTCTCCCAGAGCGACGCCTCGATGGGATGGGGCTCCGGCAGCGCCAGCGTCCGCGTGTTCAGCGCCTGCCATATCCCGTTCCGGACGAGCCCGGTGACCGCCGCGCCGACGCGCTCGATGCGCGGCCATCCGGCGGCGGCGGCGGCGACGGCGTCGAGCAGGCCCGCCGCGCCGCCGGAGATGTCCGTGCGCAGGCGCACGCGCTCCAGGATCCGGCCATCTTCCGTCAGCGCCACCAGGGTCTTCGTCCCGCCGATGTCGAGCGCCAGCACCCTCATGCCGCCCGCCCTCCGCCGGCCCGACCCATCGCGTCGAGGAACCAGCCGGCCACGTGCTCCGGCCGGGTGATCGCCGAGCCGACGACGACTGCCCAGGCGCCCCGCCGGAGCGCCTCTGCCGCCTCGGCCGGCGTGCGGATGCGGCCCTCGGCGATCACGCGCGGCGTCAGGGCCCGCAGCGCCGCGACGAGCCGGTAGTCCGGTCCCTCGGGCTCCGCCCCGCCGGTATAGCCCGAGAGCGTGGTGCCGAGGATCGCGGCCCCGGCCTCCAGCGCCTCCCGGCCATCCTCTTCCGTCGCGCAATCCGCCATCGCGACGCAGCCCGCCGAATGCACCGCCGCGACGAGATGCGGTACCGGAACGGGTCGCACCCGCCGGGTCGCGTCGAGGGCGACGATGTCGGCACCCGCCGCAGCAAGCGCCTCGACGTCCTCGAGGAGCGGCGTGATCCGCACAGGGCTGTCGTCGAGGTCACGCTTGACGAGGCCGATGATCGGCGCCGCCGTCGCACGGCGCACCGCCGCGACATTGCCGGCGCTCTCGATCCGCAGCGCCCGCGCACCGCCTGCGAGCGCGGCGAGCGCCATAGCCACGACAATGTCCTCGCGGTCCATCGGCCCGCCGACCACCGGCTGGCAGGACACGATCAGCGCGTGGTCGAGGCGGTCGAGATCCAAGGTCCGTATCCTGCGCCAGGTCACGTCGGACTCTGCCCCGGACAAGACCAGTTTGCAACCAGTCTGTGTCAGCTCGTGAGTTCCACGACGAATTCGTAGACGGAGCCGCGATAGCGGCTGCGGCTGACCTCCACGACCTCGCCGGACGGAATGAAGCAGCGGCGCTCGATCTCGAGGGCCGGCTCGCCCTTTTCGCACCCGAGGAGAAGTCGATCCGCCTCCGACACCGGCGCGGCGCGCATCCTCTGCAGCGCGCGCACCGGCTGATATCCTTGCGCTGCGAGCGCCTCATAGAGTGATGTTCCGACTGCGTCGATCGAGGGGAGGAAGCGTTGCGGCACGCTCGCGACCTCGAGCGCGATCGGGCGCCCGTCGGCAAGGCGGACCCGCTCCAGCCGCCAGACAGGCGTTCCTGCGGCTACGCCAAGCGCGAGCATCTCCGCCGGATCCGGGCGGACGAGCCGCCGCCGCAGCCAGCGGGAACTGGGCTCGAGGCCACGCTGCCGCATGTCCTCCGAAAAGCTCGACAGGCCGGACAGAGCCTTCTCGACGCGGGGGTTGACCTCGGAACGCGCGCCGTGGCGGCGCAGGATCAGCCCGTCGCCCCGCAGCTGGTCGAGCGCCTTGCGGACCGTCACGCGGCTGATGCCGAGGCTCTCGGCCATCACCCGCTCGGCCGGCAGCGGATCCCCTCGGCGCAGGCGCCCCGCCTCGATTTCCGCCTCAATGATCGCGGTGAGGCGACGGTAGATCGGCCACGCCGCGCTCGTCTCGTCGAGCCGTGCCCGAAGGACATCGATGATCTCGTCCGCCATCCCAACCTGCTCGAGCCGCGCCGCCGCCTCATTTTACAGCATCCAGAATTGGCATCCAACTGGCATTGCCCAAGCCGGTCCCACCTGGTGCATCAGGCTCGAAAGGAACGTCGCCAGTGACGGGAAGAGGACGACTTCGACGAGAACGACCATAGGCGGGAAGTGCCTGGCCAGGATGTGATCGCGAGGCTGTGGAACGGGATGGTGCCGACCGTCGCCACGGCGTAGAGGGCCATGCGTATCGGCGGCGTGAGGATTGAGACCATCAGGCAGAAGACGACCACGATCCCAGAATGGATCGGGCCGATCCCGAAGCCCGGTGCGCCGGGCGCGAGGGTCGGCACGATGATCAGCAGGATGGCGAGGGACTCGACCACCATTCCGAGCTCGGAAATCAGCGCCACCGTGACAAGGAGGAAGCCAGGCAGGTCGGCCCGAGCGCGCAAATCCGGGTGGCCGCGGTGCAGCGCAACGCGTGCAGTCGCTCGTGCGGCGAGAACCTTGCCAACTCCACGGCCGCCTCGAAGGCGGCGCTGATCGTACGCTCGTGGATGGGCTCGCCGTTCTACTGGGCGCCCGGCACGTGGAAGGCGCCGGCCTGCTCCGGGTGGTTCGCCCGGAACGCCCGCAGGGCAAGCACGAGATGCTCGGTCGGTCGCCCGGGCAGTCACCGGGATGCCGGCCTTCCCGGTGCGGAGGGTGATCTCCCCCGCCTCATCGCGGCCGCGCTGCCTGATCTTCTGGACCCCGATCAGCGGGTTCGCCGGGATCCATTTCAGGATCCGCATCGCGTAGGGCCTACACTGAGCAGGATGTGCAGGCCTTGAATGGCGTTGCGGGCGACGATGCGGCATAGACGCCGGACACCGACACCTTCACGAACGGCTCCAGGCGTCGATGGCGGCGCCGCGGGCGGCATCGGCCTCGGTCGCCGGTCCGTCGTTGAACCAGGCGTCGAGGTCGCGGCGTGACCAACGGTCGCCGCCGGGGATGCGGCGCGGCGGCGGCAGCTCGCCGTGGCCGACGCCGCGCGCGAAGGCGGAGGGCGACTGGCAGAGACAGGCCGCCGCGGCAGCCTCGGTCAGCAGCAACGGCCAGTCCGGCAACCCGGCCAGCTCCGGCAGACGCACTCCTCTCGCACCCATGACACCCGGCCCCCGTGACGACGCGAGCCACTTCCGGCTCGGGAGGGAAATCGGACCATGGGGGCGCGGCAGCGCAGGCCTCGCGGCTGGTTCGCACCGGCCGGGCTCCGGCGCGCGCCGCATCCGGGGACGGCCCCGACGGGCGGCGCTGCGGTGTCCACGGGCGATGCTGCGAAACGATCTGCGAAATGCGGCCGATTCGACCGGATTTTCGCAGGTGAAGATCGCGCTGGAAGTGGTTGATTTCTTGGTGGTACCGACGCCCCGGCTCGAACGGGGGACCCCCAGATCCACAATCTGGTGCTCTAACCAACTGAGCTACGTCGGCACGCGGCCTTGCAGGTACAGTCTCGATGGGGCGATTGCAAGTGCACACTTGTGGTGGGCGGTGGGCCTCGCCACTATGTCCGGAAACCGGGCGCGCTCCGGCGAACGCCGGACGGAAGGGGAGAGGTGAGCCATGGGCATCGACCGCGAAAGCGACGTCGCCGCCAACCTGCAGATCGGGCCGACCACGCTCGGCATGGTGCGCCTCTACATCGAGACCGCCGAGTTCGAGCTGCCGCTCGACTTCGAGCCGGAGGAGGCCGAGGAGATCGCCGAGGAACTGATCGCCGCCGCCGAACGCGCCCGCGCCATGGCGCCCGGCGGCAGCCCGGCCGCGAAACCCGGCGCCAGACCCGCCACCGGCAAGGTGCCCGCCAAGCCGGCAGCCGGCAAGCCCGCCGCCGCCTCCCGCAACGGCCCGCCGCGCGGCAAGCCCGCCGGGGCGGGCGCGCGGTCCAAGGACCGCCGTTAGCCCCCGGTCCCGCCCGGACCGGGGTCGAGGACCTGGCCGAGCCGCGTCGCCGCCACCCGCGCGAACCGCTGCACGAGCGCCCGGCGCCGCGCCGCGGCCAGCGGCGTCGGCTCGGGCAGGCGCAGCGTCTCGGCGCCATAGGCATCGGCGCGGATCAGCCCGGCCTCGGGCGGCAGGATCTCGTCGGGAAAGTCCTCGTCGACCGCCCAGAAGAACCGGTCGCACCACTCCAGATAGCCCTGCCACTTCCGGTCGACCGTGAAGTCCGCGCGGCAGGACTTGCACTCCACGATCCAGACCTCGCCCTTCGGCCCGAGCGCGATCACGTCGACCCGCAGCCCCGGCGCCGGCACGAACTCGGTCAGCGCGGCGAAGTCCCGCTCGCGCAGGTGCCGGCAGACCCCGCGCGCGAGCAGCATGCCCGGCGCGACGAGACGCCCCTCGCCGCTCACCGCCCGCGACCTTTGGCGCAGCGGGTGCGCGGGATCGGGTCTTGAGGCGGGCGCGGCAGCGCGATAAACGAACGGAATATGACCAGGCGGATCTGCATCGCGGATTCGACGGGGGTGCTCAGGAGATCGTAACATGGCAGATGCCGTCGCCCATTCCCATAGCCACGGACCGAAGCCCGGCTTCTTCACCCGCTGGTTCATGTCGACGAACCACAAGGACATCGGAATCCTCTACCTGGTGACCGCCGCGCTGCTCGGCTTCATCTCGGTCGCCTTCACCATGTACATGCGGCTCGAACTGATGGAGCCGGGCGTGCAGTACATGCTGCTCGACGGCCAGCCGAACGGGCACCTGTGGAACGTGATGATCACCGCCCACGGCATCCTGATGATGTTCTTCGTGGTGATCCCGGCGCTCTTCGGCGGCTTCGGCAACTACTTCATGCCGCTGATGATCGGCGCGCCGGACATGGCCTTCCCGCGCATGAACAACCTCAGCTACTGGCTGTTCGTCGCCGGCGCGACGCTCGCCTGCCTCTCGCTGATCGTGCCCGGCGGCAACGGCCTCTCGGGCACCGGTGTCGGCTGGGTGCTCTACGCGCCGCTCTCCACGACCGAGGCCGGCATGTCCATGGACCTCGCGATCTTCGCGGTCCACCTCTCGGGCATCTCCTCGATCCTCGGCGCGATCAACATCATCACCACCTTCCTGAACATGCGCGCCCCGGGCATGACGCTGCACAAGGTGCCGCTCTTCCCGTGGTCGATCATGGTCACCGCCTTCCTGATCCTGCTCGCCCTGCCGGTGCTCGCGGGCGCGATCACCATGCTGCTGACCGACCGCAACTTCGGCACCACCTTCTTCGACCCCGCCGGCGGCGGCGACCCGGTGCTCTACCAGCACATCCTGTGGTTCTTCGGCCATCCGGAGGTCTACATCGTGATCGTGCCGGGCTTCGGCATCGTCAGCCACGTGATCTCGACCTTCTCGCGCAAGCCGATCTTCGGCTACCTGCCGATGGTCTACGCGATGATCGCGATCGGCGCGCTCGGCTTCGTGGTCTGGGCGCACCACATGTACACCGTCGGCATGTCTACCACCCAGCAGGCCTACTTCATGCTGGCGACCATGGTCATCGCGGTGCCGACCGGCGTGAAGATCTTCTCGTGGATCGCGACGATGTGGGGCGGCTCGGTGGAGTTCAAGACGCCGATGCTCTGGGCGCTCGGCTTCCTGTTCCTGTTCACCGTCGGCGGCGTGACCGGCGTGGTGCTCAGCCAGGCGGCGATCGACCGCGCCTATCACGACACCTACTACGTTGTGGCGCATTTCCACTACGTGATGAGCCTCGGCGCCGTGTTCTGCATCTTCGCCGGCTGCTACTACTGGATGGGCAAGATGACCGGCCGGCAGTATCCGGAATGGGCGGGCAAGCTGCACTTCTGGATGATGTTCATCGGCGGCAACCTGACCTTCTTCCCGCAGCACTTCCTCGGCCGGCAGGGCATGCCCCGGCGCTACATGGACTATCCCGAGCAGTTCGCGCTCTGGAACTACGTCTCCTCGCTCGGTGCCTTCCTGTCGGGCGCGTCGTTCCTGCTGTTCTTCGGCATCGTCTACTGGACCGTGCGCTACGGCCAGCGGGTGACCGATCCGATGTACTGGGGTCCGCAGCCCGACCCGACGCTGGAATGGACGCTCTCGAACCCGCCGCCCGAGCATACCTTCGAGCAGCTTCCCACCCGCGACATGTGGGACCACCGGGCCAGCCACTGACGGTCTCATGCCTGACCGGGACGACATGACGATGGGGGCGGGCGCGGATGCGTCCGCCCCCGACCCTTACCGGCGCGACGATCCGCCGGTCTATGCGCTGACGCTCTGGCCGCACCGGTCGCTTTCGGCCCGCGGCTTCGCCTGGCTGATCGGCCTCGTCACGACCGGCCTCGCACTGCCGCTCGTCGCGCTCATCGGCCAGAAGGCGGCCTGGGGCATGCTGCCCTTCGTCGCCGCGGTGCCGGTCTCGCTCTACCTCGCGTTCCGGCGCAGCTACGACGACGCGCGCCTGACCGAGGAGCTGCGCCTCTGGCCCGACCTGATCACCGTGGTGCGGCGCGAGCCGAAGGGACAGGTCCGGCGCTGGCACGCCAATCCGTTCTGGGTGCAGGTCCGCCTCCTCGACGACGCGCGGATCGAGAAATACCTCACGCTCCGCGGCAACGGGCGCGAGATCGAGCTTGGCGCCTTCCTCAGCCCCGAGGAGCGCGAGGCGCTCCATGGCGAGCTCGCCCGCGCGCTCGGCGCGCTGCGCTCAGGCCCATCGGCGGCCTGACCGCCCGTGGTGACGCCGGCCGGCGGCTCGGCTAGACTGTCACCGAACGACCGGAGGACGCCCCATGAACCGCCCCGTGAACCACCCGGTGACCCGCATCGCCGCCGTCGCGCTCGCCTGCGCGCTCTCGACCCTTCCCGCCGCCGCGGACGAGTTCACCGACACGATCGACGACGCGCTCGAGGCCTATCGCGCCGGCGACTACGACGCCGCGCGTGACGATCTCGACTATGCGCTCAAGCTGCTGAACGACCTGAAGGCCGCGGGCCTCGCCGACTTCCTGCCCGCCGCGCAGCCCGGCTGGACCCGCACCGAGAACACCGAGACCGCCTCCCTGCCGTTCCCGATGCTCGGCGGCGGGTCGACCGCCTCGGCCACCTACACCGACGGCACGTCCGAGTTCACCCTCACCCTCGTCGCCAATTCGCCGATGATCAGCGGCATGGCCGCGATGATGTCCGGCCTCGCCACCATGGGCGGCGGCGAGACCTTCCGCATCCAGCGCGAGACCTTCCAGGTCACCGACGGCGAGATCCAGGGCGTGGTCAACGGCAAGGCGCTCATCACCATCTCCGGCGACGCCCCGGTCGAGGCCAAGCGCGCGCATCTCGAGGCAATGGACCTGCGCGCGCTGGGGAACTTCTGAGCCTCGGTCACTCCGGACGATTGCCCCCGGACCACCGGGGCCACAATCGTGTTGCGGCGCCGTTCCCGGGTGTGAAGGTCGGCGCCCGACCCGGCGGGCGTAAAGCGCCCGCCTGGGGGCGAGGCGGGCGCTGATCGTGCTGACGCACGGTCGGGGCCTCGGGGGAGATGTCGCGCCCCGCCCGCAGCCAGTGATCGGCGCGGAGCCTCAGACCACCCCGCCGAGCAGCGCCAGCCAGGCCGAGACCGTCAGCACCGAGGCGGCGGTGGCGAGCAGCACGACGCTCGCCGCCTGCGCCTGGCCGCGGCTGTAGAGACTGGCGAAAACATAGACGTTGACCCCCGGGGCCATCGCCGCCGTCACCACCGCCGCGCGCACGAACTCGTCTGGCAGGGCAAAGACCCCGGCGCTCAGCGCATAGGCGATCGTCGGATGCAGCAGAAGCGACAGCGCCGCGATCATCCCCGCCTCGCCCAGCGAGGCCCGCAGCGCATAGCGCGTCAGCACGCCCCCCAGTCCGAACAGCGCCGCGGGCAGCGCCGCGTTCGCCATCATGTCCACCGCCCCGCGCACCGTCTCGTGCAGCGGGATGCCCCCGAGGTTGACCGCAAAGCCGAGCGCGAGCCCGATCATCAGCGCGTTGCGGAACATCGCCCGCCCGACCGCCCGCACGGTATCCGCCAGCCCGCGCCCGTCCGCGCGGGCGAATTCCATCGCAGTGATGCCCACGAGATAGCAGAACGGCGCATGGATCGAGATGATCGCGAAATTCGGCGCGAGCGCGGCCGCGCCATAGGCCCGCTCCATGATCGGCAGGCCGAGCAGCACCGAGTTGGAGAAGAGCGCCCCGAAGCCGATCGCCACCGCCTCGCCGGGCCGCCGCCGGAAGATCACCCGCGCCCCGATGATGCCGAGCGCGAAGCAGATCACCGCACCGGTGTAGAACGACACGAGCAGCCTCGGGTCGAACACCCGCCCGAGGTCGAGATCGACGAGCGCCCGGAACAGCAGGCACGGGATCGCGAAGTTCTGCGTGAACACCATCAGCCCGTCGACGCCCGACTGGCTGAAGATGCCGGCCCGCACCACCAGATAGCCCGCGCCGATCACCAGAAAGACCGGCAGGACCACGAACAGGAGCTGGACGATCACAAGGGAAACTCCAGCACCAGCCCGTCATGGGCCGGCACCACGTGCTCCGGCGTCTCGGCCGCGACCTTCCGGTAGTCGAGGTCGTTGTGCATGTTGGTCAGCACCGCCCGGCGCGGCGCGGCCCGCGCGATCCATTCGAGGCTCCGCTCCAGATGCGCATGCGTCGGATGCGGCCGGTAGCGCAGCGCATCGAGCATCCAGCAGTCGAGCCCCTGCAGCTGCGCCCAGGCCGGCTCGGGGATGTCCGAGACATCGGGCAGGTAGGCGAGGTCGTGGATGCGGAAGCCCAGCGCCTCGATGCCGCCGTGCTGGACCCGGATCGGCTCGAACGGGATCGGCCCGGCGGGCCCCGGCACCTCGAACGGCCCCTTGAGGGTGTTGAGGTCGAGGATCGGGGGATAGTCGCTGCCCGCGGGCTGGACGAAGGCATAGCCGAACCGCGCGATCAGCGCGTCGGCGGTGTCGGCGTCGGCCCAGACCGGCAGCCGCGACTGGCGGTTGAAGACCACCATGCGCAGGTCGTCGATCCCGTGCACGTGATCGGCATGGCCATGGGTATAGACCACCCCGTCGAGCAGCCCGACCCCCGCGTCGAGCAGTTGCGCCCGCAGGTCGGGCGACGTGTCGATCAGCACCCGTGTCGCCTCCTCGCCCGCGATGCGCTCCACCAGCAGAGAACACCGCCTGCGGTGGTTGCGCGGGTCCGATGGGTCGCAGTTGCCCCACTGCCCGCCGATCCGCGGCACCCCGCCGGACGAGCCGCAGCCGAGGATCGTCGCGCGCAGGAGCGCCATCAGGCCGGCCTCCAGGCTGCGGCCTTGGCGAACAGCCGGTCGAAGTTCGCCGAGGTCTGCGCCGCGAAGCCCGCTTCGTCCATGCCCCAAAGATGCGCGACCGCGCGGGCGGTCTCGGCGACATAGGCCGGCTCGTTCCGCCGTCCGCGATGGGGCAGGGGGGCGAGATAGGGGCTGTCGGTCTCCACGAGGATGCGCTCCACCGGCGCCGCGGCGAAGACCTCCCGCAATGCCTCGGCAGAGCGGAACGTCGCGATCCCCGAGACCGAGAGGTAGAAGCCGAGCGAAAGCGCCGTCTCGGCCAGCATGGCCGAGGAGGTGAAGCAGTGCATCACGCAGGAAAACGCTCCCGCCCGGTGCTCCTCGCCCAGGATCCGCGCCATGTCCGCGTCCGCGTCGCGCGCATGGATGATCAGCGGCAACCCCGTGCGCCGCGCCGCCTCGCAATGCAGCCGCAGGCTCTCCTGCTGCACCGCCGCGCTGTCGGCGGTGTAGTGATAGTCGAGCCCGGTCTCCCCGATCCCCACCATCTTCGGATGCCGCGCCAGCGCCTCCAGCTCCTCGACGCGCACCAGCGGCTCCTCCGCCGCCTGCATCGGATGGATGCCCGCCGCCCAGAACACGCCCTCATGCGCCTCGGCGATCTCCCGCACCGCATCGGCGTTCCGGAGCCGCGTGCAGATCGTCACCATCCGCGTCACCCCCGCTGCCGCGGCCCGCGCGACGACACCGTCGAGCTCGCCCTCGAAATCGGGGAAGTCCAGATGGCAGTGACTGTCGACGATCTCGGGCAGGGACATGGGGGAAGCGCTTCGGGCCAGCTGTTCAGGCAGCGCTTCCAAGGGCCTCGGCTGCGGCTGCATCGATCTGCAGGAACGTATCGAGGATCACCTGTGCCGGGTCAAGGTTGACGGCACGCGCATGCCCCGCCCGCGCCGACAACTGCGCGGCGAGCTCGGCCCAGGCCCGCGCCCGCCCCACGTCCCCCGCGGCCCGCGAGAGCAACCGCCCCTCCACCGGACCGGTCGGCGTCACCGCCGCCCCCGCCGCCGCCTGCGCCATCCGGCCGAGCGCGATCTGCGTCAGGCGCAGCACCGTGCCGTAGCGCTCCTCCGCGTCGCGGCCGGCGCAGCTTTCGGCCAGCGCGATCAGCCGCGCCCGGTTCATCCCCGGTGCCGCGGCGATCAGCCCCGCGACCTCGTCCCACGCCGCGAGCCCGTCCTCCGCGATCAGCCGCACCGCCTCGCCCGCCGATCCGCCGGCGAGCGCGGCCAGCGCCCCGGCTTCCTCCTCCACCGGATAGCCCGCCGCCGCCGTCGCCCGCGCCAGGTCGTCGGGGCCGAGCGGCGCGCAGCGCAGCACCCGGCAGCGCGACCGGATCGTCGGCAGGAGCCGCGCCGGCTGGTGACAGACAAGCAGCAACAGCGCCCGCGCCGGCGGCTCCTCGAGGATCTTCAGGACCGCGTTCGCCGCGGACGCGTTCATCTCGTCCGCCGCGTCGATGATCGCCACGCGCCAGCCGCCCTCCGCCGCCGACATCTGGAAGAACGCCTTCAGCCCCCGCGCCTCGTCGATGGTGATCTGCGTGCGAAGCCGCTTGCCCTTCTCGTCCCACGGCCGCCGGCAGAGCCAGAGCCCCGGCGCCGCCAGCCCCGCCACCTGCCGGAAGACTGCATCGCCGGGGTCCATGGCGAGGCTGTCGCCGCGCCCGCCCGCCAGCATGTAGCGCGCGATCCGCCAGGCGAGCGTCGCCTTGCCCACCCCCCGCGGCCCGGTGATCATCCAGCCATGCGGCACCCGCCCGTCGCGCGCCGTGGCGAGGAATGCGGCCTCGGCCGCCTCCTGCCCGTACAGGACCGCCGTCTCGCGCGGATGCGGAGCCTCGGCCAGCCGGTCCGGCTCGGGGATGTCGTTCATCCGCCGGCCTCCGCGACCACCGCGGCGATCCGCTCCGCGACCTCCTCGGCGCTGCCCGCGCCCGGAACCACCCGGCAGCGGCCGGGAAACTCGGCGGCGAGCGCGAGGAAGCCCTCCCGCAGCCGCGCCTGGAACTCCGCGCCGAAGCCCTCGAACCGGTCCTCGCCGGAGCGCCGGGCGAGGCCGCGGTGCAGCGCGACGCCAGGGTCCATGTCGATGACGATGGTCAGGTCCGGCTCGATCCCGATGGTGAGCGCATGCAGCGCATCCACGAGCCCGCGCAGATCGCCCCGCGCCACGCCCTGATAGACCCGCGTCGAATCCGCGAACCGGTCCGAGATCACCGTCTCCCCCCGGGCGAGCGCCGGGCGGATCGTGCGCTCCAGATGGTCGCGCCGCGCCGCGGTGAAGAGCAGGATCTCCGTCTCCGGCGACCAGCGCCCGGCCTCGCCCTCGACCAGGAGCCGCCGGATCGTCTCGGCCCCCGGCGCGCCGCCGGGCTCGCGCGTCTCGCAGACCGTCTCGCCGCGCGCGCGCAGGAACGCCGCCAGCGCCCGCACCTGCGTGGACTTGCCCGACCCGTCGATGCCCTCGAGCGTGATGAACCGCGGCCGCGCCATGCGGCCCTAGTTGCCGATCGGCAGCGCCGCCAGTGCCCGGTCGCGCACCAGCAGGGCCGCGGCACCCACCCGGGTCATCAGCCCGCCTTCGGGCACGTCCGCCCCGGCCACCAGGTCGAAATGCGCGGTCTCCTTGTCCGGCTGCCGCACCGCGAGCCGCGCGACCGTCTGGCCTTGCGCGATCGGGGCCCGGATCGGCCCGGTATAGACGATCTCCGCGCTCAGCGTCTCCCGCGTCCCCGCCTCGATCAGCATCTGCAGGTCCCGCGGCGCCACGATCGGCACCGTCGACCGCTCGCCCATCCAGACCTGCGCCTGCCCCAGCACCTCGCCCGAGCGGTAGAGCCGCACCGGCTGGAACGCGCTGTAGGCCCAGCGCACCAGCTGCTCGGTCTCGATCCGCCGCGCCTGCATGCTGTCGAGCCCCGTCACCATGAAGACGATGCGCTGCCCGTCCTGCACCGCCGAGCCCACCAGCCCGTAGCCCGCCTCCTGCGTGTGCCCGGTCTTCAGCCCGTCCGCCCCGATCCCGAGCGTCAGGAGCGGGTTGCGGTTCTGCTGGGTGATGCCGTTGTAGGTGAACTCCGTCTCGTCGAACATCGTGTAGTATTCCGGGAACTCGTCGATCAGCAGCCGCGAAAGCTGCACGAGATCCCAGGCGCTCATCACATGGCCCTCCTCGGGCCAGCCCGAGGAATTCTTGAACACCGAATCGTTCAGCCCGAGCTGCCGCGCCCGCTCGGTCATCCGCTCCGAGAATGCCGCCTCCGACCCCGCCAGCCCCTCGGCCACCACCACGCAGGCGTCGTTGCCCGACTGCACGATGATCCCCCGGATCAGGTCGAGCACCGTCACCGTCGTGCCCGCCTCGACGAACATGCGCGAGCCGCCCATGGCCTGCGCCCGGTTCGAGACCACGAACTCGGTCTCCGGCGTCACCCGACCGTCGCGGATCGCCTCGAACAGCATGTAGAGCGTCATCAGCTTCGACATCGACGCCGGCGGCAGCGGCACATGCGCGTCCTTTTCCAGCAGCACGAGGCCCGTGGCGTGGTCCACCACCAGCGCCGCCCGGGCGCTGGTGTCGAAGGCATGCGCGGCGCCGGACCAGAGCGTCGCTGCGAGCGAAAGGGCGAGGGCGAGGGTTCTGCGGGTCAAGGCTGCTCTCCGGATCGGCGGGCTCGTCGGCGGCCCCTTGCGCGGAATGGTTAGTCAGGGCGGGCGTCCAAGTCAAAACAACTCATGCGACAGCGCCCCGCCGCGCGCCCTCACGGCGCTTCCGTCGAGACCCGCGCCTCGCGCCGCAGCGCCACCACCGCGACCGGCGCGCTGCCGCCCTCGGGGATGCCGAGCGCCTCTGCCGCCTCGGGCGAGATCCGGATGAGCCGCGCATCCGTCCCGCGCGGCGCGATGAAGAGCGCCACCACGACCTCGGCCCCGTTCTCGAGATTGCGCAGACGCCCGCGCTCTGCCCGTGGCAGGCCCGCGACGCTCGCCCACAGCCCTTCGGCGCTGCCCTCCGGCTCGCGCCGGCCTGTTCCCTCGCGGGAAAAGACCGAGGGCGCTTCGGCCTCGACCATCTCGATGCGCAGCACCGCATCCTCGCCGGCGCCGCCCGCGCGTTCCGCAGACTCCGTCGTCGCCGCCATCTCGGCACAGCCCGCCAGCGCGACGGCGCAGGCGACCGCCATGATACCGCAGCAGGGCGCTAGCCTCCGCATCCGCTCTCCGCACCGCGGCGGCCCGTTTCGGGCCGCCTCCCCGGCGGGATGTAACGCTGGCGGGCGGTGCTTGAAAGCCCCTACGGCGACGCGCCCTTACGCCGGCACCAGCCCCGCGATCCTGCGGCGCAACTCCGGCACCAGTTCGGTCTCGAACCAGGGATTGCGCTTCAGCCAGCCGGTGTTGCGCCACGACGGATGGGGCAGGGGGATGGCAGCGGGGACAAAATCCCGCCAGTTCCGCACCGTCTCGGTCACGTTCGACGCGCGCGTGCCCAGATGCCACCGCTGGGCATGTCCCCCGACCAGCAGCATCAGCCGCACCTGCGGCATCGCCTCGAGCGCCAGCGCCCGCCATGTGCGGGCGCAGACCGGCGGCGGCGGCAGGTCCGACCCCTTCGCGTCATAGCCCGGGAAGCAGAAGGCCATCGGCAGGATCGCAAAGCGGGCACGGTCGTAGAACGCGGCCCGGCTCACCCCCATCCAGTCGCGCAGCCGGTCGCCGGAGCGGTCGTCGAAGGGCAGGCCCGTCACATGCACCCGCGCCCCCGGCGCCTGCCCGGCGATCAGCACCGGTGCCGTGGCGGACATGCGCACCACCGGTCGCGGCGCATGCGCCGTGCGGGTCGCGGCGAAGCGTTCGGCGCAAAGCCTGCACCCGCCGATCAGTTCCGCAATTTCCGCCGTCCCGGCCAGCTTCCCTGCCTCCGCCATCGGCCCGGCGACTCGGACGTCACGGGGCGCATTCACCAACCTTAACGCGCCGTCGGGACGGGGAAAGCCCCACACATTCGTGAAACCAAATAGCACCCAAATAGCACCCGAATGGGACCGGAATCTGTGCCGGCCCACCGCCTGCGGTTTACTTGCATCAACACAGGTTAATACCCGTCCGTAACCCGCCCTGGCCGCACCGCGCTTGCGTCCCCCCGTGGCACGGGCTAGTCCTCGCAAGGTCCATTCCGCAGGGAGCCGCCGTGATGACCGAAGCCAGAACCGTGCGGATCGGCGCGCTCGAGGTCTCGAACGCCGCCCCCCTGACCCTGATCGCCGGCCCCTGCCAGATCGAGGGCCTCGACCACTCCCTCCGCATCGCCGAGTCCCTCGCCGAAACCTGCGCCCGCCTCGGCATGGGATTGATTTTCAAGGGTTCCTTCGACAAGGCCAACCGCACCTCGCTCGCGGGCAAGCGCGGCCTCGGCATCGACGAGGGCCTCGCGATCCTCGCCGCGGTGCGCGAAAGGATCGGCTGTCCGGTCCTCACGGACGTGCACCTGCCCGAGCAATGCGCCCCCGCGGCCGAGGCCGTGGACGTGATCCAGATCCCCGCCTTCCTCTGTCGCCAGACCGACCTCCTGATCGCCGCAGGCCAGACCGGGGCGGCGGTCAACGTCAAGAAGGGCCAGTTCCTCGCGCCGTGGGACATGGCAAACGTGGCAGAAAAGATCGCGTCTACTGGAAATCACCGCATCCTCCTGACCGAACGCGGCGTGTCCTTCGGCTACAACACCCTCGTCACCGACATGCGCAGCCTGCCGATCCTCGCCCGGACTGGCTATCCGGTGGTCATGGATGCGACGCATTCCGTCCAGCAGCCCGGGGGGCAGGGCGGCTCCTCCGGCGGTCAACGCGAATTCGCCCCGGTGATGGCCCGGGCGGCCGTTGCCATCGGCGTCGCCGCCGTCTTCATCGAGACCCATCCCGATCCCGACAACGCGCCGTCGGACGGGCCGAACATGATCCCGCTCGACCGGATGCCCGCGCTGCTCGCCGAGCTGAAGGCATTCGATTCGCTGGCCAAATCCCATCCGCTGGAGGTCTGAGTGACCGCACCGCACCCGAGGGTCGAGCCCAACACCTGGGCCTTCCTCGCCGAGCCGATGATCGCGCCGACCGGCTTCCGCGAATACGACGCGCGCTGGCGCTTCCCGGAGGAGATCAACCTCCCCGGCGTCACCGCCCTCGGCCTCGGCCTCGGAACCCAGATGCACGAGCGCGGGCTCGACCCGGTGATCGCGGTCGGGAACGACTATCGGGACTATTCGCTCTCGGTCAAGAATGCCTTTATTATCGGTCTGATAGAGGCCGGAATTCAAGTGCGCGACATCGGCCCGGCGCTCACCCCGATGGCCTATTTCGCGCAGGTGCATCTCGGCACCGCTGCGGTCGCGATGGTGACCGCCAGCCACAATCCGAACGGCTGGACCGGCGTCAAGATGGGCTTCGAGCCGCCGCTGACCCACGGGTCGGAGGACATGGACCGGCTGCGCGCGATCGTGCTCGGTGGCCACGGTGTGGCCCGCCCGGGCGGCGGCTGTCAGCGGGTCGAGGGGCTGCGCGAGGCCTATATCGCGGACATCGTGGGCGATTTCCGGATGAAGCGGCCGCTGCGCGTGCTCTGTGCCACCGGCAACGGTACCGCCGGGGCCTTCGCGCCCGAAGTGCTGGGGCGGATCGGCGTCGAGGTCGTGCCCCGTCACCTGCGGCTCGACTACACCTTCCCGCACTACAACCCCAATCCCGAGGCGCTGGAGATGCTCGAGGACATGGCCGAGCATGTCCGCGCGGCGGAGGCTGATCTGGGCCTCGGTTTCGACGGCGACGGCGATCGCTGCGGCGTCGTCGACAACGAGGGCCACGAGATCTTCGCCGACAAGATGGGCGTGCTGCTCGCCCGCGACTATGCCGCCGCCCATCCCGGCGCCACCGTGGTCGCCGACGTCAAGTCGACCGGCCTCTTCGCCTCGGACCCGGTCCTGCGCGCGCACGGGATTCGGGCGGATTACTGGAAGACCGGTCACAGCCACATGAAGCGGCGGGTGAAATCCCTTGGTGCGCTTGCGGGATTCGAGAAGTCTGGCCACTACTTCCTCGCCCCGCCGATCGGCCGCGGTTACGATTGCGGGATGCGGGTGGCGGTCGAGATCTGCCGGCTGCTCGACCGCCACCCCGACCGGACGCTCGCCGACCTCGCCCGCAGCCTGCCCCGGACCTGGACGACGCCGACCATGTCGCCTTATTGTGCCGACGGGGAAAAATACCAGGTCCTCGATCGGATCGTGCAACGGCTTCTCGATCACGCCACCGCCGGCGGCCGGATCGCCGGGCTGGCCATCGCGGATGTCGTGACGGTCAACGGCGCACGGGTAGTGCTCGACAACGGGTCGTGGGGGCTCGTGCGGGCCTCTTCGAACACGCCCAATCTCGTCGTGGTCTGCGAGAGCATCAATTCGCTGGAGGAGCGCAACGCGATCTTCCACGAGCTCGACCGGTTCATCCGGAGCGAGCCCGCCGTCGGCGCCTACGACCAGACCATTTAGCCTTGTGATTGCGCCCGCCGCGGCCTAGAACACCGCCCGTTGGGGCGTCGCCAAGCGGTAAGGCAACGGTTTTTGGTACCGTCATTCGGAGGTTCGAATCCTCCCGCCCCAGCCAGCGGTGAATAGCGTCAGTAAAGCCTCACCGGATCGGCAACATGCAAGGGCGCCTCGCCCCGTTCCATCCGGGCGATGTTCAGGGCCACATGATCCGCCGCGGTCCCCGGCCGCGTCTCCGAAGCGATATGCGGCGTCACCGTGACGCGGGGATGGGCCCAGTAGGGATGATCGGGGGGCAGCGGCTCGGTTCGGAAGACATCGAGTGTCGCATGCGCGATCCGGCCCGATTCCAGCGCATCGAGCAGTGCGGTATCGTCGACCAGCTCGCCCCGCCCGGGATTGAGGATGCGGGCGCCCCGCGGCATCAGCCCGAGGGTGCGCCGGTCGAGGATGTTCTCGGTCTCCTCCGTCCGGGGCAGCAGGAGCACTAGGATTTCCGACCGTGACAGGACCTCGACCAGCCCCTCCGGCCCGGCATGGCACCGGACGCCGTCGACCGACTTGAGGTTCCGGCTCCAGCCCGCGACCTGAAATTTCAGCGACGAAAGCGCGCTTGCGACACTGGTGCCGAGGACGCCGAGTCCGAGGATTCCGACACTTCGTTCGCGGGCGAGCGGCGGCACGAGTTCGGGCCGCCAGCGGCCGTCCTGCCCGAGGATGTGGTCGTCGATCCCCAGGTGGTAGCGCAGCACGTGCCCCGTCACCCATTCGACCATGCCCTCGGTCAGGCTGGCGTCGACCATCCGGCAGAGCGGGACCTTCAGGGTCGGGTTGGAGATGATCCGCTCCACCCCGGCCCAGAGGCTGAGCACGGCCTTCAGGCGCGGAAACGCCCCGAAATCCTGAACGGGTCCGCGCGGGCTGTAGACGATGTAGTCGATACCGGACGGGTCCGGCGCCGTGGGGGCGAGGTTCACGTGAAGGCCGTTTTCCGCGAAGGCTCGGCCGAGTTCGCGCTCGTAGGCCGGCCAGTCCGCGGCAGGCGCGGCAAAGAGGACGTTGATCGGTCGGGTCAATCCCGCGCCCTCGGCCGGTGGACATGGGCACTCTGGATCAGGCCGAACGCTGCGAGCAGCACCAGCATGGCCGAGCCACCGTAGGAGACCAGCGGCAGGGGTACGCCGACGACGGGCATGAGGCCCATGACCATGGCCATGTTCACGAAGAAGTAGAAGAAGAAGGTCACGCCGATGCCTGCGGTCAGGATTGCTCCGAAACGGTCGCGATTGGACATCGCGGACACAGCGCAGAACACGACGATCAGGGCGTAGAGGACGAGGAGCAGAATGGATCCCATGAAGCCGAACTCCTCCGCGAGCGTGGTGAAGATGAAGTCCGTGTGCTTCTCGGGCAGGAAGTTCAGGCGGCTCTGGGTGCCCTGCATGAAGCCGCGCCCCGACAGGCCGCCGGAGCCCATCGCGATCTTGGCCTGTGTGATATGGTAACCAGCGCCCAGCGGATCCTGGCTAGGATCGAGAAAGGTATGGATTCGCCGGAACTGGTAGTCCTTCAGCAATTGCCATTCGGTGCCTTCCGAACGCATGACGAGCGTCACCAGGCCGGTGCCGGCCGCAATCGCCGTCAGGAAGTACCAGATCGAGACGCCGGCCAGGAACATGACCGCACCGCCGCCCAGAAGCAGCAGCACAGCGGTCCCGAGATCGGGCTGCGTGAGGACGAGGCCGACGGGCAGCAGGATCATGAGGAGCGGCGGTGCCAGCCAGATGGGGTTCGACACCTTCTCCGGCGGCAGCTTGTCGTAGTAGAAGGCGAGCGCCATGACGAGCGCCACTTTCATCAACTCGGATGGCTGGAGCATGATCGGACCGAGGCCGATCCAGCGTTGCGAGCCGCCACCGACGGTGCCGAAGAATTCGACCAGAAGCAGGAGCCCGAAGGCGACGGCATAGGACAGCGGCGCGAGTGCCCGCCAGAAGCGGATGTGGATCATCGCGATCACGACCATCGCGGCCATGCCAACGCCGAAGCGGATCATCTGACGTTCCGACCATGGCTCGAGCGAGCCGCCGGCAGCACCGTAGAGCATCAGGAAGCCGATGCTGGCCACGCTGGTCAGCAGGAGGATGATCGGCCAGTTGAGGGCCAGAAGCTTGGCGGCCCCGGTCGGCGCACCGCGCGAGGATGTATCGAATGTCGTCATGCGCGATCGGTGGCCGGAGTTCCGACCGCCTCGGCCGGCGGGGCCGGCGCCATCTCTTCACGCTGCCGCTCGACCTCGCGGCGCTGATCCGCGGGCCAGGCGCTGAGCGGGGGCATCGGCCCGTAGAGCGCCCGCAGCATCACGTCGCGTCCGATCGGCGCCGCTGCCGCCGACCCACCGCCTCCGTGCTCCACGACGACCGCGCAGGCATAGCGCGGCCGATCATAGGGGGCGTAGCAGACGAAGAGCGCGTGATCGCGGCGGTTCCACGGCAGCTGGGCGTTGCTGATCACGCCCGCGGCACGCTCGGCGGCGGTGATATTGCGGACCTGGCTGGTCCCGGTCTTGCCGGCGAGGACCATGTTCGGATCCGCGATCCGCGACCGATAGGCGGTCCCGCTGCTCTCGTTCGAAACGGCATACATGCCGTCGAGTACGCGTCGCAGATAATCGGCTCCGAGGCCGAGGCTCGGTGCGGGTTCCACCGTCTGTGGAACGCCGCCGATCGCGCGAATAAGCCTTGGCTTCACTTCCGTATTCGTGGCGAGGCGCGCGGTCATGACCGCCAGCTGCAAGGGGGAGGCCAAGGTGAAGCCCTGACCGATCCCGTAATTGAAGCTGTCGCCGACAGTCCAGGCTTCGTTTCGATTGACCCTCTTCCAGTCGCGGTCGGGCATGTTGCCCTCGGCAACGGCCGGCAGCGGCAAATCATGACGAACACCCAGTCCGAGCCGCTTGGCCATTGCCGAGATGCCGTCTGCGCCTACACGACGCGCCATCTCGTAGTAGTAGCAGTCGCAGGATACGGCGAGGCTCCTGCGCAGATCGACGCTTCCGTGGCCGCCGCGTCTCCAGCAGTGGAAGCGGCGATTGCCGAGGGTCGTGAAGCCCGGGCAGTACACCGTGTCACCCGGACGCGCGTGGCCTGCCTCCAGTGCGGCCATGGCGACGACCATCTTGAAGGTCGATCCGGGTGGGTAGGTGCCGGCCACCGTCTTGTTCGAGAGCGGGCGGTGGTCGTCGTTGAGAAGGGTGTTCCACTCGGTCGAGCTGATTCCGAAGACGAAGCTGTTCGGGTCGAAGCCGGGAGCCGAGGCGAGTGCGACGATGTCGCCGTTCGTGACGTCCATCACGACGGTCGCGGCACTCTCCCCCACCATCCGCTGCATTGCATAGGCCTGGACACCGTGGTCGATGGTAAGCTGGATGTCCTTGCCGGCGGTTCCCTCGACCCGGTCGAGTTCCCGCATGACGCGGCCGGCGGCGCTGACTTCGATCCGGATGTTGCCTGCCTGACCGCGCAGGACAGGCTCGAGCCGCTGTTCGACGCCTGTCTTTCCGATCTGGAATCGAGGGATCTGCAGCACCGGGTCTGGTGTCTCCAGATCGGCGAGGTCACGTTCGCTGACCGGCCCGACATACCCGACCAGATGCGCCGTGTTGAAACCGTCGGGATACTGCCGGCTCAGGCCCACCTCGGGAATGACCCCGGGCAACACGGGGGCGTTTGCCGAGACGCGCACGACGTCGTCCCAGGTCAGGTGCTCGGCGACCACGACCGGCACGAAAGCCGCGCGACCGTGCATCTCGCGCAGTGCACGTTCGCGCCGGTCGGCGGGAAAGTCGATGATCTGCCCCAGGCGCTCCAGCACGGCTTCGGCGTCGCCGGCCTGTTCCCGCACCATCACGATGCGATAGTTCTGCCGGTTGACCGCCAGCGGAACGCCTTCGCGGTCGTATATCAGCCCACGTGCCGGCGGGATCAGGCGGATGTTGATCCGGTTCTCCTCGGCCAGCAGCCGGTACCGTTCGTTCTGTTCGATCTGAAGGTCGCGCGCGCGCCAGCCGAGAACGCCGATCGATCCGAGCTGGATGCCGAGCATGATGAGGCCGCGCCTCGTCATGCGGCCGCCGGCGGAGTTGGCGCCGCGCTTCATCTCAGCGGACCCAGTCGGCCCGTTTGCGCGCGGGCCTCCGGCGCACGAATGCCGATTATCCAGTGCAGAAACACCACCATGACCGGATAGAAGAGCGCGGTCACGAGCGCTTGGGACATGAGTTGCCGCATGCTCGGCCCGTCGATGAAAGTGACCTTGAGCAGGAGGAACGCGCAGAGAGCGGTCACGATCAGTGTCAGGACGACGGCGATCCATTCCAGAACGAACGGTACGCCGAAAAGAAGGCTCCGCTGGGCGCGGAAGAGTTCGGAACTGAGGACCAGCGCCAGCGCCCCGAGCCCCAAGGGCCTGGAGTTCAGGACGTCCGCGAGCAGGCCGAGGGCCAGGATGAGCACGAGCGGCGCCGTATCTGGACGACGTACCATCCAGGCGACGACGAGACAGAACAGCAGGTCCGGCGGACCGCCGTCCTCGGCAGCAAGGCTGTAGGGAACGAGGGGGATGTGGATCGCGCCAATCCCCAGACCGAGCAGGAGCGCCATCTCGAGCCGGGGAGAGCGGTGCCGCAAGCGGGTCATTCGGCAGCACCGACCAAAGGGTTCGAATCCGGCACGGAGAGGAGCAGCGGGCCGATCAGGTCGCCCGGACCTTCTATCCGCTCGCCGGTCGACTGCCGGACAACGCGGACGAAATCCAGGCGGCGGTAGTCGGCCGCGAGGCGGACGCGCTGGCGGCCATCGGGCCCGACCACGACCTGCCCGATCGGGATATCGGGCGGAAAGAGACCGCCGTCGCCGGAGCTCACCACACGATCGCCCGGCCGGATCTCATCGATCGAATCGAGGAACTCGAGAGGCGGCAGGCCCGTGTGGTCGCCGGCGAGAATTCCCCTCTGCCCGGATGGCCGCACGATCGCGGGCACGCGGCTGTTGCTGTCGGTCAGGAAGACGATCCGCGCCGACTGTTCGCCCACGCCGGAGATCCGGCCGACCAGGCCTCGACCGTCGACAACTGCTGATCCGTCGGTGATCCCGTCGATCCGCCCGACGTTGACGATGGCCGAGCGACGGAACGGGCTGCCGGCATCCGCCATAATCTCGCCGGTGACGAAGGTCATCCGGGGGTTCAGGCGAACGTTGTTGAGCGCCAGGAGTCGTGCGTTCTTCTGTTCGAGTTGCAGCGCGGCCTCGCGCCAGCCCTGCATGCGCTGCAACTCGCGCCTCAGTTCCTCGTTCTGCTGATAGACCCGGGTGTAGGACTGGAAATCGGCGAACATGCGCGCGACGGATGCGAAGGGACGCAGGGTCCATTCGAAGCTCGGAACAAACCGGTCGACGATGCTCATGCGAACCTGTTCGACCCGCGCGTTGTCAATCCGCCACAAGAGAAAAAGGCCGATGAGCAGAACACAGACCACACCTACCACGATCCGCCGCGTGCTCCGCAGGTAATGTGGCGAGGAGTCCTTGTGAAATGCCAACTCTCAGCCCCGATTATTGGCAGCAGGCGCCGCCCTGCCGGATCGTGGCCGCCCACATCGGGCGGTTGCCTACGATCCGAAGTCTATCACATGGGCAAGTTGGCTTTCAAATTCCAATGACTTGCCGGTGCCCAGGGCGACGCAGTTGAGTGTGTCGTCCGCCACCGAAATGGCAAGGCCGGTCTGTTCGCGCAGCGCGAGATCGAGATCGCCGAGAAGCGCGCCACCGCCGGTCAGCATCACGCCGCGGTCGACAATATCGGCCGCGAGGTCGGGCGGCGTCTGCTCCAGCGCAGTCATCACGGCCTCGACAATGGTCTGAACCGTTTCGTTGAGGGCCTCGGCGACCTGGCCCTGGTTGATCTCCATTTCCTTCGGTACGCCGTTCAGCAGGTCGCGGCCGCGCACCTCCATGCGTGCGCCCCTGCCGTCGTCGGGCATGCGCGCGGTGCCGATCGACGTCTTGATGCGCTCCGCAGTCGATTCGCCGACCAGCAGATTGTGCTGCCGGCGGAGGTAGCTGATGATCGCCTCGTCCATGCGATCGCCACCGACGCGGACGCTGCGGGCATAGACGATGTCGCCGAGCGAAAGCACGGCGACCTCGGTCGTCCCGCCGCCGATGTCGACGACCATGTTTCCGGTGGGATCGGTGATCGGCATACCGGCACCGATCGCGGCGGCGATCGGTTCGGGGATCAGTCCGGCGCGGCGAGCCCCGGCGGACAGCACGCTTTCGCGGATCGCGCGCTTTTCCACCGGTGTCGCGCCATGCGGTACGCAGACCAGCACCCGCGGCTTCGCAAAGCCGCGGCGATGAACCTTGCGGATGAAGTACTTGATCATCTCCTCGGCGACGTCGAAGTCGGCGATGACGCCTTCGCGCATCGGCCGAATCGCCTGGATCGATCCTGGTGTGCGACCGAGCATGAGCTTCGCATCCTCACCGACCGCCAGGACGCGCTTCTTGCCGTCCTTGAGGTGGTAGGCGACCACCGAGGGTTCGTTAAGGACGATGCCCTTGCCCTTGATATAGACCAGCGTATTGGCCGTGCCGAGATCGATCGCGATGTCGGCCGAGAACAGGCCGGAGAATGCGCCAAACATATGTGATCCTGCCCTTCAGCCTTGGCTCGGTGGCCGCTCATGCCGACTTCTATGCCGCGCCGCAAGTACCTTATATTCGCCTTGGCGGAGCGGCGTAAAGACCCGGCGACCGCGGATTACGCGATTGCGTAGCGCGAAACTCAACCTTTAGGCGAAATGCGGCCGGCCGGTTGGCCGGCCTTTTCGGGTCCGTTGGCGCCGGTGGTCAGGCTCTGGCCGCCGCAGGAGCGGTCTTGAGTCGGCGGACGAGCAGTTTGTTCAACGCGTTGATGTAGGCGCGGGTCGAGGCGACGACAGTGTCGGTGTCGGCGGACTGACCGGTCACGATCTTGCCGTCCTCCTCCATCCGGACGCTGACCGTGGCCTGGGCGTCCGTTCCTTCGGTGACGGCATGAACCTGATAGAGCTGCAGCTTCGCCGAGTGGGGAACGAGCATTTTTACCGCGTTGAACGCTGCGTCGACCGGCCCGTCGCCTGTCGCCTGGACCTCGTGCTCGACGCCGTCGATCGACAGCGTCATGTCGGCGGTCTGGGGGCTTTCGGTACCGCAGACGACCCGCAAGTGCTTCAACTGGATCCGGTCGTTCGCGGCGTGAGTACCCTGATCCTGGACCAGCGCGATCAGGTCGTCGTCGTAGACCTCCTTCTTGCGATCGGCGAGCGCCTTGAACCGGACGAAGACGTCCGCGAGCTGGTTGTCGCCGAGCTGGAAGCCCAGTTCGCCGAGCTTTGCCCGCAAGGCTGCCCGCCCGGAATGCTTGCCCATCACGAGGCTTGTCGCATTCAGGCCGATGTCCTCGGGGCGCATGATCTCGAAGGTCTGGGCGTTCTTCAGCATCCCGTCCTGGTGGATGCCGCTCTCATGGGCAAAGGCGTTCTTGCCGACGATCGCCTTGTTGAACTGCACCGGGAAGCCCGAGACGGTCGCGACGAGGCGACTCGCCTGCATGATCTTCGTGGTGTCGATGCCGGTCCGGTAGGGCATGATGTCGTTACGGACCTTCATCGCCATCACCACCTCCTCGAGGGCGGTGTTTCCCGCACGCTCACCGAGGCCGTTGATCGTGCATTCAATCTGGCGCGCGCCGGCCTCCACCGCGGCCAGCGCGTTGGCGGTCGCCATGCCGAGGTCGTTGTGGCAGTGGGTGGCCAAGACGATCGAATCCGCTCCCGGGACGCGCTCGATCAGCATCCGGATGAGCGCGGCGCTCTCGCGCGGGGCGGTGTATCCGACCGTGTCGGGGATGTTGATCGTGGTGGCGCCCGCCTTGATCGCGATCTCGACCACCCGGCAGAGGTAATCATGCTCGGTCCGCGTGGCGTCCATCGGCGACCATTGCACGTTGTCGCAGAGGTTGCGTGCATGGGTGACGGTCGCGTGAACCCGCTCGGCCATCTGGTCCATGTCGAGGTTCGGGATGGCGCGGTGGAGCGGCGAGGTGCCGATGAAGGTGTGGATGCGCGGCCGCTTCGCGTGGCGCACCGCCTCCCAGCAACGGTCGATGTCGGCGAAGTTGGCGCGGGCGAGGCCGCAGATCACCGCGTTCTGGGCCAGCCTTGCGATCTGGCTGACGGCTTCGAAATCCCCTTCCGAGGCGATTGGAAAGCCCGCCTCGATGATGTCGACGCCCATCTCGTCGAGCAGGGTGGCAATCTGGAGCTTTTCGTCCAGCGTCATGGTGGCGCCTGGCGACTGTTCGCCGTCACGCAAGGTGGTATCGAAGATCAGGACGCGGTCCTGAGCGGCGGTTGCATCGGTCATCGGTGAAATCCCTAAGCTTGCAGGCTTCTTACGGCGCGTTCGGGGTGCTCCTCTGAACGTGTGCGCCGGGCCGGGCCACGCTCAGAGGCAGCTAAGCGGAAGGAGCCCGCCGAGCGGGATAACCCGATCCGCCCGTCCATCCGTCCCATGCAGTTGCGCCTGGCCGCTCATGGCTTCGGATTATATCGCCGCGAGGGCAAAGATAAAGCGGACATTTCGAGTGGACCCGGCGCGAATCGAGACCATTTCCCGCGCCGGGAGGTTGGTGGAATTGCGGGCGCTGGTGATCGGCTCGAGCGGCGGAATAGGCGGGGCGCTTGTTGTTTCGCTGGAGCGTCAGGGCGTGCCGGTCGTCGGGCTTTCGCGCCGGAACGAAGGGCTTGACCTGACCGACGAGGCCAGCATCGTGGCCGTAGCGGGCCGCCTGCAAGGTCCGTTCGACCTGATCATCGACGCGACGGGCGCGCTGGAGATCAGTGGGCACGGACCCGAAAAGACCATCAGGGCCATCGATCCCGCGACGATGTCGGCGCAGTTCGCCGTGAACGCGATCGGCCCGGCACTGTTGCTGAAGCATTTCCATGAACTGCTTCCGCGCGCAGGGCGGGGCGTCTTTGCGACGCTCTCGGCCCGGGTCGGCTCGATCGCTGACAATCGGCTGGGCGGATGGATATCATACCGCGCCGCGAAGGCCGCGCTGAACCAGATCGTGCGCACCTCGGCCATCGAGATCGCAAGGAAGCGACCCGATTCCGTTGTCGTGGCGCTGCATCCCGGTACGGTGCGCACGGCACTGACCGAGCACTATGTGGGCAACCGCCCCTCGGTTTCGCCGGAAGCTGCTGCGGCGAACCTGCTCGCGGTGATCGACCGGCTGAGCCCGGCAGAGACCGGCGGCTTCTTCGCCTGGGACGGGGAGCCGATTCCGTGGTGAAGCCGCGTCTTGTCCTTGTGCTCGGCGACCAGTTGACGCCGGGCCTCTCGGCGCTGCGTGCCGCCGACCGGGAGCGGGACGTCGTGGTGATGGCAGAGGTCACTGAGGAGGCGAGCTACGTTCGGCACCATGTCAAGAAGATCGCCTTCGTGCTCGCCTCAATGCGGAAATTCGCGGCGGAGCTTCAGCGGCTTGGATGGCGTGTGCTCTACGGCCGTCTGGATGATCCCGAAACCGCGAGGTCGATATCTGGCGAGTTGCTGCGACGAGCCGCCGAAACCGGCGCGGACGAGGTTCTGACCACCGAAAGCGGCGAATGGCGTCTGCGTGCGGCCCTCGAGGCCATGCCACTGGCAGTGTCGATCCTGCCCGACGACCGTTTCATTTGCTCACGCACCGAGTTCGCCGCCTGGGCCGCGGGGCGCAAGACGCTCCGATTGGAGCATTTCTATCGAGAGATGCGGCGTCGGACAGGCCTTCTGATGGAGGGCGATGCTCCTGCGGGCGATCAGTGGAACTTTGACGCTGAAAACCGCAAGCCGGCACGGGGCGATCTGTTCCTGCCGCGCCCGTTGCGGTTCGGGCCAGACGCAGTGACACTGGAAGTGCTGGAGCTGGTCGAACGGCGCTTCCCGGAGCATTTCGGGCGGCTGCGCCCGTTCTGGTTTGCGACGGACCGCATGGAGGCCGAGGCGGCTGCGGCGCATTTCCTTGCGGAGGTGCTGCCGGGTTTCGGCGACCATCAGGATGCGATGCTGACGGGCGAGCGGTTCCTGTGGCACTCGGTCCTGGCGCTCTACCTCAATGTCGGGCTGCTCGACCCGCTCGACCTGTGTCGGCGGGCGGAGGTCGAATGGCGGGCCGGGCGGGCCCCGATCAATTCGGTCGAGGGCTACGTGCGGCAGATCCTCGGCTGGCGCGAATACGTCCGCGGCATCTACGACCTGCAGGGACCCGACTATGTTCGGAAAAACGCGCTCGGGGCGAACCGCGCCCTGCCACGCTTCTACTGGACCGGGGACACCGACATGGCTTGCGTCCGAACGGCGGTCGGGCAGACCATCGAGGAGGCCTATGCCCATCACATCCAGCGGCTGATGGTCACGGGGAACTTCGCGCTGCTCGCCGGGGTCGACCCTCACGAGGTTCACGAATGGTACCTTGCGGTCTATGCGGATGCCTTCGAATGGGTCGAGGCGCCGAACGTGATCGGGATGAGCCAGTTCGCCGACGGAGGGCTCTTGGGGTCGAAACCCTATGTTTCTTCAGGCGCTTACATCGACCGGATGTCGGATCATTGCCGGAGCTGCCGTTACGACGTGAAGGTGCGCGGAGGAGAGGCGGCCTGCCCGTTCAACCCGCTCTACTGGGACTTTCTAAACCGCCACCGCAGGCTACTGGCAGGCAATCCGCGCATGGCACAGATGTATCGCACGTGGGACCGCATGAGCCCCGAGAAGCGGGAGGAGAGCCTTGGGGCGGCTGAAATGATCCTGAAGCGGCTCGATGCGGGGGAGCGGATCTGAAACGCGATCCACATCGGCATTTACACCGGGTCAGCCGCGGCGTGAGGAGATCAGGCCGGTGTTGAAACCACCCATGCGCAATTCGCCATAGAGGCGCTGGTACTCGATCTTGGGGCAGCGGTTCATGACGACCTCTAGACCGGCGGCCTCGGCCCGGGCCGCCGCGGCAGCGTCGATCACACCGATCTGCATCCAGATGGTCTGAAGTCCGCGACAGCGCAGGTGGGCAAGGGCCTCGTCGACCACCGCGCCGGCCTCGCTCGACCGACGGAAGATGTCGACCATTTGCACGTCTCCGACCGCGCGCGAGATCGAGGCGATGTCGGGCAGGATCGTCTCGCCGAAGAGTTTTTCGCCCGCGTAGACGGGGTTGACCGGGATCACCCGGAAACCCTTCAGCCCGAGATAGCGGGCGACGTAGTAGGAAGGGCGCACCGGATTGGTCGAGACACCCACGCAGGCGATGGTTCGAGTGCGCCGCAGGATCGCCCGCAACTGGTCGTCTGTGTAGCTCGGCAGGGTCAAGACCAGTTCTCCGACATAAAAAGACGCCCGGCATTGATCCGGGCGTCAAGTCGGAACGAGGGACAGTGAGATGAAGCAGGGCAGTTCCAAGCCAGCTGCTTCAGCACCGATGTGGGGACGCGGTGGAAAGGGTTAAAGGGGGTTGAATGAAATGTGAACATCAGCTCCGTTCCTGCGCGGCATAGAGAGCCACCGCCGCGGCGTTCGAGACGTTCAGCGACCCGAAGGCGCCGGCAGCGGGGATGCGGGCCAACTGGTCACAGAGCTTGCGCGTAAGGTCGCGCAGCCCCGGTCCCTCGGCGCCGAGCACGAGGCCGAGGGGGCGCCCGGAATGTGCCGCGATGGCTTCGCCGACCTTTGCGTCGCTCGCGCCGTCGAGACCGATCAGCGCGTAGCCCATGTCCCGAAGCGTCTCCATGGCATTTGCGAGGTTGGGCACCCGCAGGTAGGGTTGGCGTTCGAGCGCGCCCGACGCGGACTTGGCGAGTGCTCCGGTCTCGGGGGCCGAATGGCGGTGCGGGGCGATCACGGCGCGCGCACCGAAGACCTCGGCCGAGCGCAGGATGGCGCCGACGTTGTGCGGGTCGGTCACCCGGTCGAGCAGGACCACGAGCGGCGCGTCGCCGCGCGGGGCGCAGAGCTCGGAGACCGAGCCCCAGTCGAGCGGCAGCGCCTCGAGCGCGGCGCCCTGGTGCACCGACTGGGGGTCGAGCGGCGCGTCGAAGCGGCGCGGATCGGCAATGCGGGGGACGATGCCGGAAGCGGCGATCTCGGCCTCCAGCCGGTCGGCGGCATTCTTCGTCACGACGAGCGTGCGACAGTCGCGGGCCGGGTTCGAAAGCGCGTCGCGCACCGCGTGCAGGCCGAAGAGCCACACGGTCTCGGTCCCCGCGGCACGGCGGTTGCGCTCTTTCTCGATCGCCCAGGTGGGTTTTTTTGCCATTCGGCTGCTTCCTTATCCCCGGCGGCAGATAGGCATGCGTCGGGGGCCGGTGCAAGGCGGACGCGGAGCGGCATTCGTATCGGCTGTTTTCGAGTTGACTGGCCGCGCGGCGCAGCCTAATGCAGCGACGTCACCGCGACACTGCCTTCGGGCGGCCGCTGGAGGGGTGGCAGAGCGGTCAAATGCAACGGACTGTAAATCCGTCGGGGCAACCCTACGCTGGTTCGAATCCAGCCCCCTCCACCAAACTCGCCATAGCCCGAACTCCCGAAACGCATTGCGGATCAGGAGTTTAGCAAGGATCCGGACCGCTGGCGAGGGCACTTGGGCGGCGAAATGCTGCCCCTATTCAGGCTGTGTGGAAAGCCGGGCAAATCTGATAGGATGGCCGCCACGGGAACGG
>CAZNSP010000030.1:0-44440 GCA_964575795.1 uncultured Rhodobacterales bacterium
GCCCTCAACGGCCTCGCCCCAATCGACAGGGTGAACAACCTCATGAGAAACCACAGCTAGCGCCGCGGGGCCGCCGGCGGCAAGGGTTCAGTCGGGCGCGGCGATCACCCGGCGCATGATCTCGCGCGCGCTGTCGCTGTTCCAGTCGGCCCCGCCCATCAGGCGGCCGATCTCCTGGCCCTGGCGGTTGAGGAGCACGGTGACCGGCAGCCCGGGGACCTGCATCGCCTCGGCCAGCTTGCTTTCGGGATCGACCCAGGTCGCGAGGTGGGTGACGCCGACCTCGGCGTTGAAGCGTTCGATCGCGTCGGGGCGGTTGCGGCCGGTGGCGATGGCGATCACCTCGAAATCCGGCCCGCCGAGCGCGCCCTGCAGGGCGTCGAGCGCCGGCTTTTCCTGCCGGCAGGGGGCGCACCAGGTCGCCCAGAAGTTCACGAGACGGACCTTGCCGTTGGAATCCGCGAGGCTGCGGGCGTTGCCGGCGAGATCGGTGTAGGCGATGCCGACCGGGTCGCGCGGGGCCGCGTGGAGGGTGAGCTTGCGCAGGTCGCCCGAGCGCAGCGCCTCGATCCCGGCGCGCGTGGGGGCGTCCAGCACCTGTGCCGCGGCCGGGTTTGCGAAGGCGCCGAGCCCGGCGTATAGCAGGGCCGACACGAGCAGGCGGAGCGGGCGGGAGCGGGCGGCCATGACGGACAGTGAGACCTCGAACGCGATGTGGGGCGGCCGCTTCGCCGCTGGGCCGGACGCGATCATGGAGGCGATCAATGCCTCGATCGATTTCGATCGGCGTCTGGCGGCGCAGGACATCGAGGCGAGCCGCGCCCATGCCGCCATGCTCGGCGCCACGGGCATCGTCAGTGATAGCGACGCGGCGGCAATCCGGGAAGGGCTTCTCACGGTGTTGTCAGAGATCGAGGCGGGGGATTTCCCGTTCTCGAAGGCGCTCGAGGACATCCACATGAACGTCGAGGCGCGGCTGAAGGCGCTGATCGGCGAGCCCGCGGGGCGGCTTCACACCGCGCGGTCGCGCAACGACCAGGTGGCGACCGATTTCCGGCTGTGGGTGCGGGAGCAGTGTGACGCGGCGGTGACGGGGATCGGGGCGCTGATGCGGGCGCTGGTCGATCAGGCCGAGGCGGGGGCGGACGTGGTGATGCCGGGCTTCACCCATCTCCAGGTGGCCCAGCCGGTCACATGGGGGCATCACATGCTGGCCTATGTCGAGATGCTGGAGCGCGACCGCGGGCGGTTTGCCGATGCGCGGCGGCGGATGAACGAAAGCCCGCTCGGGGCGGCGGCGCTGGCCGGGACCTCGTTCCCGATCGACCGGGAGATGACGGCGCGGGCGCTCGGCTTCGATGCGCCGATGGCCAACAGCCTCGACGCGGTGAGCGACCGGGACTTCGCGCTGGAGTTCCTGAGCGCGGCGGCGATCTGCGCCACGCATCTGAGCCGGTTCGCGGAGGAGCTGGTGATCTGGTCCTCGGCGCAGTTCCGCTTCGTCACCCTCAGCGACCGGTTCGCGACGGGATCGAGCATCATGCCGCAGAAGAAGAACCCCGACGCGGCGGAGCTGGTGCGGGCGAAGGTCGGGCGGATCACCGGGGCGCTGGTGGCGCTCTTGACGGTGATGAAGGGCCTGCCGCTCGCCTATTCCAAGGACATGCAGGAGGACAAGGAGCAGGTCTTCGACGCGGCCGACAGCCTGATGCTGGCGCTGGCCGCGATGGAGGGCATGGCGCGCGACATGCATCCCCGCGCCGACCGGCTGCGCGAGGCGGCGGCGCAGGGGTTCTCGACGGCGACCGACCTCGCGGACTGGCTGGTGCGGCGGCTCGGCCTGCCGTTCCGCGAGGCGCATCACGTGACGGGCGCGCTGGTGAAGCTGGCCGAGCAGCGCGGCGTCGATCTGCCGGAGCTGAGCCTCGGCGAGATGCAGGGCGTCCATCCGGGCATCACCGAGGAAGTCTACACGGTGCTGGGCGTCGACAATTCGGTCGCGAGTCGGCGCAGCTATGGCGGAACGGCGCCGGAACAGGTGCGCGCGCAGGTGCTGCGCTGGAAGGGGCGGCTGGGGTGAGGGCGGTCGTCCTTCTCATGTGCCTCGGGCTCGCGCTCGCCGGCTGCGGGCTGAAGGGCGATCCGGACGAGCCGGAGCCGCGGCGGCCGATCTTCACCAGCTGAGGCCGGCTTGATCGGGGCGGGGGGCGGGCTAGATGGCAGCCTGTCCCAGCCGCCGCATCCGGATGCGTCCCATGTCCCTGCTCCGCCTGATCTATCTCGCGCTCGCCGTCGTCGGGGCCGTCGTGCCGATGTACTGGTTCGTGAGCTGGTTCATGGAGAACGGCTGGAGCCTCGGCGCGATGGTGACGGCCTGGCACGCGAACGCGGCGACCTCGGGGCTGGTCTGGGACCTGACCATCGCGGCGGGGGCGCTGACGGTGTTCATCCTCGCCGAGGTCTGGGCGCGGCGCGACTGGCTGGGGCTGGTCGCGATCCCGGCGACCTTCTGCATCGGGGTGAGCTGCGGCCTGCCGCTCTACCTGTTCCTGCGGTCGCGGCCCGGGGTCTGAGCCCGCTGCGACCTTCGGCCGGTTCACCGCCGGGCGGCCTCGGCGATTGCGCGCGGCGCAGGGTCTGCTATGTGGCGCGGGGTCAGCGGGGACCCGGCGCATGGACCACTTTCTCTATCAGAACGGCGTGCTGCATGCCGAGGACGTGCCGCTGAGCGAGATCGCGGCGGCGGTGGGCACGCCGGTCTATGTCTATTCCACGGCGACGCTGACCCGGCACTACCGGGTGTTCGAGGAGGCGCTGGCCGGGCTGCCGCACCTGATCTGCTATGCGATGAAGGCGAATTCCAACCTGGCGGTGCTGCGGGTGATGGCGCGGCTGGGCGCGGGGATGGACGTGGTCTCGGAGGGCGAGTACCGGCGGGCGAAGGCGGCGGGCGTGCCGGGAGAGCGGATCGTCTTCTCCGGGGTGGGCAAGACCCGGGCCGAGATGCGGGTGGCGCTGGAAGGCGGCATCCGGCAGTTCAACGTGGAATCCGAGCCGGAGCTTCTGGCGCTGAACGAGGTGGCGGTTTCGATGGGCGTCCGCGCGCCGGTGGCGTTCCGGGTCAATCCGGACGTGGACGCGAAGACCCATGCGAAGATCGCCACGGGCAAGTCGGAGAACAAGTTCGGAATCCCGATCGCGCGGGCGCGGGCGGTCTATGCCGAGGCGGCGGCCCTGCCGGGCATCGAGGTGGGCGGGATCGACGTGCATATCGGCAGCCAGCTGACCGATCTCGGGCCCTTCGAGGCGGCCTTCGCCAAGGTGGCGGAGCTGACCGGGCTCCTGCGCGCCGACGGGCACGACATCCGGCGGCTCGATCTGGGCGGGGGGCTCGGCATTCCCTATGCGCGGACGAACGAGGCGCCGCCGCTGCCCTTCGACTATGGCGCGGTGATCCGCCGCACCGTCGGGCATCTCGGCTGCGAGATCGAGATCGAGCCGGGGCGGCTGATCGCGGGAAACGCGGGGGTGCTGCTGGCCTCGGTCGTCTATGTGAAGGCGGGCGAGGGGCGGGACTTCCTGATCCTCGACGCGGCGATGAACGACCTGATCCGGCCGGCGATGTACGACGCATGGCACGACATCGTGCCGGTGCGAGAGCCCGCGCCGGGCGTGGAGATGCGGGAATTCGACGTGGTCGGGCCGGTCTGCGAGACGGGCGACACCTTTGCCCGCGGCCGGCCGATGCCGCCGGTGGCGGCGGGGGATCTGGTCGCGTTCCGCTCGGCCGGGGCCTATGGCGCGGTGATGGCGAGCGAGTACAACAGCCGCCCGCTGGTGCCGGAGGTGCTGGTCGCGGGGGATCACTTCGCCGTGGTGCGGCGCAGACCGGGCTTTGACGAAATGCTCAGCCGGGATACCATCCCCGAATGGCTGGACTGAAGGGGCGCGCCCCTCGGCTGCGGGAGAGGGCGATGGCCCTGCGGGATGATCCATTCTAGGCGCTACCGCCAATCGGACGCCCTGACGGGCATCCTACGGCGTACACGCTGGGCGATCGGGCTCGAGCGGGTGGTGCGGGCGTTCTGGCCGCTGGCCTCGCTGGCCGCCGTTGTCTGGGCGGCACTGGCCTTCGGTATCGTCGAGGTGCTGTCGCGCCGGCAGCTGATGGCGGTGCTGGGGGTCGCGGGCCTTGCGGCGCTGGTGCTGGCCGGGCTCGGGCTGCGGCAGTTCCGCTGGCCCACGATGGCCGATGCGCGGGAACGGGTCGACAGCTTGCTGCCGGGGCGGCCGCTCGCCGCGCTCGGGGACCGGCTGGCGCTCGGCCGGGACGATCCGGCGGCAGAGACGGTCTGGGCGCTGCACCTGGAGCGGATGCGGCGGGCGGCACGGGCGGCGAAGGTGGCGGTGCCGGACCTGCGGCTGGCCGGGCGCGACCCCTGGGCGTTGCGGCTGATGGCGCTGGTGGTGCTGATCGCGGCGCTGGTCTTCGCCCGTGGCGGCGGGGTCGAGGGGCTGGGCACCGCGCTGGCGCCGGCGGGCTCGGCCGCGGTGGCGAGCGGGCCGAGCTTCGAGGGCTGGGCACGGCCGCCGGCCTATACCGGGCGGCCGACGCTCTATCTGTCGGAAGTGCCGGGCAACCGGCCGGTGCGGGTGCCGCAGGGCACCGAGATCACCCTGCGCGCCTATGGCCCGCCGGCGGAATTCGACCTGTCGGAGAACGTGACGCCCGACGGCGCGCAGTCGCTCAGCGAGGCGGCCGCGGGCATCGGCGCGGCCAGTTTCGCGGTCGAGCGGACCGGGTCGGTCATCCTGCGCCGCGGCGAGGAGAACCTCGGCGAGTGGTCGTTCATCATGCAGCCGGACCAGCCGCCGCAGATCGAGATGGCCGGGCCGGTCGGGCGCGCGGTCTCGGGCGAGATGCAGCTGAGCTACGAGGCGCGGGACGACCATGGCGTCACCGCGGTCCGGGCGGAGATCACGCTCGACCTGCCGCAGGTCGACCGGCGCTACGGGCTGGCGGCGGAGCCGGTCGCGCGCGAGCCGATCCTGATCGACCTGCCCCTGCCGGTCGCGGGCGGCACCGAGGAGATCGCCGAGACGCTGGTCGAGGACTTTTCCGAGCATCCGTGGGTCGGGCTGCCGGTGCGGATCACGCTTATCGCCGAGGACGCGCTGGGCCAGCTTGGCCACGACCGCGACGCCGAGGCGGTGCTGCCGGGGCGGCGGTTCTTCGACCCCATGGCGGCGGCGCTGATCGAGCAGCGGCGCGACGTGCTGTGGGCGCCGGAGGAGAATGCGCGCCGGGTGAGCCAGGTGCTGCGCGCGCTGACCTACAAGCCCGAGGATCACTTCGACAATCCGCGCGCCTTCCTGCTGACCCGCACGGCGATCCGCTGGCTGGTGCGCGCCCGCGAGGAGGGCGAGGTCGGGGCGGTGGCCGACGATGTCGCCGACATGCTGTGGCAGGCGGCGCTCCTGCTGGAGGAGGGCAGCTTCGGCGACGCGGCCGAGCGGCTGGCCCGCGCGCAGGAGCGGCTGCGCGAGGCGCTGCAGAACGACGCGACCGACGAGGAGATCGCGCAGCTGATGGACGAGTTGCGCCAGGCGACGCGCGACTACATGGAACAGCTGGCGCAGGAGGCGATCCGGCGCGGCGAGCAGCAGCAGGCCCAGAACCAGCAGGGCCAGCCGATGACCACCGACCAGATCCAGGAGCTGATGAACCGCATCCAGGAGCTGTCGGAGCAGGGCCGGCGGGCGGAGGCGGAGCAGCTGCTGGAGATGCTGCGCCAGCTTCTGGAGAACATGGAGGTGCAGCTGGCCGAGGGCGGTCAGGGGCAGGGCCAGGGCGGGCAGGGCCAGCAGGCGATGGAGGATCTGGCCGACACGCTGCGCGAGCAGCAGGATCTGGCCGACGAATCGTTCCAGCAGCTGCAGCGCGAGTTCCGGCAGGGGCAACAGGGCCAGCAGGGTCAGCAAGGCCAGCAGGGGCAGCAGGGTGCGCAGCCGGGCCAGGGTCAGGGCGACGGCGAGAGCGGGCCGCCGAGCGCCGAGGAACTGGCGCAGCGGCAGGAGGCGCTGCGCGAGCTTCTGCAGAACCTCGAGCGCGGCTTGCCCGGAGCGAGCGGCGAGGCGGGCGAGGCCGCCCGCGAGGCGCTGCGCGAGGCCGAGCGGAACATGGGCGAGGCGCGCGACAACCTGGACAGCGGCAACACCGCCGGCGCGCTCGACCGGCAGGCCGATGCGATCGACAACCTGCGCGAGGGCATGCGCGGGCTCGGCGAGGAGATGCGGCAGGCGCAGCAGGGCGGCGACCAGCAGGGGCAGCAGCCCGGCGAGGGGTTCGCCGAGGGGCGCAACGATCCGCTCGGCCGGCCGACCGGTCAGCGGGGCAATGTCGGGACGAACGAGCGCATGGTGCCCGATGCCGACCTGCAGGCCCGGGCGCGGGAGCTTCTGGACGAGATCCGGCGACGGTCCGGCGAGCAGGCGCGGCCGCAGATCGAGCTCGACTACCTGCGGCGGCTGCTCGAGCGGTTCTGAGCGGGGCTCAGCGGTTCAGGAGGCGGTCGATCTCCGGGGTGACGCGGGTGTCGACCCAGGTCCGGCCCTCGTCGACCAGCGCGACATGGCGGTCGAGCAGGGTCCGGGCCGCGGGCAGACGCTCGGCGATTTCCTCGTGGTATTCGTAGGCGGCGAAGGCCGCGCCCCCGATCAGGAGCGCGCAGAGGAAGCCGAGCACGAAGCGGCCGCCGCTGCGCCGCGCCGCGGGGCGGGCGGGCGCGGGGGCCGAGGGATCGAGCGAGAGGCGACGCGCGGCGGGCGGGATCGAGGCGGGGCTGAGTACCGCGGAGGGTTCGGCGCGCGGCGGATAGGCCGGGCGCGGCCTGACGGCGGCTTCCTCTGCATCGTCGGGCGCCGGGGGCACATCGCCTGATTCCCAGACGAAGCCGGTATCGGCGGCCGGTTCGGGTGCGGGTTCGGGTGCCGGCTCGGGCGATGCGGCGGGCGCCGGTTCGGGCTGTGCCGCGGCTGGAGCGGGCTGAGGCGTCCCGGGCCAGCCGGGCATCGCGGGGACCGGCCGCGGGCCGGGGGAGCGGGCCTCGAGCCGGGCGATGACCTGATCCTCGGCCGGTGTGGCGAGTTCGGCCGTCACGACGCCCCGGGCGAACCAGCGGGTGTGGCAGGCGGTGCACTGGACATGCCGGCCGGCGCGCGGGATCAGCCGATCGTCCAGCAGATAGGTCGCCCCGCAGTTCGGGCAGGAGAGGCGCATCCGGACCTCGCGTCGAGGGGTGCGGCGACGGTCCCGCCGCCCGCGAATCGCATGTCCGACAGTTCTAGCGGCGCGGTTCCGCCAATCCAAGATGCGGCGGGCGGGAGGCTTAACGGCGCCGCCGCGAGGGCGGTTGCGCCGGGCGGGGCGACTTGTATAAGTCCCGCCACGAGGCCCGAGGAGCGCCCTGTTGATCGAGTTCCAGAACGCCGGCTTCCGGTACGATCGCACCGAGGTGCTGCAGGACATCGACGTGACCCTGGCGCCGGGGTCGTTCCAGTTCCTGATCGGACCCTCCGGGGCCGGCAAGACGACCTTCCTGCGGCTCGCCTACTTGGACCTGGTGCCGACGAGCGGTTCGGTGCGGTTCTTCGGCCGGACGGTGCCGGCGCGCGATCGGGACGCGATCGCCGACCTGCGCCGCAAGATCGGGGTGGTGGATCAGGACTGCCAGTTCCTCGACCACCTGCCTCTGATCGAGAACATCGCGCTGCCGCTTCTGGTCGCCGGGCTGAGCCCGAGCGCGCGGGCGGAGGATCTGCAGGCGCTGCTGGAATGGGTGGACCTGACCGACCGCACCGAGGCATTTCCGCGCGAGCTGTCGGGGGGCGAGCGGCAGCGGGCAGCGTTGGCCCGGGCGGTGATCCTGAGCCCCGACGTGATCCTCGCCGACGAGCCGACGGGCAATGTCGACCGGGACATGGCGCTGCGCATCCTGACACTGCTCGTGGAGCTGAACCGGCTGGGCAAGACCGTGCTGATCGCGACCCATGACCTGGAGCTGATCCGGGCGGCGAAGACGCGGGTGGCGGCGCGGGTGCTGCGGCTCGTCAAGGGGCGGGTCCAGTTGGCGGGGGCGGAGCTGTGAGGCGCGGGGCGGCGCCGCTCCGGATCGACCGCCATGCCGAGCGGGTGGTCCCGCACCGGTTCGACGCGGCCTGGCCGGTCGGGCTCCTGTCCGGCATCCTGATCTTCTTCGCGGTCGTGGCGCTCGCCGCGGCGCTGAGCGCGGGGCGGCTGGCCGCGGCCTGGGGCGCGGGCCTCGATTCGCCCGCGACGCTGCAGATCGTGGCGGCAGAGGCGGACGTGGAGGCGCAGGCGCGGGCCGCGCTGGAGGTGCTGCGCACCACGCCGGGCGTGCAGGCCGTGCGGGTGGTCGAGATTGAGGAGCAGCGGGCGCTGCTCGAACCCTGGCTCGGGGCGGACTTGCCGGTGGACAGTCTGCCGCTGCCGCTCCTGATCGAGGTCGGCGTCGACCGGGACCGGCTCGATGCCGCGGCGCTGCGGGCCGAGCTGGCCGAGGCGGCGCCGCTCGCCGTCTTCGACGATCATGCGGCCTGGCGGGCGCCGCTGGCGGAATCGGCCGAGGCGCTGCGCCGGTTCGCGCTGACGAGCATCGGGCTTCTGGGGGTGGCGCTGGTCACAGTGCTGACGCTGGCGGCGCGCGCCACCGTGGCGGCGAACGGGCCGCTGATCCGCACACTGAGGCAGGTGGGGGCGCGGGACGGCTTCATCAGCGGCGCCTTCACGCGGCGGTTCGTGCTGGACGCGATGACCGGCGCGGTGCTGGGCACGCTGGCGGCGGTGGTGGTCCTGAGCGTGGTGCCGCCGACGCAGGAGGAGGGGTTCTATCTGGTCGGCATAGGTTTGCAGGGCTGGCACTGGCTGTTGCCGGCTCTGGTGCCGCCGGTGGCCGGGGCGATCGCCTGGACCGCGACGATGGTGACGACGCGGCGGCAGCTGCGGCGGTGGAGTTGAGGGGGAGCGGGATGCTGCTGATCCGGTCGCTGGTGTTCGACGCGCTGCTCTATCTGCTGATGGCGGTGATGGGCATCCTGTTCCTTCCGGCGGCGCTGTGGTCGCGGGGCGGGGCGTACTGGGCCTGCAAGGTCTATTGCCGGACGATCTTCCGGCTGCTCGACGCGATCTGCGGGCTGAAGGTCGAGGTGCGGGGCCGGGTGCCGGAGGAGGAGGTCATCGTCTGTTCCAAGCACCAGTCGTTCCTCGACATCCTGATCCACGTCCATGCGCTGCCGCGGGCGAAGTTCGTGATGAAGCGCGAGCTGCGCTGGGCGCCGATCCTGGGGATCTACGCGATGCGGATCGGCTCGACGCCGGTCGCGCGGGGCCAGAAGTCGCGGGCGATGAAGGACATGGTGGCCCATGCCGCGCGCGGGGAAGGCGCCGAGGGCCAGCTCGTGATCTATCCGCAGGGCACGCGGGTGCAGCCGGGCGCGGTCATGCCCTACAAGATCGGGGCGGGCGTGCTCTACGAGCGGCTGGGCCTGCCCTGCGTGCCGGCGGCGACCAATGCGGGCGTCTTCTGGTCGCGGCGGAGCTGGTACCGGCGGCCGGGCACGGCGGTGATCGAGTATCTGGAGCCGATCCCGCCGGGCGTGCCGCTGAAGGCGTTCATGGCGCAGATCGAGACGGTGATCGAGAACCGGTCGAACGCGCTGATGCGCGAGGCGGGTTTCGCGCCGGTGGCGGCCGAGGCGGCGGTCGCCACGCGGGCGGGCGAGGGCGTCGCGGGCTGAGGGCCCCTCAGGCGACGAGCGCCTTCGATCCCATGTCGAGATACTTGCGGCGACGGGCCCGGCGCAGATCCTCGGGACGGTGGTCCGAAAGCTCGGCCAGCATCTCGGCCAGTGCGGCGCCCACCCGGGCGATGGTCTCGGTCCGGTCGCGCTGCGCGCCGCCGCGGGGCTCCAAGATCACCCGGTCGATGACGCCGAGGGCGAGCAGGTCCTGGGCGGTCAGCTTCAAGGCCTCGGCGGCCTCGCGCATCTTGTCGGAATCCTTCCACAGGATCGAGGCGCAGCCTTCGGGCGAGATCACCGAATAGATCGAGTGTTCGAGCATCGCCACGCGGTCGCCGGTGGCGAGCGCCACGGCGCCGCCCGACCCGCCCTCGCCAATGATGACGCTTACGAAGGGCACGCCGATCGACAGGCATTTCTCGGTAGCCCGCGCGATCGCCTCGGCCTGGCCGCGTTCCTCGGCGCCCTTGCCCGGATAGGCGCCGGGCGTGTCGACGAGGGTGACGACCGGCAGGCCGAAGCGGTCGGCGAGGTCCATGAGCCGGATGGCCTTGCGATAGCCCTCGGGCCGGGCCATGCCGAAGTTGCGTTCGAGCCGGGACCGGGTGTCGTGGCCCTTTTCATGGCCGATGACCACAACGGGCCGGTCGTTGAACCGGGCGAGGCCGCCCATGATCGCCTGGTCGTCCGCGAAGTTGCGGTCCCCGGCGAGCGGGGTCCATTCGCTGAAGAGTGCCTCGATATAGTCGCGGCAGTGCGGCCGGTCGGGATGGCGGGCGACCTGGGTCTTTCGCCAGGGGGTGAGGTTCCGGTAAAGTTCGTCGAGCAGCGAATGCGCCTTGGCGTCGAGCGCCGCGGCTTCCTGCTCCACGTCCATCTCGGGGTCCTTGCGGGCGAGGGCGCGCAGCTCCTCCGCCTTGCCCTCGATCTCGGACAGGCCCTTCTCGAACTCGAGGTAGTTCTGCATCTGCGGCGCTCCGTTCCGTCAGGGCCGGTATATTGTCCGGGGCGACGGCAAATGCAACAATGCCCGGGCAAAACCGGCCGAGGTGGAAAGACGGTCATGCACAGGGTCGAGGTCGAGGAAGACGAGGCGCCGCGCCGGGTGATCGGCGTCATGCACCGCGGGGCCTATCAGGGGATCGGCGCGGCCTTCGGACGGCTGGAGCGGCTGGTCGCGGAGCAGGGGCTCGAGGACGAGGTGGTCGCGATGCTCGGGGTCTATTTCTCCGACCCCGCCACTATGCCGGAAGCCGAGCTGCGGTCCATGGCGGCGATCGAGGTGCGGGAGGACCTGCCGCTGCCCGAGGGGTTCGAGGAGTTGGCGCTGCCGGGGGGCAAGTATGCCATCGTGCAGGTGCGCGGGCCCTATGATGGCCTGCCGGGGGCGTGGCGTTGGTTCTACGACGAATGGCTGCCCGAGCACGGCGAGGCGGACCGGGGCACGCCGTGCTTCGAGGTCTATGTCAACGACCCGCGCCAGGTTCGGCCGGACGCGATCGTCACCGACCTCTACGTGCCGCTGGCCTGACCGGCGCCGAAGCCGGCGGTCGGGGCGGCGTATTCCTCGATTGCGGTGAAGACCACGTCGACGATGACCGGGGCATGGGCGGCCACGAGCGCGTCGATCACCCGGCGCCGCAGGTCGTCGGCGGCGGCGAGGTCGAGCGCCGAACCGTCGGGCAGGAGGACGTGGATCGTCACGTAGGCGGTGCGGCCGGGCTTCACGGTGCGCACGTAGATCGCGCGGTGCGCGAGATCGGACAGGCGGTCCCGGACCACCGCCTCGATCGCCGCCGTGACTCTGGCGGGCGGGGCGCGGTTGAGGAGAGCGAGCAGCCCCTCGCCCGCCATGCGGATCGGCACGCCGAGCGAGATCAGGACCACGATGCCGACGAGCACCGGGTCGACATAGAGCGCGGCGGTGTCGAGGCCGGCGCGCTGCAGCAGGAGGGCGAGCACGAAGGCCGCGAAGACGCCGGCGGAGATCACCGTGTTGACCGCCCAGTTGCCGATGTCGGCGCCGATGAGCGGACTGCCGAGCCTCCGGTTGGCGCGGCGGAGGGCGAGCCAGGTCGCGGCGCAGAGCGCGGTGGCGAAGGCGGCATAGGCGAGCGCGGGGCCGAGGGTCAGCGCCTGTCCGCCGCGGAAGAGGGCGACGACGGAATTGAACAGCGCATAGCCCGAGACGCCGAGGATCAAGAGGCCCTTCACCGTGTTGATGAGCGGCTCGAAATAGAGATAGCCGAAGGGATAAGTCGCGTCGTCGGGCCGGGCGAGCAGGCGCGCGACGCGGAGGGTGAAGAGCGCGGTGACGAAAAACGCGAGGTTGTAGAGCCCGTCGAGCAGGATCGCCTGCGAGCCCGACAGCACCGCCGCGGCCATGGCGACGATGCCGATGACGAGTGCCGCGACGGTGGAGAGGATGAGCGCGCCGGATTCGGTCTTCATCGCGACCTCCTCAGGCGCGCGCTGGCGTCAGCCGGCGGCGATCAGTTCGGCCTGCTTCACGATGACCTCGGCTTGGCGGATCGAGGCGAGGTCGATCAGCTTGCCGTCGAGCGCCACGGCGCCGGCGCCGGACTTCTTCGCCTGTTCCATGGCTTCGAGCACGCGGCGGGCGCGGGCGACGGCCTTTTCCGAAGGCGTGAAGATCTCGTTCGCCATCGCGACCTGGCTGGGATGGATCGCCCATTTCCCGACCATGCCGAGGGTGGCGGAGCGCAGCGCCTGGGCCTTGAAGCCCTCGGGATCGGAGAAGTCGCCGAAGGGGCCGTCGACCGGCAGGACGCCGTGCGTGCGGCAGGCGGCGACGATCGCGACGGTCGGATAGTGCCAGGGATCGGCGTAGTGCACGGCGCGGGGCTGGCCGTCCTCGCGCTGGTCCTCGATCATGTAGTAGTTGGACTGGGTGCCGCCGATCGCGGTGGTCTGCATCCCCATGAAGGCGGCGTAGTCGGCCGGCCCGAGGCTCATGGCCTGCATGCGGGGGCTTGCCGCGGCGATCTCCTCGACATGGGCGAGGCCGGCTGCGGTCTCGATGATGACCTCGAGGCCGAGGCGCTTGTCGCGCAGCTTTTCCTGCTCGATGGCGGAGACCATGGCGTCGACGGCGTAGACGTCCTTGGCGTTGCCGGCCTTGGGGATCATGATCAGGTCGAGCCGGCCGTCGGTCTGTTCCATCAGGTCGACGACGTCGCGGACCCAGTAGGGCGTGTCGAGGCCGTTGATCCGGACCGACAGGGTCTTGCGGCCCCAGTCGATCCCGTTGATCGCCTCGATCACGTTCGCCCGCGCCGCGGCCTTGTCGGAGGGGGCGACCGAGTCCTCGAGGTCGAGGTTGACCACGTCGGCTGCGGAGGCGGCCATCTTCTCGAAGAGCTCCGGGCGGGAACCCGGGCCGAAGAGCTGGCAGCGGTTCGGACGGGCGGGCGGGCTCGGCTGGACGGTGAAGCTCATGGGATCTCCTGTCGGGAAGGGGCCGCGGTCGGCACCGTGTTAGAGCCTCGGCGGCGGCGGAGTCAAACGGGCGGCGTCGTGCTACTGCAGGTCGGCGAAGGCCGCCTGCAGGCGGCGCACGGCCTCCTCGACCCGCGACCGGGGGGTGGCGATGTTGAAGCGCAGGAAGGTCTCGCCGCCCGTGCCGAAGGTGGGCCCGTGGTTCGCGGCGATGCGGGCGCCCTTTTCCACCCGGGCGGTGAACTCGGCCGGTTCCATGCCGGTGCCGGAGAAGTCCACCCAGGAGAGATAGGTCGCCTCGAGCCGCATCGAGCGCAGGCCGGGGATCGCGTGGATGCCGTCGTCGAAGACCCGGGCGTTGCCGGCGAGATAGGCGGTCAGCGCATCGAGCCAGGCGTCGCCGCCGGCATAGGCCGCGGTCGCGAGCAGCGCGCCGAAGCGGTTGGGGCTGATGCCGCACGCGAAGAGGCCGTGGGCGAGTCGGCGGCGCAGCGCCCCGTCGGGGACGATCAGGTTTCCGGTGAGGGCGCCCGCGATGTTGAAGGTCTTGGTGGTCGCCGTCAGCATCACCAGCCGGTCGAGCACCTGGGGGGCCGCGACCGGCATCGGCACGTGGCGGTGGCCGGGCAGGACGAGGTCGTGGTGGATCTCGTCGGCGACGAGCAGGAGGTCGTGGGCGGTGCAGAACTCGGCCAGCGCGCGCTGTTCCTCGGGGCTCCAGATCCGGCCGCCGGGATTGTGCGGCGAGCAGAAGATCACCATGCGTTCGTGCCCGCGCAGGCGGGCGGCGAGCGCGTGCAGGTCCATGTGATAGCGGCCGTCGCGCTGGACGAGCGGGCTCTCGACCACCTCGCGGCCGTTGGCGAGGATCACGCGGGAGAAGGCGTGGTAGACCGGGGTGAAGAGGATCACCCCCTCGCCCGGCCGGGTGAAGGTCTGGACGCAGAGCGCGGTTGCTGCGACGAGGCCGTGATGGGTCAGGATCCAGTCGGGCTCGACCGTCCAGCCGTGGCGCCGCGCCATCCAGCCGGTGATCGCGGCCTTGAAGTCGCGGTCGTCGCCGAAATAGCCGTGCACGCCGTGGGCGAGGGCGGCGGCCAGCGCCTCGTTCACCGAAGGCGGCGGGCGGAAGTCCATGTCGGCCACCCACATGGACAGCCCGTCCACGGGCGAGACGCCGTAGCGCGCCTCCATCAGGTCCCATTTGGTGGAATGGGTGTTGCGGCGGTCGATGATCTCGTCGAAGTCGAACATGCGGCTCTCCGGATGGGCGGGGGCCAAGCTAACCCGTTGCGCCGCCGCCGCAAGCCCGTTCCCGGCTTGCCGGGCATTGCCCGATCGCCTATCTCGGCGCCATGACGCTGCGCCCGATCCTGATCCACCCCGACCCGCGCCTGAAGAAGGCCTGCGCCCCCGTGACCGAGTTCGACTCCGGTCTGCGCGGGCTGGCCGACGATATGCTGGAGACGATGTACGACGCGCCGGGCGTGGGCCTCGCCGCGCCGCAGGTCGGCGTGCTGAAGCAGGTGCTGGTGATGGACTGCTCGCCCAAGGATGCCGAGCCCGAGCCGATGGTACTGGTCAACCCCGCGCTCACCTGGGCCTCGGAGGAGATGCGGAGCTACGAGGAGGGTTGCCTGTCGATCCCGGAGATCTACGAGGACGTGACCCGGCCGGCGCGAGTGCGCGTGGCCTGGCAGGACCTGGACGGGGCGCGGCACGAGGCCGAGTTCGGCGGGCTGTGGGCGACCTGCGTGCAGCACGAGATTGATCATCTGAAGGGCCGGCTCTTCATCGACTATCTCGGCGCGGTGAAGCGGGCGATGATCACCGCGAAGATGAAGAAGCTGAAGAAGGAACGGGCTCGGGTCTGAGCGTCTGCGGCCGGGAAGGGGGGCCGCCGTTGGCGGCCAGATGGAGCGCGCGGTGCGCGCGAGTCACTTTGCTGGCGCGGGCGTGTTCGCCCGCGCGGTCTGCTCGATAGGGTAAGCTTGCCAGTATGAAATCCGAAGGGGGCGGGCTGCCGGGTGTCGGCGCGCGCCTTCAGCGGTGGCGGTGACGCGGGAGGGTGCCGGGCGGGGTTGAAACCGGGGGCGGCCTGGACCAGAGGTCTGGCTTGACGGTGCCTCGGTGCGGGGCGAGCCCGTGGTGCGGAGCGGCGGAGGGAGCGGGATGCGGGTCGTTTTCATGGGGACGCCGGAGTTCGCGGTGCCGGCGCTCGAGGCGCTGGTGGCGGCGGGGCATGAGGTCGTCTGTGTCTATTGCCAGCCGCCGCGGCCGGCGGGGCGGGGCAAGGCGCCGCGGCCGGGGCCGGTGCACCGGCGGGCGGAGGAGCTGGGCCTTGCGGTGCGGCACCCCGAGCGCCTGCGCGATCCCGCGGAGCAGGCGGCCTTCGCCGCGCTCGGGGCGGAGGTGGCGGTCGTGGCGGCCTATGGGCTGATCCTGCCGCAGGCGGTGCTGGACGCGCCGGTTCGGGGGTGCCTCAACATTCATGCCTCGCTCCTGCCGCGCTGGCGGGGGGCGGCGCCGATCCAGCGGGCGATCATGGCGGGCGACGCGGAGACCGGGGTCTGCATCATGGCGATGGAGGCGGGGCTCGACACCGGGCCGGTGCTCCTGCGCCGGGAGGTGCCGATCGGGCCGCAGGACACCAGCGGGACGCTGCACGTCCGGCTGGCGGCGCTGGGGGCGGAGATGATCGTGGCGGCGCTAGAGCGGCTCGACGATCTGGTGGCAGAGCCGCAGCCGGAGGCGGGCGTGACCTATGCCGCGAAGATCGACAAGGCGGAGGCACTGGTCGACTGGACGCGGCCGGCGGCGGAGGTGGACCGGCTGATCCGCGGTCTGTCGCCGTTTCCGGGGGCCTGGTGCGCGATCGGGGGGGAGCGGGTGAAGCTGCTCCTGTCCGAGGTGGCGGAGGGGGCGGGGGCGCCGGGGACGGTGCTCGACGACCTGCTGACGGTCGCCTGCGGGAGCGGGGCTGTGCGGATCATCGAGTTGCAGCGCGCCGGACGGGCGGCGGCGCCCGCGGAAGCAGTCCTGCGCGGGTTCCCGGTCCCCGTGGGATCAGTCCTCGGCGAGTGATTCGCTGAGGAAGTCGACGGTGCGTTCCCAGGCGCGCGCCGCGGCCGCGGGGTCGTGGCGTGCTTCGGAGGTGTCGTTGAGGAAGGCGTGGTTCGCGCCTTCGTACATGTGAATGACGTAGTCGGTGCCGGCGGCGTCGAGCGCGGCCTGGAAGTCGGGGATGCCGGCGTTGATCCGGTCGTCGAGGCCCGCGTAGTGCATCATCAGGCGGGCGCGGATCGCGGGCACGCGGTCGGCCGGCGGCTGGCTGCCGTAGAACGGCACGGCGGCGCGCAGATCGGGGTCGGCGACGGCGAGCGCGCCCGCCCTGCCGCCGCCCCAGCAGAAGCCGATCGCGCCGACCGCGTCGGTGGTATCCTCGTGCTCGCGCAGGTAGGCGGTGGCCGAGACGAGGTTGCCGGTCAGTTCCTCCGGGTCGAGGTCGCGGATCAGTTCGCGTGCGAGTTCCTCGTCGGCCGGGGTGCCGCCGGCGGGGGCGAGGAAGTCCGGGGCCAGGGTGATGAAGCCTTCGAGCGCCAAGCGGCGGGTGACGTCGCGGATGTGATCGTTGAGGCCGCGGTTCTCGTGGATGACGAGGACCGCGGGGAGCGGCGGCACGGCCTCCACGGGGCGGACGAGATAGCCGAGCATCGGGCCTGAGGCCCCGGTCCAGGTGACGGTCTCGATCGCGAGGCGCGCGTCGTTCTCGGCCACCTGCTGCGCGGCCCCGGGGCGGGCGGCGATCAGCGGCAGGACCGCGGCGGCGGCGGCGCTGCCCCCGGCGAGGCGGGCGAGGCCGTCCATGAAGCCGCGGCGGTCGAGGGTGAGATGGGTGTATTCGTCGTGGAGACGGATCATCTCGGGGGTGACGGCGGGGGGCTTTGGACGGGTCATCCTGGTCTCCTTCTGCGATGCAGGCCTCAGCCCGGTGGTGGCTGGCGCGGCGGATGGTTGCGGGCGGGGCGGCTGCGGTAGACCGGCAGGCGCCAGCCGAAGGCGAGCGAGCCGGCGCGGAGGGCAAAGGTGATGGCGGAGCAGGCGATCAGCGCCACGAGCGGCGCGCCGGTCGCCTCGAGCACCACGACGCTGGCGAGTGCGCCGGCGAAGGCGGCGGTGGCGTAGAGCTCGCCCTGTTTCAGGACGAGCGGTACCTCGTTGCAGACGACGTCGCGCATCAGCCCGCCGAGGGTGCCGGTGGCGATGCCCATCATCACCACGACTGGCCAGGAGGCCGCCACCGACTGTGCCGCGACGACACCGGCGGGCACCGCGACGGACAGCGCCACCGCGTCGAGCCAGAGGATGGCGGCGTAGCGGGATTCGAGGCGCGGGGCCCAGAGGAAGGTGAGCACCGCGGCGAGGCAGGCGACGCCGATGAAGGCCGGGTTGCCGACCCAGAACACCGGGTCGCGGCCGAGCACGAGGTCGCGAACGGTGCCGCCGCCGACCGCGGTGAGGCTGGCGACGAAGAGGAAGCCGACGATGTCGAGCTGGGCGCGGGAGGCGACGAGGCCGCCGGTCAGCGCGAAGACGAAGACGGCGGCGAAGTCGAGGGTCTGGGCGAGGGTCATTGCGGGTGGCGATCCCGTGCTGCGTGTGCGAGATAATCGTATTGCGCTGCAAGATGAGGTAGCGTCTTCGCCATGGCGTTCCCTTCACGATTCGCGGGAGTGTAGCATGCGGAGCCTTCTTGCTGCGGCTTTCGGGCTGATCCTGTCGCTCGCGCCGGTGGAGGGCTTGGCGGGCACGCTGCATGCGCGCGTGCTGGCACCGGACGATGCCCCCGGGAGCCGGGAGCGGCGCTATGCGGTATACGTGCCGGAGAACCTGCCCGAGGCGGGGGTGGTGCCGCTCGTCATGGTGCTGCACGGCTGCCGGCAGGACGAGACGAACATGATCGCCGAGACCGGGTTCACCGCGCTGGCCGAGGCGGAGGGCTTCGTCGCGGTGTTCCCCTTCGTCACGGGCTGGGGGATGTTCGACTTCCGCACCGAGAACTGCTGGGGGTTCTGGCAGGCATCGAACCGCAGCGAGGGAAGCGGCGAGGCGGGCGATCTGCGGCGGATCATCGCGGCGGTGGAGGACGAGTTCGCCACCGACCCGGACCGGCGGTTCGTCGCGGGGCTGAGTTCCGGCGCGGCGATGGCCGTGGCGATGGCGGTCGCCTATTCCGAGGACATCGCCGCCGCCGGGGCGGTCGCGGGGCTGCCGTTCGGGGAATCGTCCTGGGCGGTGAGCGCGGCCTGCTGGCTGCCGCCCTGGCCGCGCAGCGCCGGGGCCGCGGTGGCGGCGATGGAGGCCGAGCAGCGGACCGCGGAGGAGCGGCGGCTGGTGCCGCTGATGGTGATCCACAGCGAGAACGACTGCCGGGTGCGGATCGTCAACGCGCGGAACCTGCGCGATTCGTGGATCCGGCACCACGGCGCCGCCGACGCGCCCGTCGCGGTGCGCGACTGCGCCGAGGACGGCATCGCCTGCACGCATCTGCGCTTTGCCGATGCCGCGGGGCGGAGTGTGGTCGAGACGGTGTTCTATGACGGGCCGGCGGGGAGCCGGTCGCATTTCTGGCCGGGAGACGGGACCGGGGACTATGCCGACCCGGCCGGGCCTTCGGCGAGTGCGCTGCTGTGGGAGTTCTTTGCGGCGGTGGAGTGAAGGGCGGCCGCCTGTTGGCGGCCATGCGGAGCGCGCGGTGCGCGCGAGTCGTTTGCTTGCGCGGGCGTGTTCGCCCGCGCTGTCTGCTCGATAGGGTAAGCTTGCCAGTATGAAACGGGCAGCGGTGCGGGGGGCGGCGGCGCGGCGCCCTTTCTGTCTAGAGATTGGGGCGGGCTGCGCTGCGGCGCGGGGCGCGGGATCAGCCGGCGCTCTTGAGGGGGGCGGGCTTGTAGGGGGCCAAGGCTTCGCGGGCGAGGGTGTCGGCGCGTTCGTTCTCGGGGTGGCCGGCATGGCCCTTGATCCAGTCCCAGGTGACGTGGTGGCGCGCGGCGGCGGCGTCGAGGCGGCGCCAGAGATCGTCGTTCTTCACCGGCTTCTTCGCCGAGGTCTTCCAGCCGTTGCGCTTCCAGCCGTGGATCCAGGAGGTGATGCCGTCGCGGAGGTAGACGCTGTCGGTGACGACGGTGACGGTTGCGGGGCGGTCGAGCGCCTCGAGCGCGGCGATCGCGGCCATCAGCTCCATGCGGTTGTTGGTGGTGAGCGCCTCGCCCCCCGAAAGTTCGCGGGTCTTCAGCACCCGCTCGCCCGCGCGGGCGATCAGCACCACGCCCCAGCCGCCGGGGCCGGGATTGCCTGAGCAGGCGCCGTCGGTATAGGCGAAGAGCTCAGCCATAGAGCGCGCCGACGAGCAGGCAGGCCATCACGCCCGCGGTCAGCGGCAGGCGCAGGCTGAGCCAGTAGGCGGGGGCCACGCCGGTGCGGTGGAAGACGACGTCGATCGCCTGCAGCACCACGAAGCCGAAGGCGAGCCAGATGCAGCTGTAGGCGGGTTCGGGCTGGATCGCGATGAAGGCGAGGAAGGCTGGCACCGCGGAGGCGGCGAGGAGCGGCAGGGTGACCGTCCGGCCGGGCGCCGAGGCGAAGCCCCAGAGGCAGCCGCCCATGAAGCCGAGGATCGCCGCGCCGAAGCGTTCGAGGATGAAGACGCCGCCCGAGGGATCGGAGGGGAAGAAGCCGAAGGTGGGCAGGCTGCCCGGCTCGGCGAAGATCATCAGCACGCCGTAGACGAAGGGCACGAGGCCGAGCCAGCCGAGGAAGAGCGCGGGGGCGGGGATCCGGGTCGCGGGGGCGGTCGTCATGCGGCGGTCTCGCGCAGGATGCGGGGGACCTTGAATTCCACGCGCTCGACCGCGGTCTCGACGGTCTCGACGGTGACGTCGTGGCGGGCGCGGAAGGCGTCGATCACCTCCTCGACCAGCACCTCGGGCGCGGAGGCGCCGGCGGTGAGGCCGAGGCTGCGGATGCCCTGAAGCGCGCGCCAGTCGATGTCGGCGGCGCGCTGGACGAGCTGGGCATAGCCGCAGCCGGCCTTGCGGCCGACCTCGACGAGGCGCTGGGAGTTCGAGGAATTGGGCGCGCCGATGACGAGGAGCGCGTCGATGCGCGGGGCCATCGCCTTGACCGCCTCCTGGCGGTTGGTGGTGGCGTAGCAGATGTCCTCCTTGCCCGGGCCGACGATGGCGGGGAAGCGGGCCCGGAGGGCGGCGACGATCTCGGCGGTGTCGTCGACCGAGAGCGTGGTCTGGGTGACGAAGGCGAGGCGGCCGGGGTCGCGGGGCTGGAGCGCGGCGACGTCCTCGACCGTCTCCACCAGCAGCACCTCGCCGGGGGGGAGCTGGCCCATGGTGCCGACGGTCTCGGGATGGCCGGCGTGGCCGACCATCACCATCTGGAGACCGTTGGCGTGGTGGCGCGCCGCCTCGGAATGCACCTTGGTCACCAGCGGGCAGGTGGCGTCGACATAGAGCATGCGGCGGGCCTCGGCCTCGGCCGGCACGGCCTTCGGGACGCCATGGGCGGAGAAGACCACCGGCCGGTCGGGCGGGCATTCGTCGAGTTCCTCGACGAAGACCGCTCCTTTCGCGCGCAGGGCGTCGACCACGTAGCGGTTGTGCACGATCTCGTGGCGGACGTAGACCGGGGCGCCCCATTTCGCGAGCGCCATCTCGACGATCTTGATCGCCCGGTCCACGCCCGCGCAGAAGCCGCGCGGCGCGGCGAGGAGGATCGTCAGGGGTTCGGGCATGGCGGGCTCATCCGGTCGGGGCGGTCTCGGGGCACGCGGCAATATAGCGGCTGAGGTCGGCAAAGACAGCCTCGAACATCGCCGCGGTCAGCCGGCCGGTATTCGTGTTGTAGCGCGAGCAGTGGTAGCTGTCGAAGACGGCATAGCCGGCGATGTCGTGGCGGGCGCCGTGGGCGAAGGGGTGGTCGGCGAGGCGGGCGCCGAGGCTGCGCAGCAGGCTCTCGTGCGCGATGCGGCCGAGGCAGACCACGGCGCGCAGGTCCAGAAGGGCCGCGAGCCGGGCGGAGAGGAAGGGCCGGCAGGCGGTGATCTCGGCCGGCGTGGGCCGGTTCTGCGGCGGCACGCAGCGCACGGCGTTCGAGACCATGCAGCCGTGAAGCTGGAGGCCGTCCGCGGGGTCGGCGGCGAAGCGGCCGTTGGCGAGGCCGAACTTGGCCAGCGTGGCGTAGAGCAGGTCGCCGGCATAGTCGCCGGTGAAGGGGCGGCCGGTGCGGTTCGCGCCCGCGACCCCGGGCGCGAGGCCGAGGATCAGCACACGCGCGGCGGGATCGCCGAAGGAGGGCACGGCGCCGTTGAACCAGTCGGGGTTCTTCGCGACGTTCGCCGCGCGGTAGGCGGCGAGGCGGGGGCAGATCGGGCAGTCGCGCGGCGCCTCGGGCGCGGCGGCGGGCGGCGTCATTCCTCGTCGGCGTCGACGTCGGCGGTGACGCGGGCCTCGACCGGCTGGCGGGGCGGCCGGCCGATCACGTCGCGCAGCTCGTCGAGCTCGATGAAGTTGTCGCACTGGCGGCGCAGCTCGTCGGCGATCATCGGCGGCTGGCTGCGGATGGTGGAAACGACCGAGACGCGCACGCCCTTGCGCTGCAGCGCCTCGACCAGCGGGCGGAAGTCGCCGTCGCCGGAGAAGAGCACGATGTGGTCGACATGGGGTGCCATCTCCATCGCGTTGACGGCGAGCTCGATGTCCATGTTGCCCTTGATCTTGCGGCGGCCGGTGGAGTCGGTGAATTCCTTGGCGGGCTTCGTGACGATGGCGAAGCCGTTGTAGTTCAGCCAGTCGACCAGCGGACGGATCGGGGAGTATTCCTCGCTCTCGAGCACGGCGGTGTAGTAGAAGGCGCGCAGGAGCTTGCCGCGGCGCATGAACTCGGTGCGCAGGAGCTTGTAGTCGATGTCGAAGCCGAGGGCCCGGGCCGCGGCGTAGAGGTTGACACCGTCGATGAAAAGGGCGAGCCGCTCGTCACGGTAGAACATCTGGATCAAATCCTTCGCATGGAATGCGTGTCGATTGTTGGCACGGGACGCGCTGGACCAGCCCGGCCCACCGCTTATAGACCCGCGCGCCGGAAGGGGGAAGTGGTTTCGTCGGGAATTGGGGGCGGTACGTGATCACATGTTTCGTGGCGCTGGGCGCCAACCTGCCCTCGGCGCTGGGCGGCCCGCGCGAGACGCTGGAGGCGGCGCTGGCGGCCTTCGGGGGCGCGGGGCTGCGGGTGGTCGCGAGGAGCCGATGGTACCGCACGCCGGCCTTTCCGCCGGGGGCGGGTCCGGACTTCGTGAACGGGGCCGTGGCGGTGGAGACCGCGCTCGACCCGCAGGAGGTGCTGGACGCTCTGCACCGGATCGAGGCGGGGCTCGGGCGGCGGCGGGATGAGCGCTGGGCGCCGCGGACCTGCGACCTCGACCTGATCGCCTGCGGGCAGGCGGTGCTGCCGGACGCGGCGACGCAAGGCGAATGGGCGGGGCTGCCGGTCGCGGAACGGCGGCGGGCGCCGCAGGGTCTGGTGCTGCCGCATCCGCGGATGCAGGAGCGGGTCTTCGTGCTGCGCCCGCTCTGCGACCTTGCGCCCGACTGGCGGCATCCGGTGCTGGGGCGGACGGCGGCGGAGCTGCTGGCGGCGCTGCCGGCGGAGGAGCGGGCCGAGGTCGAGCCGCTGTGAGGGCGGCGCGGCGCAAGGCCCTTGCATCCGCCGCGCCGCGGCGCTAGGTACTCGGCTTTCCCGAGGCTTGTGGATTGGAGCTGTGCCATGGCCCGCGTAACCGTCGAGGACTGCGTCGACAAGGTGCCCAACCGGTTCGAGCTGGTGATGCTCGCCGCGCACCGTGCCCGCGAACTGGCGTCGGGTTCGCCGCTGACCGTCGACCGCGACAACGACAAGAACCCGGTGGTCGCGCTGCGCGAGATCGCCGAGGAGACGCTGACCGCCGGTCAGCTTCGGGAATCCGCGATCGAGAGCTTCCAGCGGCAGATCGAGGTGGACGAGCCTGAAGAGGACGTGATGACCCTGCTGCCGGGCCAGATGATGGACGCACCGGCCGAGGACGACATGTCCGAGGAACGCCTGCTGCGCGCGCTGATGGAAGCCCAGGGCGAGCCCTGAGCCCCCAGTCCACGCTCGTCGTCGAGGGCCGGCCCGTCGAAGCCGGACCAGACGGAGTGATTCCCGTCGAGAGTCTGATCACGCTGGTCCGATCCTACAACCCGCGGTCGGACGCGGGGCTGATCACGGCGGCCTATGAATACGGGATGCGGATGCACGAGGGGCAGTTCCGCACCAGCGGCGAGCCCTATTTCAGCCATCCCGTCGCGGTCGCCACCCTGCTCGCCCAGCAGAAGCTCGACGACGCGACGATCATTACCGCGCTTCTGCACGACACGATCGAGGATACCGGCTCGACCTATTCGGAGATCGCGCTGCGCTTCGGCGACGAGATCGCGCAGCTGGTCGACGGGGTGACGAAGCTCAACAACCTGCAGCTCAGCTCGATCGAGAACGCGCAGGCGGAGAATTTCCGCAAGCTCCTGATGGCGATGTCGAAGGACCCGCGGGTCCTGCTGGTCAAGCTCGCCGACCGGCTGCACAACATGCGCACGATCCGCTTCCTCGCGCCCGAGAAGCAGCAGCGCAAGGCGCGCGAGACCATGGACATCTTCGCGCCGCTCGCCGGCCGGATGGGCATGCAGTGGATGCGCGACGAACTCGAGGACATCGCCTTCAAGGTGCTCAACCCCGAGGCGCGCAGCTCGATCATCCGCCGCTTCGTGACGCTGAGGAACGAGACCGGCGACGTGATCCCGAAGATCACCGAGGACATCCGGCAGGCGCTGGAGGCCGCCGGGGTCGAGGCGCAGGTCTTCGGGCGGGAGAAGAAGCCCTATTCGGTCTGGCGCAAGATGGAGGAGAAGAAGGAGGGTTTCTCGCGGCTCTCCGACATCTACGGCTTCCGGATCATCACCCGCACGGTCGCGGACTGCTACACCGCGCTCGGCGCGGTCCACCAGCGATGGACCGCGGTGCCGGGGCGGTTCAAGGACTACATCAGCCAGCCGAAGTCGAACGGCTACCGCTCGATCCACACCACGGTCTCGGGGCGCGACGGCAAGCGGGTCGAGGTGCAGATCCGGACGCTCGAGATGCATGCGGTGGCCGAGACGGGGGTGGCGGCGCACTGGTCCTATCGCGACGGCGAGCGGTTCGAGAACCCCTTCGTGGTCGACCCGTTCCAGTGGCTGCGCAGCCTCGCCGAGCGGTTCGACACGGCCGACGATTCGCCGGAGTTCCTCGAGCATGTGAAGCTCGAGATGTTCCAGGACCAGGTGTTCTGCTTCACGCCGAAGGGCGAGGTGGTGAAGCTGCCCCGGGGCGCCACGGCGATCGACTTCGCCTATGCGATCCACACCCGGATCGGGGACAGCTGCGTCGGCGCCAAGGTGGACGGGCGGCGGGTGCCGCTCTGGACCAAGCTGCGCAACGGCCAGTCGGTGACGATCATCCGCGCCGAGGGCCAGCGGCCGCAGCCGAGCTGGGAGGACATGGTGGTGACCGGCCGGGCCAAGGCGGCGATCCGGCGCAGCCTGCGCGAGGAGCAGCGCGGCACACAGATCCGGCTCGGCCGCGAGATCGCCCGGGTGGCGCTGGAGCGGGTCGGCAAGAAGGCGACCGACAAGGCGCTGGAAACGGCGGCGCGGCGGCTGAGCCTCGAGGATGCCGAGGACGTGCTGGCGCGGCTGGGCGCGGCGGAGATGACCGGCAAGGACCTCGTCGCGACGCTCTATCCCGAACTTCTGCGCGATGCCGACCTGCCGCGCGATCCGGCGAACGCCGGGCCGGTGGTGATCGGTCTGGAGTCAGGGCAGCAGGCGAAGCCGGCGCCGTGCTGCAACCCCGTGCCAGGCGAGCGCATCGTCGGCATCGCGGTGCGCGGCAAGGGGGTGATCGTGCATGCGATCGACTGCGCGGAACTCGTCGCCTTCGAGGACGAGCCCGACCGCTGGATCGACCTGCGCTGGGCCGAGGGCAACGCGCGCAGCGACCACGACGTGCGCATCGAGGTGACGCTCGCGAACGACGCCGGCGTGCTGGGGCGCATCTGCACCCTGATCGGCGAGCAGCGGGCGAACATCACCGACATCGTGTTCACCGAGCGAAAACCCGATTTCTACAGGATGATCGTTGATATTCAGGTGCGCGACATGGAACACCTGACAAATGTCCTGACCGCGATCGACGCCGATTCGGACGTCGCGCAGGTCAGGAGGTTCCGACAGGCTGCCCCGATCGACCCGGTGGCCGCCCGCAGCTGAGGGGGGTGCGGCTGGCCACTGGTGGGCGGCCGGGTGTCCGGATCGATGGTCTTCAAGCGACGCAAAAAGCCGCCTTTCGTGAACCGACTGCGCGAGGCGTTCTACCCGCGGCGCGGGTTCCGGCGTGGCTGGGAATACCTCGGCCACAGGGTGCGACGGCTTCCGGACACACCGCACCGGATCGCGCTGGGCTTTGCCTGCGGCGTCTACGCCTCGTTCACGCCGTTCTACGGGCTGCATTTCTTCCTGGCGGCGGCGTTGGCCTGGACCCTGCGCGGCAACATCCTGGCCTCGCTGATCGGCACGGCGGCGGGCAATCCGGTGACCTTTCCGGCGATCGCCGCGCTCTCGATGGGGCTCGGCCGGCGCATCCTCGGCTACGGGGTGACGGGGCGGGACTTCAGTCGCGTCTCGGACGCCTTCGTCGAGGCGCTCGACGGGCTGGGACGGTCGCTGTTGAGCCTCGTGGGGATCGGCGAGCCGGAATGGAACAAGCTGGCGGTGTTCTTCACCGACGTGGTGCTGCCCTATCAGGTCGGCGGGCTGCTGCCGGGGGTGGTCGCCTCGATCGCGGCCTACTACCTGATCCGGCCGCTGATCACGGCCTATCAGTCCCGGAGGCGGAGCCGGATGCAGGCGCGGGCGCGCGAGCGGCTCCAGCGGATGAAATCCGACGCTGACGAGAGCGAATAGGCTGCTATCATCCGTCCGCGAGCCTGTTGGAGGAGCGACATGACCCTGAAGCGACCCCTCGGCCGGCTGCGGCTGGGCGTGAACATCGACCACGTGGCGACCGTGCGCAACGCCCGCGGCGGACCCTATCCCGATCCGATCCGGGCGGCGAAGCTGGCCGAGGCGGCGGGCGCGGACGGGATCACCGCGCATCTGCGCGAGGACCGGCGGCACATCACCGACGCCGACATCGAGGGGCTGATGGCAAACCTGACGCTGCCCCTGAACTTCGAGATGGCCGCGACCGAGGAGATGCAGGCGATCGCGCTGCGCCACCGGCCGCATGCGGTCTGCATCGTGCCGGAGCGGCGCGAGGAGCGCACGACGGAAGGGGGTCTCGAGGTGGCGCGCGAGGAGAACCGGCTGGCGCATTTCATCGCGCCGCTGGCCGAGGCCGGTTGCCGGGTGTCGATCTTCATCGCCGCGGACCGACGGCAGATCGAGGCGGCGCACCGGATCGGCGCGCCGGTGATCGAACTGCACACCGGCGCCTACTGCGATGCGCATGTGGAAGGGGACCTTGCGGCGCGGGACGCCGAGCTGGAGCGGCTGCGCGACATGGCGGCCTTCGCCCGCGAGCTGGGGCTCGAGGTACATGCGGGCCACGGGCTGACCTACGACACGGTGAAGCCGGTGGCGGCGCTGCCCGAGGTGATGGAACTGAACATCGGGCATTTCCTGGTGGGCGAGGCGATCTTCTCGGGTCTTGACAGCGCGATCCGGCGGATGCGGGCGCTGATGGACGAGGCCCGGCGCGATGCCTTCGGCGAGGGGGTGGCATAGGGACGGGCGCCCGGGGAATGGCGCGGCTGGCGGCGAGGCGCCGGACGGGAGTCGGCGCGCGGCTCGGGCAGGTGCTGCGCGGGGTCGCGGTGCTCGGCCTGGTGGGCGCGGCGGTGGTGTTCGGCCTGCGCCTGGCCTTTCCGCTGCCGGACCTGTCGGACCGGCCGGCCGGCACAGCACTGGCACCGAGCGCGGCCACGGCGCTCGGCCGGGTCGTATTGCCGGCGATGGCGGAGCATGACGGCGCGAGCGGCGTGGTCCCGTTGCGCGACGGGCGCGAGGCCTTTGCCGCGCGGGTTCATCTGGTGCGCAACGCCGAGGCCTCGCTCGATGTGCAATACTACATCTGGCAGGGCGACACGACCGGTACGCTGCTGCTCGACGAGCTGCGCGCGGCAGCGGAACGCGGCGTGCGCGTGCGCCTTCTGCTGGACGACAACGGGATAACCGGCCTCGACCGCGAACTGGCGGCGCTGGACGCGCTGCCGACAATGAAGGTGCGGCTCTTCAACCCGTTCACACTGCGCGACCCCAAGCTGCTCGCCTATGCCTTCGACTTCCCTCGGCTCAACCGGCGGATGCACAACAAGTCGCTGACCGCGGACGGGGTCGCCTCGGTGATCGGCGGTCGTAACATCGGGGACATCTATTTCGCCTTCGGGACGGCGCATTACATCGACATGGACGTGCTGGCCGTGGGGTCGGCGGCAGCGGAGGTCTCGGCCGACTTCGACCGGTACTGGGCGAGCGGATCGGCCTATCCGGCGGGCATGATCCTCCCGGCGGCGCCAGAGGGGCTCGATCTGCTGCGGGATGCCGCGGCGGCGGCCGGCGCGGATCCCGCGGCCGAACCCTACCTGGGCGCCATCGCGGATTCGCCGATGATCGCGGAGCTCCAGTCCGGGATGTTGGAGCTGGAATGGGTGCCCGTGACACTCATCAGCGACGACCCGGCCAAGGGTCTCGGCACGGCTGTCGAGGAGGATCTGCTGGTCTCGCGCCTGATCGAGATCCTGGCGCGGCCGGAGCGGGGGGTCGACCTTGTGTCCGCCTATTTCGCCCCGGGAACGAGGGGTGCCGGGCTTCTGACCACACTCGCCGAGCGCGGCGTACGGGGCCGGGTGCTGACGAATGCGCTGGAGGCGACCGACGTCCCTCTGGTTCACGGCGGCTATGCCGAGGCGCGTCCGATACTGCTGGCGGCGGGCGTTGAGCTCTATGAACTGCGGGCCGATCCCGCGGCCCCTGCGGAGGGGCGCCGGCGGCTCGAGCTGCCGGGTTCGACGTCGACCAGCCTGCATTCCAAGACCTTCGCCTTCGACGGCGGCAGCGTCTTCATCGGCTCGTTCAACTTCGATCCGCGGTCGGCGCGGCTGAACACCGAGATGGGTTTCCTGATCGAAAGCCCCGCGATCGCGAGGGAGGTCGCGGAGGAACTGGACGCGGTGCCGGAGGGTGGCGCCTATGTCGTGCGACTGGGCGCCGAGGGCGACCTCGAGTGGCTGCTGAAAGCCGCGGACGGGCAGACGGTGGTGTACGACGTGGAACCCAACACCAGCTTCGCGATGCGGGCGCTGGTGGGGCTGGTGGGCATCCTGCCGATCGGCTGGATGCTGTGAAACCGCTTGACGTTACCAGCCGCCGAAGCGCGGCCAGTGGGCGAGCGGGCCGCCGTCCGCGGGAATGACCTCGTAGCCCGGGAACTGGGCGGCGGTGGCGCAGGCGTGGTTCGGCAGGATGCGCAGGAGCGTGCCGACGGGCAGGTCGGGCAGCGTGGCGGTGCTGCCCGGGCGGATTGCGATGATGCCGTGTTCCTGGTTGGCGGCCCGCACGATCAGGTCCTCCATCACCCGGCCGTCCACGTCGCATACGACGCCGTAGCCCTGGTCGATCGCCTGGGCCGCGGTGCCGCGGTCGCGCGACATGGCCATCCAGCCGGCGTCGGTGATGATCCAGCCGCGTTCGCGCTGGTGGCCGATCACGGTAGTCAGCACCGACAGCGCGATGTCGTCGGTGGTGCAGACGCCGATGCCGGCCATGACCAGGTCGAAGAGGGTGAAGACACCGGCGCGGACCTCGGTCACGCCGGTCAGGTCGCGGGCGAAATGTGCGGTGGGGGTGGAGCCGACGCTGACCACCGGGCAGGGCAGGCCGGCGGCGCGCAGGGTCTCGGCGGCGGTGACGGCGCCCTGGCGTTCGAGCTCGGCGAAGGCGGCGAGAGCATCGGCGCCGACTGCGCCGTAGCTCTCGCCGGCGTGGGTGAGCACCCCGCGCAGCTCGGCGCCACCGTCCACGAGGATGCGGCCGATGGGCGCGAGGTCGGGATCGGCGGGGGCGAGGCCGGAGCGGTGGCCGTCGGAATCGATCTCGATATAGGCCGGGATGCGGTCGCCCGACCGGCGAGAGGCTTCCACGACGGCGCGGGCCTGGTCGGCGTTGTCGAGCACCACGGCGAGGTCGCATCCGGTGGCGCGGATCGCCAGCACGCGGTCTAGCTTTGCCGGCGCGATGCCGACCGCATAGGTGATGTCGCGCACGCCCGCCGCGGCGAAGACCTCGGCCTCGCGCAGGGTCGAGACGGTGGCCGGGCCGCTGCCGTCCTTCAGGATGCGGCGGGCGGCGTCGACGGATTTCACGGTCTTCAGATGGGGACGCAGCGAGACCCCGAGCCCGTCGAGATGCGCCCGCAGCCGGGCGAGGTTGCGCAGCATCCGCGCCTCGTCGAGGATGAGCGCGGGGGTGTCGAGGCGGGAAAGGGCGTCGGCGGTGGTCATCTTGCGCGGGCTCCGGGTCGGATTGTGCCTTGCCGCAACTAGCACGGGACCGTAGCCAGGCGCGATGGCAAATGCCGCGTCGGCCGTCCGGCGGTCCGTCTTCGCCGGGAGGGCGTGGCTCTCGCGCAGATTTCAACCTCAGGTGGGGGTGCGACGCCGTATTACGGTGGCGTTTCGTCACAGGCCCGACCAGAACAGGGCAGTTGGGGAGGCACAGCAGGGAATGGGTCGAGAAGAGGGAGGTGGAGCATGATCCTCGGCATCGGTGCGGATCTGGCCAACATCGAGCGGATCGAGGGCACGCTCGACCGCTTCGGGCAGCGTTTCGTCGCGCGGGTGTTCACCACGACCGAACAGGCGATCTCGGAGCGGCGGGCGGGGCGGGCAGCGTCCTATGCCCGGCGCTGGGCGGCGAAGGAGGCCTGTTCCAAGGCACTGGGCACCGGGCTGCGCATGGGGATCGCATGGCGGGACATGGGCGTGGTCAACCTGCGCGGTGGCCAGCCGACCATGGTTCTGACCGGCTGGGCGGCGGACAGGCTGGTGGAGATGACCCCGCCGGACCACGTGGCGCGGATCCATGTCACGCTGACCGACGACCATCCGTGGGCGCAGGCCTTCGTGGTGATCGAGGCGCATCCCCTGGCCGGCAGGCTGGTGGCCGAGGCGTGAGCGGCGCTCAGCTTGACACCCCGTGTGGCAGCCTCCACAAGGCGCGGTGAGCGGGCGTCAGGAAAGGCAGGTCGCGACATGGCGAGCAAGAGCAAGTCCGCGGCAAGCGGGCTCGTCGAGCTGATCAAGACCATCGTCTACGCGCTGCTGATCGCCGGCGTCGTGCGCACGCTCTTCTTCCAACCGTTCTGGATCCCGTCCGGGTCGATGAAGCCGACGCTGCTTATCGGGGACTTCCTGTTCGTCAACAAGATGGCCTACGGCTATTCGCGGCATTCCTGTCCGTTCTCGATGTGCCCCTTCGAGGGCCGGATCCTCGCGAGCGAGCCCGAGCGCGGCGACGTGGTGGTGTTCAAGCATCCGGCGACCGGCGAGGACTACATCAAGCGGCTGATCGGGTTGCCGGGCGACCGGGTGCAGATGATCGGGGGCGTGCTCCATATCAACGGCGAGCCGATGCCGCAGGAGCCGATCGAGCCCTTCGTCGAGCCGAACGTGCCGCAGGGCCCGACCCGCAGCCTGCCGCGCTGCGCCAACCGGCCGGCGCCGCTGGGCGGGGACTGCGTGAAGGAGCAGTTCCTCGAGACCCTGCCCGAGGGTCAGGTTCATCGCATCCTCAACATCGAGGAGAACGGCGCGGCCGACAACACCGCGGTGATCGTGGTGCCGGAGGGCGAGTATTTCTTCATGGGCGACAACCGCGACAATTCGCAGGATTCGCGCTTTCCGCGGATCGTCGGCGGGGTCGGCAGCGTGCCCTTCGAGAACCTGGTGGGGCGGGCGGACCGGGTAATGTTCTCCTCCGCCGGGCCGTCGATGCTGGCGTTCTGGACCTGGCGCTCCGACCGCTTCTTCGTGAGGGTCGAGTGAAGCTGAGCCGGCCGCTGGCCGAACTGGCCGACCGGCTCGGCCACAGGTTCACGCGGCCGGATCTCCTGATCGAGGCGCTGACCCATCCCTCGAAGGCGAGCGGTCTCGACAACCAGCGGCTGGAGTTCCTCGGCGACCGGGTACTCGGCCTCGTGATCGCGGAGGCGCTGCTGGCGCAGGACCCCGCCGCGCGGGAGGGTCAGCTCGCGCCGCGGCTGAACGCGCTGGTGCGCAAGGAGACCTGTGCCGAGGTGGCGGCGGAAGTGGACCTGGGCGCGGCGCTGCGGCTCGGCCGGTCGGAGATGATCTCGGGCGGGCGGCGCAAGACGGCGCTGCTCGGCGATGCGATGGAGGCGGTGATCGCGGCGGTCTATCTCGACGCAGGGATGGAGGCGGCGCGGGCGCTGGTCCTGCGGCTCTGGGGGCCGCGGATCGCCGGGGCGCGGGTCCAGACGCAGGACGCCAAGACTGCGCTGCAGGAATGGGCGCAGGCGCGGGGGATGAGCCCGCCGGTCTATGCCGACCTCAGCCGCGCGGGACCGGACCATGCGCCGGTGTTCCGTGTCGAGGTGCGGCTGGCAGACGGGCGCATGGCGCAGGCGGAGGCGGCGTCGAAGCGCGCGGCGCAGCAACTGGCGGCCGAGGCGCTGCTCGTGGCGCTGGAGGGTGGGGGATGAGCGAAGCGACACGCTGCGGTTTCGTCGCGCTGATCGGCGAGCCGAATGCCGGGAAATCGACGCTCCTGAACCGGATGGTCGGGGCGAAGGTGTCGATCGTTACCCACAAGGTGCAGACGACGCGTACGCGCATCCGGGGCGTGGCGATCGAGGGGGCTGCGCAGCTCGTGTTCGTGGATACGCCGGGGCTTTTCCGGCCGCGGCGGCGGCTCGACCGGGCGATGGTCGCGGCAGCCTGGGGCGGGGCGTCGGATGCCGATGTGGTGGTGCTGCTGATCGAGGCGCATCGCGGCCGGACCGAGGGGGTCGACGCGATCCTTCAGGCGCTCGACGCAAACGTGCCTCCGGGCAAGCCAGTGGCGCTCGCCATCAACAAGATCGACCGGGTGAAGGCCGAGACGCTGCTGGCGCTGTCGGCGGAGATGAACGCGGCGCGGGATTTCGCCGCGACCTTCATGATCTCGGCCGAGCGGGGTTACGGCGTCGAGGATCTGCGCCGCTGGTTGGCGGAGAAGGTGCCGGCGGGGCCGTGGCTCTATCCCGAGGACCAGATCGCCGACGTGCCGCTGCGCCAGATCGCCGCCGAGATCACGCGCGAGAAGCTGACGCTGCGGCTGCACCAGGAGCTGCCCTACGAGCTGACGGTCGAGACGGAGAAGTGGGAGGACCGCAAGGACGGCTCGGTCAGGATCGACCAGATAGTCTATGTCGGCCGCGAGGGGCACAAGGGCATCGCGCTGGGGCCGAAGGGCGAGACGATCAAGGCGGTCGGGCAGGCGGCGCGGGCGGAACTTAAGGAATTCCTCGGCCGCGAGGTGCATCTGTTCCTGACGGTGAAGGTCCGGCCCGGCTGGCAGGACGAGGCGGAGCGTTACGGCGAGATGGGCCTCGAGTTCCCCGAGGGGAGCTGATGCAACCGCGGCTGACGGCGGAGTTCTGGGTTCAGGCGTACCTGACGCGGCTGCGGCTGGCAGACATCCCGGCCTTCGTCACCGCGCGGGGGGACGCGACGGCGGGCGCGGTGATCGTGAAGCTGAACACGCTCGACGGGCGGGCGCAGGCCTGGCAGCGCAGCTGGGACGCGAGCGGCGCGCGGGTCTGGTCGGTGCTGGCCGAGGGGCCGGAGCCGGAGGTCGACGCGGCGCTCGCCCGGCAGCGGCGTTACGATCCGGACCTGTGGCTGATCGAGGTCGAGGACCGGGCGGGGCGCAGCCTGCTCGACGAGCCGGGGCTGGCGGAGTAGCGCCCCATGGAGTGGCGCGACGAGGGCATCCTTATCGCGGTGCGGCGGCACGGCGAGAGCGCGGCGATCATCGAGGTCTTCACCGAGGGCCACGGGCGGCACGCCGGCGTCGTGCGCGGCGGCGGGTCGCGGCGGATGGCGCCGTGGCTGCAGCCCGGCGCGCAGCTGAGCCTCGAATGGTCGGCGCGGCTCGAGGATCATCTGGGACATTTCCGCGCCGACCCGGTGAAGTCGCGGGCGGGCGCGCTGATGGGCGAGCGGGCGGCCCTGGCGGCCTTCGGGTCGGTGGCGGCGCTGATCTCGGCGAGCCTGCCCGAACGCGAGGCGCATCCGGTGCTCTATGCGCGGACGCTGGAACTCGTGGACGCGATGGGGAGCGATCCGGACTGGCCGGCGCGCTATGCGCTGTGGGAACTGGCGCTGCTGGCGGAGCTCGGTTTCGGGCTGGACCTGAGCGCCTGTGCGGCGACGGGGGTGGTGGAGGACCTGATCTATGTCTCGCCGAAATCGGGCCGGGCGGTCAGCCGCGCGGCGGGTGGCCCTTGGGCGGACCGGCTGCTGGCGCTGCCCGGCTTCCTGCGCGCGGGCACGGCGCGGGCGGATGCGGCGGCGCTGGCCGAGGCGCTGGCCCTGACCGGGCATTTCCTCGAGGCGCGGCTGGCGGCCTTCCTGCCGCGCGAGCGGTTGCCGGAGGCGCGGACGCGGGCGGTGGCGGCGCTCCTGCGCGGGTAGGCTCAGCGCCGGTTGCGGGCGCGCAGCCAGTTGCCGATACGGCGGCGCCCGCGGATCATCGCGCCGGAGACCGTGGGGCGCAGGAGGGGCACGTCGACGGCGAGGAGCAGCAGGCCGAGCGGCAGCATCCAGAGGCCGAAGAACGGCAGGACGGCGAGGAAGCTGCCCACGATCAGGAAGAGCGCGACCGGCAGGCGCAGCATCCAGAGCTTGCCGTGAATCATCGGCTCGACATAGCGCTCCGACCCGGGCGCCTTGCGCGTGAGCGCCGAGACCTGCCGGCGAAGGCGGTGTTCATGCTTGCGGGCTGTGTCCGTCACGCGGTCGCTCCGATCCAGAAAAGTTATCTGGGAGAGCGCGGGGCGGGGTTCAATGGGCTGACGGGCCGGTCAGACCCGCACGAAGTCGAGATAGGTGCCGTCGGGGGCACGGAAGCGGATGCCGTCGTCGGTATGCTCGCCCCGGTTTACCCGAGTCATGGCGGCGAAGAATGCCTGTTCGAGCGCGAGGTCGTCGCAGGCCATCTCGGTCGCGGTGACGGCGTCGAAGGTCAGGTCGGGCCAGCGGCCGGTGTAGTCGGCGGTGAAGCGGTTGCAGGGGGCCTGCCCCTCGATCCGTCCGTCGGGGGTGAGCGTCACCGTGACCGGCGCGGGGAAGCGGCGCCCGTCGATCGCGGCGAGGCGCCATGTCGTGCCGGGCAGGAGCCAGTTGCCGCCACCGGCGGCCGCGGCGGGCGGCGGGCTCTCCTCGTCGATCAGGGGGACGGTGGGATCGACCGTCGCGCAGGCGGCGACGGTCAGGAGGGCGAGGGCGGCGATTCGCATTCTGGCGATCAGTTCCCGGGCTTTTCGAGCAGACGCCGCGCGATCACCTGGGCCTGGATCTCGGCCGCGCCCTCGAAGATGTTGAGGATGCGGGCATCGCATAGCACGCGGGAGATCGGGTATTCCAGCGCGAAGCCGTTGCCGCCGTGGATCTGCAGGCCGTTGTCCGCGCAGGCCCAGGCGACGCGGGCGCCGAGGAGCTTGGCCATGCCGGCCTCGAGGTCGCAGCGGCGGCCCTCGTCCTTTTCGCGGGCGGAGAAGTAGGTGAGCTGGCGGGCGATCATGATCTCGACCGCCATCATTGCGAGCTTGCCGTAGACGCGGGGAAACTCGATCAGCGCCTTGCCGAACTGCTTGCGGTCGCGGGCGTATTTCATCGCGATCTCCATCGCGCATTGCGCGACGCCGATGGCGCGGGCGGCGGTCTGGATGCGGGCGCTCTCGAAGGTCTGCATCAGCTGCTTGAAACCCTGGCCCTCGACGCCGCCGAGCAGGTTCGCGGCCCGGACCCGGAAGCCGTCGAAGCCGAGCTCGTATTCCTTCATGCCGCGGTAGCCGAGCACCTCGATCTCGCCCCCGGTCATGCCCTCGGCGGGGAAGGGATTCGCGTCGGTGCCGCGCGGCTTTTCGGCGAGCAGCATGGAAAGGCCGGAATAGTCGGTGGTCGCGGGATCGGTGCGCACGAGCATGGTCATCACGTCGGTGCGCGCGGCATGGGTGATCCAGGTCTTGTTGCCGGTGATCACGTAGTCCTCGCCGTCGCGGACCGCGCGGGTGCGCAGGGACCCGAGATCCGATCCGGTGTTCGGCTCGGTGAAGACCGCGGTCGGCAGGATCTCGGCGGTGGCGATCTTCGGCAGCCAGTGGCGCTTCTGCTCCTCGGTGCCGCCGCAGAGGATCAGCTCCGCCGCGATCTCGGAGCGGGTGCCGAGGCTGCCCACGCCGATGTAGCCGCGCGACAGCTCCTCGGAGACGACGCACATCGCGGTCTTCGACATGCCGAAGCCGCCGTATTCCTCGGGGATGGTCAGGCCGAAGACGCCGAGCTCGCCCATCTCCTCGATGATCTCGATCGGGATCAGATCGTCCTTCAGGTGCCATTCGTGGGCATGGGGCACCACGCGGTCCTCGGCGAAGCGGCGGAACTGTTCGCGGATGATCTCGTATTCCTCGTCGAGGCCGGTGGCGCCGAAGGTGGGTGTGCCGGCCTGTTCGATCATCAGTGCAACGAGGCGGCGGCGGGCGGCGTCGGTATTGCCGTGGCGGATCAGGGTCTCGACCGCGGGGGCGAGGAAGGCGCGTTGTTCCTCGGGGGTCAGGCCGATCTCCTGCGGGCGGGCCATCTCGCCCTGGGACATCGGGATGCCGCCGTGGAGCTGCGCGAGGTATTCGCCGAAGGCGATCTGGAGGAGGAGCATCTCGGTCTCGCCGAGCTTGCCCGCCGCGTCGAGCCGGCCGGCCCAGGCCCGCATCTCGCGCAGGGCGTCGACATAGGTCGCGGTCCAGGCCAGCGCATGGGCGGCCATCTGGTCGGCCTCGAGCGCCTTGTTCGAGACTCGTCCACCCGTCGAGACCCGCGCCGCAAGCCGCGCGCGCGCCGCCGCGAGCAGCGATTCGGCCGAAACGACCGCCGCGGAGGTCAGGTCCAGAAGGTCCGGCATGAGCGGCGATTCGGTGACGAAGTCGCGGGCGGGCTGGTTCATGGGACCTGTCCTCGATGGCCGTGGCGGATTTGTGCGGTGCAGAATCGGTTTTGCTGCCGCGCAAAATAGTGCGATCGCCGGCGGGCGTCAATTTACCGCGCAAGATTGCTTCGGCAAGCGGGCGAGTGCCGGAATTTTATTAGCATTGCAGCCGCCCGGCGGGGCTGCGATGACCGCAGCGTTCGAACGAGGGAACCGTGCCGGGACTGGAGTCTTTCACTGCCGCCTTCGGCCTCTGGGCGCTCGTGGGCGCCGTGGCCGGAATGGCGATCGGCGGCTTCGCGAAGGGGGTCGTGGGATTCGCCCTGCCGCTGGTGGGGCTGAGCGTGATGGCCTCGTTCCTGCCCGTCGAGGTGGCGGTGGCGCTCTTGATCGTGCCGGCGCTGGTGTCGAACCTGATCCAGTCGCTGCGCAACGGGGCGGTCGCGGCTTGGGGCAGCCTGATGTGGTTCTGGCGGCTGAACGCGATCCTGATGGTGATGATCGCGCTGTCGGCGCAGCTGGTGGTGGTCTTTCCCGAATGGGTGCTGTTCGGGCTGCTCGGGGTCTTCGTCAGCGGCTTCGGGCTGAGCCAGCTCTGGGGCTGGACGCTGCGTTTTCCGGAGCGGGCGCGGACCGGGGTCGAGGTGGGGGTCGGACTGCTGGGCGGGTTCTTCGGCGGGCTCGCGGGCATCTGGGGGCCGCCGGTGGTGATGTACCTGCTGGCGTCGGGGGTGCCGAAGGTCGAGATGGTGCGGGCTCAAAGCCTGTCGTTCCTGCTCGGCGCGCTGGTGCTGCTGGTGGCGCATCTGCGGTCGGGTGTGCTCGACTGGACGACGACACCGGCCTCGGCCTGGCTTGTGGTGCCTACGCTTCTGGGCATGTTCGCGGGCTACCGGGTGCAGGACCGGATGGACCAGGAGCTGTTCCGTCGGGCGACGCTGGCGATGCTGGTGCTGGCGGGGCTGAACATGCTGCGGCGGGCGGTGACGGGATAGGAGACTGGACAGGTCACTGGCGCCGGACGGCCCGCGGACTTCGACGGGAGCTGCGGAAAAGAACCGCCGCCACCCGGGTTCGGCCGGGGGCGGCGGGGAGTTGGCGGCGCATCGGGCAGGCAGGCCGGGTCGGGCGGACCCGTTCGGGACAGGCAGGTGTCCGGAGGGACGCGCCGCGGGCAGGACGCGGTGGCCTGAAATCAGGCGAGTACCGGCAGATAGAGCGTCGCGGTGATGATCACGCAGAGCGCGGCGAGGCCTGCGGCTTCGCGCGCGAGATGGGCGGGATCCTGGCGCCGGATGATGTCGATCAGGGTCATGACTGGCTTCCTTCCATTATGTTCGATTAATGTTCTCATCCTGTTCACCATTCGTCAAGCGATTCGGCGAACGAAGGCGGAACATGAGGGGAGCGGGCTAACCCACTGAGAGGAGGCGGATCGCCTTGTCGCGCTCCAGAAGGTAGAGCAGCACGCGGATCGCCTCGCCGCGCGGGCCGTTCAGGTCGGGGTCGCGGGCGAGGAGGAGCCGCGCGTCGTCCTGGGCGATGCGCATCAGTTCGGCCTGGGTCTCCAGATCGGCGATCCGGAAGCGCGGCAGGCCCGACTGCTGCACGCCGAGCAGGTCGCCGGCGCCGCGCAGGCGCAGGTCCTCCTCGGCGATGGCGAAGCCGTCCTCGGTGGCGCGCATGATCTCGAGTCGGGCGCGGGCGGTCTCGCCGAGGGGTGGGTCGTAGAGCAGGAGACAGGTCGACTTCTCGGACCCGCGCCCGACGCGGCCGCGCAGCTGGTGGAGCTGCGCGAGGCCGAAGTTCTGCGCACCCTCGATGACCATGATCGAGGCGTTCGGCACGTTCACGCCCACCTCGATCACCGTGGTGGCGACGAGGAGGCGGGTGCGGCCGGCGGTGAAATCGGCCATGGCGGCGTCCTTGACCGCGAGCGGCAGCTGGCCGTGCACCAGTCCGGCGACCCCCTCGCCGAGGGCTGCGCGCAGGCTGCGGAAGCGTTCCTCGGCGGCGGTCAGCTCGGCGGTCTCGGATTCCGCGACGAGGGGGCAGACCCAGTAGGCCTGGCGGCCCTCCGCGATGGCCCGGCGCAGGTGGTCGACCACCTCGTCGATCCGTGCGGCGGAGACGAGCGCGGTCGTCACCGGCTCGCGGCCCGGTGGCTTTTCGTCGAGCACGGAGAGGTCCATGTCGCCGTAATGCGCGAGCGCGAGGCTGCGCGGGATGGGCGTCGCCGTCATCACCAGGATGTCGGGGGCGCGGCCCTTGGCCATGAGGTCCATGCGCTGGCGCACGCCGAAGCGGTGCTGTTCGTCGACCACGGCGAGGCGCAGGTCGTGGAAGGCGACGTCCTTCTGGAAGAGCGAATGGGTGCCGATCAGGATGGCGGTCTCGCCGGCGGCGAGTGCCGCGAGCTTGGCCGCGCGCTCGGCTCCCCGGTCGCGGCCGGTCAGGATGTCGAGGCGGATGCCGGCGGCCTCGGCGAGGGCGGCGAGGGATTCGAGGTGCTGGCGGGCCAGGATCTCGGTCGGGGCCATCAGCGCCGCCTGGCCGCCGGCCTCGACCGCAGCGACCATCGCGAGGAAGGCGACGAGCGTCTTGCCCGAGCCGACGTCACCCTGGAGCAGGCGGTTCATCCGGGTCTCGGAGGCCATGTCGGCGGTGATCTCGGCCAGCGTCCGGGTCTGGGCGCCGGTCGGGTGATACGGCAGGGCGGCGAGGACGTGCGCGCGCAGCCGTCCGTCGCCCGCGGTGCTGAACCCCTTGGCGCGCTTCATCCGCGCGCGGGCCAGGGCGAGCGTCACCTGATGGGCGAGCAGCTCGTCATAGGCGAGGCGTTCGCGGGAAGGCGTCGTGGGGGCGAGGTCGCCGAGACCCTGCGGGGCATGGGCGGTCATCAACGCCTCCCGCCAGTCGGGCCAGCGCCGCGTCGCCTTGACCGAGGACTCGATCCATTCCGGCAGCGGCCGGGTGCGGGCGAGCGAATCCTGCACAGCGCGGGACATCACGCGCAGGGTCAGGCCGGCAGTCAGTGGATAGACCGGCTCGAACTCGGGCAGGGTCCCGGCGCTGCCCGGGCGCAGGATGTGGTCGGGATGGACCATCTGCGCGATGCCGTCGAAGATCTCGACCCGGCCCGAGACGATGCGGCGGGCGCCGGCGGGCAGCTGCGCGCGCAGCCAGTCCTCGCGCGGGTGGAACCAGACGAGCTGGAACTCGGTCGCGGTGTCGCGGACGTGGATGCGATAGGGGCGGCCGCGGGTGGCGGGCGACTGGTGGAGGCCGACCGTGACCTCGACGGTGACGACCTCGGGCAGGCGCACCTCGGTGATCGAGGACCGCAGCCGGCGGTCGGTGCCGGAGACCGGCAGGGTCAGGATCAGGTCGACGGGGCGCTCGATCTCCATGCGCGCGAAGATACGGGCGAGCTTCGGGCCGATGCCGTCGAGCGCGGTCAGGTCGGTGAAGAGCGGGAAGAGGATGTCGGGGCGGGTCATCCGGGAGTGCGACGGCCACCCCGCCCGCAGGTCGTTGCCGGCAAGAGCATGAAATCGGTGCGCGCCATGACGACCACATCTACGGTTCGGCGGCCATCGGCCAGTGGGCCGGGAGCCTAGTGCAAGCGGTGGAACGGGGCAATGCGCGCCGGTCGCCGCTTCGGGCCGCCGCCCGATCCGCTGCGGAACCTCGCACTGCGGCAAGCGCGCCACGCCTCCCTGCCTTCTCGGCGCCGCGCCTAGGCCCGCCGCGGACCGCAGGCTATAGTCGCTGGCTCAATGCCCTGCGATCGGGGGGCGGGAACGCGACGGAGGCTGCCGGATGAACCACTCGACCTACCGCGGGACGCGTCTCGGCGGTGCGCTCATGGCGCTGATGCTGCTGCTTTCGGCCTGCACGCAGGGGCCGCAGCTGGCAGGGCTTCAGGAGGTCGGGCAGCGGCCGAGCGCGGCCACGCGGGCGATGTATGCGGCGGTGGATGACGGGCAGTTCGTGGTGCCCGCGATCCCGGAACGCTTGCTCACGCCCGAGAACGTCCGGCAGGAGGTGGATTTCTGGACCGACGAGCCGCCGGGATCGATCGTGGTCGATCCTTATTCCTACCATCTCTACTACGTGCTCGGCGACGACCGGGCGATCCGCTACCGGGTGGGCGTTGGTGCCGCGGGCCGCACCTTCGTCGGGCGGGCGACGGTCGGCTTCAAGCGCGAGTGGCCGTACTGGACGCCGACGGCGAACATGATCCGCGTCGAGCCGGAGCTCTACGGACCCTGGGCCGGCGGCATGGCGCCGGGGCTGGAGAACCCGCTCGGCGCACGCGCGCTCTACCTCTACCGCGGCGGACGGGACACGATGTACCGCATACACGGCACGAATGCGCCCTCGTCGATCGGCGATTCGGTCTCGGCGGGCTGCATCCGGATGTTCCAGCAGGACGCGATGGACCTCTACGAGCGTGTCACGCCCGGCGCCCGGGTGCGGGTGCTCGGGCCGAGCGAGACCGGACTCGGGACGACGCCGGACCGGCCGGCCTGAGGGAAAGCGCCGGTATTCAGGACGGGGCCTGCCCCAGGATCCAGCCTTCCCAGGTCGTGACGTGGGGCGCCTGCGGAGCGCCCTCGGGCCGGTGTCCGTCCACGACCTCGAGCATGGCGAGGAGGCCCACCGTCGCGTCGAACGGGTCTTCGCCGCTGGCGTCCGCGCCGAAGCCCTCGGCGATCAGCGCGCGCAACGCCTGAGGGGCGTCGTGGCCGCGGGTGGAGATAACCCCGAGAAGCGGTTCCGCGCAGATGCGGCGCGCCTCCTGCCATCGCTTGCGGACGGGGCGATGCGCGATGCCGACATGGGCATATGCCTCGCCCGGATAGGTCTCTGCGACCACGATCCGGTGCCGGTCGAGGAGGTCGGACAGCGGTCCGCCGAAGGGCCAGAGGCCGATCCGGGCGAGGTTCGGGATGATCAGTTCGCGCCAGCCCGCGATAGCGGCCTTGCCCACCTGGTTTCCACCGAGCGTCCAGAACAGCAGGCAGGCATCTGGGCGGCTGGCCGTCGCGAGGTCGCAGGCGCGCAGCAGCTCCGACGAAGCGAGCCCGAGGCCCTCGCAGAGATGGGGGCGGGACGTGCCGCCGGGGCGCTGCGGATAGAACGGGCGATGGAGCGAGACCTCGTCCGCCCGTTCGCAGACTCGGAACCAGTCCGCCCACGGACCGGTGCCGAAGCTGCCGAGCGCCGTGGGGAAGTCCCCCAGGCCGGTGCGGTCGCCGTAGGGCGCGGGCAGGCCGATCGGAAAGTCGAAACCGGCGAGGATGCGGCCGTTGCCGGAACGGGCCGCCAGGCGGTCCAAGAGGGTCGCCATGTCGCCCACGGGTTCCGGCGGTGCGAGGTGCCATCGGGAATCCCTCCGGACCGCCACCCCCATCCAGCGTTTCCGTGGATGGATGCTCCAGTCGCAATGCGCCACGAGGCCGGGGGAATTCAGCCGATGAGGGATAACCATTCCTCTTCGCTGAGGATCGTCACGCCGAGTTCACGGGCGGTCTTTTCCTTGGAACCCGCGCCCGGGCCGGCCACCACATAGTCGGTGCGGGCCGAGACCGAGCTTGCGACCTTGGCGCCGAGCGCCTCGGCTCGGGCCTTGGCCTCGGCGCGGGTCATGCGTTCGAGCGTGCCGGTGAAGACCACGATCTTGCCGGCGACGGGCGAACCGGAGGCGGTGGGGGCGGCGACGTCCTCGATCGACAGCCGGGCGACGAGGCGGTCGATGGCGGCGCGGTTCGCGGGCTCGTGGAAGAAGTCGACGAGCGAGGCGGCGAGGATCGGGCCGACGCCGTCGATGGCGTTGAGCGCCTCCCATTCCGGGCCCTCGTGTTCGCGCGCGGCCTCCATCGCCTCGCGGAACCGGTCCCAGCTGCCGTAGTGGCGGGCGAGCAGCTTGCCCGCGGTTTCGCCGACATGGCGGATGCCGAGGGCGAAGATCAGCCGGTTGAGCGGGATCGTGCGGCGCGCCTCGATGGCGGCGAAGAGGTTCTCGGCCGACTTCGCGCCCCAGCCCTCGCGGTTGCGGAGCTGGGTGGCGCAGCCGGGGCCGTGGCGTTCGGCGAGGGTGAAGATGTCGGCCGGCTCGCGGATCCAGCCGTCGGCGAAGAAGGCCTCGACGGCCTTTGCGCCCAGACCCTCGATGTCGAAGGCGTCGCGCGAGACGAAGTGCTTCAGTTTCTCCACCGCCTGCGCCGGGCAGATCAGGTTGCCGGTACAGTAGTGGACCGCCTCGCCCTCCTCGCGCACCACGTCGGAGCCGCAGACGGGGCATGTGTCGGGGAAGACGTAGGGCACGGCATCGGCGGGGCGGCGGGCGAGGTCGACGTCCTCGATCTTGGGGATCACGTCGCCGGCGCGGTAGACGGTGACCCAGTCGCCGATCCGGATGTCGCGGCCCTCGCGGATCGGATTGCCCTTCGAATCGCGGCCGGCGATGTAGTCGGCATTGTGCAGCGTCGCGTTCGAGACGACGACGCCGCCGACGGTGACCGGCGTCAGGCGTGCGACGGGGGAAAGCGCGCCGGTGCGGCCGACCTGGATGTCGATGGCCTCGAGCCGCGTCGTCGCGCGCTGGGCGGAGAACTTGTGGGCGATCGCCCAGCGCGGGGTCGCGGAGCGGAAGCCGAGCCGGGTCTGCAGGTCGAGCCGGTCGACCTTGTAGACGACCCCGTCGATGTCGTAGCCGAGCGTGGCGCGCTGGGCCTCGATGGCGCGGTAATGCGCCAGCATCTCGTCGAGCGAGCGGCAGAGACGGGTGAGCGGGTTCGTGGGGAAGCCGAGGTCGTGCAGCCGGGCAATGGCGTCGGACTGGGTCTCGGCCAGCGGCTCGGAGAGTGCGCCCCAGGCATAGGCGAAGAAGCGCAGCGGCCGGGCGGCGGTGATCGCGGCGTCGAGCTGGCGCAGCGATCCGGCGGCTGCGTTGCGGGGATTGGCGAAGGTGCGGCCGCCCGCGGCCGTCTGCCGTTCGTTCAGGGCGGCGAAGTCGGCATGGCTCATGTAGACCTCGCCGCGCACCTCCATCAGGGCGGGGGCGCCGCGCAGGCGCTCGGGGATGTCGCCGATGGTGCGGGCGTTCGCGGTGACGTTCTCGCCGGTCTCGCCATCGCCGCGGGTGGCGGCCTGGACGAGGCGGCCGTCATGGTAGGTGAGCGACAGCGACAGCCCGTCGATCTTCGGCTCGGCGGTGAAGGCGAGCGGGTCCTCGGCGCCGAGGTTCAGGAAGCGGCGGACGCGGGCCTCGAAGTCGACGATGTCGGATTCCTCGAAGGCGTTCTCGAGGCTGAGCATCGGCACGGCGTGGCGCACCTTGGCGAAGGCCTCGGAGGGGGCGGCGCCGACCAGCTCGGTGGGGCTGTCGGCGCGCCGCAGCTCGGGGAAGCGCGCCTCGATCGCTGCGTTGCGGCGCTTCAGCTCGTCGTATTCGGCATCGGAGATCGTCGGGGCGTCGGCCTGGTAGTAGGCCCGGTTCGCCGCGTCGATGGCGAGCGCGAGCTCCGCGAGCTCCTCCATCGCCTGCTGGGGGGAAAGCCGGTCGACCGGCTGCCGCTTGTCCATCACGAACCTCCGCGCTGGCGATCCGGATAGCGCCGCGGGCGCAGGCCGTCCAGCGCCGGCGTTCGGTGCGGGAAGGGCGGAAGGGCCCGGGGCGCGATTGGCGCCGCCCCGGAAAGACGAAAGGCCGGTCTCGCGCAGGCTGTGTGGAAACGTGATCGAGGCTCCGGCTATCCGGGGCCTCTTCTTCT
>CAZNSP010000031.1:0-39347 GCA_964575795.1 uncultured Rhodobacterales bacterium
TTCTCGGTGATGCTGTGGATGCCGTCCTGGGGCGGCATGATCAACGGCCTGATGACGCTCCAGGGCGCCTGGGACAAGCTCCGGACCGACCCGATCCTGCGCATGCTGGTGATCTCGGTCGGCTTCTACGGCATGTCGACCTTCGAGGGTCCGATGATGTCGATCCGGGCCGTCAACTCGCTCAGCCACTACACCGACTGGACGATCGGCCACGTGCATTCCGGCGCGCTCGGCTGGAACGGCATGATCACCTTCGGCGCGCTCTACTATCTCGTGCCGCGCCTGTGGAACCGCGAACGGCTCTATTCGCTGACGCTGGTCAGCTGGCACTTCTGGCTCGCGACCATCGGCATCGTGCTCTACGCCTCCTCGATGTGGGTCAGCGGCATCATGCAGGGCCTGATGTGGCGCGAGGTCGACGACCAGGGCTTCCTCGTCTACTCCTTCGCCGACACGGTCGCGGCCATGCATCCGATGTACGTGATCCGCGCGATCGGCGGGGTGCTCTACCTGACCGGTGGCATCCTCATGCTCTACAACCTCTGGAAGACCGTGGTCGGCGCGGGGGCATCCGCCCCGGCCCGCGCGGTTCCGGCCGAATAAGGGAGGGTCGGAGCCATGGCCATTCTCGACAAGCACCATCACATCGAGCGCAACGTCATGCTGCTGCTCGTGCTCAGCTTCTTCGTCGTGACGATCGGCGGCATCGTGCAGATCGTCCCGCTCTTCTATCTGGAGAACACGATCGAGGAGGTGGAGGGCATGCGCCCCTACAGCCCGCTCGAACTCGCGGGGCGCAACATCTACATCCGCGAGGGCTGCTACAACTGCCACAGCCAGATGATCCGGCCGATGCGCGACGAGCATGAGCGTTACGGCCACTACTCGCTGGCCGCCGAATCGATGTACGATCATCCGTTCCAGTGGGGGTCCAAGCGCACCGGCCCCGACCTCGCCCGCGTCGGCGGACGGTATTCCGACGCCTGGCACGTGGACCACTTCCGCAACCCGCGCGACCTCGTGCCGGAATCGATCATGCCGGCCTATCCCTGGTTAGAGACGACGCCGATCTCCGCCGACCAGATCCGCCAGGTCATGATCGCCCACCGCCGCGCCGGCGTGCCCTATACCGACGAGATGATCGAGGCCGCGGCCGCGGATTTCCGGGTCCAGGCCAATCCCGACGGCGGCGGCGACGTCGAGGGTTTCATGGCGCGCTATCCCAAGGCGCTCGTCCGCAACTTCGACGGACAGCCGGCCATCACCGAACTCGACGCGATGATCGCCTATCTGCAGATGCTGGGCACGCTCGTCGACTTCTCGACCTATCAACACCAGGGCAGCCGCTGAACGCGCGATGGAAACCTACACCACCCTTCGCGCCTTCGCCGACAGCTGGGCACTGCTGTTCCTGTTCCTGTTCTTCATCGGCGTGGTGATCTGGGTATTCCGTCCGGGTGCGAAGAAGGCGCACCGGGACGCCGCGAACCAGATTTTCCGCAACGAAGACAAACCCAAGGACGACTGACATGGCCACCAAGCGGGAAATCGACCAGGCCACCCAGACCGAGACCACCGGTCACGAATGGGACGGCATCAAGGAACTCGACACGCCGATGCCGCGCTGGTGGCTCTGGACCTTCTACGCGACCATCATCTGGTCGTTGGGCTACTTCCTGCTCTACCCGGCCTGGCCGCTGGTGAACGGCGCCACGCCCGGCATCCTCGGCTATTCGACCCGGGCCGAGGCCGCCGCCGAGATCGAGGCCGCGCGCGTCGCGAACGCCCCGCTCGAGGAACGGCTGCTCGCCTCCGAGATGTCCGCGGTCGCCGACGACCCCGACCTGCAGCGTTTCGCCTTCGCCGGCGGCCGCGCGGTCTTCCTCAGCCACTGCTCGCAATGCCACGGCGCGGGCGGCGGCGGGGCGGTCGGGGGCTATCCGAACCTGAACGACGACGACTGGCTCTGGGGCGGCACCATCGACGACATCTACCAGACGATCCGCCACGGCATCCGCTACGACCCCGATCCCGACACGCGGTTCAGCATGATGCCCGCCTTCGGCGACATCCTGACCCAGGAGGAGATCGCCGGCCTCGTGCAATACGTGCTCTCGCTCTCGGGGGCAGACCACGACGCCGATCTCGCCGCCGCCCATTCCGAGACCTTCCTCAACAACTGCGCGGCCTGCCATGGCGACAACGGCCAGGGCGACGTCTTCCAGGGCGCACCCAATCTCGCGAACGGCATCTGGCTCTACGGCGGGACGCCCGAGGCGATCGAGCACACCATCCGCTACGCCCGCTACGGCATCATGCCGTCGTTCAGCATGCGCTCCTACATGCGCGAGGTCGACATCCGCAAGGCAGCCGTCTACGTCCACAGCCTCGGCGGCGGACAGTAGTCGACCCCCGGGCCCGGTCCGCCCCGCGGACCGGACCTCCACCCGGCCCTCCGATCACGATCGCGCGAGGCCGAGCGCCGTCTCATGGGACGCTCGTCGCCGGGCGCATCCCGGCCTGCAGGCGGCATCGACCAGCCAAACTCGCGCGGCAAGCTCTGGAAACCGCCGAAACATTTCCCAGATCCTCGCGTATCCCGTCCCCGCGCCGTTCGCCGGAGCGAGGATGCCCCGGAACCCGCCCGCCCCGGATCCGCCTCCTGCCCCACCCGCCGCGACCGAACGTCATCCCATTGATCCGGATCAAGGAGGTGCACTCGCCCCGCACTTAGATGTAGCCTGACCCGAACCCGCGGGGCCCTGCCCCGTCCAACTGGCAGTACCGTGACAGACACCGCGCAACGACCGCCCAGCCTCTACGCCGCCCGCGAGCCGATCTTCCCCCGCCGCGTCTACGGCAGGTTCCGCACGCTGAAATGGTGGATCCTCGCCATCACGCTCGGCATCTACTACATCACGCCCTGGATCCGCTGGGACCGCGGCCCGAACCTGCCCGACCAGGCGGTGCTGATCGACCTCGCGCACCGGCGGTTCTACTTCTTCTTCGTCGAGATCTGGCCGCACGAGTTCTACTTCGTCGCGGGCCTCCTGATCATGGCCGGCCTCGGCCTCTTCCTCTTCACCGCCGCCATGGGCCGCGTCTGGTGCGGCTACACCTGCCCCCAGACGGTCTGGACCGACCTGTTCATCCTCGTGGAGCGCTGGATCGAGGGCGACCGGAACGCCCGCGTCCGGCTCTGGAACCAGCCCTGGAACGCCGAGAAGGTCCGCAAGCGCGCGATCAAGTGGACCGTCTGGCTCCTGATCGCGGTCGCGACCGGCGGGGCCTGGGTCTTCTACTTCGCCGACGCGCCCACCCTCTTGCGCGATCTCTTCACCCTGCAGGCGCCCTTCGTCGCCTATGCCTCGGTCGCCATCCTGACCGCCACGACCTTCGTCTTCGGCGGCTTCATGCGCGAGCAGGTCTGCATCTACATGTGCCCCTGGCCGCGCATCCAGGCCGCGATGATGGACGAGGAGACGATCACCGTCGCCTATCGCGACTGGCGCGGCGAGCCGCGGGGCAAGCACCGCAAGGCCGAGGGCGCGGATCAGCTCGGCGACTGCATCGACTGCTCGGCCTGCGTCAACGTCTGCCCGACCGGCATCGACATCCGCGACGGCCAGCAGCTCGCCTGCATCACCTGTGCGCTCTGCATCGACGCCTGCGACGACGTGATGGGCAAGATCGGCAAGCCGCGCGGGCTGATCGACTACATCACCCTGCACGACGCCGAGGCCGAGCGCGCCGGCGGCGCACACACGCCCGTCTGGCGGCGCATCCTGCGGCCACGGATCCTGCTCTACACCGCGCTCTGGGCGGGGATCGGACTGGCGCTGCTCGCGGCACTGTTCCTGCGCACCGACATGACGCTCTCCATCGAACCGGTCCGCAACCCGATCTATGTGACGATGTCCGACGGCTCGGTGCGCAACGCCTACGAGATCCGCCTGCGCAACATGACCGGCTTCGACCGGGATTACGAACTCCTCGTCGATTCTCCCGCCCCGGTCGTTCTGGAACTGCAGGGGCTCGACGGCAGCATCGTCACCGTGCCGGCCGACACCACCGGACGCCAGCGCATGTACCTGACCGCCCCGCCCGACAGCCCTGCCGCAACCGACGACCGGCTCGAGCTGCGCCTGATCGTGCGCGACGCCGCCACCGGCCAGGAGATCAGCCAGGAAACCGTGTTCCACGGAAGGACGAGATGACCCGCAACGCACGCCCCCTCACCGGCCGCAAGGTCCTCGCCATTGCCGCAGTCAGCTTCGGCGTCATCCTCGCCGCGAACCTGACACTGGCCTATCAGGCCGTCAGCACCTTCAGCGGGCTCGTGGTGCCCAACAGCTACATCGCGAGTCAGGAGTTCGACACCCGCCGCCGCGCGCAGGAGGCGCTCGGCTGGACCCTCGATCTCGGCCATGACGACGCGATGCTCACCCTCAGCCTGACCGATCCAGAGGGCCGCACGGTCCGGCCGGATGCGCTCGAGGTGATCGTCGGCCGCCCGACCACCGCCGCCACCGACATGGTGGTGAGCATGGAGCCGACGCCACACGGCTATGTCGGTCGCGTCGACCTCGCGCCCGGCAACTGGCTGGTCCAGCTCCGCGCCCGCGCCGCCGACGGCACCGACTATTCGGTGCGCCACACGCTCTTCGTGAGTCCGCATACGTGACCGACGCCGCCTATCCCTCCGCGATGGCCTGCGCCGCCTGCGCGGCGATCCCGGACGCGCCGGCCATCGGCCGCAGCGCCGCCCGCCCGCGCGAGGTGGCGCTGCGGCGGATCGAACTCTCGCTCCCCTCGATCCACTGCGCGGCCTGCATCACGGGGGTGGAGCGCGGCCTCGCCGCCCATCCCGAGGTCCGGGGCGCCCGCGTCAACCTGACCCTGAAGCGGGTGGCCGTGACCGCCGAGGACACACCCGGCATCGAGACCCGGCTGATCGCCGCGCTCGAATCGCTCGGCTTCCCCGCCCGCCCGCTCGACAGCGCAGCACTCGAGGCGACCCGCATCGACGCCGCCGGCCGTGACCTCCTCGCCCGCATCGCCGTGGCCGGGTTCGCGCTGATGAACGTCATGCTGCTCTCGGTCTCGGTCTGGACCGGGGCGAGCGACGCGACCCGCGACCTCCTGCACTGGATCTCGGCGCTGATCGCGCTGCCGGCGGTGGCCTTCTCCGCCCTGCCCTTCTTCCGCAACGCCTTCTTCGCGCTCCGCGCCGGCCGGCTCGACATGGACGTGCCGATCTCCACCGCGATCCTGCTCGCCCTCGGCGTCTCGGTCTGGGAGACGATGCATTCCGGCCATCACGCCTTCTTCGACGCGGCGCTGATGCTGACCTTCTTCCTGCTGATCGGCCGCTACCTCGCGCACCTGACCCGCGCCTCGGCCCGCTCCGCCGCCGCCGAGCTCGCCGCGCTCGAGGTGCACCTGGTCGACCGGGTCCGTCCCGACGGTTCTCGCGAGACGGTGCCGCTCGACGCACTCCGCCCCGGCGATCTCGTGGCGGTCCCGGCGGGCGGACGCATCCCCGCCGACGGCGTGGTGACCGAGGGCCGGTCCGAGATCGACCCCGCGATGCTCACCGGCGAGACCATGCCCGAGGCGGTCTCCCCCGGCAGCTTCGTCCGCGCCGGCATGACCAATCTCGCGGGCCCCCTGATCCTCCGCGCCGAGCATCTCGGCGAGGACACGCTCCTGAAGCAGATCACCCGCCTCGTCGAGGCCGCCGAGCAGAGCCGCAACCGCTACGCCAGCCTCGCCGACCGCGCCTCGCAGTACTACAGCCACATCGTCAACTTCCTCGCCGTCACCGCCTTCTTCGGCTGGGGCACGATCTCGGGCGACTGGCGGCTCGCGACCAACATCGCCGCGGCGGTGCTGATCATCACCTGCCCCTGCGCCCTCGGCCTCGCCGTGCCCGCGGTGCTCACCGCCGCCTCCGGGCGCCTCTTCCGGAAGGGCGTGCTTCTGAAGGACGGCAATGCCTTCGAACGTCTGGCCGAGATCGACACCGTCGTCTTCGACAAGACCGGCACCCTGACCACCGGCCGCCCGGTGCTGACCAATGCCGCGGACCTTCCGCCTCAGGCCTTCGCCGTCGCCGCCGCCCTCGCCCGCGACAGCGCGCATCCCCTCTCCCGCGCGATCCGCACCGCCGCCGAATTCTCGGGCGTCACCCCCGCCGCCGTGACCGACATCGCCGAGCATCCCGGCCTCGGCACCGAGGGACGCCTCGGCGAGACCCCGGTCCGGCTCGGTCGCGCCGAATGGCTCGGCGTGACGGCGAACCTCGCCGAGACCGCCGCATGGCTCCGCATCGGCGACGCGGCGCCCCTGCCCCTGACCTTCACCGACGAACTTCGCCCCGAGGCACCGGAGACCATCGCCCGCCTCCGGGCCGCCGGGATCGCCGTCGCCCTCCTCTCCGGCGATACCGAGCGCCCGGTCGCCGCCATGGCCGACCGCCTCGGCATCACCGACTGGACCGCACGCGCCACACCCGCCGGCAAGGTCGCCCATCTCGAGGCGGTGAAATCCGCAGGCCACCGCGTACTGATGGTCGGCGACGGGCTCAACGACGCGGCCGCACTCGCCGCCGCCCATGTCTCCTTCTCGCCGGCGAGCGCGGTCGACGCGAGCCGCAGCGCCGCCGACATGATCGTGCTCGGCAATCGGATCGACCGCGTGGTCTCCAGCTGGCAGCTCTCGCGGATCGCCCGCCGGCGCATCTTCGAGAACTTCGCCATGTCCTTCGGCTACAACATCATCACCGTGCCGATCGCCTACATGGGCTACGTCACCCCGCTGATCGCCGCGATCGCCATGTCGGGCAGTTCGGTCGTCGTCGCGCTCAACGCCATGCGGCTGGGGCGCGAGCGATGAACGTCATCGCGATCCTGATCCCGATCTCGCTCTTCCTCGGGCTGGTCGGCCTCGTGGCGTTCTTCTGGGCGCTCCGGAACAACCAGTTCGACGACCCCAAGGGCCACGCCACGCGCATCCTCTCGGACCGCTACGACCGCGAGCCCGCCCCCGACGACGAGGACACCGGCGTCAGGTGACGGCCGCCTTCGCCCGGTAACGCTCCTCGCGCCAGCTGCCGCAGGCCAGCACCTGCTCCAGCGTCCGCGCCGCGCGCACCACGTCCACATGGCTGACATAGACAGGCGCGAAGCCGAATCGCACCACGTCGGGCATCCGGAAATCCCCGATCACCCCGCGCGCAATCAGCGCCTGCACCACGGCATAGCCCTCGGGATGGGTCAGCGACACCTGGCTGCCCCGCTCCGCCGCCGCCCGCGGGCTCAGAAGCCCGATGCCATGCTCGGCCAGCGGCTCCACCGTCAGCTCGATGAAGAGCTCGGTCAGCGCCATGCTCTTGGCCCGCACCGCCTTCAGGTCGAGGCCCTGGAACATCGCCAGCCCCGACCGCATCGCCCGGAACGACAGGATGTGCTGCGTGCCGCACAGGAACTTGCGGATGCCCGGGTCGGGGGAAAAGCCGCGGTCGAACCTGAACGGCTGCGCATGGCCCCACCAGCCCGAGAGGGGCTGGCGGATCGCCTCCAGATGCCGCTTCGCCGCAAAGACGAAGGCCGGCGCCCCCGGCCCGCCGTTCAGGTACTTGTAGGTGCAGCCGACCGCCATGTCGGCGCCGCCCTCGTTCAGCCCGACCTCCATCACGCCCGCGCTGTGACAGAGGTCCCAGACCACGACCGCACCCTTCGCATGCGCCTTCTCGGTCACCGTCTTCACGTCGCGCAGCCGCCCGGTGCGGTAGTCGACCTGGTTGACCAGCACCACCGCCACGTCCTCGTCGATCAGGTCCATCAGGTCCGGCCCGTCGACGCCCTCGAGCCGCATCGACACGCCCGGCCGCGTCGCCAGCACGCCTTCCGTCACGTAGAGATCGGTCGGAAATCCCGCGCCCTCGGCCACGATCACGCTGCGGTCGGGCCGCAGGTTCAGCCCCGCCTGCAGCGTCTTGTAGATGTTGAGCGAGGTCGTGTCGCAGACCACCACCTCGTCGCGGTCCGCGCCCACGATCTCCGCCACCATGTCGCCATAGATCGAGGGCAGCATGAACCAGTCGGCCTTGTTCCAGCTGGTGATCAGGTCCTCGGCCCATTCCTGCCGCGCCGCCCGTTCCACCTCGGCGAGCGCCGCCTTCGGCGCGCAGCCGAGCGAGTTGCCGTCGAGATAGATCACCCCCGGGGGCAGGTGGAACTGCTCGCGCAGCCCCGCCAGCGGATCGGCCCCATCCATCTCGCGCGCCCGCGCCAGCGCGGCGTTCCAGAAACCGTCGTCGGACATCATCGCCTCCCGGGATATCGCGGCGACCCTCGCATTCCGAGGTGGCACGATCAAGCGCGAAACCGGTTCGCAATCCGCTTGACGCCCCCCTCGCCGCTCAATAAAAGGCGCGGGTGACCGGCACCGACCGGGCGCGTTTCAGGGCCGGACCCCTTGTCCTTCCCCGCACCGCACCCCAGATGCCGATCCGTTGCGCGGTTGTAGCTCAGTCGGTTAGAGTGCCGGCCTGTCACGCCGGAGGTCGCGGGTTCGAGCCCCGTCAACCGCGCCACTTTCCCCCCAGGATATGCCTTTCTTGCGATCCCGTCGGAGCGCCGGGTATTTGCGCCGCTGCCGCGTGACCTGCTCGTGGTGCCGTCGCGACGGCATTACCCGCCGGGCCGCCGTGGCTGGCCATCACGGCCGCGTGATTGTCACCGTGATTCACACCTTGTCTCTGGCGCCGGGGCGCGCACGCTGCCAACCTCCTTCGAAAAGCAACCTGCGACCCGTCCCCGCGGGTCGCCTTCGGCAGGTGCGGCAATGAGCGACGCGATCCCGGGGATGAACCCGGCGGCAACCGATCCGCTTCCCTATTTCATGCCCGCACCCGGCGCGACGGACGTGCTCTACGTCATCACGGTGATCTTCCTCACCCTCCTGATCTTCTTCGTCGGCATCTTCTACCTGAAGCTTCATGCGCTGCCGGAGCACCTGGCGCACGGGGTGAACAAAATCCAGTTCCAGATCGTCGGTGCCCTCGCGCTTCTGGCGCTCTTTACCCACAACCACATCTTCTGGATCGCCGCGCTCCTGCTCGCGCTGATCCAGTTCCCGGATTTCTCCACGCCGCTCAACTCGATCTCGCGCTCGCTGGAGAAGCTGTCGGGGACCGAGCCACCACCGGACGAGCCTGCCGTGCAGGCCGCACCGGAAAGCCCGCACGTGGCCGGGACCGAACACGAGCAGAGGGCCTGACGCCATGCTCGAACTGCTGCTCTGCTCGATGCTGACGATCCTGCCCGACTACCTCGTCCGGCGCTACCGCCAGGGCAAGCGCATCGGCCGCGAGATCACGCTCTTCTCGGTCTGGTACGAACTGCGCTACGGCATCACCGCCTGTGTCATCCTGACGATCAGCCTGATCACCACGGTCTTCTTCTTCCATCCCGCGACCCACAGCGCCGCTTCCTTCTTCCGCACGGTGCCGATCCTCACCGAACGCATCGGCCGCGTGGAGGAAGTCTACGTCGACTACGGCCGCCAGCAGGTCGCGGCCGGCCAGACGCTCTTCCGGCTCGACACGCGCGAACAGGAAGCCGCGGCCGAAACGGCCCGGCGGCGGATCGCCGAGATCGACGCGCAGATCGGCGTCGCGCAGTTGCGCCTGCGCGAAGCGGACGGGCTCGTCACGCAGGCGCAGGGAACGCTCCAGCAGGCGCTGGACGAATTCAACGTGCGGGCCGAGTTGCGCCAGCGCAATCCCGACGCGATTCCCCAGCGCGAGGTGGATACAGCTCGTGTCCGGGTCGAGAGCCAGCAGGGCGCGATGGCCGCCGCCGAGGCGAGCCGCGATGCGCTGCGGAGCGAGCTCGACTTCCAGCTGCCGGCCGAGCGCGCAACCGCCGAGGCCCAGCTCGCCGAAGCAGAGACGGACATCGCGAAATCGACCATCGTGGTGCCGGTCGACGGCTGGCTGGAACAGTTCACGCTGCGCACCGGCGACATCATCAACCCGATGCTCCGGCCCGCAGGGATCCTCGTGCCGATCGAGGCCGGCAGGACTGCCATCCAGGGCGGCTTCGGCCAGATCGAGGCCTCCAACATCAAGGTCGGCATGATCGGCGAGGTGGCCTGCATGTCGCTGCCGTTCCGGATCCTGCCGGTCGTCGCCACCGGCCGGCAGGACGTGATCGCCGCAGGCCAGCCCCGCCCCACGGACGTGCTCATGGAACCGCAGGCCACCATGCGACCCGGCTCGGTCCTCGTGTATCTCGAACCACTCTTCGAGGGGGGATTCGACCGCCTGCCGCCCGGCTCGAGCTGCATCGCGAACCTCTACACCAGCAACCATCACCGCCTCGCGGATCCCGATCTCGGAACACTGCAGCGCTTCGGCCTGCACATGGTCGACGCGATCGGCCTCGTGCACGCGCTGATCCTTCGCATCCAGACGGTGCTCATGCCTGTGCGCACTCTGGTTCTCGGGGGTGCGCACTAGGGCCATTCATGACCGAAACCGTCCCGCTCGGCCCGAAGCACCATCTGCGGCTCTTCCCCAGCCTCGCAGGCTACCGGCTCGGCTGGCTGAAAAACGACGTCGGGGCCGGCCTCGCCGTCGCCGCCGTCGCCCTGCCGATCGCAGTCGCCTACCCCGGACTCGCCGGGCTGCCGCCCGAAATGGGCCTCTACGCGAGCGTCGCACCACTTATCGCCTATGCGGCCTTCGGACCGTCGCGCGAGCTCATGGTCGGGCCGGATGCCGCGACGCTCACCGTGCTCGCCGGGGTTTTCGCCGCCCTGCTCGTCGACATGCCCGGCCTCACCGCGGACCAGCGCGCCGCCGCGGCGGGCCTGATCGCGATCGGCGTGGGCCTCATCTGTTTCGCCGGCCGGGCGCTGGGCCTCGGTGCGCTTGCGAACTTCCTGTCGCGCCCGATCCTCGTGGGCTTCTTCGCCGGCATCTCCTTCACCATCATCACCGGCCAGATCGGGCGGATCACCGGCCTCGCCATCGACACCAGAGGGCTCGTGGCCCCGATCCTCGAGATGCTGCGCGAGGCGGCGGGAATCCACTGGCTCTCGGTCGCCATCGGCCTCGCCATGTTCGCCCTGCTCCAGGCCGCGCGCCTGCTTCGCTGGCCGGTCCCCGGACCGGTGATCGTCGTGGGGTTCGCAATCGCCCTCTCGGCGATCCTCGATCTCGAGGGGCGCGGCGTGGCCATCGTGGGCGATCTGCCCGCGGCGCTGCCCGCGCTCGGCCTGCCGTCCCTCGACGGCCTGCCGCTCGACCGCATCGCGCTCGGCGCCGCGGCGGTCTTCGTGATCAGCTTCGGCTCGGGTATCATCACCGCCCGCAGCTTCGCGGCAAAGCGCGGCGAGCCCGTCGATTCCGCGCGCGAACTCACCGGCTTCGGCGCGGCGAACATTGCCGCCGGCCTCGCCGGCGGCTTCCCGGTCACCGGGGCCGATTCCCGCACCGCCGTGAACCTCGCCTCGGGCGGCAGGACGCAGATGGCCGGCCTCGTCGCCGCCGCCACGCTGGTCGTCGTCCTTCTCTACCTCGGGCCGCTGATCGGGCTCCTGCCCCTGCCGGCCCTCGGCGCGATCCTCGTCTCGGCCGCGATCGGCATGATCGACCTCGGCGCGCTGCGCGAGATCCGCCGCATCAGCCGCGTCGAATTCGGCTTCGCCCTGATCGCGCTCTTCGGACCCGTCGCCTTCGGCGTCCTGCAGGGCGTCGCCGTCGCGATCGCGGCCTCGCTCGCCTACGTGATCCACAAGGGCATGCGCCCGCGTGTGGCGCTGCTCGGCCGCATTCCGGGACGGCCCGGGTTCTACAAGCTGCACCGCCATGCGGACGCCCGGCACGTACCCGGCCTCGGCATCGTCCTGATCGAGGGCGACCTCTTGTTCTTCGCGGTGGACAATGTCAGGGCGGCCCTGCTCGCTCGGACCGAGTCCATTGCCGGGGACATCCGCTGGGTCGTCTTCGACGCGGACGTGATGTCCCAGATCGACAGCACCGGCGCGGCCATGCTGCTCGACGCCAGCCGCATGCTCGCCCGCCGCGGCGTCCGGCTCGCGCTGTCGGATCTGCACGCCGAGGCCCGCCACCTGCTGGATCGCGCGGGCGTGATCGCCGAGATCGGTCCCGACATGGTCTTCGACAATCTGGAAGACGCGGTCGATGCCTTCGCGAAGCGGGCGGCGGCGACGGAGGCGGAGAAACAGGCTCAGGTGGGCGCGGCAGCGCCGTAGGAGGAAGCGATGAGCAAGAAGTCGAAGAAGAAGGACAATCCGGAGGCCATGTCGGCGCCCGACGCGCCGGCGAAGCTCTCCAACAAGGAATATCTCGCCCGGATGCAAGAGCTCCAGGTGGAGCTCGCCCATCTCCAGGCCTGGGTGAAGGCGACCGGCGCGCGGATCGTGGTGATCTTCGAGGGCCGCGACGCCGCCGACAAGGGTGGCCTGATCCGGCGGATCACCGAGCGGGTCAGCCCGCGGGTCTTCCGGGTCGTCGCGCTGCCCTCGCCGTCCGACCGCGAGAAGACGCAGATGTACTTCCAGCGCTACATGGCGCATCTGCCGGCCGCGGGCGAGATCGTGATCTTCGACCGCTCCTGGTACAACCGTCCCGGCGTCGAGCGGGTGATGGGCTTCACGCCCGAGGAGAAGGTCCAGCGCGTCCTCGAGATCCTGCCCCACGCCGAGAACCTGATCCTCGAGAACGGAATCCTGCTGCGCAAGTACTTTCTCAACGTCAGCGAGGAGGAGCAGGAACGCCGCTTCCGCAAGCGCATCGACGACCCGCTGCGCCAGTGGAAGCTCAGTCCGATGGACATCGAATCCTACCGGAAGTGGTGGGACTATACCGCCGCCTATCAGGAGATGATCCGCAGGTCCCACACGGCCCATGCGCCCTGGTGGATCGTGCCCTCCGACGACAAGAAGCGCGCCCGGCTGAACTGCATCTCCCACCTGCTCGAGTCGATCCCCTACGAGAAGGTGAAGTTCGACAAGCCCGACCTCGGCAAGCGGCAGAAGCGCCCCAAGGATTTCGTCGAGGACGACAGCTTCGGGAACGTCGTCCCTTCCATCATTTGACGCAGGTCAAGGCACGATCCGCCGTCGAGAGCCAATCCAGTCTCAGAACCGAAGGAGTTTCAACGATCATGTGTGCAGCCAAACCGACCGAACCCGCAGGCGCGCCCCCGACCGCGGAGCAGTTGCGCATGTCCCTCCTGCAGAAGGAGATGGAAAAGGCCGAGCAGGCCGAGAAGGCCAGGGCGGCCGAGCAGAAGAAGCTGGCGGAATTCACCGACAGCTTCCTCAGCCAGCACGTCTCGGCAGACGAGATCGCGATGGTCCGCCGCCTTGTCACGAACGCCGTCAAGGACGGCAAGTTCGAGGCGATGGTCTACAGCTTCCCCTCGGATCTCTGCACCGACCGCGGTCGCGCCATCAACAGCGGCAGCGAGAACTGGCACGAGACGCTCCAGGGCAAGGCGAAGGAATTCTACGAGCGCTATCAGGCCTTCGGCAAACCGGGCGGCTACAAGCTGAAGGCGATGATCATCAACTTCCCGGGCGGCATCCCGGGTGATGTCGGGTTCTTCCTGAACTGGGCGCCGGAACAGACCTGAGCGGCGGGATCCCGCCGGCCCGGCCCCTGCTTGCGCCGGCGCAGAGGGGTCCGGAGGCGGTGTCACACGGACGTGCCTGTACTGTGCCAGGCTGCCGATCCAAGTCTGCTCCCGAATCGGCTGGAGGAAACACGTAACGATGTCGAGCCAAGGCAAGAGCAGCGGCAGGGGCGATGCCTCCGCGCGGATACCCACCCTCGCGGACCTCTTCGAATACCAGGTGGATGCCTGGCAGCGCGGGATCCTGTTTCTCGACGTCATGCGCCGGCGCGAGGCGCAGGCCCGCGAACAGGCGGAGGAACTCGCCCCCAACGTGCTCGACTACCGCGCCGAACTGGTCTGCGACGGACGCACGCTGCCCCGGCCGGTCAACTATCTCCTCGTGCGGATCGTCCCGCCCGAGGGCGCGACGATCGACCCCCGCATGCGCCCCTTCGTCGTCGTCGACCCGCGCGCCGGTCACGGGCCCGGCATCGGCGGCTTCAAGGCCGACAGCGAGATCGGCGTGGCGATGAAGGCAGGCCACCCCTGCTATTTCGTCGGCTTCCTCCGCGATCCGGTCCCCGGCCAGACCATCGAGGACATCACCCGCGCCGAGGCGCGCTTTCTCGAGATCGTCATCGCGCGCCATCCGGAGGCCGAAGGCAAACCCTGCGTCGTCGGCAACTGCCAGGCCGGCTGGGCGATGATGATGGTGAACGCCCTCCGACCGGAGCTCTTCGGCCCGATCATCATCGCCGGCTCGCCGCTGTCGTACTGGGCAGGGGTGCGCGGCCAGTACCCGATGCGCTATTCCGGCGGCCTCCTCGGCGGCTCCTGGCTGACCGCGCTCGCCGGCGATCTCGGCAAGGGCGTCTTCGACGGCGCGTGGCTGGTGCAGAACTTCGAGAACCAGAACCCCGCCAACACGCTCTGGTCCAAGCAGTACAACCTCTATTCGAAGATCGACACCGAGGAGGAGCGCTATCTCGGCTTCGAGAAATGGTGGGGCGGCCACGTCAACCTGAACGCCGAGGAAATCCAGTGGATCGTCGACGAGCTCTTCATCGGCAACAAGCTCGCCGCCGGCGAGATCCGCACCTCCGACGGCACCGCGGTCGACCTGCGCAACATCCGCGCGCCGATCGTGGTGTTCTGCTCGCGCGGCGACAACATCACCCCGCCCCAGCAGGCCCTCGACTGGATCCTCGACCTCTACGACAGCGTCGACGAGATCCGGGCCCACGGCCAGACCATCGTCTACGCCATCCACGACAAGATCGGCCATCTCGGGATCTTCGTCTCCGCCGGCGTGGCCCGGAAGGAACACGACGAGTTCGCCTCCAACATCGACTTCATCGACGTGCTTCCCCCGGGCCTCTACGAGGCGATCCTGACCCCGAAGGGCGCGGCGGTCGACAACCCCGAGCTCGTGACCGGCGAATGGGTGATGCGCTGCGAGGAACGCACGCTCGACGACATCCGCGCGCTCGGCGGCAACGACATCGAGGACGAGCGGCGCTTCGCCGCCGCCGCGCGGCTCTCCGAGATCAACCTCGCGCTCTACCGCGCCTTCGCCCAGCCGCTCGTCAACGCGATGGTCACCCCGCCCGTGGCCGAGGCGCTGAAGCGCATGCATCCCCTGCGCCTGCAGGGCGAGATCTTCGGGCCGGGCAATCCCTTCGTCCGCGCGCTGCAGTCGGTCGCCGATCAGGTCCGCGCCGACCGCCGGCCTGCGGCACCCGACAACGCGTTCCTCGCGCTTCAGGAACAGCTCTCCGACCGGATCGTCGAGGGGTTCGAGACCTTCCGCAAGACTGCCGAGAAATCCGCCGAGGACACCTTCCTCGCCGTCTTCGGCGCGCCGGCGCTGCAAGCGGCGCTCGGGATCGACACCCGCTCCGACCAGCGACCGCGCAAGGCGGCCAAGAACCTGCAGCACCGCGCCCTGGTCGAACGACGCATCGCCGAGCTGAAGGCCGCGATCCCGAGCGGCGGCCTGCGCGAGGCGGTGCTGCGGTCGCTGGTCTACATCGGCGTGGCACGCGGTGGACCGGACGAACGCGGGTTCGAGGCCGTCCGGCGGCTCCGGCAGCGTGAGACGGGACCCGAGCCCCTGCCGCTTCCGGCGTTCAAGGCGATGGCCCGCGAGCAGTACTTCATGCTCCGGCTCGACGAGAAAGCGGCGCTCGCCGCCATTCCCGGGCTCCTGCCGCAAGGGATGGAGGAGCGGCGGAATGCCGTGGCCATGATCGAAGAGGTGCTCACCGCCCGTGGGCCGCTGGAGGAGGAGGCCGCCCGGCGCCTCGCGCACGTCAAGGCGCTCTTCGGGCTCGCGGACCGCGCGCCCGAGGCGGAGAACATCGCGCCACCGGAACCGCCGGCCAGTCCCGAGGGCCGCACCCCCGACCGATCCGGCGGGCGCGTGACCCGACGCGCGCCGCGCAGGCCGGCCGGCCCGCAGGTCCGGCACTAGGGGCGCAAGGCCCCCAAAAGACGGCGCCGCGGCACCGCGCGGCCACCGGCAAGGAGAGTTTTCATGGCCCCCGACACCACCGAGCGGCCCCCCGCCGCGTCGAAATACGACCAGCTGATCGCCGCCGCGCAGGCCGAGACGCCGGCGCGCACCATCGTCGCCCATCCCTGCGACGAGACCTCGCTACGCGGCGCGATCGAGGCCGCCGAGGCAGGCCTGATCCACCCGGTGCTCGTCGGACCCGAGGCCCGGATCCGCAGCGTCGCGGCCCAGTGCGGCCTCGACCTCGCGGGCTACGAGATCGTCGACGCGCCGCACAGCCACGCCTCCGCGGCCCAGGCGGTCGCGCTGGTGCGCGAGGGCAAGGGCGATCTCCTGATGAAGGGGAGCCTGCACACCGACGAACTGATGAAGGAGGTGACCGCCGCGGCGACGGGCCTCCGCACCGATCGCCGGATCAGCCATGTCTTCATCATGGACGTGCCGGGACATCCGGAGACGCTCTTCATCACCGACGCCGCGATCAACATCTTCCCCGATCTCGACGCCAAGCGCGACATCGTCCAGAACGCCATCGACCTCTGGCAGGGCGTCGGGCTCGGCACGCCGCGGGTGGCGATCCTCTCGGCGGTCGAGACCGTGACGACGAAGATCCCCTCTACGATCGACGCCGCCGCGCTCTGCAAGATGGCCGAGCGCGGGCAGATCACCGGCGGCCTCCTAGACGGCCCGCTCGCCTTCGACAACGCCATCGACCCCGAGGCCGCGCGCATCAAGGGCATCACCTCGCCGGTCGCCGGCCACGCCCAGATCCTCGTCGTGCCCGATCTCGAGGCCGGCAACATGCTGGCCAAGAACCTCACCTTCCTCGCCCATGCCGACGCCGCCGGCCTCGTGCTCGGCGCCCGGGTCCCGATCATCCTCACCTCGCGCGCCGACACGGTGCGCACGCGCCTCGCCTCCTGCGCCGTGGCCGCGCTCTACGCCAGGGCGCGCCGGGCCGAGGCGCCCGTTCCGGCGGCGTGACGGTGGAGGCGATCCTCGTCATCAACGCCGGCTCCTCCAGCCTGAAGTTCCAGGTCTTCGGCCTGCGCGACGGCGGGCTCGAACGGCGCGTCCGCGGCCAGATCGACGGCATCGGTACCCGGCCGCATCTCCACGCCACCGACGGCGCGGGCACGGTCCTCGTCGACCGCGGCTACGAGGCGGCGGCAGTGCCCGACCTGCCGGCGGCCACCGCCGAGACCTCCGCCTGGCTGCGCAGCCTCGGCGGGACGACGCTCCGCGCCGTCGGCCACCGGGTCGTGCACGGCGGCCCCGCCTTCGACCGGCCGGTGCGGGTCGATGCCGCCATCCTTGCCCGGCTCGGCGAACTGGAGGCGCTTGCCCCGCTCCACCAGCCGAACAACCTCGCCCCGATCCGGCTCGGCCTCGCCCGGGATCCGGACCTGCCGCAGGTCGCCTGTTTCGACACCGGCTTCCACCGCGGCCATCCCGCGCATACCGACTGCTACGCCCTGCCCCGCGCCCTCTACGAGGAAGGCATCCGCCGCTACGGCTTTCACGGCCTCAGCTACGAATACATCGCCGCGCGCCTGCCCGAAGTGGCACCCGGCATCGCAGGCGGCCGGGTCGTCGTCGCCCACCTCGGCAGCGGCGCCTCGATGTGCGCCCTCGCCGGCGGGCGCAGCATCGCCTCGACCATGGGCTTCACCGCGCTCGACGGCCTGCCGATGGGCACCCGCCCGGGCCAGCTCGACCCCGGCGTGGTGCTCCACCTGCTCACCGCCAAGAGCATGACCGCCGACGAAGTCACCCGCCTCCTCTATCACGACAGCGGGCTGAAGGGCCTCTCGGGCGTCTCGAACGACATGCGCGCGCTGCTGGCGAGCGACGACACGGCGGCGGCCTTCGCCATCGACCATTTCGTCCACCGCTGCGGCCTCCATGCGGGCGAGCTCGCCGCCGCGCTCGGCGGGATCGACGCCTTCGTCTTCACCGCCGGCATCGGCGAGCGGTCCGCCCCGATCCGCGCCCGCATCGCCGAGCGCCTCGCCTGGCTCGGGGCCGAACTCGACCCCGCCGCGAACGCGGCCGGCGCCACCTGCATCTCCACCCCCACGAGCCGCGTCGCGCTCCTCGTCGTGCCGACCGACGAGGAACTGATGATCGCCCGCCACACCCTCGCCCTCGTCGGCGCCCCCACCTGACCCGGAGACCTTCCATGCCCCTGCCCATCGTCAAGGCGAAGCTGCTCGACGGCAAGAAGGGCCTGATCGTCGGCATCGCCAACGACCACTCGATCGCCTGGGGCTGCGCCCGTGCCTTCGCCGCCCTCGGCGCCGAGCTCGCGATCACCTATCTCAACGACAAGGCGAAGCCCCATGTCGAACCCCTCGCGCAGGAGGTCGGGGCCCCGATCTTCATGCCCATGGACATGATGGCCGAGGGTGAGCTCGAAGCCGTCTTCGACCGGATCACCCGCGAATGGGGCGAGCTCGACTTCCTGATCCACTCGATCGCGTTTTCCACCAGGGACGCGCTCGGCGGCCGCGTCACCGACGTGCCGCGCGCGGGCTTCCAGGTCACCATGGACGTCTCTGTCTGGTCGTTCCTGCGCATGGCGCATCTCGCCGAGCCGCTGATGAAGAACGGCGGCACGCTCTTCACCATGACCTATTATGGCTCGCAGATGGTGGTGGAGAACTACAACATCATGGGCGTCGCCAAGGCGGCGCTGGAATCCGCCGTGCGCTACATGGCGGCCGAACTCGGGCCGAAGGGCATCCGGGTCCACGCCATCTCGCCCGGGCCGCTCGCCACCCGCGCCGCCTCGGGCATCCCCGAATTCGACTCCCTCCTGGAGAAGGCCAAGGTCAAGGCGCCCGCCCGCGCGCTGGTCGACAGCGACGACGTCGGCGCCGCCTGCGCCTTCCTCGCGCACGACGCGGCCAGGCTCATCACCGGCCAGGTCCTCTACGTCGACGGCGGGTACCACATCATCGACTGACCCGCCGCCGGCCGGCCGCGCGGTTTCGCGCACTTGCGGTTCGGCGCGTTCTGCCCCACTTCACGTTTCGTCGTGCGCGTGTGCGACGTGACAGAAGGTCCCGCTTCCGAAGAACGCGGGCACAGGAGGGAGTGACAACATGAGTCTCGGCAACATCATCGGACAGATGCTCCAGCAGGGTCTGGGCGGACAGGAGCAGTCGCGGCAGCGGGTCGCCACGGGCGCACAGAACCTGTCGGCCGGCGGCTCCGGCGTCGAGCAGATCCTCGGCCAGCTGCAATCCGCCCTCGGCGGCAGCGGCGGTGCCGCCGGCGGCGCGATGCCCTCGGGCCTGCAGGGTCTCGCCGAGGCTGCGAAGGCCTTCCTCGGCCAGCCGCAGGTCGGCGGCATGAGCGGCGGTCAGCTCGGCGGCATCGGCGCCCTCGCCGGCGCGGTGCTCGGCGGTGGCGGCAAGGGCGCGGTCCGCGGCGGCCTGCTCGCGCTCCTCGGGACCATGGCGGTGAAAGCGCTGAACGAAGCGAAGGCCCAGCAGGGCGGCGGCGCCGCCGGCGAACTCGCTCTCGCGCCCTCCGAGGTCGAGACCCTGACCAGCGCCCAGAACGAACGGCTCCTCCTGCGCGCGATGATCGCGGCCGCCAAGGCCGACGGCCACATCGACCAGCAGGAGATGCAGGGCATCATCGGCAAGCTCGCCGCCGACGACGTCACCGAGGAGGAGAAGGCCTTCGTGATGTCCGAGATCCGCGCGCCCCTCGACCCGGCTGCCCTCGCCGCCGAGGTGCGCAGCCCGGCCCAGGCCGCCGAGGTCTACGCCGCCTCGATCCTCGCCATCGCGATCGATTCCGATGCGGAGCGCCAGTACCTGCGCAGCCTCGCCCAGGCGCTCCGCCTCGATCCGGCCACCGTCGCCGAGCTGCACCGGATGACCGGCGCGCCGGTGGTCTGAGGGTCGCCGCAGGCACTCGCGAAGGGGCCCGCACCACCGGGCCCCTTTCGCACTCCGATCCGGAGAGCGGATCTACCGGGCAGGCAACGGCACACTGCCGCTCCCTGCCGGCCGCCGCCCGGAGACGGCCTACGCGTTGATGATCCGCATCGCCTGCTCGCGCTTCACCTGGCGCGAAATGCTCGGATCGCTGGTGTTCAGCAGCAGCTGCAGCTGGACCACCTGCTCCTGCGTCAGCTGCAGCCCGTTGGTGTTGATGCCGAGCTGGCGCAGCTGCCCCATCACCTGCAGCTCCAGCTGGCTCTGGGCGAGGGCCGGTGCCGTGGCCGGCACGGCAACCGCGAGCAGTGCGGGCGCCGTGGACGCGAGCGCGACGACGATCAGGACGCGGGCGAATCTTCTATAAGCGGACATACCTTGGACCTTTTCCCTGGAACTCTCTGCCGTCGGGATCGCACGCCGGGAACCACGTGCTGACGAGCCTGATATGGCGTTAGTGAACTCTCGATGGAATGGGCTCGAACAACCCCTCGCGAACCCGTGCGAGCGGTAGCCGGCCCCGCGGCCGGCCACCCTCTTGAGAGCGATTCAGTTCGCGAGCGCCGCCTCGATCGCCGCGGTCTGGTCCGTGGCGTTGCCGCCGCTGTCGAGGATCTCCTTGATCGCCATGACCTGCTCGTCGGTCAGGCTCTCGACCCCGCCCTCGATGGTATAGTTGATCGCGGCAAGTCCATCGGCAACTTCGGTCCGCAGCTGTGCCATGTCGGCGGCCTGGCTGAAGGCCGGACTGGCGGCCAGCAGGCTCAGGGCGACGGCGGCGGAAGTAGCTATTGCAGTCAGAGTGGTCTTCATCAGTAGATTCCCCAACAAATGTCGGCAGGAACTTGCGGCAATGCAATCGACCGTCGTCCCCCCGACGACGACAGGCGCCGGTCTGAAATTGTCCCCGACCCTGACGTGTAAACACTATCGTATCCGCAACCGCCCACAAGAGGGCATGATGCCGTGCGAGTTGAACTTTTTACGATGGGCATACTTCCGCCGCGCCCCGGCGTTGACAATCCGGACCGGCTTCCGCAGGTGACTGCGCAGGAGAAAGACCGTCCATGACCCAGTCCGCCTACCGGCCCGAGACCATCCATGCCGCCCTGGGCAAGGCCTTCTACGACCTCGTCGCGCCGGCCGAGTTTCCCCGGACCGAGCTGCGCTTCCGCAACGACCGCTGGGCCGCGCGCATCGGCCTCGGCTTCTTCGGCCCCCGCCGCTGGCTGGCGCATTTCGGCCGGTTCGAACCCCTGCCCGGCAGCTTCGCCAAGCCGCTGGCGCTGCGCTACCACGGCCACCAGTTCCGCGCCTACAACCCCGAGATCGGCGACGGCCGGGGCTTCCTCTTCGCCCAGTTGCGCGACGTGATCGACGGCCGCCTGCTCGACCTCGGCACCAAGGGCTCGGGCCGGACGCCGTGGTCCCGGACCGGCGACGGACGCCTCACGCTCAAGGGCGGCGTGCGCGAGCTCCTTGCCACCGAGATGCTCGAGGCGCTCGGCGTCTACACCTCCAAGACCTTCTCGCTGATCGAGACCGGCGAGGCGCTCATCCGCGGCGACGAACCCTCCCCGACCCGCTCCTCGGTCCTCGTCCGGCTCGGGCACAGCCACATCCGCATCGGCACCTTCCAGCGCCTCGCGGTGCTCGACCAGACCGACGACCTGCGCCGCCTCGTCGACCACTGCATCGCGCATTTCTGGCCCGAGGCGGCCAGCGCCCCGGACCCGGTCGCCGCGTTCTACGAGGCCGTCCTCGGCGCGACCGCCCGCATGGGTGCAGAATGGTTCGCCGCCGGCTTCGTGCACGGCGTTCTCAACACCGACAACACCAACATCACCGGCGAGTCGTTCGACTACGGTCCCTGGCGGTTTCTCGACCGCTACGATCCCGGCTTCACCGCCGCCTATTTCGACCAGACCGGCCTCTACGCCTTCGCCCGCCAGCCCGAGGCGCTGAACTGGAACCTCGCCCGGCTCGGCGAATGCCTGCTGCCGCTCTCGGACATCGCCCGGATCCAGCCGGTCTTCGACAGCTTCGCCGACCGCTTCCAGACCGCGCTCGCCCGCCAGACCCTCGGCCGCCTCGGCCTCCTCCCGCCCGCCGACGATGCCGCGGCGGTCGCGATCACCCATGCCTTCTATTCCGCCATGCAGGCGACGCGCGCGCCGTTCCAGCGGGTGTTCTTCGACCTGATCGGCGGTGCCCTGCCCGACCGCCTCCGCGCCAGCCCCGGGCGCGCGATGTACGAGACCGCCCCCTGGACCGAGGTGATCGAGGACCTGCGCGCCCTCGACCCCGCACCGGGCCTCCGGGACGCCCTCGGCCACCGCTACTTCATGGAGGACACCGTCGAGACCATGGTCATCGACGAGGTCGAGGCGATCTGGAGCGCGATCGACACCGCGGACGACTGGACGCCGCTCCACGACAAGATCGAGCGTGTGCGCCGCATGGGCGAGGCGCATTGCGCCCTCGGCCTGCTCGCCGGCCCGCTCGCCCGCCCCGGCCACATCCGCGCCTGATCGCCGCCGTCACCCCGCCGAAGGCCCGACGCAGCCCACCGCCGCCCGCGACACCTCGGCCGGCCCCGCACCGCGCCGGTAGATGTCCTGAAACCGCTGCAGGGCGCCGGTCTCGTCGGGAAAGGCGGTGTAATAGCCCAGCGTCACCGGGATCGGCTCGGCCGGCACCTCCACGGTGCGCCGCCCGTTCGCGATCCGCCGAACCTCCTCCAGATCCATGTCCAGCACGAAGGCGACCAGCTCGTCCCACTTCTGCACCCGCACGCAGCCATGCGACAGCGCACGCATCTCCCGCTCGAAGAGCTGCCGCTGGTTGGTGTCGTGCAGATAGACGAGCAGCCCCGGCTCCAGCCGCACCGCCGCAAGGCCCAGCGGATTGCGCGTGCCCGGCGGCCAGACCCGGTCGACGTATTCCCCGCTCGCCACCATCGCGGGTGTCGGGCGCCACGTCGGCCGGAAGGTCACGCGCGAGACATGGGTGTCGAGGATCGGCGTCGGGTGCCAGGGTGTGCCGACGATCACCCGGCTGCGCAGCACCGGCGCCCCGTCCTCGAAGGCGATCAGTTCGAAGCCGGGAATGTTGACGAGGATCGCCTTGCCCTCCGCCGGCGGCGCATAATCCACGCCCAGCCGCTGGAGTTGCCGCACGAAGGCCGTCGGCGGCTCACCCCCGTCCCGTGCGATCTCCGGCCCGCCCGGCGCCGTCGTGCAGCCTGCCAGCACCAGCATCGCGACGACCGCTGCGCGGAGCCCGCCGGCCCATGTCCGAATCCCTGCCATGCCCCCAGTCTGCCCCGAATGACCACCGCCCGTCACCCCCGCGCGCTCCTATCAAGCCGGCCCGGAAAGTGCTAACATCCGCCCCGGCATCTGTCATCCGAGCGAGCACCGCCGATGAAAGCCGCCGAAATCCTCAGCAAGTTCCTGCATGTCGACAACGAGACCGCGAAGATCATCGGCGGCGGGCTGATCGTGCTCGCCACCGCAGCGACAATCATGGCCTGGCAGATCAACATCGCCGACCTGCACCGTGTCGCGGTCGTCGTCGTGGGCTACTCGGTCCTCGCCATGATGCTCGCGCGGGCGAGCGGCATCCTCGCCACCTGCGTCGCCTGGCTCGCGACCGCCGTGCTCGCGGTCTACTGCCTGCTCTTCGTCACCCAGTTCGTCACCAACTCGCGCTACACGCCCCCGATCATGCAGGCCGGCTGCTTCCTCAGCCCCACCGATCCCGACTGCCCGCTCTATCCGCGCGCACGCCTCGCCATGATGGCCGAGCAGGCCGCCGGCGCCCCGCCTGCCCCCGCCCCCGCGCCGATCGTCACCGCCGAGAACCAGCCCACCCGCGGCTGGACCCGGGCCGCCGAGGATCCGGCCGCGGCCGACGGGCGGTCCCTCCACATCCGCTTCGCCGGCCGGGTGTCGCCCGCGGTCGCCGACGCGCTCGCCGACGATCTCGCCGCGGCCGGCTGGGACATCCCCGCGGACCGCGGCGTCGAGCGGGTCAGCAGCGCCTTCGGGCTGAACGAGCTGCGCTACTTCCGCCCCGCCGATGCCGAGGCCGCCGCAGCACTGGCCGCCGAGCTGACGGCAAGCGGCATCGCCGGCCCGGTCGCCCTCGTCGACCGCAGTACCGACGCAGAGGACCGGCCGCTCGAACTCTGGCTCAGCAACCGCTGATCCGCTTCAGCGCCAGCTAAACACCGCCCCCGGCCCCGGCGGCCCCGCGGCCTCCACGAGACCGCGCTCGCTCAGGTCGATCAGATGCGCCAGCACGTTGCGCGCCGCCGCCGGCCGCAGCGCCGGCTCCAGCCCGGCATAGATCGCCGCCACCAGCTCGGGGATCGTCGCCGGCCCCGCGCCCAGCGCCTCGAGGATCTGCCCCTCGCGCGCCAGCCGGTGCGCAAGCTGATAGGCGATCATACCCTGCGGATCGTCCACCGGCGCGCCGTGCCCGGGATAGAACACCGTCTCCTCCCGCCCCTGCAACCGCCGCAGCGAGGCCATGAACGCCCCGAGATCGCCGTCCGGCGGCGAGATCAGCGTCGTCGCCCAGCCCATCACCGTGTCGCCGGTGAAGATCGCCCGCCCCTCCGCCCAGGCGAGGCACAAATGGTCCGCCAGATGGCCCGGCGTGTGCAGCGCCGTCAGCGTCCAGCCCGGCCCCGCCACTTCCGCACCCTCCCCGATCACCCGGTCGGGGCGAAAGCCCCGGTCGATCCCCTCGCCGCCGCCGAGCCCACCCGCCGCGGCCAGCGCCGCCATCGCCGGACTGCGCGCGCCTGCGGGATCGCCATGCGCCAGCACCGGCGCGCCGACCAGCGCCGCCAGCGCCGCCGCGCCGCCGGAATGATCGCGATGCGCGTGGGTGACGAGGATCGCCGCAACCCGCTCGCCCGGTGCCAGCGCGGCCACCAGCGCGTCGAGATGCGCGGGATCGTCGGGACCGGGGTCGATCACCGCCACCTCGCCTGTCCCGAGAATGTAGCTCCGCGTCCCGGTAAAGGTCATCGGCCCCGCGTTCGGCGCGGTCACCACGCGCAGCCCCGGCGCCAGCGCCTCGGCCAGCCCCACCGGCGGGGCATGCCGCCGGTCGAACGGGTCCGCCGCGTCGCTCGGGCTCATGCGGTTCCTTCCTTGCGCGGTGCCCTGCCTGCGGCTAATCCGGAGCCATGAGCGCGCAATGGCCCCGCTCCTTCCTGCCGCGCAGCCTCTTCGGGCGGGCGATCCTGATCCTTATGGTTCCGATCGTCGTCCTGCAACTGGTGGTGGGAATCCTGTTCTTCCAGCGCCACTACCAGCGCGTCACCGAACAGATGACCCGCGCCGTCGCCATGGAACTCACCTATGCCGCCGACCGGATCGACGCGGCCGAGGACCCGGCCGAGGTCGCGCAGGCCCTCGCGGAGCTGCAGGGTCCGCTCAACCTGCGGCTCGCCTTTGAGCCCGGCGCCACGGTCACACCCGAGGTCCGGCGCGACCGGCTCGACCTCTCGGGCAGCACGGTCGTCTCGACCCTCGATCACGCGCTCTACCGGCCCGTCGCCATCGACCTCGCGACCGAGCCCCGCACCGCCACCATCACCCTCCAGACCGGCTCCGGGGCGCTCCACGCCGAGGTGCCGCGCAGCCGGCTCTCGGTCTCGAACCCGCATCAGCTGCCGGTCGTCATGTCGCTCTCCGCCCTCGTGCTCTCGGCGATCGCGCTTCTCTTTCTGCGCAATCAGATCCGGCCGATCCGGCGCCTCGCCGAGGCCGCCGACGCCTTCGGCAAGGGCCGCTCGCTGCCGCTGCGCCCCGTCGGCGCCGAGGAGGTGCGGCGCGCCACCGCCGCGTTCCTGTCGATGCGCGGGCGGCTCGAGCGCCAGATCGAGCAGCGCACCCAGATGCTCTCCGGGGTCTCGCACGACCTCCGGACGCCGCTCACCCGCATGAAGCTGACCCTCGCGCTGATGGACGAGGGCGAGGAGGTTGCGCATCTGCGCCGGGACGTCGACGAGATGGAGCGCATGCTCGGCGAGTTCCTCGCCTTCGCCCGCGGCGAGGGCACCGAGGAGACAGCCCTCACCGACCCCTTTTTTCTCGCCCGCGCCATCACCGAGGACGCCCGCCGCTCCGGCACCGAGATCGAACTCGTCGAACGCAACGAGACGCCGCGCGACCCGCTGGTGGCCATGCGGCGCATCGCGGTCCAGCGCGCGGTCCAGAACCTCGTCGGCAATGCGGCGCGCCACGGGCACCGTGTCGCCCTGACCGTGCGGCTCCTGCCCAAGACCCTCGACTTCGTGGTCGAGGACGACGGTCCCGGCATCCCGCCCGAGGACCGCGCCCGCGCGCTCCAGCCCTTTGCCCGGCTGGACCCTGCCCGCAACCAGAACCTCGGCGCCAACGTCGGGCTCGGGCTGACCATCGCGCTCGACGTCGCGCGCAGCCACGGCGGCAGCCTCGAGCTCGGCGACAGCCCCGCGCTCGGCGGCCTTCGCGCGGTCCTGCGGCTCCCACGCTGAACACCGGCGACCTTGCCGGCCCGGTCCGTCGCTCTAGGTGCAGCAGAGTGTCGCACCCCGAGAGGCGCCCCTGGAAGCCGTCATGTCCACTGTCACAGGTCCCGGAATGCGGCTGCGCGACCGTCCCGAGTTCGCGCAGAAGCCGAAGCCGCTGACCTTTCCCCGTAACGCCACCGTCGCCGAGGCCGTCGCGCTGATGTCCGAGCGCGACTTCGGCTCGGTGATCGTCGTCGACGCCGACGGCCGGGTCGAGGGGCTGGTGACCGAACGCGACATCATGAAGCGCCTCGTCAACCAGGGCCTCGACCCCGCCACCACCCGGCTGGCCGAGATCATGACCTCGAACCCCCGCGTCGCGCGCGCCGACGACGACCTGCTCGACTGGCTCCGCATCATGTCGAACGAGCGGTTCCGCCGGCTGCCGGTGGTCGACGGCGACGGCCGGGTGATCGCGGTGATGACCCAGGGCGACTTCGTCAGCTACACCTGGCCCGACCTCGTCTATCAGGGCCGCCAGTTCGTCCGGACCGCGGTCGCGCGCAACTACCGCCTGCTGATGATCTGCGGCGGGGTCGTGCTCTACACGCTGGTGATGATCCTGCTCCTGCGCACGGTCTGACCCGCCCGCCCTTCCCAGCCGCCGGCGCGCCGGGTTAACCTCGCAGAAAGGCGGGAGGGACGATGGCAGGCACGGATTTCGACACGCGGCTCTTCGGCCTCCGGCTCGAACGCAGTCACGACGATCTCTTCGGGATGCTGCAGCGCCTCTACGGCGACCGCCCGGACTACGACCGCTTCACCCGCCGCCTGGTCCGCGCCCTCGAATCCGCCTGGGCCGAACGCGCGCCGGACCTGAAATGGCTCGACCTGCGGCGCGACCTCGAACCCGACTGGTTCCAGCGCCCGGGCATGGCGGGCTACGTCTTCTACATCGACCGCTTCGCCGGCAACCTGCGCGGCGTGCTCGACCGGCTCGACTGGCTGGAATCGCTCGGCATCACCTATGTCCACTTCATGCCCTGCCTGAAACCGCGCCCCGGCGATTCCGACGGCGGCTATTCGGTGATGGACTACCGCGCCATCAACCCCGCCTACGGCACCATGGCCGACTTCGAGGCGGTCGCCGCCGAGCTTCGCCTGCGCGGCATCTCGGTCTGCGTGGACCTCGTGCTGAACCACACCGCCAAGGAACACGCCTGGGCGCGCAAGGCGGCCAGGGGCGACGCGAAGCATCAGGACTACTACCTGATGTTCGACGACGACACCCTGCCGAAGGAATATGAGAAGACCCTGCTCGAGGTCTTTCCCGACAACGCCCCCGGCAACTTCACCCATTATCCCGAATTCGGGAAATGGGTCTGGACCACCTTCAACGAACACCAGTGGGACCTCAACTGGGCCAATCCCGAGGTCTTCCTGGAGATGACCCGGATCATGCTCTTCCTCGCCAACCGCGGGGCGGACGTGCTGCGCTTCGACGCGGTCGCCTTCATGTGGAAGCGCATGGGCACCCGCTGCCAGTCGGAGCCCGAGGTCCACATGCTCCTCCAGGCCCTGCGCGCCGCCTGCCGGATCGTCGCCCCCTCGGTGATCCATCTCGAGGAGGCGATCGTCGGCCCGGCGGAGATGCTGCCCTATCTCGGCCGGGGTGAGCACGACGGCAAGGAGGGCAACCTCGCCTATCACAACTCGCTCATGGTCCAGTTCTGGTCGGCGCTCGCCACGCGCGAGACCCGCCTGATGACCCATGTGATGGGCAGCCACTTCCCGCCCGCGCTCACCAACGCCACCTACGCCACCTACATCCGCTGCCACGACGACATCGGCTGGGCGGTGACCGACGAGGACGCCCGCGCCGTCGGCCTCAACGGCCCGCTCCACCGCGCCTTCCTGTCGGAATTCTACGAGGGCAGCTATCCCGGCTCCTTCGCCAAGGGCGCGCTCTTCCAGGAGAACCCGGCCACCGGCGACAAGCGCATCTCCGGCACCTTCGCCTCGCTCGCCGGGCTCGAACGCGCGCTCGAGACCGGCAACGCGGAGGCCATCGACCGCGCCGTCGACCGCATCCTGCTCGGCCACGCGCTGATCGCCAGCTTCGGCGGCATTCCCCTCGTCTACATGGGCGACGAGATCGCGCTCCTCAACGACTACGGCTACCTGCAGAACCCCGACAACGCCCACGACAGCCGCTGGATCCACCGGCCGCGCATGGACTGGGACCGCGCCGCCGCCGCGCTCTCCGGCGACACGCCGGAGGCGCGGGTGCTGGCAGGCGTCCGCACCATCCTCGCCCGGCGCGCGGCGACGCCGGAACTGCACGCCGCCTGTCCCACCGTGATCGCCGATACCCACCAGAACGGCCTCTTCGCCTTCGTCCGACAGGCCCCGACCGGCGCGCTCGTCTGCGTCTTCAACTTCACCGAGTTCTGGACCACGCTGCGCCACGACTGGCTCCGCGCCCAGGGCGCGACCCGGATGCACGACGCGCTCTCCGATGCCGAGGTCACGCTCGAGGACGGCCACCTCCTCCTGCCGCCCTATGCCCGCGTCTGGCTGCGCTGAGCCCCGAGGGACGCTCCGATGACCCCCGAAACCCTCGACCGTCTCGCCGCCGATCTCGTCGACCTCCTCGGCACCGGCCGGCAGATCCCGCCGATCAGCCGCGACCACCCCGAGCTCGACCTGCCCGCCGCCTACGGCATCGCCGCCCGGGTGCGCGAGCGCCGCATCGCCCGGGGCGAGCGCCCGGTGGGCCGCAAGATCGGCTTCACCAACACCACCATCTGGGACCGCTACGGGGTCGCCGGCCCGATGTGGAGCCATGTCTATGCCGAAACCGTGCACGACCTGCCGGAGGCCCGCGGCCGCTTCGCCCTCGCGGGCCTGCCCGAGCCGCGCATCGAGCCCGAGATCGTCCTCGGCCTCGCCGCCGCGCCCGACGCCGGAATGACCGATGCCACACTCCTCGGCTGCGTCGGCTGGGTCGCGCACGGCTTCGAGATCGTGCAGTCGGTCTATCCCGGCTGGGTCTTCACCGCCCCCGACACCGCCGCCGCCTTCGGCCTGCACGGGGCGCTCCTGATCGGGCCGCGCCACGTGCTGGACGACGACCGCAGCACCTGGGGCGAGGCGCTGACCGATTTCACCGTGGAACTGCGCTGCGGCGCCACGCTCCACGACACCGGCCATGCCGGCAACGTGCTCGGCGGCCCGCTCCGCGCGCTGCGCTTCCTCGTCGAGGAGATCGCCCGCCACGGCGGCCCGCCGCTCACCGCGGGCGAGATCGTCACCACCGGCACGATCACCGACGCCATGCCCGTCCGCCCCGGCGAGACCTGGACGAGTACCGTCGCGGGCCTGCCGGTCGAGGGGCTGACGCTGACCTTCGAGTGAGGCGGATCAAACCGCAATCGACCCGCTCACGCATCGAGTGCTACGCCGCCGCAGTCCCGGCCGATCCGACCCGTGGCGGATCGGCCCGCGCCTGCCTGCCCCCGGCAGGCGCGATTCCGCGCCCGCCAGTCAGGCGCGCGCCGATCACGAAGGCCGCACCTGCCCCCCTCGCCCTCCGCAAGCTTGCTCCGGGCGACCGGCCCGGGCGGATGTCCACCGGACATCCGCTGATCCGGCCCGGAAAGTAGCCCCGAACGGCCCTTCCTCAGCCCCGCCCGAGCTTCGCCAGCCGCGCCGCGCGCAGCCGCTCGAAATCCGCCCCCGCGTGATAGCTCGACCGCGTCAGCGGCGTCGCCGAGACCATCAGGAAGCCCTTGCCATAGGCCGCCTTCTCGTAGCCCGCGAATTCCTCGGGCGTCACGAACCGCGCCACCGCATGATGCTTCGGCGTCGGCTGCAGGTACTGGCCGATCGTCAGGAAATCCACGTCGGCCGAGCGCAGGTCGTCCATCACCTGCAGCACCGCCTGCCGGTCCTCGCCCAGCCCCACCATGATCCCCGACTTGGTGAACATCGCGGGATCGAGCTCCTTCACCCGCTGCAGCAGCCGCAGCGAATGGAAATACCGCGCCCCCGGCCGCACCTCCGGATAAAGCCCCGGCACGGTCTCGAGATTGTGGTTGAAGACGTCGGGCTTCGCCGCGACCACCGCCTCCAGCGCACTCGGCGGGCAGCGCAGGAAGTCCGGCACCAGCACCTCGATCGTCGTCTCGGGGTTCTTCCGCCGCACCGCCCGGATCGTCTGGGCGATGTGCTCGGCGCCCCCGTCCTCCAGATCGTCGCGGTCGACGCTGGTGATCACCACGTGGTTCAGCCCCAGCTTCTCCACCGCCACCGCGACCCGGCCCGGCTCGAACACGTCCAGCGCCTCCGGCCGGCCCGTCGCCACGTTGCAGAAGGTGCAGCCGCGCGTGCAGATCTCGCCCATGATCATCATGGTCGCATGGCCCTGGGACCAGCACTCGCCCACGTTCGGGCAGCCCGCCTCCTCGCAGACCGTCACCAGCCGGTTCTCGCGCAGGATGTCGCGGGTCTTGCGATAGCCCTCCGATGTCGGGGCCTTCACCCGGATCCACTCCGGCTTGCGCAGGATCGGCGTGTCGGGTCGGTGCGCCTTCTCGGGGTGGCGCTGGGAACGGTCGCTCAGGTCACGGTCGGCCATGGGTCCCTCCTCGCGCGCGTTCTACCCGAGCCGCGCCGCCTTGTCCTGCGGTTTTTCGGGCCCGCATGGCGGGATTGCCGCCACCGCATGCCCGATCTCCGCGCCCGCCGCCTCCCGCAAGATCCCGGCCAGTTCCTCGAACCAGCCGTCGTCCGTCGAGGTCCGGCGCCGCACGAGGCCGATCGTCCGCCGCGGCTCGGGCCCGTCGAAGCGCATCAGCGCCATGCGCGGCGCCGCCGCCGTCTCGGCCCGCAGCGCCAGCTCCGGCACGAAGGTCAGCCCGAATCCCTCCTCCACCAGCCGGCAGAGCGTGGCGAGGCTCGAGGCCCGCAGGTCCACCCGCGTCTCCTCTCGCCCGATGCCGCAGACCGCCAGCGCCTGGTCGGTCAGGCAGTGCCCGTCGTCGAGCAGGAGCAGCCGGTCGGGCTCCATCTGGTCGGGCCGCACCGGCGCCGCCCGCAGCGCCGCGATCTGCTGCGCCGAGCCCGCCAGCAGGAACCGGTCCTCGAAGAGCGGCACCGCCACCAGATCGGAACCGCCCGCCGGCACCGCGATCACCGCCGCGTCGAGCTCGCCCCGCTGCAGCTCCTCGACCAGCGCGTGGGTCTGCGCCTCGCGGATGCCGAGATCGAGCGCGATGTTCCGCCCGCGCAGGAGCGGCAGCACCGCCGGCAGCAGATAGGGCGCCACCGTCGGGATCACGCCGAGGCGCAGCCGCCCGTCGAGCCCGCGCTGCCAGCGCGCGGCCTCGGTCATCTCGCCCAGCTCCGCCATGATCCGCCGCGCCCGCCGCACCATCTCGCGGCCGACCGGCGTCACCACCGTCTCGCGCCCGCCGCGCTCGACCAGCTGCACCCCCAGCGTCTGCTCCAGCGCCCGGATCTGCACCGACAGCGCCGGCTGGCTGACATGCGCCTTCGCCGCCGCCCGGCCGAAATGCCCCTCCTCGGCCAGCGCGACCAGGTATCTCAGTTGCCGCAGGGTGATCTCCATAATCTCTGATTATCACGTTCAGCAGGAAATGCAATTTGCGCTTATCACGCCATTAACGTATCGTTCGCGCGTTACAGCATGATCGGACGGGCCGAGGGCGGCGACGCCAGCGCCAACCCGGGGTCTACAAGACCTTCACCCGTCAGGGGAACTCCCCGAGCACCTCCCTCCGCGGGACGGGCGATCCGGGGCTTACGGCGTTTTGAAGAGGGAGCGAAACCATGGACGCAATTGCAGACAAGGGCGGCGAATGCCCGTTCGGACACGGGTCGGGCGGCGCGGTGAGCGAATCGATCCGCTCCAACCGCGACTGGTGGCCGAACCAGCTGAACCTCCGGATGCTGCACCAGAACTCGGCCCTGTCGAACCCGATGGACCGGGACTTCGATTATGCCCGCGAGTTCGCGAAACTGGACTACGCCGCGCTCAAGGCCGACCTCGCCGCGCTGATGACCGACAGCCAGGACTGGTGGCCCGCCGATTACGGCCACTACGGCCCCCTCTTCGTCCGCATGGCCTGGCACAGCGCCGGCACCTACCGCTCCGGTGACGGCCGCGGCGGCGCCGGCACCGGCCAGCAACGTTTCGCGCCCCTCAACTCCTGGCCCGACAACGTCAACCTCGACAAGGCCCGCCGCCTGCTCTGGCCGATCAAGAAGAAGTACGGCAACCGGATCTCCTGGGCCGACCTGATGATCCTGACCGGCAACGTCGCGCTCGAGACCATGGGCTTCAAGACCTTCGGCTTCGGCGGCGGCCGCGCCGACACCTGGGAGCCGGAGGAGGACATCTACTGGGGCAGCGAGACCGAATGGCTCGCCACCAGCGACAAGCCGAACAGCCGCTATTCCGGTGACCGCGAGCTCGAGAACCCGCTCGCCGCGGTGCAGATGGGCCTGATCTACGTCAACCCCGAGGGGCCGGACGGCAACCCCGACCCGCTCGCCGCGGCCCGCGACATCCGCGAGACCTTCGCGCGCATGGGCATGAACGACGAGGAAACCGTCGCGCTGATCGCCGGCGGCCACACCTTCGGCAAGACCCACGGCGCCGGCGACGCCGCACTGATCGGCCCCGAGCCCGAGGCCGCACCGCTGCACGAGATGGGCCTCGGCTGGACCAGCCGTCACGGCTCGGGCAAGGCGGGCGACGCGATCACCTCGGGGCTCGAGGTGATCTGGACCTCCACGCCGACCCGCTGGAGCAACAACTTCTTCTGGAACCTCTTCGGCTACGAATGGGAACTGACGAAGAGCCCGGCCGGCGCGCACCAGTGGACGACCAAGGGCGGCGCGGGGGCGAACACCATCCCCGACCCCTTCGACAAGACCAAGCGCCGGGCGCCGACGATGCTGACCACCGACATCGCGCTCCGCATGGACCCGATCTACGAGCCGATCTCGCGCCGCTTCTATGAGAACCCCGACGAATTCGCCGATGCCTTCGCGCGGGCCTGGTTCAAGCTCACCCATCGCGACATGGGGCCGAAGTCGCGCTACCTCGGCCCGGAGGTCCCGGCCGAGGACCTGATCTGGCAGGACCCGCTGCCCCCGGTCGACCATGCGCTGATCGACGCGGGCGACGAGGCCGCGCTCAAGGCGCAGATCCTCGCCTCGGGCCTGTCGATCTCGGACCTCGTCCGCACCGCCTGGGCCTCGGCCTCGACCTTCCGCGGCTCGGACAAGCGCGGCGGCGCGAACGGCGCGCGCATCCGGCTCGCCCCGCAGAAGGACTGGGCCGCGAACGAGCCCGAGACCCTCGCCCGCGTCCTCGACCGGCTCGAGGAAATCCGGCAGGCCTTCGACGCCTCCGCCAGCGGCGGCAAGAAGGTCTCGCTCGCCGACCTGATCGTGCTCGCCGGCAACGCCGCGGTCGAGGCGGCGGCCCGCAAGGCCGGCCATGACGTGAAGGTCCCCTTCACGCCGGGCCGCACCGACGCGACGCAGGACCAGACCGACATCGAGTCCTTCAACCTGCTCGAACCGATCGCCGACGGGTTCCGCAACTACCTCAAGGGCCGCTACACCCTGCCCGCCGAGGCGCTGCTCGTCGACAAGGCCCAGCTTCTCACCCTCACCGCGCCCGAGATGACCGTGCTCGTCGGCGGCCTGCGGGTGCTCGGCGCCAACCACGGCGGCTCGCCGCACGGCGTCCTCACCGACCGCCCCGAGACGCTCACGACCGACTTCTTCGTGAACCTTCTCGACATGGGCACGGCATGGGCGCCGACCTCCGAGGCCGAGGAGCTCTTCACCGGCCGCGACCGGGAAACGGGCGAGCCGCGCTGGACCGCGACCCGGGTCGATCTCGTCTTCGGCTCGAACTCGCAGCTCCGCGCGCTGTCCGAGGTCTATGCCAGCGACGACGCCGGCGGGAAGTTCGTCCACGACTTCGTCGCGGCCTGGACCAAGGTGATGAACGCCGACCGCTTCGACCTGATGGCCGAGCCGCTCGCCATCGCCGCCGAATAAGGCCGGCTCCAGGACCCCGAAGGGGCGCCTCCGGGCGCCCCTTTTTCATGCCCCTCACGCCCAGGTGATCCCGCGTGCGGCCCCCCGGCATGGGCGGGCCCCGTCTCCGGTGCTATCCTTTCGCCCAGCAGAGAAAGGACCGGACCCATGCTTCACCGCCGCGCGTTCCTCGCCGCCGCCGCGGCCCTCATTCCCGCCGCCGCCCTCGCCCATCACGGCTGGCGCTGGGCTGCGGACGAGGAATTCACCCTGACCGGCGTGATCCGCTCCGTGCGCCTCGGCAATCCGCACGGGCTGATCGAGGTCGAGACCGCCGAAGGCGCGCTCTGGACCGCCGAGCTCGGCCAGCCCTGGCGCCATGCCGGGGCCGGGCTCGACGAGGCGCTGATCGTGCCGGGGGCCGAGATCACCCTCGAAGGCCACCGCTCCGCCGATCCCGACCAGCGCGTGATGAAGGCCGAGCGCGTGATCCTCGGCGGGATGCGCTACAACCTCTACCCCGCCCGAAGCTGACTTGGCCGAAGTCTTCGCCGCGCTCGAGGCGACGCAGATCGCCACCCATCTCCGCGGCTCGCGCTGGACCTATCCGCTGGTCAACGCGGGCCACGTCCTCGGCATCGCGCTGCTGATCGGCGCGGTCACCCCCCTCGACCTGCGCCTCATCGGCCTCTGGCGCCGCGTCCCCCTCGCCAGCGTCGCGGCGGTCGTCCGCCCGGTCGCGGCCACCGGCCTCGTCCTCGCGCTTGCCACCGGGGCGCTCCTCTTCGCGACCGGCGCCACCGAATACGCCGCAACCCGGCTCTTCTGGTTCAAGCTGGCGCTGGTCGCCGCGGCCCTCGTCAACGTCGCCTTCCACGGCGGCCCCGGCATCCTGACCGCCCCACCGCTGCACCAACGCCTCGCCGGCGCCGCCTCCCTCGGCCTCTGGATCGCGGTGCTCTTCTGCGGCCGGATGCTCGGCTACGTCTGACCGGCGGCGCGCCTCAGAAGTGGATCGCCCGCCCGTAGGCGTCGAGCACCGCCTCGTGCATCATCTCGCTCAGCGTCGGATGCGGGAAGACCGTGTGCATCAGCTCCGCCTCGGTGGTCTCCAGCGTGCGCCCGACCACATAGCCCTGGATCAGCTCGGTCACCTCCGCGCCGACCATATGCGCGCCGAGCAGTTCGCCCGTCTTCGCGTCGAACACCGTCTTGACCATGCCCTCCGGCTCGCCCAGCGCGATCGCCTTGCCGTTGCCGATGAAGGGGAACCGGCCGACCTTGACCTCGTGGCCGCGCTCCTTCGCCTTCGCCTCGGTCAGCCCCAAGCTCGCCACCTGCGGATGGCAATAGGTGCAGCCGGCGATCGCCTCGGGCTTCACCGGATGCGGATGCTGGCCGGCGATCAGTTCGGCGACCATCACCCCCTCGTGGCTCGCCTTGTGCGCCAGCCACGGCGCGCCCGCGATGTCGCCGATGGCATAAAGCCCGTCCACGCCCGTCCGGCAGTATTCGTCCGTCACCACATGGGTGCGGTCGATCTTCACGCCGAGCGCCTCCAGCCCCAGCCCCTCGACATTGCCGACGATGCCGACCGCCGAGATCACCGTGTCGAATTCCTGCGTCTCGGTCTTGCCGCCCGCCTCGATGGTCGCGACCACCTTGTCCGCGCCGCGGTCGAGCTTCTTCACCGTGGCCTTTTCCAGGATCTTCATGCCCTGCTTGACGAACTGCTTCTTCGCGAAGGCCGAGATCTCGGCATCCTCCACCGGCAGGATGCGGTCCAGCACCTCGACCACCGTCGTCTCCGCGCCGAGCGTGTTGTAGAAGCTCGCGAACTCGATCCCGATCGCGCCCGAGCCGATGACGAGCAGCCTCGATGGCATGTGCGGCGGCATCAGCGCGTGCTTGTAGTTCCAGACCCGCTTGCCGTCCGCCTCGAGCCCCGGCAGCTCGCGCGCCCGCGCACCCGTGGCGAGGATGATCGCGCCCGCCGTCAGCTCCTCGGTGCCCTTGTCGGTCTTGACGCTGACCTTGCCCTTCGCGGGGATCGTGGCCTCGCCCATCACCACGGTCACCTTGTTCTTCTTCAGCAGGTGCCCCACCCCGCCCGACAGCTGCTTCGCCACCCCGCGCGAGCGTTTGACCACCGCGTCGATGTCATAGCCGATGCCCTCGGCCTTCAGCCCGAACTCCTTGGCCCGGTGCATCAGGTGAAAGACCTCCGAGCTGCGCAGCAACGCCTTCGTCGGGATGCAGCCCCAGTTCAGGCAGATCCCGCCGAGATGCTCGCGTTCGACGACGGCGACCTTCTTGCCGAGCTGGGCCGCGCGGATCGCCGCCACGTATCCGCCCGGTCCCGCCCCGATCACCACCACGTCGAAACTGCCGCCAGCCATTCCACCCTCCTCAGGTCGTTGTTGGTTCGCCTTTAAACGATTCGCCCGGGACCGTCATGCCCCCTGTTCGGCCGCGTCCCGTTCCAGCGCCGCGACCGTTGCGGCATAGGCACCCGCCTCCAGCCATTCCGCCTCGGCCGCCGTGGTCCGCCGCCCGAGCGCGGCATTGCGGAACGGAAACCGCCCGAAGCGGCGGATGACCTCGCGATGCGCGCGGGCGTGCAGCAGGTAGTCCGGGCTCGCCCCGTCGATCAGGCAGCGGCGCACCCCCTGCTCCTGGTCGGCCACGAATTCCGAATGCATCAGCGGCAGGCGGAACACCTGGCGCTGGTCGTCGGCAAACCCCGCATCCCGTCCGCGGGCGATCGCGTCCTTGGCCACGGCCCGCGCCATCGCATCCGTCGCGAAGGACCGCGGGTCGCCGCGGAACATGTTGCGCGGGAACTGGTCGATCACCACCAGAAGCGCCAGCACGCCGCACGGGTCGGTCCGCCAGCCGGCCAGACCGCCGCGCCCCGCCACCTCCCACAGGCCCAGGAACCGCTCGCGGATCGTCGCGTCCAGCCCCTCGTCCACTGCGTACCACCCCGCCGGCCCGACCTCGTCGAACCAGAAGCCGAGGATCTCCTCCACGCGCGCATCCATCGACCGCCCTCCCGTTCGCCGCAAGTCTCGCCCAGCCCGTCGCGAAAGAAAAGATCAGCCGCGCGCGCCCGGCTCCGTCCCGGCATCCGCCGCCTGCGCCGCCTCATCCGCCGCCTGCGCCGCCTCGACCGCCCGCCCGATCGCCACCTCCTGCGCCACCTCCAGCGCCACGGGCGAGGCCTGCGGCAGCACCGGCGCATAGGAGGACGTCGCCTCGACCGAGGGCGCCGGCCGCCGCCCCATCCGCCAGACCGCATAGAGCGCGATCAGCCCCAGCAGCGTGCCCACGAAGACGAAGAACGCATCCGCCCCGAACCGCGTCATCAGCCAGCCGATCAGGAGCGGCCCGGTGATCGCCCCGAGCCCGTTGATGAACAGCAATCCCCCCGAGGCCGCCGCCATGTCGGAATGCTCCAGAAAGTCGTTGGTATAGGCGATCAGCAGCGAATAGAGCGGGTTCGCCACCCCCCCGATCAGGAAGCCCAGCACCATCACCACAGGCACGCTCGCGGCGAAGAACGTGCCGACCAGCGTCACCACCGCCCCGAAGGCGGTCAGCACCATGATCAGCTTGCGCCGGTCCATCCGGTCCGAGATCCAGCCGATCGGGAACTGGAACAACAGCCCCCCGGTATAGATCGACGCCACGAAGAGCGCGATCTGGCTCACGCTCAGCCCCTTCTCCGTCCCGAAGACCGAGGCCATCCCGAAGATCCCGGCGAACACGCCGCCCAGCAGGAACGTCCCCACGCAGCCGAGCGGCGAGATCCCGAAGAGCTGGCGCAGCGTCATCGGCTTCGTCGTCTGGTAGGCCGGCGCGGCACTCACCGTCAGCAGGATCGGCGCGAACGACACCGACACCAGCACGCTCATCACGATGAAGAGCGTGTAGCCCGATGCATCCGCGAAGGTCAGCAGCCCCTGCGCCGAGATGATCCCCACCATCTGCACGATCATGTAGAGCGACAGCGCCTGTCCCCGCGTCTCGTTCGTCGCCGCCTCGTTCAGCCAGCTCTCGGCCACCACGTAGACGCCGGCGAAGCAGAACCCCACGAGCAGCCGCATCGCCACCCACAACACCGCGCTCGGCGCCGCGGCATACATGATGAAGGCCGCCGAGATCAGCGAGGCGAGCGCGGCGAACACCCGCACATGCCCCACCTGCCGGATCATCACCGCCACCCGGCGCGAGCCGGCGAGAAAGCCGAGGTAATAGGCGCTCATCACCAGCGACATGGTCGCGGCATCGAACCCCTCGATCGCCCCGCGCACGCCGAGCAGCGTGCCCTGCAACCCGTTGCCGATCAGCAGGAGCATCATGCCGAGCAGGAGCGCCCAGGAATTCCGCAGCACCAGGATCATGTCACCGCCTCACCCGCGCCGCCAACCCCGCCGCGTGTGTTCCCTCTAGCGCATTCCGCCGCCGGCCGGAACCGGGGGCCGCTTGCGCCGCGCGCGTCGCAACAGGCCCTGCGCGAGGTGGCGAACTCGCGATTAGCCCTACGTAGATGTCGCAGCTGTGGCTTGCTTTAGCAGGCTGCTGAAAAAGTCCTCGCATTGAGCGGTTTGGCGTGATTCACCCTC
>CAZNSP010000032.1:0-39232 GCA_964575795.1 uncultured Rhodobacterales bacterium
GATGGAGACGAGCAGGATGAGCACGGCCACGAGGAGGCCGACCCGCAGGCGGTGGCGGAACGCCCTGCAGGGGTCGGTGGTGGAGCAGCGCAGGCGGGCGACGAGCCGGAGCAGATCATGCATGGCCGCTGCCTCCCGAGGAACCTCTGCCGCTCCGGATCCGGGCGAGTGCTGCTTCAATGAAGGCCGGCCCGAAGACGCCGACGAGGTAGGCGGCCGATCCCGCGGCGCTGCCTGCCGCTACGGCCTCCGGCGGCAGGTCGAGCCAGCGGGCGACGAGCGCCATCGAGAGGCTGCCCATGCCGGCAGCGATGATCCCGCCGAGCAGGATGTGCCGGATCGCGTCGCGCAGGCGCATCTTCGTGGTCAGCGCGTTGGTGGCGCCGCCGAGCGCACCCCAGGCGGCGAGGATGACGGCCGCCGAGGCCGCGAGCTCGCGGAGGACAACGACGACAAAGCTGGTGTTATCGTTCATCGACGAAGCTCCACGAGCGGGATGGAGGTGATCGAGCCGAGCCGCTCGATGTCGAGCGTCACGTCGAGCGTGTCGCTGTCGAAGCGGACCGGCACGTCGAACTCGAAGCCGGCGGTAACGGCGACGCCGGCGCCGGGCGGCGCAGCGAAGGTGACGAGGCCGGTGCTTGTGTCGACGGACCAGCCCGAGGCCTGCTCCACGCCGCCGAGCGCCACCCGCACGCTCCCGGCGACCGGCTTGGTGATGGTGCGGGTCCAACCCTGCCCGCCGGAGGTGTAGTGCTTGACGAGCTGGAACGCGGTCGTCGTCCCGTCCCCGGTTCCGATCGTCTGGTCGAGCGGCGACGGCACGTTCGACGGCAGGCCGGACCTGTAGTCGCTCCAGTCCTTGAACCTGAAGCCGTAGAGCCGGCCGTTGCGGGCCTCGAAGAAGGCGACCACCGCCGCGAGATCGTCGGCACGGCGGATGCCGTAGGAGACGTCGTAGCGCCGCCGGGAGTTGGCCCAAGCAGCGTTGCGCTCCTCGTCGCCGGAGGCGAGCTCGACGATCTGGGTGCGCCGCTCCGGCCCGCCGCGGGCGCCGCGGCTGATGGTGTGCGGGAACCGGACCTCGTGGAACGCCATCAGAGCCCCCTGCGCCCCAGCGACACCGCCCGCGCGATGTCGGCTGCCACCTGCGTCCGCGACTGCCGGAAGCTCTCGGCATCCCGGGCGTGGATGTGCACCGTCACGTTGCCGGCGGCGCCGTAGCTTCGCGCCTCCGCCCGGCTCAGCACCCGCTCGCCGCGCTGCAGGATCGCCGGCACCTCGTCCGGCCGCAGCCCCGGCCAGCCACCGTCGTGCAGCCGCGGCGCGCCGGCGAAAGCCAGGGCCGGCACAAGCCGCTGCGGTGCCGGCGAGCCGACCACGCCACCAGCGTGCAGCACGCTGGCGGAGACGCTGGCGGAGACGCCGCCGGCGCCGCCGAGGACACCGGAGAGCGCGCCCGCGAGCGGGCCGAGCAGGAAGCGGCGGGCGCCGAGCCGCGCGAGGTCGGCGATGGTCGAGGTGACGAGGTCGCGGATGCCGAGCTTGCCGCTCTTCACGAAGTCGGCGACGGCGTTCTCGGCGCTCCCGAAGGCACTGACCAGCGCCTGGCCGATGTCGCCGCCGATCTCCCGCGCCTTCCCGGCATACTCCGCCAGCGCCGCCGTCACCGCCTGCCAGCCGGTGACGGCCTCCTCGGCTGCTTCGGCCATCTCCTCGACGGCGGCCGCTGCCTCCGCTCCAGCGGCGCGGGCGGCGCCACCGGCACCGCGAGCGGCAGCCCCGGCGGCATCGAGAGCGTCCGCGAAGTCATCGGCCACTTCGCCTGCGCTCGTGAGCGCGTTCTCGCTCTCCTCGCCACTCCGCGTGAGCGCCTCCCCGAGCGCCGCCACCGCCTCCCGCACGCCGTCAAAGGCGCCGGAGAGCTTGGCAGACGCGCTGGCGCGGAAGCCGTCGGCCGCCCGCTCGGCCCTCAGGATGCCGGCGTCGAAGGACGAGACCCACGCCTGCGTCCCGATCGCGTCGATCTCGAAGCCGGCGCCGATCGCGTCCGAGATGCGGTTGAAGGTGGGCGCGATCTGGCTGAGGAAGTCCGTCCACTTGCCCGCGAGGAAGCGCATCAGCCGGAGCCAGATCGCCTCGACGTCCGAGCGCAGCGCCTGGAAGCTGTCGACAAAGGACGACGTCGTCGTCTTGATCCCGTCCCACACTGCGCGGGCGACGTTGCCCATCAGCTCAAGCGCGTTGCCAAAGCCGCCGGCGCCCTGCACGAGCCGGCCGAACTGGTAGACGAGCTCGCCGGCGCCGACGATCAGCGCGCCGATGCCGGTGCGGATGATGGCGCCGCGCAGCAGCACCAGCGCCGTGGCGAGCCTCCGCACCGAGACGGCCGCTGCGACCAGTCCTGCCACCCAGCGTCCGGCCATGAGGCCGACGAACGCCGTCGCAGTCGCGGCGAGCCGGCCGATGTTCTCGAAGAGCAGCCGGATCGCCTGGCCGAGCGGTCCAGTGGTGCGCGCCACCGCCGCCATTGCGTTCGCCACCGCCTCGAGGGCCGGCGCCGCGGCCACGGCCAGCTGGTTGGCGAGCCCTCGCCAGATCAGACCCAGCCGCGACAGCGCGTCGTTGGTGCGCTCGATCTGCCGCGCGTCCTGTTCGGAGACGGCGACGCCGAAGTCGCGGACGTCCTCTGCCGCCTGGCGGAGGGTCGCGGTGTCGATGCGGCTGAAGACGAGCGCGGCCCGGTCGCCGAAGAACTTGGAGGCAACGGCCGCGCGCTGCGCCTCCGGCACGTAAGCAGCCAGCGCGTCCTGGATCGCTGCAATGCGCTGGTCGAGCGGCAGGCGGCGGAGCTCGTCGGCCGTCAGGTTGAGCCGCTGCAGCGCCTCGACCGCCGGACCCGTGCCCTGCGCCGCTTGCGCCAGCCGGCGCGTCAGCTGCATGGTCGCCTGCTCGATCTCGCCCATCGAGACGCCGGCGAGGTCGCCCGCGCGGGCGAGGACCTGGACGCTCTCGGTGGTGGTCGCGAGCGAGGCGGCGAGCTTCGCCTGGGCGTCGACGACCTGCAGGCCGGAGCGGATCATCGCGCCCGCTGCGGCGACCAGAGCGCTCGCAGCCGCGGCCACGGCGACCTTGGCCCGGCGGGCGAAGGTGGCGAGCCGGCGGTTCGCCTCGTCCATCTCGCGGCTGAGCCGGCCGAAGCCGCGCTTGCCGGCGTCGCCGACGCCCTCTAGCTCGGCCTTGACCTGGCGGCCGCCGGTGGCGGCGAGGCGAACGCTCACACGCTTTTCAGCCATGGATCAGCAACCTTGCTTTCGACACATGAACGTCTTACGTCAACGCCAACGATCAGGTGAGGGTATGACAATGGCCGAGACCGCAACCCTGTCCTCGAAGTTTCAGATCGTGATCCCCAAGGCGATCCGGGCCGCGCAGAACTGGGAGGCCGGGCTGACCTTCGCCTTCATCCCGAAGGGCACGGGCGTCCTGCTCGTCCCGGTCCCGAAGCTGGAGGCGCTGAGGGGCATCGCGCGCGGCGCGTCCGCCGCCGATTATCGCGACCGCGCGGACCGGTTCTGATGATCCTCGTCGACACGTCGGCCTGGATCGAATGGCTGATCGGATCGCCGACCGGCGAGACGCTGGCCGAGCATCTGCCCGAACAGGCCGCGTGGCTCGTTCCGACCATGGTCCAGCTGGAGCTGGCGAAGTGGCTGATCCGCGAGGTCGGCGAGGACAAGGCCGATCAGGTGATCGCCTTCACGCAGGTCTGCAGCGTCGTCCCGCTCGACACCGAGATCGCGCTCGCGGCGGCGGAGGCCTGCCGGGAGCACAGGCTTGCGACCGCAGACGCCATCATCTTCGCGACCGCCCGCGCGCAGGGCGCGGCGTTGCTCACCTGCGACGCGCATTTCGAGGGGCTGGCCGGCGTCACGCTGATCGAGAAGATCAGGGCCTGAAGCCCGGGCCGCCGTCAGCCGCCAGCTGCTCGCTGAGCTTGCGGACCATCACCGCCTCGATGGCTGGCAGGAGCTCAGCCGCGGCGGCCAGGTCCGCCCCCAGCGCATCGGCGAGGGCGAGCGCCGCATTCATGTCCCAGCCGAGGATGGCGCCGGGGATCGCCCGCAGCTGGCCGCCGAGACGCAGCGCGAGGTCCCAGACCTGCCAGCCCTCCTTCGTGAGCGGCCGGTTCAGCCGGCTCGGGCAGTCCGGGCACGACGTCGGACAGGCTTCGCAGTAGCGGTCGCCCCCGCCGAAGTGCCACTCGGCGAGGGCGCGGAGACGTTTTTTTCCTGGTCCAGCACCAGGCCCTTCGCGACGTAGGCGAGCTGGAACGCCTCGAAGATCGGCCAGACCTCGAGGAGCGCCGTCGCGCCTTCCGGTGTCACCGGCAGCGGGTTGCCCTCCGCATCGCCGACGCCCTCCCAGTCCAGCACCGCCCGCCGCGCCACCGCCTGCGCCATTGCCAGCGCCAGCTGGTCCTGGCCGGCGGTCTCGGGCAGCGCCTCGACCGCGGGATCGGCGCGTGCGGCCATCATCAGCGCCGTTGTCAGCGGCTCGACATGCAGCCGCACGCCATGGCCGAGGTCGAGCCAGTACGGCTCGCGGGCGAGGTTCAGTCGCAGCATGATCAATATCCTCCGATGTCGTTGACGAGCGTGACTGTGCACATGCGGCCGAGCGTGCCGTCGCGCGCGGCCTGCCAGTCGAAGGTCGCCTGCACGCCCTGCGGGCCGGCGATCTCGATCCGCGGCCGCGGCAGGTAGACAGCGTGCGCGGTGAGGGTGAGGCTCTCGCCGGATGGCAGCGCGTAGCCGAAGGCGAGCTCGCAGGCTTCGCCGCTGGTCGCCTGCGTCACCAGCGTCTGATCGGCGAAGCGCACCTCGATCCGGCCGGTGAGCGCCGCGATCGACGGATCCGCGCCGTCGATGCGGCCATCGGCGCGGATGGTCTCGATCCGGTCGAGGTTGTTGGCGTAGGTGATCTCAGCCGAGACGATGTTGCCGAGCGGCGCGCCGTTCCGGCTGATCGCGCCGTTGAAGTGGCCGAAGCGCTTCAGCTCGATCACTGCGGGCGTGCCGGCGCCGCTGGTGGAGGCCACGGCCTCGCCCTGCGCCACCAGCCGAGCGGTTGCCGTCAGCAGCCCCGCCCGCTGCATCTGCCAGCTGAGCTGGTCGAGCACGCAGCCGGAATACATGGCGTAGCGCGGCACCTCCGGCATGCCGGTCTCGATGGCGAGGCTGGGCAGCGTCCAGCTGCCGGAGCGGAACTCATGGGTCCAGGGCCCGCTGCCGGTGGTGGTCGGCTCGCCGAACGCCGCCTTCAGCCAGAAGCCGAAGGCATTCGCGTCGAGCGGTACGACGACGTCGCCGTCCGCCGTCACCGCGTCCTTGATCGGCGCGAGCGGGTCGCGGCCGTAACCGAGAAGCTCCGAGTTCAGGAGCGGCTGCTCCGAGCCGAGCGTCGTGCTCGCGAACGGCATCCGCGTGTAGCCGCCGGCCGGTGCCAGGCCATAGGTCGTCTCGAACGCGAGCGCCATCTGCGCCCGCGCCCCCTGGGCGCGTGGCATGGTGGTCTCCTACAGTAGAGGGGTTCAGGCGAGAGGGTCGGCCGCCGAGTAGTGCAGCACGATCGGGATCACGGCCGCCTTCAGGCTGGCCGCGCCCTCGACCGGCAGGTCCACCGGCCGCGGCGCCTCCGCCTCGAGCCAGTCGCAGAGGCCGCCGAGCGTGCGGTCGGCGGAGAGAGCCGCGCCAACGTTGGCCGAGAGCGCGGCGAAAGCCTCGTCCCGGCCGGTGCCGGCCTGCACGACAGCCTCCAGCTCTGCCCTGTGCTGGTAGTGATAGCAGATCGGGGAAAGCGTCACCGCCGGCTCCCCCGGGTCGCCGTCGCGGAGGATCAGGAGGCCAGCGGCTGGCACGCGCTCCGGTAGGACCTCGCCGCGGAGGACCGGCGCCGGCTGGCTCTGAAGGAGCGCGGCGTGCAGCGCGGCGAGTATCGTTTCGCGGGTGGTGACCATCGTAGTCGCGGCACTATCCGTTCGCGTGGGCGGCGCGGAAGAGGGTCTGACGGACTGGTCGAACGCCGAGAAGAAGGAGTACCACAAGGGCCATCCACTCGATCGGGTCGGGCAGCAAATCCTGACCGGCGCCCATCGTCGCGACGACATCGACCCCTGTCCAGGCAACGACCCCGTCGACGAGAAGTCCGAACAGCACCGTCGTCCCGATGATACCGACAAGGTAGCGGGCGAGCGCACCCGTGCCCATCTCCTGGCGAAGCACCGCCAGCGTCGCCATGCTGGTGATCGGTCCCGCAAGCAGGAATACCAGAACCGTACCGGGCGACGCGCCCGCGATCATCATTGCCACGGCGATCGGCGTGGCGGCTGTCGCACAGATGTAGATGGGGATGCCGATCACTGCCATGAGCAGCATCGCTGGGATGCCGGTGGCGAAAGCGGCGAAGGCCTGCGGCGGCACCGCCCAGGCGACGACACCGGCCAGGACCAGCCCGGCGAGCATCCAGCCGCCGATGTCGTCGAAGAGGTCGTTGAAGGCATAGGACAGGCCCACCTTGACCCGCTCGCTGATGCTCGGCGCCACAGCGACTTGCGGGTCACCGCGGCTGCAGGACGTCATGCAGCTCGTGGACGAGCACCCTGATGCCGTCCCGGTTCGGTTCAATTCCATATCGGCCGCCGGATCCCTGCTCCCTGCTACCAGTTGCCCGGTGGCGACCGCTGCCACCAGAGCGCCAAGGACGCGGGCCACCATCATCACCGGCCCGAGCAGGGCATAGGTGATCGCGACCGAGTCGGCGCCGATCCCGGGCGTGGCGACCATGAATGCCGTTGTCGGACCGCGCCCGACACCGCTGCGGTGAAGCGCCACTCCGGTCGGAATGGCGCCGCACGAGCACAGCGGCAGCGGTGCCCCGACGACCGCGGCCCGACTGATCGCGCCGATCCCGTTGCCGCCGATCCAGCGCTCCAGAACGGCCTCCGGCATGAAGGCCTTGATCAATCCGGCCAAAATCAGCCCAAGCAGGAGCCACGGCGCCGCGGCCAGCCCGACGCTCAGAATCTCCTGCAGGATCGCCACCAATGCCATCGCTTCCTCTCGAAGGCGCCCAGGTGGCATTCTATGTACACCCTGTAGCAACTAGAGGGTCAAGGCCATGCGCGAGACGTTTTCGATCGGCCAGCTCGCCCGGGCCACCGAAACCAAGGCCGAGACGATCCGCTACTACGAGCGGGTCGATTTGCTGCCCGAGCCTGCACGCACTTCCGGAAACTATCGTGCGTACTCTCGGGCTCATCTGGATCGGTTGAGCTTCATCCGTCGTGCGCGGTCCCTCGGGTTCTCGCTTGATCAGGTACGCCAGCTGCTTGCGCTCTCGGACGACAGGCAGCGACCCTGTGCGGAGGTGGATGCCATCGCGCGCGCGCATCTTGACGAGGTTGACGCCAAGATCGCTGATCTCGCGGCCCTGCGGCGCGAACTGGACAGCCTCATCCGGCAGTGCGGGGGCGGGTCGATGAACGACTGCCGAATCATCGAGGCTCTGTCGCCGAGCCGGGCAGTGCCGCAGCCTCGTGAGGCCTGACCCGGGAAGTGTCTGCTAGACTTTCCCCTCGATCCAGTTCGCCACAATCAGACCCGGCACTGTGTCATGCGCCTGCTCGGCGTCCCGCGCGAGGTCGAGTCGCTTCGGCAGCTTCACCTGTGGCACGAGCAGAAAGATCGGCACGGTGGCGACGCCGCGGCCGGTCTTGGAGCGCGAGGCCACCGCGCGGCCGCGGGTGTTCAGCCGGGCTTCGGCGACCAGCAGGCTCGGGCCGATCCGGCGGTAGACGAACCGCAGCCGCAGGCCCGTGCGGCGCTCCCACTCGCGCGGGCTGATCCGGCCGCCGCGCAGGGACTTGCCCGCCGCCTCCGTCGGGATGGCGAGCCAGAAGCCGCTCCGCGAGCGGATCAGCGGGGCCGTGTCGTGCGCGCCGATGATGACGGGCGCCTTCGACCAGACCAGTGCGGCGGCATTGAGACTAGCCTTCCTCGTCGGGAACTGCTCCGAGCGGATCGTGTTCGCCAGCCGCTGCCCCAGCCCCGCGCCGGTGATCTGGCCGCGCCAGGCGGTCTTGAGGCTGGTGCCGGCCTCGCGCACCGCCGCCGTCACCGCCCGCTCGCCGGCGGCGATCTTAGCCGCCATCATCGCAGCGAGGTCCGGGCTGATGTCGAGCTTGAGCTTCATGATCAAGTCGGCCTGAGGTCCACCGTCCAGACGAGCCGCTCGCGGTCGCGCACCGGCTCGCCCTGGATGAGGAAGGCGTTGCCGTCGATCTCGATTCGGTCGCCGGGGCGCGGGTTCGGCACCTCGGCGACGCGCAGGTCGAGCCGGGTCGTCTCCGACCAGAGCCGCGCGTCGCCGAAGTCGGTGACCGCATCGGCCCGCCGGACGACGACCCGCACCAGCACCGGCCCGCCGCCCTCCGCCACATAGACGGCATCGCGCGCGATGTGCGGGTCGGCGAAGAGCGCGTCGATCGCCGGAACGAAGGCGCTGGTCACGTCCGCCGCGCCGAGCGCAGCACCTGCGGCCGGGTGCAGATCGGCAGCGGGTTCGACTCGATCTCGAGCCGCACCCATTCGTCGCGGTCCCGGTCAGGGATGGTGCGGGCGTAGAGCGGCAGGCCAAGGGTGTTGACCGTCTCGAAGGTGTCGGCTGGGGCGTAGTAGATCTCGAAGAGCCCCTCGATCCCCTCGGGGTAGAAGTACGCCTTGTCCGTCGGCACGCCGAAGCCGGCGCCGCCGCGGTAGCGCCGGAAGGTGATGCCCCCGAAGCTGACCTCGTCGGCCACTCGCCCGCGCAGATCCGCGGCGGCCGCAGTGTTGAGGTAGGTCTCGCGGACCTCCTTGTGGGCGACGAGGTCGGCGAAGAAGGCCGAGCCGCACTCGGCGCGCACCTGCACTGCGCCGGCTGCGAGGCCGCCCATCGAGGCCTCGACATCCTCGATCAGCGCCTGGCAGCGCTTGCGGAGCGCACCCGAGGCCGGGCTCTGGTTGTCGAGGTCGAAGTCGATCTCGGCCGCCGGCGCGATGCCGAACTCGGTGAAGTAGTTTACCACCGTGGCATGGTCCTTGGGGTCCTTCACGATCCCCTGGATGCCGTTCAGGAGGTGGTACTCGAAGGTGGCCTCCGCGTCCTGGCGCAGCTTGCGGAGCTTGTGCGCCACCTCAGTCTGCACCTGCTGGGTGGCGCTCTCGGAGCCGAAGTCGCGCACCGACTGGATCTCCGAGGCCCAGAGCACGTCCTGCTTCTTGAACTGGCGGCAGACGAAGGCGCGCATCTCGCGCCGGTCGGGCACTTGGCTCTCGTAGGCCGAGCCGCGCTCGGAGAACGGGATCAGCGACAGCGTGCCGTCGCGGCTCTCGATCACGACGGTGCGCGAGCGCACGCCGCGCGGCGAGAAGAGCGCCGAGCCCGAGAGCAGCGCCGGCTTGAACGGGATGTTCTCGAGCGCGCGAGTGAGCTCGATGATGGTGAAGGCATCGCCTTCGAAGATGTCCATGGTGGCCATAAGCGGATGCCTCCGGTTCAGGATGGGAGTCAGCTGGGCGCGCGCGTCAGCGTACGAGGATGCCGAGTGCGGTGAGTGCCGCGGTGGCGGTGGCGATCTGCGCCTCGGTGGCGCTTTCCGGCCAGGTGATCTCGTGGCGGTTCACGATGGCCGGCCCGCGCACCAACACGACGCCGGCGGCATCGGCATCGGTGGCGTCGGCCGTGCCCCAAAGTAGCCCAGCGGCGTTCTGGCTGCCGTTCGAGGCACCCGGCGTCAGCACAGTGTACTTGCCGCCCGTGGTGATCTTGCCGAGCACCGTGCCGGGCGCGAGCTTGCCCGCGCCCGAGGCGATGGTGACGGTTTCGCGGGTGTAGTCGCGGAGAACCTCCCAGACGAGGAAGCCGCCGGCGTGCTTGCCTTCGACGAGCGTGGTCATGAGGTCATCCTTTCATGCGGAAGGTGCGGGCGACGATCTCGCCCCAGGGGCGGGCCCCGGAGGGGCGGCCCGGCTGCGGATGGCTGGAGCTGATCTCCGGACCCGCCTCGGCCTTGGCGGCGAGCAGCGCCGCGCGGACCCCGTCGAGGCTGGCGTCCTTCTCGAGGAAGCGGCCAGCCATCTGCGGCAGCCCGGCGAGGCGGCAGAGGTCGACGACGGCCCGGGCATGGGCGATCGCCTCGGCACGGATTGCAGCCGGATCGGAAGTTAGGGTGCCTGCCGGTGCATCCTCCGATACCGGCGGACCTTCGTCGGCGTCCTCACGGGCGGCTTCTCCGTCCGCTTCCGTGAGGCCGTCCTCTCCGTTGCCGGAGGTCTCGCTGCCGCCTTCCGCCGCATCGCCGGCGGTGTCGCTCTGCTCGGCGTCCTCCGCCGCGGGTTCTGCCTCCACCGCCTCCACCAGCGCCGGCGGCGCGTTGCGGAACCGGCCGATGTCGAAGGCGGCGGCGATCCGCACGGGCTCGGCGAGCCGGTCGGCGAGGCCGAGCTCGAGCGCGTCCTTCGCGTCGAGCCAGGTCTCCGTCGCCATCAGCACCGCGATCTCCTCGGCCGCGCGTCCCGATTTGGCTGCGTAACCGGCGAGGAGGCTCCCCTTCACCTTGTCGAGCGCCTCGGCCATCGCTCGCATGTCCTCGGCGGTGCCCATGACCAGCCCCGCGGGGTCATGGATCATCAGGAAGGCGTTCTCCGGCATGACGATCTCGTCGCCGGCCATCGCGACGTAGGACGCGGCGGAGGCGGCGATGCCGTCGATCCAGACCGTGACCGGGCCCTCGTGCCGCTTCAGCGCGTTGTGGATGGCGACAGCGTCGAAGACCGAGCCGCCCGGGCTGTTCAGCCGCAGGTCGACCGGCGTGCCCTTGGGCAGCGCGCCGAGCTCGGCGAGGAAGCCCTTCGCCGAGACGCCGTAGGCGCCGATCTCGTCATAGATCGCGATTTCCGCGCCGCCCGCGCGGGCGCGGATCGCATACCAGCTGCGCATGCTCTCACTCCTGTTCGGTGTCGCTTTCCGGCAGCCGTGCCGGCGTCGCCCGCGCCCCCTGCGTCTCGCCGGGGCTGGTGCGGTAGCGCAGGCCTAGCCCGGCCGCCCGTGCGGCGTCGGCCGCGTTCTCCCGGTCGATCTCCTCGATGTCGTAGCCCGTCGCCTCGACCGCCTTCCGGCGCGAGGAGAGCCCGGCCTCGATCGCCAGCACCTGCGCCTGGATATCCTTGAGCGGATCGACCCAGTCCCAACGTGGCGGGATCCACTGCACCGCCCGGTAGCGCGCGGGCGCCGCGGCGTAGCCCGGCAGGTCGAGCGCCCCCGCCAGCACCGCCGTCTCCATCCACCGCGCCCAGATCGGACGGCAGAGCTGGTGGGCGACCACCCCGTGCTGGAGCTGCTCGATGCGGCGGCGGAACTCGACGAGCTCGGCCCGGAGGCTCGAGTAGTTCGCCCGGGCGGTGTCGCCGGTGACGAGGTGGTAGGGCAGCCCCAGCGAGGCTGCCACGGCTAGCAGCGTCCGGTACTGGAACGCCTCGTAGCCGCCACCGACATCCGCCGGCGACGAGAACTTCACGTCCTCGCCCGGCAGCAGCACTTGCATCGTGCCGGGCTCGAGGCTGGCAATTGCCGCGCCGTCGGGGTCGGCCTCGGCCTCGCCCAGCATCGGCTCTTCCGGCGCCGTCTTGGTGATGAAGCCCGCGAACATCGCCGCGGTCTTTTTCCGGTCGAGCTCGGCGTCGTCGTACTGGTCGAGCAGGAAGAGCCGCACCATCGCCGGGGCGATGTGTGGCAGCCCCCGGATCTGGCCAGCGTCGATCGGCCGGTAGACGTGCAGCACGTCCTCGGCCGGCACCCGCATCGTCTCCGGGATCACCGGCCCCTGATCGGTGCTGTCGCCCGGGTGACGCCGCCGGAAGTGGTAGGCGACCCGGCGGCCGATCAGGTCGAACTCGATGCCGCAGCGGATGGGGTTGCCGCTCGCGGCCGTCTCGGTCTTCTCGAACGGCAACATCTCCGACTGCAGCAGCTGGAGCTGCAGCGGAACGGCCAGGCCATCCTCGGCCCGGCGCGGGCGGAGCCGCACGAAGCACTCGCCGGCGACGAACATCTCGCGCGCCACCATGGCCTGCAGGCCGTAGAAGTCGGTGAGGCCGTCGGCATCTGCCTCGTCCGTCCAGGCGAGCCAGAGCCGCTGGATCCGGTCCCGCACGCCCGCGTCCTCGATCAGCGACGACGGCTTGATGCCGTCGCCGACGAGGTTTGCGGCGAAGGCCTCGCAGGCATTGGCGGCGTAGCCGTTGCTCACGACGAGCTCCCGCGAGCGGGCGAGCAGCCGCGGGCCCCCCGAGGCGACCAGCGCGTTGATGTTCTCGAGCGGCGGGTTCCAGCCGCGGAGCCGGCGCTTCGCCATTGCACCTTCCAGCCGGGCGCGCACGGCTGGAGGGCCGCCGGTCGAGCGGCGGCGGAAGCGATCGAGGAGGCCCATATCGTCAGAGCCCCTTCGTCGCCGTCACGCGCACCTGGCGGACGATGCGCCGTCCCTCGGCCGCGGCGATATCCCGGTCGAGCGCCTCGATGGCGCGGTCGATCTCGGCGACGCTGCGATAGTCCACGGTCTTGCCGTCATAGCTGACGCGGGCCACGCCGGACGCTCGCTGCGCCGCCAGTGTCTCGCGGCGTGCGCGCAGTTCTGCGGGCGTGGGCATGGTCACCTCATGTAGCTCGACCGCACGGTCCGCCGCCGCGGCATCGTCGGCCCCGGTGTCGGCGTCACCGAGGGCGCTCCCGTCTCGGGCGCCTCCACCCTCGCCACGCCGAGCTGCGCCTCGAGGTCCGCCCACCGCGCCTCGGACCAGCGGTCGGCGCCGAGGATCCACGCTGCGGCGCGGGCATAGACGCGGGCGTCCAAAGCCTCGTTGCGCTCGCGGAGCTTCTGCCACTCGAGCCGGGCGAAGCCGCGCCTGTTCCGGACCGTCACCAGCTGCTCGGCGGTCAGCTGCTTCAGCCACTCGCCGTCAGCCCAGTACGGCAGATGGATCGTGCCGGGCGGAAACGCCGTCCCCGCCTCGACCTCCTCGCGCGTCGGCCGCTCCTGCCGCAGGAACCGGTAGGTCTCCGCCTTGAAGGTCGAGACCGCCACCGTCCAGAGCCGCGCCCCGCGACGGAGCCGCTTGCCCGCGACGGTCGCGTCGACATAAGTTGGGCCGGTCACCGGGCTCGCCCGGTTGAAGCCTTCGACGCCCTTTACCGGCGCCACCTGCGCGAAGCCAACCTGCCGTGCCCAGCCGTAGACGGCCGAGGTCTCGAAGCCGGTGTCGATGGCGAGCCGCGCCAGCGTCATCGGCTGGCCGCCTTCGTGCATCCACGTCCGGCCGAGCAGGTCCGTTAGCCCTCGCCAGCAGGCGGCGTCGCCGGGGCCGCCGTCGAGCACGATGTGGTCGACGAGCCAGCTCTCGAGCCCGCGTCCCCAGGCCCAGACATCGACCTCGATTCGGTCCTTCTGCACATCGGCGCCGGCGGTCAGGAAGAGCCCGCCCGCGGGCACGGTCCCCGGCTTCCACGCCTCCCGCCGATCCGCGAGCCGCTGCCAGTCGGGCGCCTCGCCGGTCTCCATCCAGGTCTCGCCGAGGATGGTGTTCCGGAACGCCCGCATCGCCTCGTCCGAGCCCTGCGCTGTCTCCCAAGCCCGCGCGATCCGCTCCCAGCTGAGCCAACCGACCGGCGAGTAGAGCGCCGAGAGGTGGTAGCCGACCGTGTGCGGGTCTGCGGCCGTGGCGGTGGCTCGCCATTCGCCCGCCTCCAGCATCGCCGTCTTGTGGTGCTCCGCGATCGGCTGCTCGCAGCCCTCGCAGTGATAGATCGCCGTCTCCGGCTTGCCCTTATCCCAGCGCAGCCGCTCGAACTTCAGCCACTGCATCTCGGCGCAGTGCGGGCACGGCACGAAGAACCGACGCTGGTCGCTCGCCTCGTATTCCCGCTCAATGCGGCTGATGCCGCGGATCGTCGGGGTCGAGACCAGGAAGACCTTGCGCCGGTGCGCGAAGGTCAGCGACCGCGCCTCGGCGAGCGACACCGGATCGCCTTCCTCGTCGGCCGAGGCGGGATAGGCATCGACCTCGTCGAGGAAGATGTAGCGCGCCGGCGTCGAGCGCAGACCCACCGCCGAGTTCGCCCCGGTCATGATCAGGATGCCGCCGGCGAACTCCTTTGAGAGCATCGTGTTGCCGGCGTCGCGCGAGCGCGCCGGCTTTACCCGCTCGCGCAGCTCGGGGCTCTCCTCGATCAGCGGATCGATGCGCTGGCGCGAGTTGCGCTTGGCGAGCTCGACGGTCGGCTGGACCGCGAGCATCGGCCCCGGCGCGTGGTGCATCACGAAGCCAATGAAGCAGCTTCCGGCTTCCGTGGCGCCGATCTGAGCTGCCTTCATGAACACGACCCGCTGCACCGGGCTCGCGGGCGAGAGCTGGTCCATGATCTCGCGCATGTAAGGCGTGCGGACGGTCCGGTACCGCCCAGGCTCGGCCGCGGCACGCGACGACAGCCAGCGGTGCCGGTCGGCCCAGGCCGAGACCGTGAGGTCCGGGTCCGGCCGGATGCCGCGCGACCAGGCGCGAAGCAGCCCCTCGACGCCCTCGAAAGCGAAGAGGTTGTCGGCGTCAGCCAAGCCCGGGCCGGACCTCCGCGAGGCTGTCGAGCTGGACGCGGACATGGGCTTCCAGAACCTTCTGCATCAGCGCCGCCTCCACGTTCGTCTCCCCGCCCAGCGCCGCCCCGAGCTCCGAGGCCATCAGCGCGGCGACCCGAGCCGGCCAGTTCACCCAGCCGTCCCGCTCCTCGCGCGCCAGCCGGAACATCAGCGCCTCGGCGCGGGCCTTGTCGACGAATTCGCCCTTGAGCTTCTGGAGCCGGATGCGCCGCTCCTGCGCCTTCAGCACCTCGTTAGCGGTCTTCGCCTGCAGGAAGGTCGTGCCGCCGCCGGCGGCGGGCGCGGCCAGACCCTGCTCGCGCAGCGTGTCGCCCACGGCCGAGACGGCCGCCTCCGGCACCGGCTTCAGCTTCGGCTTCGGCACCGCTGGCGCGGGAGTCGCTGCCTTCGCGCGGCTCTTCGACGGGTCGGTCGTCTCGGCCCGGCGCGCGTCGGAAGCCGCGGCGTCGATCGAGCCGTCTGCATGCAGCACCAGCCGCCCCGCCACCTTCGCCTTCTGGATTGCGCCGCGCGAGAGCCCGGCGCGGGCTGCGTACTGGCGCTCGCTCAGGCCCTGCATGGCGGCACCGGATTATCATTCAAGATCATGCTGTTATCGAGTTGATAAGCCGCGCGAGCGGAGCGAACGTCCCATCGACGACGCGATGCAACCAAGCCCGGAGCCCGATGATGACCAGCACGATCCTTCCGACCCGCAACACCGAGTGGGGCTTCTTCGGCACCATCGGCCGGAGCGAGAATGCCGCCGCCGACCCGGCGACGGCCTGGGACATCGCCTTCGCCAGGATCGCGCAGACCACCGGCGCCGCGCCCGAGGGAGTTCGCGATTTCCTCGACTCCCGCCACGGCCGCCACTTCGCCGACGATGTCGCGAACGGGCTCTGGAAGGGCGAGGCGTTGGAGCCCGCCATCGACGGCGCCATCGCCCGCTGGATGGGCTGGCGGATCGACCGCCGCATGAGCCGCGACACCGGGATCCCGCAGGGGCTGCCTTATCTGACGGGGCTCGTCGAGCACTACGCGATCATGGCCGAGCTTCCCTACTGAGCGCAGCCGCTTCCCGCCACCGCCGCGCGTCCCTCGGGAGCGCGGCTCGGGGTCGTAGAAGGCCGGGATGGTCCCGGCCTCCGATGACAGGACGACCCGATGACCAAGCTCTCCGACACCCAAGTGATCATCCTCTCCGCCGCCGCCCAGCGCGACGACGGCAACGTTCTGCCGCTGCCGGGCTCCCTCCGCGGCGGCGCCGCCGCGAAGGTGGTGGGCGCGCTGCTCTCCCGCGGGCTCATTACCGAGCGCATCACCGACAGCATGGCGAAGGCCGACCCGGCCCTGAACCGCATCTGGCGCAACGAGCCGGACGGGCGTGGCGTCCTGCTCTTCATCACCCCCGCCGGTCTGCACGCGATCGGCATCGAGCCCGCCGAGCCGGAGGCGCCGGTCGCCGGCGAAGGCACGAACTCGTCGGGCGACGACCCCGCCGCGGGTGCGCACATGGGCGCTGAGGAGGCGCCGGTCGAGCCCGCACCGAAGCGGCGGGGCCGGCCGCGGAAGACGGCGCCCGCGGGCGGGGACACGGCCGCCCCCCGCAAGAGCCGGGACGGCACCAAGCAGGCACAGGTCATCGCGATGCTCCGGCGCCGCGAGGGCGTGACCATCGCGCAGATCGTCGAGGCTACCGACTGGAGACCACACACGGTCCGCGGATTCTTCGCCGGGGCGCTGAAGAAGAAGCTCGGGCTCGAGGTCACCTCGGAGAAAGTCGGCGACGAACGGGTCTATCGTCTACGTCCGGCCTGACTTCCAGACCCAGCGGAGGTCGCCGCCCTTACCGGCGGCGGCTTCCCGTTACGGCCTTCGGGCGCGTTGAATTCGTGCCGATGAAAGCTCATGGTCATCGGGTTGCCGAACTCGCTGTGGTCGCCGGGATCCCGCCATGTGCCGGAACATCAAGACCCTCTTCAACTTCGAGCCGCCCGCCACCGACGAGGAGGTGCGGGCGGCCTCGCTTCAGTTCGTTCGCAAGATCAGCGGCTTCAACAAGCCCTCCGTCGCCAACGAGCCGGCCTTCAACCGAGCGGTAAACGACGTCACGGCGGCGGCACGGATGCTGATCGACTCGCTGGCCACCAACGCTCAGCCGCGGGACCGCGCGGTGGAAGCACGCAAGGCACGGGAGCGTTCGCGGGCGCGGTTCGCCTCAACGGGCTGACGAGGATCCGGCGCGGCGAGCAAGCGCCTCGAATATCCTCCGCAAGACGTATCCCCTCGCGAGCGAGACGCCGACGAAGGCGAGTCCGATCGTCAGGTGCTCGCGGAGCCCGGTCTCGATCCCGAAGAGCGGGAACACCACCAGTTGCGTCCCGATCGCCAGAGCGTAACCCACCACCACGTTGGTGGCGGACTCGACGAGCGACATCGTGCGGCTCTGCCTCACGCGGCTGCCTCCTCAGCTGCCGGCCAGAAGCTCAGCCGCGAGAGTTCGCAGCGCATGCGCCGCAACCAGCGGGACCACGCCGTTGCCACACAGCCGAAGCCGGTCCACCCGGTAGGCCAGCCCATCAGCGCCTCGACGAACGCTGGGTTCAAGGTCCGGGGCGTGTCGCAGGAAGTCCCGCCAGCCGTCGGGGTCACCAGGACCTGGCGGCCAAGCAGCCCGTTCACCGGCGTGTTCGCGAGGCTCGTCGCCCCGTCCTTGTGATCCCGCGCCGTCGGCGTCATCCACATCCGGGTCGCGTCGCAGAGCGTCGTCCCGTCGTTGTGCCGGCGCGCGCTCTCGCTTCGGTTGCTGGTCAGGTTCCGGGTCCCCTTGCTGTCGCCGGCCAGCGGCGTCGGCCAGAGACGCATCATCTCGGTGCAGTTGCCGCCGCTCGAGCGGGTCCCCGAGCAGGCGCGCGGGGCCGGCCAGCTCGTCGCCTTCGCGGATGGCGAGGACGAAGAGCCGCTCGCGCCGGTGGGGCGCGCCGACTTCCGCCGCCGTGAAGAGGCCCGCCGCAAGGCGGTAGCCCATGCCGACCAGCCCTCCGGCGACTTCGGGGAAGCCAAGGCGGAGATGATGGGCGACGTTCTCGAGGAAGACGAAGGGCGGCCCGACCTCGCCGACGATGCGGGCGACATGCGGCCAGAGGTGGCGCGGGTCCGCAGCGCCCCGGCGCCTGCCCGCGACGCTGAACGGCTGGCACGGGTAGCCCGCAGTGACGATATCCAGCGCGCCGCGCCACGGGCGGCCGTCGAAGGTGGCAACGTCGTCCCAGACAGGCGCGCGATCCAGGGCCGCGTCCTCCATCCGCGCCACGAGCACGGCCGCGGCGAAGGCGTCCCGTTCGACATGACCCACAGCACGGTATCCGGGGCAGGCAAGCAGGAGCCCGAGGTCGAGCCCGCCGGCGCCGGAGCAGAGCGACAGGCCGAAGAGGCACGCCTCTCCGGCTCCGGAAGCGCCTCCGGAGGAATGTAGAGCCAGCTCATGCATGACCTCAGGCGGCGGCCTTGCGCCTGCGCGCCGGCTTCGGCTCGGGACCGGCGGCTGCCTCGTCCGGCGCATCGCCGAGCCGCTCCGCCTTCACCTCGGCGAACGTCCGGCCGTCGCCGTCGAGGATCGCAGCGCGGCCGGTTTCGGCCTGCCAGCGCTCCACCGCCACGTCGACATACGCCGGGCTGATTTCCATCGCGAAGACGCGGCGGCCGTTGGTCTCACCCGCCATGATCTGCGAGCCGGAGCCAGAGAACGGCTCGTAGCAGAGCCCGCCGCGCGCGACGTGCTGGCGCATCGGGATGCCGAAGGCGTCGAGCGGCTTCGGCGTCGGGTGGTCGGGCCGGTCGTCGCGGGCGAAGCTCGGCATCTCCCAGGTCGAGGCGAGCGTCTGCTCGGCGACCTTCGGCGGGCGCTTGCCCTTCACCCAGCCCATGAAGCAGGGCTCGTGCTTCCAGAGGTAGTGCGAGCGGGTGAGCACGCCGCGGTCCTTCACCCAGATGATCTGCTGATGCACGAAAGCGCCGACCTTCTCCCAGCAGGCCTCCAGCATCGCCTGGCGGCGCGAGGCGTGCCAGCAGTACCAGGCGGCGTCCTCAGCGATCGCCTCGGCGACAGCGGCAGCGATGAAGCCATCGTAGAGCTCGGCGCCCTGGCTGCTGTCGTCCCAGGTGACGCCGTAGCTCTGGCTCCAATCCTTGTTCCGTGTCGGGTGGTTCGAGCCGTCGTAGTCGACGAGGTACGGCGGGTCCGTGGCGAACAGGATCGCCCGCTCGCCGTTCATCAGGCGGCGCACGTCCTCGCGGCTCGTCGAGTCGCCGCACAGCAGCCGGTGCTCGCCGAGGATCCAGAGATCGCCGGTGCGCGACGCCGGGTTGCGCGGCGGCTCGGGGACAACGACCGGCGGCACCGAGCCGTCAGTACTGCCGTCACCTCCCTTGTCGCCCTCCGGCACGTAGGCCAGCAGCTTGTCGAGCTCGCCGTCCGAGAAGCCGACCAGCGACAGGTCGAAGTCGTCGGCGAGCAGGTCCTGCAGTTCCGCCGAGAGCAGCGCCTCGTCCCAGGAAGCAAGTTCGCTCAGCTTATTGTCCGCCAAACGGTACGCCCGGCGCTGCGCCTCGGTCAGGTGCCCCAGCACGATCACCGGCGCCTCTGTCAGCCCGAGCTGCGTCGCGGCCAGCACCCGTCCATGCCCCGCGATCAGCTCGCCGTCCTCGGCCACGAGACACGGCACCGTCCAGCCGAACTCGGCCATGCTGGCGGCGAGCTTCGCGACCTGGTCGGCGCCGTGCACCTTCGCGTTCTTCGCGTAGGGCTGCAGCCGAGCAAGCGGCCACGTCTCGATCCGCTCGGGCGCGAAGGCGAGGGTCATGCGAGTTCCTGTCGATGGTGAAGTGGACTCCGAACCCGGACTCCGCGTGCGGCATCCGGGTGGACTCCTGCTGGACCCTGGCTTCCGCCCGGCATCCAGCCGGCGCAGCGCTCAGCGCCCTTGTTCTATTGGCTATTCAGCGCGATCCGCCTGGACTCCGGCGCCGGGTGGCTTCCCAAAAAACCGGGCCTGACGCTGGCGAACTTGCGCGCCTCGCCCTCCAGCATACGATCTCGGCCGAAAAGGAACCGGAAAACAATGGCTTGCTGCTTGGACTCCGGCTGGACCCCCGGAAGCCACCGCCGGTGTCCACCTCGGGTCCTGCGTCATCTCCCTCGGTCGCACGAACCCGAGCCTAGTGATTTAATAGCCTCTCGGCCGCGATCCGTCTCGCCGACCGGTGTCTCGTCGGAAAGTGTCTCGCTGGTCCGATGAGCCTTGACAGGCTCAGCGCGCGGCACCGGCCACCACGAACTCCAACGAGCGCTTCCGCGGCACCCTCCTTCCGTTCAGGCGCCAGACGATCACGGCGATGCCGTACTGCCACCGCCGGTTAGCCGTTGCTCGGCTGATCCCCAGCTCCCAGCATATCGGCTTCCAGGGCTTACGGTTCGCGCGCAGCCACAGGAGGCGGGCGTCGGCAGGCTCAAGCCAACGCAGCCACAGGAGCGCCGCCTCGGCCTCGGTGATGGCGCGGGGGCTCGGCCTTGGCCGGAGGGTCTTGCCCGGCATCTGACCGACCTTGTCGCCGAAGCTGTGCGAATACTCCGGCCAGGCGCTGAAGTAGCCCTGCGGCCGGACGTCCGGAAGCGCACGAAAAACGTCGGCGGCGCTTTCGAGCCGATCCTCGACCATGGCTGGCGTCGAGTCAGCCATTGGCGGTCTCCCGCGCCTGCATGCGCGGACCGTAGAGCTTGTCGCCAAGCTGCCGGACCATCTCGCGCTCCGGCCAGGTCAGGCGGTGGTCGTCGACGGAGACGGCAAGCAGCCCATGTTCCTGCCAGCCATCACGCTTCACCTGGTCCGGATCCCGGCGCTCGCCGCCGTAGCCTTTGGGGTACCACCTCATCCCAGGCCCCCGTTCGTCTCGATCGCCCAGTGGAGGATGGCGATGGCATCGGCCTCGTTGTCGTCGGCCGGCGAGAACCCACGAGCTCGGGCTGCGGCGACCATGGCGTCCTTTGGGGCGTTGCCCTTGCCGGTGGCATGGCGCTTGATCGTCCCGACTGGAACGCCCTCGTAGGGAACGCCGCGCAGCTCTGCCCAAGACGTCAGCGTTGCCATGAGCCCACCATAAATGTGGGCCGCATCGGTGCCGGCGTGACGGCGGACCTCCTCGAACCAGATCGCGGCGATCGGCCCGCTCAGCTGGTCGAGCTCGGTGAGCCAGTTGGTGAAGCGCAGGTAGCGCATGCCGCCGCCGTCGAAGCGGCCTGGCCTGAAGCTGACCGTGCCGCTGGTGATCAGTCGGCCATGGCTGCGGAGCGCCCAGCCGGTCGTCGTGCCGAGATCGAGAGCGAGGATGCAGAACCGGGAGATCTCGTCCGGCTCGGGGCGGACGTCCTGCATGGGAATCGGTGGGTTCATCGTGAAGGCTCACAAGCTGTGGGCCTTCGGCTTCGGTCACCGCAAGATGTAGCATCCGGCGGTCCTGCGCCAAAGCGAAAACGGCTAGGGACTCGGTGGCGGGCGTTGATCGACGCTCGGCCCGCCCCGGTCCCAACCTCCCAACGCGTGGTCCCAACCGTCGAGGGGGTTGGGACAGATTTTTATCTTTCCAGTACAATGCCTTGACCTGATGTGGTCCCAACCTCGGTGTCCCCAACGGGGGTCCTTCTCTTTTCGTATAGAAAACCATGGTCCCGACGTTTCTCGTTCTCCATCATGAATGTGTAGAAAAAGGTTGGGACCACGGGGTCAGGTTGGGGACACCCTTGTTTTTGAACGGCCTTTCGTGTCCCCAACCCCCTTCGGAGGTTGGGGCAGGGTTGGGACCACGGCGAGGTTGGGACAGCGAGCAACGACAGCCCGGATCGCCGTCCTGAACAAGAAATCCATGGGAGAGCGTGAGCTGGGCCCCGAGGCAGGGCATTATCACTTCGATGTCTCCGGCCGGTAGTTGTCTTGAGGCAAACCGCTTCGACTTCCTTGACACCCCTGGCTCTTCCAGCGGATTCTCCTCTTCAGATGAGGGGATTTAGATGGCGGATGGCACGTTCAGAGTGCAGGTCGAGCACGACCATCTGCGCAAGCTCGCGAACGCGACGCCAATGCAGGCGGTCGCCGAACTTGTGTGGAATGCCCTAGACGCTGACGCCACCCGCGTGGACGTCGAGGTCGAGTCCGGTGACTTAGGCCTGCGATCAGTAACGGTGGCGGACAACGGTCACGGCTTCACCCGCGAGGAGGCCGAGGCGCTGTTTGGAAAAGTCGGAGGATCGTGGAAGCGGCACGGCGCCCGGTCGAAGGCCAAAGGCCGCGCCCTACATGGAAAGGAGGGTAAGGGTCGCTTTAGGGCGCTCGCTCTCGGCAGGGTGGCAGATTGGAGCGTCCGCTACCGCGACGGCGATCGGCTAATGGCATTCCGGATGACGCTGATCCGCGAGGCACTCGTGGACGTGCGTATCACGGAGGCCGTGGAGGTGGATGCCGGGCTAGGAACGGGCGTTGAGGTGAGGGTGACTGAACTTGATCGGCAATTCCGGTCGCTCGATCCGGAACGAGCCGTCCCCGACCTGTCGACGGTATTCGCCGTCTACCTCACCGATTATCGAGAGGCGGCAGTCTACTTCGAGCACCAGCGGCTTGACCCAGAGGCGAATATCGCCAACCGGACCACGCTTAAGCTGTCGCCGATCGAGGTTGACGGCGAGGAACATCCGGTTGCCGTCGAGCTCATCCAGTGGAACTCCGCGCCAGAGAGATCCGTGTTCCTCTGCGGTGAGGATGGCTTCCCCTTCGCGAGGGTCACGCCGAAGTTCCACACAACAGGCTACGTCTTTTCGGCCTACTTAAAATCGCGGTACGTCGACCGGCTGCAGGAGCGCGGTGCCATCGAACTTGCCGAAATGGACGCCGCCATGGCCGAGGCCTACGATGAGGCGGCAGAGGCAATTCAGGCGCATTTCAAACAGGCGGGTGCGGTTGCGGCTCGCAATGAGATCGACCGCTGGAAGGCCGAGCGGAGCTACCCATACGAGACCGAGCCGCAAACGCCGGTCGAGGCTGCCGAGCGTCAGGTTTTCGACATTGTGGCGCTGACAGTGAGCAGGCACCTGTCTGATTTCGGGGAGCAGAGCACGAGGAGTCGGGCTCTACAAATGCGGATGCTTCGACAGGCCATAGAAAGTGGCCCGGACGAGCTTCAGAACATACTTACACAGGTTCTGGATTTGCCCAAGAAGACGCGGAATGAGTTCGCACGCCTCCTTGAGGAGGCCGATCTGGCGAACGTCATAAGCGCTTCGAGACTTGTTGCGGACAGGCTCAAATTCCTGTCAGGCATCGAGCACCTTCTCTACGACCCTGAGACGCGCGGGCTACTCAAGGAGCGCAGCCAGCTCCACCGCATGATTGCCGAGGGCAACACGTGGATTTTTGGGGAGGAGTTCGCCCTGACGGTGGACGATAAGGGACTGACGGAGGTCCTGCGCAAGCACCTCGCAATGATCGGCGAGGAAACGGTGATAGATGAGCCCGTCAAGCGCATCGACGGCAAGACGGGCATTGTGGACCTGATGCTGTCTCGGGCCGTGCCGCTCAGCCGCTCGGATGAGCGTGAGCATCTGGTCGTAGAGCTCAAACGCCCGTCGGTCGTGATCGGCGCCAAGGAGATCACGCAGATTGAGACCTACGCCTTCGCTATTGCCGAAGACGAGCGCTTCCGGGACCTCAAGACTAGGTGGACCTTCTGGGCAGTGTCGAACGACCTCGATGACCACGCTCGGCGCCGGGCTCGCCAAGAGGGAACGCCGCCAGGGCGCGTCTTCAAGGACGGTCCCGTCGAGATCTGGGTGCGCGCGTGGTCAGAGGTCCTCGCGGACAGCAAGGGTCGGATGCGCTTCGTTCAAGACCACCTGAAGGCGAACGTGGAAGGAGATGCGGCCCTCAGATACCTCAAGAGCACTTATGCAAAGTATCTTGAAGGGATCGTCGAGGAGAATGACGAAAGCAATGAGAAAGAACTCTCAGACGCGGAAGCCGAAATTGGTCATTGATATCCCTCCTGTCGCCTTAGTTGCTTTCTATCAAGCCTCTTGTTCGCCCGGAAGCGGTTCGATTTCCATCTGAGTTACGGCCTGTGGTGCGAAGCGGTTTCACCAGCCCGGCGATACCGCCACTCTCTAGTCGCCGCCCGCCCGCCCTGGTCGCGCCTCCGATACCTCTCCCAGCCGTTCGCCTTAAGATAGGCCGAGACGCGCATCTGGTCACTGCGGGTCCAGCGCGCGGGCTCGAGCCCGATGGCCTCTTCGAGGATCTCGCCCACCGACACGTCGGTAAGCGGCTCCGGTCTTGGCACACTTTCTGTCCGGGATTTGCCGTAGTCTGGGTAGCCGTCGGAGACGGTGCGGATCTCATGCGTCAGCCAGTTCTCGATCAGGTCGTCCCAGGCGTCCGACTGGTAGCGGTGATCCTGCGCCTCGCGGGCTTCGGCCAGCAGCGCCGGGTCGTCGATCCACCAGATCGCGCCGGCGCGGAAGCGGGCGACAGCCTCGGCCCAGAGCTGGTCCCGGTCGCGGGCCAGCGCCGCAATGTCAATCGTCCCGCAGCGGAGCGGCCAGAACCGGCGGTTTCCGGTCTCGTCGCGCAGATAGGTGTCGGGGTTCACAGTGCCGGCAAAGACGCACTGGCGCGGCACCTCGACGGTGTAGCGGCCATAGGGCGGGCGGAAGCGGTCGGTGGTGCGGGTCAGGAACGCCTTGATGCGCGAGACCTCTGCGCGGCCGATCGCATCGAGTTCCGCGATCTCGACGATCCAGATGCCCTGCATGTGCAGCGCCGCGTCCTTGGAGCCGAGCTCCGGCAGCTCGTCGGTGAACCACTCCTCGCCGGCCAGCACCTTGAGCGCCGTCGATTTACGGGCGCCCTGCGGGCCCTCGAGGATCAGCATGTGGTCGGCCTTCACGCCGGGCCGGTAGATGCGCGCGACGGCCGAGATCAGCCAGAGCGCGCCGATGGTGTGGTGGAACGCGGTGGGCTCGGCACCGAGATAGGCGCTGGTCCAGGTTTCGATCCGGGGCGTCCCGTCCCATTGGAGCGTGTCAAGCCAGTCGCGGACCGGATGGACACGCAACTCCCGCGCGACGGCGCCGACGGCGCGGCTCACCACCACCGGCGCCACGTTGATCCCGCGGAGCTGCAGCCATTCGGCCGCGCGTATGTCGTCGGCGTCTTCCCATGGGCGCGGGATGGATAGGGCGGCGCTGTCCCACGGCAGCGGCTGGCGCACCACGATCTCCTGCGCGAACTCGTCGAAGGCCAGCACGCCCGCGAAGGCCACGTCCGACGACAGCGCGATGATGACGTTGGCCTCGTTCCGCTCCGGCGCCCCGGCGAGGTCAAGGCGCAAGCGGCCGAACCAGGCCGGCTTTGCGATCCGGGCGTGCGGATCACCGGTGGCGTTCACGCGGCGGCGCAGCTCGCTGAGCTGCTTGTCGAGGATGGAAACGGAGATGCCGGTGGCGGACTTGATCCTGGCGATGATCTGACGCTCAGGCAGCGGATCGAGCCGGGCCAGCGCAAGGCGGCCGAGCAGCGTGGAGAGGGCTTCGAGTTCGGGCGGATTGGTCAGTGCCTCTGCCGCGGCGAGCAGCGCGTTGGAGTCTGCGGCGGATGCCAAGATGGCGGTCTCGGGCTCGACGGCGTCGGTGTTCCCTGACCCGGGTGCCGCCACGTCATTCTTCTCGTAGTCCTCCGCGCGGGCGCCGCGCAGCAGGTCGTCGTTGAAGTCGTCGCCGTGGAGCGGCGAGACGATCTCGTTCGGGATGTTGGCCCGGTTGAGGCGGTCGGAGAGCGTCGCGGCCGCCTGGCGGCCAGCGTCCCCGGCATCAGCGTAGATGGTGACGCGCCGGGTGCCCTCGGGCCACTGGAACCGCGCCAGACCGTCGGCCGACAGCGCCGCCCAGACCGGTGTGCCGAAGAGCGCGTGGGCGGCGAGCGCCGTCTCGATCCCCTCGGCGATCCCGATGTGTCCGTCCTCCGGCATCGGGAACAGACGGACCACGGCGTCCTTCACGCTGCCGAGCATCTTCTTGCCCGGGGGCGCCTTGGCGGAGCCATCGTCGAGCAGGAACGTGCGGTGGATGCCCAGGGCTCGGTCCCCGTTGGGCAGGCGCAGGATCGCGATGAGACCGGGCCAGCCGCGGCAGCTGTCGAAGTCCGGAAGATCGGAGTGGAAGAGCAGGTCCGGCGATCCGGGATCCGAGAGGCCGCGTCCATTCAGGTAGACCTCCGCCGGCGTGCCGGCGACTGGAACGCAGCCGTCAAGGATGCGGCGGACCTCGAGCGCGTGGTCTACCTTCGGGCGCGCCGGGCGAAGTGGCATAATCCGGTCCATCCGCGCCAGCCGGGCTGCCTCCTGGAAGAGCGCACCATCGGTGAGCCCGGTGCCGTGATAGATCAGGTCGACCGGACCGGCGCGTTCACCGGTAGAGAAGTCGAACCCCCAGCCGGCATAGGGACCGTCGAGATGCAGGACGCACGACCCCTCCTTCCTCGGCGGTCGGCCTGCCAGGTCTGCGCACCGAAGCGTCCTGCGGTCGGGCGATAGCCGTGCCTGCGGGAAAAGGTCCGGCAGCCACTCAGACGCCGTTGCGGCCAGCTGCGCCTTCACCGCAGCGAGGTCGACGCGCGCGGGCGGCGTCCAGACATCGTTCAGGTCGATCATGGCGTCCCCTCAGGCCAGGAGCACCAGCCCGCGCTCGGCACGGGTGATCGCGGTGTAGAGCCAGCGTCGGCGATCGATCTCGCTCTTCCCAAGCCCGTCGTCCCAGACAATCACGTTCTCCCATTGCGAGCCCTGCGCCTTGTGCGCGGTGATCGCCCAGCCGAAGGTCGCCTCGGTCAGCAGCTTCTTCTCGCGCCAGTCCCGGTCATGCCGGTGGCGGTCGAAGGCGACATGATCCTCGAAGTGCCCCTTGTAGATGCGCAGCCGCGCCGGGCACCCGTTGCCCTTGAGGGGGCCGACACGTCTGCCATCCTCGTCCGTGACTACGGCAGAGAAGTAGAGGCTGCCCTCATCGACGATGTCCTCGAGCGTCACAAACATCCCGTTGATGAGCCCGAGGTCGTTTTGGTTCTTGAGGCAGATGACCTTTTCGGTCCCGCCGGTAGGGAGCCACGTTCCGCCGAGGCCAGCCGCCGCGCGCATCGCATTGTTGAGCTGCAGCCGCGTCGCATTCATCCCGCAGATGAGCTGGCCGCCGCGCAGTGCCTGCTCCGGCGTGATGTCGCCCTTCCGCAGCTTGGCGACATGGGCATCATAGGTCCCGAAGCCGATGGGATCGCCCGTGCGCGCCATGGTGGCCAGCCGGATGATCGCGCTCTCGGCCGCCTGGCGGTGGATCTCGGTCAGCATCACGTCCGGCGCGTCGCGGGTGAAGGCGCCTTCGCCCTTGATCGGAGGCAGCTGGCCGGGATCGCCGAGCACCAGGATCGGCTTGCCGAAGCTCATCAGGTCACGCGCCATCTCCTCGCCGACCATCGACACCTCGTCGAGGACGATCAGCCGGGCGTCGGCCGCGTCGCTCTGCGGGTTCAGCGCGAAGCGCGGGTGCTTCATGGCCGAGAGCGCCTGGCGCATGGCCTCGATCGCGGCCTCGGCGGTGGTGCGGTCGAAGCCGGCCAGCCCGCGCGCGGTGCCCTCGGCTTCGCGGATCTTCTTCGCGGCGGTCTCGATTTCCTCCTCGGTCGCCTCGATCACCGAGTAGATCAGGCTGTGGATGGTGCGCGCGGGCGTGCCCTTGCGGGTCAGCACCAGGGCGGCCTTGCCGGTGAAGGTGGCGGTGACGACGCCTGGGACACAGGGCCCGTCCTTCGCGCTGCGATGGGGCGAGAGGCCGAGTTCGTCGAGCGCGAACTTCAGCACCGTGCTCTTGCCCGACCCGGCATAGCCGAAGAGGCGGAATACCTGCTGTTCATTAGTTCGGGTCTCGAACCACGCCCTGATCTCGCGGATGGCGGCAGCCTGCGTGGGCGACGGGGTGAAGTCGGTCATGCCGTGCGCGCCTCCACCGCATAATCCTTGACGATGCCGCCCTGGGTCGGATCGCCCACCTCGCACTGCCGGACGAAGATGCGCCGGCCATCGCCAAGCTGCCGCCAGTGCCCGCGGCGGATATGCCAGCGGGGGCTGGCATGGCTGCCGCCCTGTGGCGGGGTCGCCGCGTGCAGCCGCGCCGGATCGATGGCGACCTGACGCCAGACCCACCCTCGTACGCCGTCGCGGGCGAACGGCTTGCGCCGTGGCGGGGCCACCTGACGCTCCCGCACGTCTGCGGCTGTGGAAAGGATGGCCAGCCCGCGCCAGATCATTGCCGCCGCGGCCTGGCCGTACTGCTCCGCCATGGCGACGTCGGCGAGCGCCGGGTTGGCAGCGAACTCGGCAACGCCGCCGTCCGCGATCCACACATGAGCGTGGACATCGGTCCAGCGCTTCGGGGCGCGCCACAGGGCGAGCCAGACAGCTTCGATGCCGTCGGGGCGCTGGCGGGCATAGACAATCTGGCTGCGGATGCTCGGCCCGCGGTCGCGCAACTCGAAGATCGTGTCGGGATGCGGGAGCCGCTGCGGCCCGGAAGCGAGGCGGCGGGCTAGCGTATCGACATCGTCCGAATCGAACTGCCCCTGATCGGCGAATTGCCAGACCGGCGCGAATTCGAAACCCTCCAGCAGGTCGGACTTCCAGAACCGTTGGCGGTGGGCGCGGACGACGCGCTTGAGCTCGTATGCGTCGGGGATCATGCCCGGCCCTCCCAGCAGCGGCCAGCCCAGGAACAGGGCGCGTGCCACTTGCCCGCTGCCATGCCGCCGCGGCAGAGGACGGCGGTGGGCTCCGCGGCAGCACGGGGCAGCCACTCCCGCGCTTCGGACGCCCGCACCACGGCGACGGCGCGGTCGGACATCTCCTGCGCGAGGCGACCGTCGAAGGGCACGAGCTCCGCGTGCAGCTCCATCGTGTCGCGGTTCAGCGCGGTGAAGAGCGCCGGGTTCGGCAGGTCCAGGTATGCCTGGTAGAGCGCGATCTGCGCAGCATAGACCGGCCGCGCGAGACTGACGCCGCGCTTGACCACGTCCTTCCAGCTCGATGCGCCGAGCGCCTTGTTCTCCCACAGCGCGGGATATGCCATGGCGACCGGGCCCGACACGAAGCAGCCGTCGATATGGCCCTTGAACCGGCCGCCGAGCGCCTCGAACCCGAACTGACGGCCGTCAGGGCGCTCCGTGCGCAGGTCGAAGCCGGCGATCCGGAACCAGCTCGCGACGATGTCCTCGGCCCGGTGCCCCGCTTCGAAGATGCGCAGCGTACGGGGCGCGAACTCCTGGCCCGCGTCCTTCGGCACGGCGAGGAAGTCGTACTGGATCTGGCGCAGGCAGTCGCGGCCGAGGCCCGACGAGCTGACATAGGTCCGCGGCCGCTCGGCGCGGTGGCGCGCGGACAAGGCAGCGTCGATGGCTGCCGGGACGGCTTCGGCAATCGGCGGGCGCGGCGCCGCTGCGCCGTAGATGCAGCCCGACCCGTGATTCAGGTCGATCATGGTCCTCGCCCCTAAAATGGTATCGGTTCGTCGAGGACCGTGCCGTTGCGCTCCTTGCGCGCGGCCTGCTCCTGCATGCTGTCGATGTAGCCGGTGACCGCCGCCTCGATCAGACGGTCGATGTCGTCGGCGCTGCGGTGAAAGAAAGGCTCCATGAGCCCGAGCTCGGTCAGCGCTTCGGCGAACGGCGCCCGCGCGTCCCGGATCGCCTGGCGCTCGCGCGCGGTCTTGTCGATCATGCCGTAGTTCCTCTGGGCGATGCCCGCGCCGATGTCCTGGCAGCGGCGCGAGCAGAAACGGTAGAAGGGGAAGTCGGCGCGCCGCAGCTGGTGGCAGTAGCCAAAGCCGCGCGCCTCGCGGTGGCAGATCGCGCAGAGGCTCAGCCGAGCAAGAGCCGGGTCAGGTCCTCGCTCTCCTCGGGAGCCCCCAGCATCCGCTCCGACGCAAGCACGACGAAGCGGCTGATGGCTGCCATTGCCATGGCCTCGAGCTCGGGGAGCGTCAGGCTTGCAACGGGGCGATGCAGTCTTCCTCGGGCTTCGAGCCATCGTCCGATCTCCAGCGCGGCCTCGCGCGTCACATGTGCCTGCCATTCGTCCGGGCTCACGCCGGCTCAGCCATTGAGCCAGGCGGGCATGCCGGGCGCGGCTGGCGCCCCGGCGGCGGCCTGCGGCGCGCCGGTCTGCGCGGGCTGAGACGCCGGCGGCTGCGGAGCGGCGGCCTGCGGACCCCAGGCAGGCGCCGCCGACGGCGCTGACGGCTGCGTGCCCCAGGCGGGTGCCGGAGCCTGCCAGCCCGGCGCCGGCGCGGTGGCGGCCTTGCGCGGCGGCGCGTTGACCGGGTCGGGCGGCACGTGCTCACCCCGCATGATCGCGCCATGCTGCGGCTCGTCGGGCAGGACGACGTTGGCGATCCGGTTCTGGTCGCGATACTGCGGGTTCGTGGTCGGCTCCACCATGATGCGCGCGGCGAAGACGATGCCGTCGAGGTGCTTGAGCCCGGGGAGCACACGCTTGGCCTTGGCGGCAGGACTCTCGTCCTTCGGATCGAGGCCGAGGGCGCTGTCGATGATGGCGCGAAACGTCGACTTCGAGATTTTCCAGCCGATGGACTGGCCCTTCTCGTCGAGCTTGCCGCCGGCGACGGTGAAGCTCTGCCAGAACTTCCGGCGCGCGTGGGGGCCTTCGACCACGGTGAACTCGCAGTCGAGCATCTTCGCGTCGCTCGACTGCGATGCCTTCAGGAGCCCCGCATCCATCGGCGTCGCCCCGTTCACGCCGCCCGGACGGATCGCGAGGCGGATCTTGGCGAAGGTGCCGTCGGGGATCAGCTCGCCGATGGGCGCCATCTGCGGCTGGGCGTCGTTCAGATCGTAGCTCATGGATTTTTCCTTTGCGTCTGATCAGGAAGTGAATGCGGGTTGTGTCGGCGAGCGGCCGTCGATCTTGGCGATCAAGGCGCCGAGATCGGGCGGCTCGGTCAGGTCGAGGCGGCCCGAGCGGTCCTTCGCTGGCAAGCCCCACGGATTGCCTGACCGGCAGACGAGGCGGCGCTCGGTGGAGGTTTCGTCGAGAACCAGGCCGCCTTCGGCAACGCGGCCGAAAAGCTGCATGGAGACCACTTGGTCGACGATGCCGGGCAGCTCCCGGCCTGCCTTCGAGCCCTCCATCTGTGGCTGCCAGGTGACCGTGCCGAAGTCGTCGGTCACCTTCTCGAGCACGCCCACGAAGATCACAGTCTTGCCGCGCGCGTGCTGGAGGTGCTTCAGTGCCTGGATCACCTCGCGGCCGAGGAGGCCGTAGGCGCCTCGCACGTCGGGCTTGCCGGTGCGGTCGGAGAAGGCCTCGGGCTGCTGGCGGGCGTAGGCCATGGCCTGCCGCGTGAGGTCGGTGATCGAGTCGACGAAGACGATGCGCTTCGACTGCAGGAACGCCTCGATCCCGCTGTCGCGGTGCTGGGCCTGCAGCCAGGCATGGCGCGTGGTCCCGTACCAGGACTCCGGGTGCTGCGCGGGATCGGCGCCGCCGATCAGCACGACGAGGTCGCGGAAGTCGGCGAAGCTGCGCACCGGGATCGATGTGCCGCGCCAGTCCTGCACCGACTTCATGCCCGCCTCGAGGTCGAGGCAGAAGGTCTCCTCGGCGGGCAGGTTCTTCAGAAGCGTCGTCTTGCCGACGCCGGGCGGGCCGAAGATAGCGAGCGAGGTCTTGTTCTCGGCGGCCGACAGGCGTTCGTCGGCCGTGATGATGCGGAAGGCCATGGGGTTCTCCAGAAGGGATCAGGGTGCGCGGCGGCGGGGGTGACCGGGTGCCGAAGGGGAACCTGCCCGGCGTTGCCGCGCGGGCGTCCCGCCGCCGCGCGTCACCGGTCTCGGGTCTCGAGCCGGAAGGCGGGCTTGCCGCTGGTCTCGGTGCGGGCGGCGGCGAAGCTCTCGCGCAGCGCCTCGGGCCAAGCGCCGAAGCGCCGCTCGGGCACGCGGTAGGCGATCTCCAGGTACTCGGTCGGGTCGTCGCCGGACTCGGCGATGCGCGCGGCCATCGCGCCCAGCCGGTCCTGATCCCAGGAGACCTTTTTCGGCAGATCGGCGATCACGACGACGCCCGCGTCCTCCAGTCGCACCGTGCCGAAGCCCTTGCCCTGCGCCGCGCGCTCGCTCTCGGCCGCGGCCGCGTATCGCTGCGCAATCCCTGCCTCAAGCCGGTCGCGGAGGCGCTTCACCCTGGCAGTCTTGGCAAGCGCGGCCTCCTGAAGATCGAGCAGGAGCTCAGGGGGAAACGCGGCGATCTCGCTCAGCGAGAGGCGGTCGAGGTCGTCGAGGCGGGGCGCGTTGTTGGCATGCGGCATGTCGGGAACTCCGATCGGTGGAAAGGGGATGGCCATCACGCGGCCTCCGCGTCTGGCAGGAGGCGGGCGAGCGGGACCGGCGTGGTGCGGGGCTTGCGCCGGCCGACCGCGACGTAGGCGAAGCGGTTCGGCCCAAGCCGGGCCTGCACGAGGTGGACAAGCCCCGCCTCGAAGGCGCGATGTGCTGCGCTGGCGAGGGCTGCGAGCCTGCGCCGGTCGGGCTCCGGCAGCGTCGAGATGACGGCGACCGTATCGATCCCGAGGAAGCCGCGATGGTACTCCAGCCGGTCCCCCGGCACGGCCTGACCGATCCAGGCACAGAACTCGATGTCCGTGAGCGGCCGTGGTGCGCGGGCGGGGGCGAAGGCGAAGGCGGTGGTGGGCATGGCAAGCATCTCCTTGTCTCCCCTCTACTCACGCAGTTCGGAAATCGTCCCACCGCCCCCCGAGACCGCGCATGGCGAGATCGAGGCGCAGCCGGGCGACGCGGCGGTAGAGGGCGGAGCGGGAGATGCCGTCGCGGCCGACAAGGTCGCGCAGCGCGCAGGTGCCGAGGGCGGCGCAGAGGCCGCGCGCCTCGGGCGGCAGGGCACCGAGTGCGCGCGCGATATCGTGCCGGAGGTCGGCGTCCTCCTCCGCCAGCCGGTGGTGCCCGTGCCAGGCGGCGAGGCCGCCGGTGTCGGCCAGCATCATGCCGATCGTCGTGCCACCCGAGCCGGCGGAAGCATCGAGGGACAGCAGCGCGCTGCCCTGGGCGCGGCGATGACGGTGGAACCGCGTCGCGATCCGAGACGACTGGTTGCGGAGGACGATCCCGGCGAAGGCGCCGATGGGGCCGCGGCGCGCGTCGAAGCCGGGCAGCCGGCAGATCAGGTCGACGAGCAGATCCTGGCGGAGGTCGTCGAGGTCCGCGTTCGGCAAAACCAGCCGGCGGTGCAGGCGGCGTGCGGCGGCGTCGGCCTCGTCGATCAGGGTTGCGAGATCGGCGCGGGAAAGCGGCGGGTGCATGGTCTCTTGCCTCGTGTCATCACTGCTGATGGCCCGAGACTGCCGGAGGGCACGCCGCCGCTGGTGTGTTTGAAATGTGCTTGTTGTGTGCCGATTGTGTGTTCGGCGCGGCTCAGCCTTCGATGCCGATCTCGCTCGCGGGGAGCCCGAGCCGGTAGCCCCGCGGCCGAACCGTCACGATCAGGGCTTCGGCCACATCCGAGCCCAGCCCGCAGGCGACGAGGCTCCGGCGCAAATCGCGGATGATCTCGTTCGCCGGGCGCCCCGTCCGCGCCTCGATCTCCTGCTTCCGTACCAGAGGATCGCGCATCCGACCCTGCTCCACGAGGATCCTGAACAGCGCGAACATCTGCGGCGGCAGGTCGAGGCGCCGGCCATCGTGGATCGCGGATTGTGTTCTGCGATCCAGCACGAGACGGACGGCACCCGCCGCCGGGGCGAGCCGCTCGAGCGAAAGCCGCTCCCGGTCTCCTTCGCCATGGAGCATCACCTCGGCCAATAGCCGCGTGTCCACACCCGCCTCCTGCAGGCGCAGCGCGACCGGCGCGTCGACCTCGGCCGCCAGCACGGTGACGGGTGCAGTTCCCGCGGTCGCCCTCATCGCCAGGATCGCGCCAGGTGCCATGAGCCGCTCCGGATCGCGGCAGAGCACGATGCCGCGCCCGGCAGGCGCGACACCGAGCAACCAGATGCCGTCGTCGATACAGGTCACGCTGCCGGACAGGCCGCCGGATGCGGCGATTGTCTCGGCGAGCCGGTCCGCCTCAATCCCGAAGCGCCGAAGATCGTCCGGGTCGAGCACCTCGTCCTCGTCGACGTCATAGGGACAGCAGGCGCGGAGCTGGCCGTTTATCTCTCGGATCGGCCGTGAATCCAGCCCGCAACTGCAGTGGGAGCACACCGACCACGTGTCGGCCTTCCGCCTTTCGGCGAGAACCCGCGCCTTCAGCAGCCGGTCGATCTCGCGGTCGGGGAAGCGGCGCAGGGCCCGGCCGGAGAGCGAGACCTGCGGCCCGCCGTCACTCAGCCGCTTCCACAACCAGGTCAGCATCGCGGTCCTTCTCGAGCCGGTTGCGGGCGACGAGCGCGTGGATCGCCTTCTCGTACCGCGTGCGCCGGAAGGCGAGCGTGCCGGGCGGCTTGAGGCGGACCGTGACCTGCGCGGGCCGCTTCGCGTCGCTCTTGAAAAGCACCCGGAAGGTGATCTCGCCCAGCCGCCAGCCGCGGCCGAAGCGGACCTCGGTGCCCCTGAAGTGCCGGAGCGCGGCGCCTGATGGGGTCTTCGACTCCCAGCTGCGCACGAAGCGCCACTTCCCCTCGTCCTCGTCCCACTCGAAGAGATCGGCAGCCGCGGCAACGATCCGAACCTCGAGGATCCGGTCGTCGAAGTCGTGGTCGAAGGCGAAGTCGGGCCCGACCTCGGTGATCGGTGCGAGGGTGTAGAGGTCGCGGGCGTCCTTGCCCGCGAAGAAGCCGGGGCGCGCCAGGACGTGCTCGGCGAACAGCGCCGCCACATGGGCCTGCTGCGCCTTCGGCACGCCGCCGATGCGCAGGAGGCCTTCCGCCGGAGCGTAGCGCAGCACGGCGTACTTCACCGCGCGCAGGGTGATGATCTCCTCCCGGTCGCCGGCGACCACCGGCGTGGTGGTGACCGGGGCGCCGTGGCTGACGACGAGGTTGATCTCGCCGTCCTCCTCGTAGGGGCCGAGCCGGCAATACTCGCCCTGCAGATCCTGCGCGAAGAGCGCCACCATCGCGACCTTGAACCTCTCCTTCGACCCCTCCGTCAGGTCGGCGCCGACGTCGCGGTCGGGTCCCCTGAACTCGGCCATGGCGCTCGGCGCGCGCAGCGCCTGGAAGTCCGCCGCCGCCTCGAACACCCGGTGGTGGTGCAGGTAGGTGTGGAGCGCGACGTGCTTGGCCTCGTGCTTTGCGGGCGCGGAATCCCCGGCATCGTCCGGCTCCGGGTAGAGGACGACGCCCTGACGCCGCGCCTCGTTCAGGATGAGCTGCATGCCCTCGCCAGTCCCGAGTTCCGCCAGCCGGTGGAGATCGGCAACCAAACCCTCCGACCATCTGGTGATCGGTTCGGCGAAGTACGCCGTCAGCGCCGAGCGGACAGCGGCGGCCTCGCCGTCGAAGGCGACCGGCTCCTCGCCGTCCACGGAGTGCCGGTCGAAGAGTTCCCGCATGAGCCCGAGGTCGATGGACTTGAGAAACTTCGGATTGACGAACCTCTTGATGTCGGCGCCCATGCGCGTCCTCCTCGTGATCCATGTTCCGAGTATGTTCTACCGGCTGGAACAACCAGGAGTCGAGTCCGCCGGGTTCACATATCCGGCGCAGCGCATGACGCAGTGGGACGATTTGCCGGCTGCGTGAGTAGGAGAAGGGCGAGCCCGAAAGGACCCGCCCTCGATGAAACGCCCCAATCCACTCCCGCCAGAGCTCATGTCGCCCGCCGAGCGGCGTGCCGAGCTCTGCGCGATCCTCGCCCTCGGCCTGGTCCGACTCCTCGCCCGCCAGTCAAGTCAAGTATCTGCTTCCACGGGAGAAAGTTCGCTACACTTCCCGCCCGTCCGGAGCGGTCATGCGAAACCAAAACGAGGGAGACCCGCATGACCGACCCGATCCCCGCGCGCCTGGCTGCGCTGAAGTCCCTGGCGATGCCGGCCCTGAAGGCGCAGTGGCGGGAGCTCTTCGACGCTGAGCCGCCGCCGTTCAACCGGCGCTACCTCGAGAGCCGGCTTGCGTACCGGATCCAGGAGCTGGCCTACGGCGGGCTGAAGCCGGAGACGGTGAAGCGGCTGGAGGCGCTCGGCGAGCAGCTCGACGGCGGCAACGTCACCACCCGCCGGATCCGTGGCGGCGACCTGAAGCCGATCGCGGGCACCCGGCTCATCCGCGAGTGGCAGGGAACGGAGCACGTCGTGACGGTGACGCAGGACGGATACGAATGGCAAGGGCGGCCCTATCAGTCGCTGTCCGCCATCGCCCGGGGCATCACCGGCACCCGCTGGAACGGCTGGGTCTTCTTCGGCCTGAAAAACCACCGGAGGAGCGCATGACGAAGCCTGTCGTGCGCAAGCTCCGCTGCGCCGTCTACACCCGCAAATCCTCCGAGGAAGGGCTGGAGCAGGAGTTCAACAGCCTCCACGCCCAGCGCGACGCCTGCGAGGCGTACATTGCCAGCCAGCGGTCTGAGGGGTGGGTGCTGGTCCGCGATCAGTATGACGACGGCGGCATCTCGGGCGGCACGCTGGAAAGGCCCGGACTGCGGCGGCTGCTGGAGGATATCGAGGACGGACTGGTCGACGTGGTGGTGGTCTACAAGATCGACCGCCTCTCTCGGTCGCTGGCCGACTTCGCCAAGCTGGTCGAGGTGTTCGACCGAAACGGCGTCACCTTCGTCTCGGTCACGCAGTCGTTCAACACGACCACGTCGATGGGGCGGCTGACCCTGAACATCCTGCTCTCGTTCGCGCAGTTCGAGCGCGAGGTGACGGCCGAGCGCATCCGCGACAAGGTCGCCGCCAGCCGGAAGAAGGGGATGTGGATGGGCGGGGTGCCGCCCTACGGCTACCGCGTCGAGAACCGGAAGCTGGTCGTCGACGAAGATGCCGCCGCGCATGTGCGCTGGATCTTCGCCCAATTCCTCGAGATCGGGTCGGGCACTGAGCTGGCCCGCGAGGTCGCAAAGCGCGGCATCCGCACGGCGCGCGGCAACCGGATCGACAAGAAATACATCTATCGGATGCTCAGCAACCGCGCCTACATCGGCGAGGCGGTGCACAAGGGCGAGAGTTACCCCGGCGAGCACGACGCCATCATCGACCGCGAGACGTGGGACCGCGTCCACGCGATCCTGCAGGAAAGGCCCCGCAAGCGCGCCGCGCGTACCCGCGCCGACGCGCCTGCGCTGCTGAGGGGCCTCCTGTTTGGTCCTGACGGCGCCGCCTTCTCGCCGACGCACACCCGCAAGGGCGGGAAACTCTATCGGTACTACGTCAGCCAGACCGTGCTGAAGCACGGCGCCCGATCGTGCCCGGTCGGCCGCGTCCCGGCAGGCGAAATTGAGGCCGCCGTCATCGACCAGCTCCGCGCCGTCTTCCGTCAGCCTGAGATCGTGGCGGGCACCTGGAAAGCGGCGCGGGTCCACGAGACCGACATAGCCGAGGCCGAGACCTGCGAGGCGCTGAACCGCCTCGATCCGGTGTGGGACGAACTTTTCCCAGCCGAGCAGGCGCGCATCGTCCAGTTGCTGGTCGAGCGCGTCGACATCGGTGCGGAGGGATTGAACGTCCGATTGCGCGTCGACGGCCTCACGGGCCTCGCGCGCGAGATGCTGGCGGGTGTCCTGGAGCAAGCCGCATGACCCGTGCCAGGTTGACCCCGGACACGGTGACCCTCCACGTCCCGTTCCGCATCGTGAAGCGCGGCGGTCGTAAAGAGATGCTGCTGCCCCAGGATGCTTCCACTCAGCGCCCCCGGATGGACAGCGCGCTCGTCAAGGCGCTGGCTCGGGCCTTTCGGTGGCAGCGCATGCTGGAAAGTGGCGACTTCGCTACCATCGGTGAACTGGCGGTCTCTGAGAACATCGCCAAGTCCTACGTCTACCGCGTTCTGCGCCTCACGCTGCTCGCGCCGGATCTCGTCGCAGCGATCCTAGACGGGCGTCAGCCCCAGGACGTCACACTTCCCGCGCTGATGAAGCCGTTCCCGGTGGCATGGATCGAGCAGCGGGAGGTCTGGCCCGAGGCATTGGGTTAAGCCGGATCGCGATCGTCCTCGCCGCTCCGCTGCCTCTCTGCGACCCTCCGTCCGGCCGGTTCTGGCCTCAAGGTAAAGCAAGATCGGGAGAATCCGTGGTGACCGTTGCGGCGCCGGGCGATACACCGAGGAGGGACGAAGAAAGAAGAAGGTCGCTCTCGGGAATGAACGTACAGGCGCACGAGCAGCTCAAGAACCACATTTGGGACGTTGCGAACCGGCTGCGCGGGCCATACCGGCCGCCGCAGTACCGCCTCGTTATGCTGCCGATGGTCACCCAGCAACTCGCCCGCGCGCTTTCGCAGGGCACGCCCATCGTCATCACCACAATCCAGAAGTTCCCCTTTATCTCACAGGCGCTGTCGACGCTCGAGAGCAAGGGCCAGGGCGTGAAGATCGACACCGCGGGCAAGCGCTTCGCGGTGATTGTCGACGAGGCGCACTCCTCGCAGAGCGGCGAGACTGCGACTGCGCTCAAGGAAATGCTCAACAAGGCCGGGATCGAGTCCGCGATTGCGGCGCAGCTTTCCGAGGAAGAGGACGACGATTTGTCCGAGGAGGCCAAGGCGGCAATGCTGCGCGACTCGTTGATGCGGGCGCGTCAGCCTAACCTCAGCTTCTTCGCCTTCACCGCCACCCCGAAGTTCAAGACCAAGGTGCTGTTCGACGAGCCGGGGCCGACCGGATCTGCGCCGTTCCACGAGTATTCCATGAGGCAAGCTATCGAAGAGGGCTTCATCATGGACGTGCTTCGGAACTACACGACCTACAAGCGCTTCTTCGGACTCATCAAGCAGGTGGAGAACGACCCGGAGGTGCCGCGCAAGAAGACTGCGAAGGCGCTGACGCGCTACCTGGAGCTACACCCCGTCAACATCGACCAGGTCGTCTCGGTCATCGTCGAGCACTTCCGCCTTTACGTCATGCATGAGCTCGGCGGACGTGCGAAGGCGATGGTCGTGACGGGCTCGCGGCTCGCTTTGTTCTCTGTTGGACCCCGGTCGTGCGCGCGTAGCTGTCGCCCGTGCGAACACGTGACGGAGCGAAACTGAGGAAATCGTATGCTGGTCAATGATTTGTGGCTGTGCACCGAATGAAGCGCAGGCGACAGCCTCGGAGAATATCGCCCGGAGAGACCGCTTCCGCGCCTCCTGGCGCCGGGGCCAGTGCTCAGCCCCTCTCGCATAACCCTCGAAAGCAACGAGGAAATCCGACCGAATCCGGATCCGGAGAACGCTTTCGCGAGGGCAAGTGGCGGAGGG
>CAZNSP010000033.1:0-38800 GCA_964575795.1 uncultured Rhodobacterales bacterium
CCGTTCCCGTGGCGGCCATCCTATCAGATTTGCCCGGCTTTCCACACAGCCTGAAGCGGGGCGCCTTTTCGTTTGAGGTGTTCGTCATGCGAGTAGAAAATCTTGCGGGTTAGGCAATTTTCCGCTGATTTGTAAGGCGTAATTTTCAGATTGCCGTCAAATCCGGGGAACCCCGGCGCAACCAGCGCGTTAGTTCCCCGTGCAGCAAGCGGCGCCACGGCCCGCGCGCTGCCCGATACAGGAAAGGAAGAACCATGCTGAACAAGATCCTTGCCACCAGCGCCCTCGCCACCCTTCTCGCCACGGGCGCCTACGCTCAGGAAGCCCCGGCCCCGGCGGCCGATCCGCTGGCTCCGACCATCGAGGCCCAGGAGGGCGATCTCCTCATGAACGAGGACGCGGCTCCGGCCACGCCGCCGGCCGTCGCGGCCGACGAGCCGATGCTCGACACCGAGTGGACGCCGGTCGATCTGGCCACCGTTTCGGCCGACCGTTTGATCGGCGCGGACATCGTCAGCCACGACGAGGAGAAGATCGCCTCGGTCGACGACGTGCTGATCACCGACAACGGCGACGTCGAGAGCATCATCGCGCAGTTCGGCGGGTTCCTCGGCTTCGGCCAGGACAAGGTCGTCCTGACGATGGACGAGGTCGAGATCGTGGAGGACGAGACCGAGCGTCTCGTGGTCCGCACCAGCCTGACGCCGGAAAGCATCGAGAACCGTCCCGAATACGAGGGCTGATCCCGATCCGGTGACTGGGCCTGACAGGGCCGCCGCGCGCAAGCGCGGCGGCCTTTTCCTTGCGCGGACGCGGGGCGGCGTGTGGATGCTCGACCTGACCGGTCTCGCACGTGCTGGCGAAGGGGAATGCGTGTCCGGTCAGCCGGCGAAGGCGCGGTTGACCACCGGGGCGTTGATCGTGTCGGGGCCGTAGTCGGCCGCGCCCGAGACCGCCAGCGCCTCCTGCAGGCGCAGGCGCGCGCGGCTGACCCGGCTCTTGATCGTTCCCACCGCGCAGCCGCAGATCGAGGCCGCTTCCTCGTAGGAGAACCCCGAGGCCCCGATCAGCAGGATCGCCTCGCGCTGGTCCGCCGGCAGCGCGTCGAGCGCCTTGCGGAAATCGGCGAGATCCATCCGCCCGTCATGGGAAGGCGAGACGCCCAGTCGCGCGGAATAGGCCCCGTCCACGTCCTGCACCTCGCGGCCGCGCTTGCGCATTTGGCTGTAGAAGAGGTTCCGCAGGATCGTGAAGAGCCAGGCGTTCATGTTGGTGCCCACGGTGAAGTCGTCCTGGCGGGCCCAGGCCTTCATCACCGTCTCCTGCACTAGGTCGTCCGCCTGGTCGTGCCGCCCGCAGAGCGACATGGCGAAGGCCCTCAGCGAAGGCAGGGCCGCGAGCATCGCGGCCTTGAAGCTGGGGGGATCGTCGCTCACGGCCGTTTCCGCCGTTCGGCTTCGTCCAGTCGTTCCAGCAGGTCGATCAGGTCCGACGGGATCGGCTCCTGCTCGACCTCGGCATAGAGCGCGCGGAGCCGCGCCCCGATCTCGCCATCCGGTCCGAGGGGGTCCTTGCGCCGCGCGCGCATCCGCTGCGGCGGCTCTTTCGGGTCGGTCGGATGGTCGGGCACTGCGCTCACACGTTTGCTCTTGATCGATGCTGTCACTATAGGCCGTAATGCGCCGGACGGCGAAAGGTTCCCCTTGCCGCGGAACTTTTTTCGCGGACGTGCGTTTGCCGCACTACTGTGGCCCGAGTGCCCCAATCCGAGCGGAGCCCGCAATGACCCTTTCCACCCGTATCGCCCCCCATCTGGCCTATCTGCGCCGCTACTCCCGGGCGATCACCGGCAGCCAGAATTCCGGGGACGCCCATGTCCGGGCGCTCCTCGAGCTCCTGATCGAGGACGTCTCGCGGTTTCCGCAGGCGAGCAGCGACCGCCTCGCCCTCTTCAAGCTCTACGCGACCAGCTTTCCGAAGCTCGAGGCGCGGATCGAGCCCTCCACCTCGCCCTTCGCCTGGGAACAGCGCGCCGCCGCCAACCTGGTGAAGGTCTCGCCCATTGCCCGCCAGGCGTTCCTCCTCCGCGCGGTCGAGGGTTTCTCCCGCGAGGAGATCGCCGAGATCCTCGGCCTCACCGCGGAGGAGACCGCCGGCGTGCTGGCGCGTGCCTCCGAGGAAATCTCCCGTCAGGTCGCGACGGACATCCTCATCATCGAGGACGAGCCGCTGATCGCCATGGACATCGAGCATCTCGTGCTCTCCCTCGGCCATCGCGTCACCGGGATCGCCCGCACGAAGGACGAGGCGATCGCGCTCTACCATGCCGATCCGCCGGGCATGGTACTCGCCGACATCCAGCTCGCGGACGGATCCTCGGGCATCGACGCGGTGAACGAGATCCTGACGACCCGTGCCATACCGGTCATCTTCATCACCGCCTTTCCCGAATACCTGCTGACCGGCGAACGGCCGGAGCCGGCCTTCCTCGTGACCAAGCCGTTCAGCGAGGACATGGTGAAGGCCTTCATCAGCCAGGCGCTCTTCTTCGACGAGGCCGCGACGGTCGCCGCCGCCTGATCGGCCGCTCCACGGGCCCCGTCCGGGCCCGGGGGCCAAGCGCAGAACGGATGGTGGCGCATGCCGCACAGGATCGAGAACCGCACCCAGACGCTCCTCCGCGGCCTGCGGAGCAGCGGTCTCTGCGTGATCTATCACGACAGCGATCTCGCTATCCAACTCGTGGAGAACCTGCCCCCCAGCTGGCCCGACCTCGAAACCGTGCTCGCCGAAGGCGACCGGGCGATCTTCGATCCCTTCACCGCCGAACGGGTGCTCGCCGCCAAGCGAGCGGTGCTCGAGACCGGCACGTCCCAGCGCATCGAGGTCCCGTTCCGGCGCGAGGGGCAGGACCTCTGCTGGTTCTCGCTCAACATCGAGCGCGACACGGACGCGGAGGGCAATGTGCGCGGGCTCTTCGTCTCGGTGACCGACGTCACCACGACCCGAAAGCGCGAGGCCGCGCTGCGTGACCTGCTCTACGAAGTCAGCCACCGGTCCCGGAACCTGCTCGCCATCCTACAGAGCATCCTGCGCCAGACCGCTGCCAATTCGACCGGTATCGCGGAGTTCGAGGAGAAGTTCCGCGGCCGCATCGCCTCGCTCGCCCGCAGCCAGGACCTGCTCACCTTCGCGAACTGGGAAGGCGTGCGCTTCCGCCGGCTGGCGGCGTCCCAGATCGAACCCTTCGCCGACGACAGCGGCGTGACACCGCTCATCGACGGCTCCGACCCGCTGCTCGCCCCGAACATCGTGCTCCATCTCGGCCTCGCGCTCCATGAACTCGCCGCGAACTCCGCGAGCTTCGGCGTACTCCGCGACGGCGCCGGAACCATCCGGCTGACCGCGCGCCCGCTCGACGCGGGCAGCCGCATCGAATGGCTGGAGCTGCCGGAACATCCCGTTCCGCCCGTCGTCGCCTGGGGCTTCGGCCGCACGGTGCTGCGCCACGTCGTTCCGCGGGCCATCGGCTCGGAAGCCGAGTACGAGGTCCGGCCCGACGCGATCCGCTATGCCATCGACATCCCCGGCGTCACCGACAGGATGACGGAGGGTCTTCCGGAAGCGCGCTGACCGGACCCGTTCCTCAGGCGTCGGACGCCCGGACGCGCTCGGGTCGGGTATCAGGACCGTCGGCGGCAAGCGTCGACGGCGGCGCGGCCGACCGGCGGCGCTCCTCCACCCGCTGGACGCTGAGATAGGCGAAGATGCAGACCGCGCCCATCGTGCCGAAGGCGAGGACGGCCAGAAGTGTCGTGGTGGTCATGATCGTGGTCCTTTCCTGAGGGAGCGCCCGTCGCCCCGCTCTTTCCGCAACGCGCCGCGGCGCGCTCGGTTCCGCCACCGGTCCGCGGGAACCGAAGCCGCGACCCCGCGTTTTCCCGGCATGCCGCCTGCGGCACCAACGGAAAACGGAGACTTTCGAAATGGATAGCCATACCGAGGCCCTCGCGCGCCTCCACACCCAGGTGATCGACGCCCGCAACGGCTATGCCGAAGCACTCGACCTCGCGGACACCACCGAGATGATCGCGATCTTCCGCGACCTTCACGACATGCATTCCAGCCACGCCGGCACGCTCGCCATGGTCATCATCGACCGCGGCGGCATTCCCGGCACCAACGGCTCGTTCATGTCGTTCGTGCACAAGGCGGTCCTCAACATGCGCGCGGCGATCACCGGGCTCGCGGTGAACGTGCTGCCCGCCATCCGGGACGGCGAGGAACGCATGCTCTCCGCCTATGAGGAGGCGCTCGACGCGGTCGGCGACTGGCCACAGGCGCAGTGGCTCCTGCGCCGGCAGGTCGCGGCGATCGAGGCGCGGATTCACCAGCTCGCCACGATCGAGCGCGCGAACGCCTGACCGGCGTTCCGACCGAAAATTTCCCGCACCGGACGCAACCAACCGCCGGCATGGGCGTTGAAGCCTCGGCAGCCGCTGCCGGGCATCGCGCCCGGGGCCCCGCCGCCGCCTTGGAGGGGTTCCGAATGCAGCGAGTCGAGCATCCCGGCATGGGTGCGATCGTCCACGAGGGCGGCGTCGCCTTCCGGGTCTGGGCACCGAATGCCGACGCAGTCCATGTCGCCGGCACGTTCAACGACTGGTCCGAGGACGCGACGCCGCTCGCGCCCGCCCCCGGGGGCGTCTGGGAGGTGGACGTCCCCGGCGCGAAGCCCGGCGACGAATACCGCTTCCTTATCCGGAACGGCGAGGCCGCCCTCTCGCGCATCGACCCCTACGCCCGCGCGGTGACGAATTCCGTCGGCAATGCCATCGTGGTCGCGCCCCGAGGAGGGGCCACGGACTTCACTCCGCCGCCGTGGAACCGTCTCGTGATCTACGAGATGCACATCGGCACGTTCCACCGGCCCGACGAGGACCGGCCCGGCACCTTCGAGGACGCGATCGCCCGGCTCGCGCACCTCCGGCGCCTAGGCGTCAACGCGGTCCAGATCATGCCCGCCGCCGAATTCGCCGGCGAGCTTTCCTGGGGCTACAACCCCGCGCATATCTTCGCCGTCGAAAGCACCTATGGCGGCCCCGAGGGTCTGCGCGCCTTCGTCGAGGCGGCCCACGCCGCGGGCATCGCCGTCATCCTCGACGTCGTCTACAACCATTTCGGCCCCTCCGACCTCGACCTCTGGCAGTTCGACGGCTGGAGCGAGAACGACATGGGCGGGGTCTACTTCTACAACGACTGGCGCGCCGAGACGCCCTGGGGCGACACGCGGCCCGACTATGGCCGCGCCGAGGTGCGGCAGTTCATCCGCGACAACGCGCTGCACTGGCTTCAGGAGTACGGCATCGACGGCCTGCGTTTCGACATGACCCTCTACATCCGTACCGTGCGCGGCGACGAGCAGGACCCGGGCGACAGCCTCGACGAGGGCTGGAGCCTGATGCAGTTGATCAACGACGAGATCGCCGCACGTTTCCCCGGCCGCATCACCATCGCCGAGGACCTGCGCGGCCGGGCCGCCCTCACCGGAGCGACGGCCGAGGGCGGGGCGGGCTTCGGCGCGCAGTGGGACGCCGAATTCGTGCACCCGATCCGCGAGGTGCTGATCACCGCCGAGGACGAAGCCCGGCACATGGCGACCGTCGCCCATGCGCTCAGCCACCACTACAACGGCGACCCGTTCCAGCGGGTGATCTACACCGAATCCCACGACGAGGTGGCGAACGGCAAGGCCCGCGTCCCGCACGAGATCGCCCCCGGCGACCCGGCGCACTGGGCGGCGCAAAAGCGCTCGACCCTCGGCGCGGGACTGGCCTTCACCACGCCGGGGATCCCGATGCTGTTCCAGGGCCAGGAGTTCCTTCAGGGCGACTGGTTCCAGGACACGGTCCCGCTCGACTGGGACCGCAGCGAGGAATTCCACGGCATCGTCCGCCTCTACCGCGACCTGATCCGCCTGCGCCTCGACCACAAGGGGTTCAGCCGCGGCCTGACCGGGCGCCACGTGGCGGTGCACCGCATCGACGAGGGACGAAAGCTCGTCGCCTTTCACCGCTGGCACGACGGCGGGCCGGGCGACGACGTGATCGTGCTCGCCAACTTCAGCCACCTTCCGCGCGAGGTCTACCGGATCGGCTTCCCCCGCCCCGGCCTCTGGTGGCTCCGGCTCAACACCGACTGGACCGGCTACAGCGACGATTTCGGCAATTTCCCGAGCACCGATGTCGAGGCGGTCGAGGCGGAATGCGACGGCCTGAAATGGTCGGCCGAGGTCGGGATCGCCCCCTACAGCCTCCTCGTCTTCTCCCAGGATCCCGGCTGAGGCGCCCCGCGCTGCCGCTTCAACGGCGCCGGTCGGGTGCGACCTCGGCCAGCACCGCACCGAGGTCGGCCTTGCGGATCGGCTTCGTCACCCAGCCCAGCGGATGCGCCGTGCGCGCGCGCGCCGCGGTCTCGGGATTGCCGAAGGCCGAGACGAAGGCCGAGCGGATGCCGAACCGCTCGTAGATCTCGATCGCCGCGCTGATCCCGTCGCGCGCGCCCTGGATGTGGATGTCCATCGTCATGCAGTCGGGCCGCAACGCACCGGCGAGCTCGATCGCCCGCGCCGCGCTCGGGGCGGTGCCGACGACCTCCGCGCCCAGCTCCGCCAGGATGTCCTCCAGCTCCATCGCGATGATCGCCTCGTCCTCGACGACCACCACCCGCAGGCCCTCGCCGGGACGCGCATCCGCCTGCGCCCGTTCGCCGGACCGGGTTCCGCCGCCCGGCCCGGGCGGATCGTCCGCGGACATCACCTGCTTTGCGTCTCGCTCCGCCGGTTGCCGATCAGCACGCTGCATCTTGCGCCTCCTTCGTTCCGCATCTCGAAGCTCGCGCCGATCTGGCGGCACAGGCCCCGCACCAGCTGCAGACCCGACCAGCGCGCCTCCTCGACCGCGGGCAGGCCGGGCCCGTCGTCCTGCACGACCAGCATCAGACCCTCGGAACGATAACCGAACGACACCCGGATCGTTCCCTCGCCGTCGCGCAAACCATGTTTTCCGGCATTCATGACCAGTTCGTTGACGACGAGCGCGAGGCAATGCGCGTCCTCGCTGCAAAGCTCCGCATCCTCGATCTCCAGCGCGATGCGGTCGGCAAAGCCCGATCCCGCGCCGATCCCGGCGATCAGTTCCTCGAGGAACGGCTTCGCCGCGACCGTCGCCGCGGTCGCGGACCGGTAGATCGCCTCCTGCGTGCTGGCCATCGCCTGCAGCCGCAGCCGCGCGGTCGCCACGATCGCCGCGGCCTCCGGCCCCGCCCGGCCGTTCGCCGACATCCGGATCAGCGACATCATCAGCTGGATGTTGTTCTTCACCCGGTGCTGCAGCTCGCGCAGCAGGGTCTGGTTCTGGCGCAACGCCTCCTCGAGCGCCGCCTTCTCCTGCATGCGCCGGCTCAGCGCACCGTCGAGCTCGCGCACCCTCCGGCTCAGCAGCGCGAACTGGTCGTCGCGCACCGGCGCGCAGCGCAGCACCAGCCGCAGCGGCCCAGGCCCGCTCAGCCGCGCGCCGTCCACCCGGAACGCCACCGGCCCCTCGGCACCGACAAGGGTCATGCCCCCGACCAGCGGCGCGGTCGACCGGCCGGCGCGTCGCAGGAACTCCTCCACCGCCGCCCGCGGTCCCTCGACCCGGTCGAAGAGGCTCCGCCCGACCGCATCCGCGCCGACCAGCCGCCGCCCCGCGGCATTGGTGCCGGCGATGATCCCGGCGCCGTCGACGACGAAGGCGGGCTCGGAGAGGAACTCGAGCCCCGGAACGCTCCCGGCTTGGTCGCTCATTCCTCGATCCGGAAATATTCCCGCGCCTCCGCCTCCGGCGCGTCGGTCGGCTTCAGATGGACCACGATCGTGCAGCCGGGATGGCCACGCGCGATCGCCTCGCGCAGCTCGACCCGCGCATAGCCGAGGTTCTGCGCCGCGATCGTGCCGAAGACGTTCGAGGTCATCATGCAGAGCGAGGGGCGCCCCAGCACGTAGTCGCCAAAGGGGCAGGCCCGGTTGCCGAGCACGATCCGGTCCTCGCGCTCCTCGACGATATGGAAGTCGCCCCGGATGCGCCGCTTCAGGTCGACGAGCACGTCGCGCACCTGCGCCCGGCTCAGCCGCTCCACCGCCAGCGCCCGGCGATAGTCCCGGTCGATCTCCTCGCCGATCGCGCCACCGACCACGCTGATGTATCCCGAGGCCTCTTCCAGCCCCACGACGCTTTCCAGCGTGCCCGAAAGCTCGCGCAGCACCGCGCGCAGGAAGACGTCCCGCTCCAGCCCGACCGCGGCCCCGGCGACTCCGTTACCCATCGACATCGCAAATTCCCGCGTTGATCGGGATGAACGCAGAGACCCACGCCCCGGTTCCCGCGAAAACGCGGTGCTTGCAGGAAACGATTCCACGCGCCCCCGGGAACCGCGAAGGGCCGACATCGCGGGTCCGCCCGTCAGTTCGGTCGCCACGATCTGCGAGAAGGTGATGCCGTTGCCGGCATAGCCCATCACGCGACCGCGTTGCCATGCAGCTTCTTGACCGGGCGGTGCCCTTGCGGCTCGCTATGGAGCGTCCGGACGGCCGTCGGGAAGATAGCGGCTGACGCGATTGAGATAGCTGCGTGTCTTGTGAGCCGCCGCATTCGGCGGTGCCGGGTTCACGGCACGTTTCCGCTGCCCAAACGCTTCGCGCGGAACACCGCACTCCTCAACGAGGCGACGCGCGATTGGGCGATCGTACCGTCCCTTGACCCGCCAACTCTTCATCTCCCTCGCGTGCGACAGGGCAAAGATTGTCTCTGGGAAGAGCGCCCCGAACGAAGGCACGGGAACGACTGCGAACCCCTTTTCGAGACGGTACTCGGTGATGCTCTTTTCGAAGGACTTGGCCAGTCTGAACCCAGGGAGGGTCCACTGGTTCCGCTCCCAGTAGAGATCACCATAGCCGCCCGTGAAGAGCATCTTCCCCGGGAGAGCCTCGGCGAGTGCGAGGAGCGAATAGTCGTCGCCGATCCCCGTGGTCGCTAGGAAAAGCTCCATGCGTGAAAGGTGCTCATCGTCGAACTGCGCGTTAAGGTCATCGATGCGCGGCCCGAGGGGATGTTCGAAGACCTCGCAGGTAACCCCAAGATGCCGCGCCACCTCTTCGCCGCTGTCGCTTCGCCCATGGACAACAGCATCGATAGTGGCAAAGCGCTTGACGCCCGCCTCTGCGCAGAGAGCGGAGACCGCCGTGCTGTCATATCCGCTGCTGATGGTACAGAGGCCAGCGAGCGGCGAGCGGCGTTCCTCGCTCGCGCCGTTGCGGAGGATCCGTGAGAGAGTGCCGGCAAGGAACCCGCGATAGCTCGCGAAATCGGAGAACTTCTCCGCCCCGCACTTCAGGCCGATTTCGCTCGGCTGGCCGTTGCGCAGGATCAGGTTATTGTGCGTGATGCAGGCGATCAGCACATCGCCGTCCTCGTGGAGGACCGGGTCGAACTCGAACACACCGGCCCGCGTGAGCCGGTCGAACGCCGGGCTCGAAATCGGGGCAAACCTCGCAATGACCTCGGCGCGGATGCCATCCTCCAAGGTCGCAAGGCAGGAGAGGACCGAGTTCGACGCGACGACGCGGCCGCTCCGCTTGTTGCGCACAAGGAAGATCGCCTCGCGAGGATGAGACGGCGGTGTGAGGATGATGGCGTCCTCCGTTACCCGGACGCCGCTGCCATAGACATGATTTGATCGGTCGAATTCGAACGCAGTGAAGTCGCTGTCCCAGACGCCTTCGAACACGGAGTCCCCGATGATCTCGACGCCTTCGCCGCATTCGATGATGCAGGGTGCCCCCGCACCGAAGGTCGCGCGCCAGTTTAGGCGGGGAAGGTGCTTCTGCCGAACCGTGCTTGCTCCCGAAAACCCGGGCAGCATCAGCGTGTTGTTCAGGCGACGTTCGGTGGCATCTTTCCAGCGGACGGCGTCGCGTATGGTGCGTTCGCTGATCTTGTCTGCAACGATTCCAGCCAGAACGGGAAATCTTCGGTAAATGCGGACCAGACGGTCATTCAAGATGCAATTCCCGAGGGTCCGTTCTGCCTTCTTCTTCGGGCGGGAGCCTTCCGATGAGGGCTAGGGGTCCCTGGTGCGACCTCCCAAGCGATATTGGTGGAGCCAAGGGGGATCGAACCCCTGACCTCTTGCATGCCATGCAAGCGCTCTCCCAGCTGAGCTATGGCCCCGGCGGCGTATCGGGGGCTGCCCCCGTATGCTCCGCGGGCCGTACTTAGAAGGCCCCACGGGTCGTTTCAAGCGGAAAATCGCGGGCCCGCAACAGGACCTGTCACGGGACCCGCGATGCCCGACGTCAGGTCTCGTCCTCGTCCGCCGCCACGTCGGCCAGATCGTCGAGATCGACGTTGTCTTCCTCGTCCTCGAGGATGTCGGCGTCCAGATCGTCGTCGGTGTCGATCACCTCGTCATCGGTGTCGAGTTCCGGCAGTTCCTCGACGTCGGCGACCTCGGGCTTCACCTTCTCGGGCCGCACGACCTTGGCGCGCACCGCCGTCAGGCTCTCGACCGTGAAGGTCGCGCCACAGGACGGGCAGGTCATCGGGTCGCGACGAAGGTCGTAGAAGCGCGACGTGCAGCTAGGGCAAACGCGCTTGAGGCCCCATTCTTCCTTGGGCATGGGTCATCCTTGAATTGCCAGGGTGCGAATCTGCCGGTCGCTTGCCACGCCCGCTAACCTTTGTCAAAGCCTTTGCCGTTAATTTAAATGTCACACAGGGAACCAAATCGGCGAATATGCGCTTGAACGAATACTTAAATGGTTTAGGCTGCGACGCAACAAAATTGCGGGGCTGGGGATGCTCTATCACGCCTATGAAATGACCCACGCTGCGATCTCGCCCATGCGGGCGGTGGCGCAGATGGGGCAGCAGGTGATGCGGAACCCGCTGAACCTGATGTCGGAAACCTACGGGCACCGCGCCGTTTCCGCCGCGCTCGAGATGTTCATCAACGCCACCCGCCGCTACGGCAAGCCGGAATTCGGCATCGAGTCCACCCTCGTCGACGGGGTGGAAACCCCCGTGGTCGAGGAGGCGGTGCTGTCCCTGCCGTTCTGCGACCTTGTCCGGTTCCGCCGCGACACGCCCGCCGCGGCCGAGCGTCGCGACCCCGTCGTCCTGATGATCGCGCCGATGTCGGGGCACTACGCCACGCTCCTGCGCGGCACCGTCAAGTCGATGCTGCCCGATCACGATGTCTACATCACCGACTGGGTGGACGCGCGCAACGTGCCGCTCGCGCTCGGGGCCTTCGATCTCGACGACTATGTCGACTACATCATCCAGTTCTGCCACCACCTCGCCCAGGATGGCGAACGTCCCTCGGTGATGGCGGTCTGTCAGCCGGGCGTCCCGGCCATGGTCGCGTCCAGCCTCATGGCCGCCGCCGGTGACCCGCGGCGGCCGTCCTCGCTCGTGCTGATGGGATCGCCCATCGACACCGCCCGCAACCCCCAGCAGCCGAACGAGCTCGCCCAGGGCCGCCCGCTCAGCTGGTTCGAGAACAACGTGGTCGTCCCGGTCCCCTGGCCGAACCGCGGCTTCATGCGCCGTGTCTATCCGGGCTTCCTGCAGCTCTCGGGCTTCATGTCGATGAACATGGACCGCCATGTCGACGCCCATGTGAACCAGTTCAACAACCTCGTCCGCGGCGACGGCGAAAGCGCCGAGGCCCATCGCGCCTTCTACGACGAATACCTCGCGGTGATGGACCTGACCGCCGAATTCTACCTCCAGACCATCGAGCGGGTGTTCCAGAAGCGCCTGCTCGCCCGCGGCGGCTATCGCTACCGCGACCATCTGGTCGAGCCCGCCGCGATCGAGGACATCGGGCTGATGACGGTGGAGGGCGAGAAGGACGACATCACCGGTCTCGGCCAGACCGAGGCGGCGCACGATCTCGTCGCGAACCTGCCGGCCGAGGCGCGCAAGCACTACATCGCCCGCGGCGTCGGCCATTACGGCGTCTTCAACGGCTCCCGCTGGCGCAACCTGATCCAGCCCGAGGTGCGCGACTTCATCCGCGCCCAGCGCCGGACGGTCGCGGGCTGATCCCCCGACCGGAGGCCGCGCCGCCGCCCATGCCCGAGCCCGAGCCCGCAACCGACTCCTTCCGAATCGGCGAACCGGAGATCGTCATCCGCCTGCGCCGCAATCCGCGGGCCCGCCGCATGATCCTGCGCGTCGGCCGCGCCAATGCCGAGCCCGTGCTGACCCTGCCGCCCCGCGTCCCCCTCGCCGACGCCCGCCGCTTCGCCCAGGGGCACGAGCCCTGGCTGCGCAGCCAGATCGCCGCCCGGCCGCAGGGCCTGATGCCCGGCTGGGGCGCCACCCTCACCGTTCTCGGCCAGCCGCTCCACATCGTCCCCGGCCCGCGCCTGCGCAGCGCCGACGGCCTCCTGCACGTGCCCGGCCCCGAGCCCGCCGTGCCGGTGCGAATCGGCGCCTTCCTGCGCGAGGCCGCCCGTGCCCATGCCGCGCCGGCCGCCGAGCGTTATGCCGCGCTGATCGGCCGCCGCCCCGGACGGGTCACCCTGCGCGACACCCGCTCGCGCTGGGGCTCCTGCACCTGCACCGGCGATCTGATGTTCTCCTGGCGCCTCGCCCTCGCGCCGCCCGCCGTCTTCGACTACGTTGTCGCCCACGAGGTCGCCCATCTCGAGGAGATGAACCACGGCCCTCGCTTCTGGGCGCTGGTCCGCCGCCTCGACCCCGGGCACGAGGCCAGCCGCGCCTGGCTGCGCCGCCACGGGCCCGAACTGCAGCGTTACGCCTTCCGCGCGGCGCCATGACGCCGGGTCCGGGCCGTTCCCCCGCCATGCCCGACCGCACCGCCGAACCCGGCCTGACCGCCCACGAACGCGTCTACCGCACCCTGCGCACCCGGGTGATGCACGGCCAGATCGCCCCCGGCCAGGCGCTGACCCTGCGCGGCATCGCCGCCGAATTCGGCGTCAGCATGACCCCCGCGCGTGAGGCGGTGCGCCGGCTGGTGGCCGAAGGCGCGCTGAAGCTCTCCGCCTCGGGCCGGGTCTCCACGCCCGAGCTCACGCCCGAGCGCATCGAGGAACTGGCGGCACTCCGCGCGCTCCTCGAACCCGAACTCGCCTCCCGCGCGCTCCCCCGCGCCCATGCCGCGCTGATCGACCGGATGGCCGCGATCAACGCGGTGATCGACGAGACCATCGCCCGCGGCGACGCCTCCGGCTACGTGCGCACCAATCTCGAATTCCACCGCACGCTCTACCTGCGCGCCCAGGCCCCGGCGATGCTCGCCATGCTGGAAACCGTCTGGCTCCAGCTCGGCCCGACCATGCGCAGCCTCTATGCCCGCCTCGGCCGCCGACAGGCGAGCGAGCTGCACCGCAAGATCATCGCCGCCCTGCGCGCGGGCGACGAGCCGGGCCTCCGCCTCGCGATCCGCGCCGACGTGACCCAGGGCCTGAGGATGCTCCTCGTCTGACCCTCAGGCGTGGATCGCCCCGTCGCCGCAGGCGAGCGCCGCCTCGCGCACCGCCTCGCTGAACGTCGGATGGGCATGACAGGTCCGCGCGATGTCCTCGGCCGCCGCGCCGAATTCCATCGCCACGCAGATCTCGTGGATCAGGTCGCCGGCCATCGGCCCGATGATATGCGCGCCCAGCACCCGGTCGGTCGCGGCATCGGCGAGGATCTTCACGAAGCCGTCGCCCATGAAATGCGACTTCGCCCGCGCGTTGCCCATGAAGCTGAACTTGCCGACCTTGTACTTCCGCCCCGCCGCCTTCAGCGTCTCCTCGGTCTCGCCGACCGTGGCCACCTCGGGCGCGGTATAGATCACGCCCGGGATCACGCCGTAGTTCACGTGCCCGTGCTGGCCGGCCATCACCTCGGCCACCGCCATGCCCTCGTCCTCGGCCTTGTGGGCGAGCATCGGCCCCGCCACCACGTCGCCGAGCGCATAGATGCCGGGGACGTTCGTCCGCCACTGCGCGTCGGTCTTGACCATCCCGCGCTCCATCTCGACGCCCAGCGCCTCGAGCCCCAGCCCCGCGGTGTAGGGCCGCCGCCCGGTCGCCACCAGCACCACGTCGGCGTCGAGCACGTGCTCGCTCTCGTCCTTGCGGAGTTTGTAGGTCACCTTCGCCTTGCCCCTCGTGACCTCCGCAGACTGCACCGCGGCGCCGAGCACGAAGGTCAGACCCTGCTTGCCCAGAAGCCGCTGGAAGGTCCGCGCCACCTCCGCATCGATCCCCGGCGTGATGTGGTCGAGATACTCCACCACCGTCACCTCCGCGCCGAGGCGTGCATAGACCGAGCCCATCTCCAGCCCGATCACGCCCGCGCCGATCACCACCATCTTCTTCGGAACCTTCGGCAGCTCCAGCGCCCCGGTCGAGGTGACGATCACCTTCTCGTCGACCTCGACGCCCTTCAGGCTCGCGGGCTCGGACCCGGTGGCGATCACGATGTGCTTCGCCTTGTGCACCTCGTCGCCCACCTTGACCTCACCCGGCGCGGGGATCGAGGCCCAGCCCTTCAGCCAGGTCACCTTGTTCTTCTTGAACAGGAACTCGATGCCCTTGGTGTTGCTGTCGACGGTGGACTGCTTGTATTCCTGCATCTTGCCCAGATCGGCCTTCGGTGCCGCGCCGATCAGCCCCATCTTCTCGAAGTCATGCGCCGCGGTGTGATAGAGCTCCGAGGCATGCAGCATCGCCTTCGACGGGATGCAGCCGACGTTCAGGCAGGTGCCGCCCAGCGTCTCGCGCCCCTCGACGCAGGCGACCTTCAGACCGAGCTGCGCCGCGCGGATCGCGCAGACATAGCCGCCGGGCCCCGCACCGATGATGATCGCGTCGAAATCCGCCATGTTCCGTCCCCCTCAGATCAGCGCCGCGACCAGCATCGCCAGCGTCGCGAAGAATCCAACCGCCCAGATCGCCGACCGTCCCGGCGACCAGCCCAGCGCATAGGCGGGCACATAGGCCAGCCGCGCCCCAACATAGACCCAGGCACAGGCCGCCGTGAACCCGCTGCCCGAACCCGACAACTCCACCACCGCCACCGCGACCAGGAACGGCACGATCCATTCCCGGTGGTTCTCGTAGGCCCGCTTCAGCCGCCCCGTCCGCACCGAAAGCTCCCGGTCCGGCGCCCGGTCGCGCGGGCCGGTGAAATACCGCGCCCCGAGTTCGAGGTTCGCCAGCACCGAGACGTGCAGGAACTGCACGAGCAGCAGGAGCCCGGCGAGGGCGAGGGCGGTGAGTTCGGGTGTCACGGCTTTAGTTCGACAAAGGGAGCGAGTTTTCGCGCTTTGGACAACTCCGTGGCATAGTTGGCCGATATGTCCGCGAGGATGCAAATTTCCTTGAGGTTCTGTCCCTTGAGCGCGTCAGCGAACTCTATGCCGAACAGGTACACAGCCGGATAAGCGGACCCACCATGAAGGTGGAGCCGCTTCTTCAGCTGACGCGCAAGTTCCTCTGTGGTCATACCGCTCACAGATCCATTAACAACCGCCGCGGATCCTCCAGCGCGTCCTTGACCCGCACGAGGAACGTCACCGCGCCCTTGCCGTCGACGATCCGGTGGTCGTAGCTCAGCGCGAGGTACATCATCGGCCGCGCCACGATCTGGCCCTTCACCACCATGGGCCGCTCCTGGATCTTGTGCATGCCGAGGATGCCCGATTGCGGCGGGTTCAGGATCGGCGAGGACATCAGCGACCCGTAGACGCCGCCGTTCGAGATGGTGAAGGTCCCGCCCTGCATCTCGGCCATGCTCAGCTTGCCGTCACGCGCCCGGATGCCCAGTTCCGCGATCTTCTTCTCGATCGCGGCGAAGGACATCTGGTCGGCGTCGCGCACCACCGGCACCACGAGGCCGGACGGCGTGCCGACCGCGATCCCCATGTGCACGAAGTTCTTGTAGACGATGTCGGTCCCGTCGATCTCGGCATTGACCTCCGGCACCTCGCGCAGCGCATGGCAGCAGGCCTTGGTGAAGAACGACATGAAGCCGAGCTTCACCCCGTGCTTCTTCTCGAACACGTCCTTGTACTCGTTGCGCAGCTCCATCACCCCGGTCATGTCCACCTCGTTGTAGGTGGTCAGCATGGCCGCGGTGTTCTGCGCCTCCTTCAGCCGCCGCGCGATGGTCTGGCGCAGCCGCGTCATCTTCACCCGCTCCTCGCGGGCGGCGTCCTCGGCGGGCACCGGGGCGCGCGGAATCGGCGCGGGCTCGGCCGCCGGGGCCGGGGCAGGGGCCGCGGCCGGCCGCGCCTCGGCCTTCAGCACGTCTTCCTTCATGATGCGGCCGTCCTTGCCGGTGCCGGTCACCTGATCGGGCGAGATGCCCTTGTCGGCCATCAGCTTCTTCGCCGAGGGCGCATCCTCCACGTCGCGCTTCGCCGCCGGGGCCGGCGCCGCCTCCGCGGCCGCCGCCTTCGGCGCCGCCGCACCCGCCCCTGCCGCCGCGCCGCCCGCGATCACGGCGAGCTTGCCGCCCGCCGCCACCGTCGCGCCCGCCGCCGCGACGATCTCGCGCAGCACGCCGCTCGCGGGCGAGGGCACCTCGACGGAGACCTTGTCGGTCTCGAGCTCGCACAGCATCTCGTCCTGCACCACCGCGTCGCCGACCTGCTTGAACCAGGTCGAGACCGTCGCCTCGCTCACGCTCTCGCCGAGCGCGGGCACCATCACCTCGACTACCCGCTCCGCCGCCGGCGCCGATTCCGCGCCCTCCGGAGCCGCCTTGCCCGGCTTCGGCGCGGGCTTGCCCGCGGCCTTCGCATCCGCCTTCTCGTCGATCGTGGCCAGCAGCGCGTCGACGCCGACCGTCTCGCCCTCCTTCGCCACGATCTCCGACAGCACGCCCGCCGCTGTCGCCGGCACCTCGACCGTCACCTTGTCGGTTTCCAGCTCGCACAGCATTTCGTCCACCGCGACCGGCTCGCCCACCTTCTTGAACCAGGTGGCGACGGTCGCCTCGGTCACGCTCTCGCCCAGCGTGGGCACACGAATCTCGGCCATTTCCTTCATCCCTCTCAGAGCGTCAGCGCCTCGGCGACCAGCGCGTCCTGTTGCTTCTTGTGCTCGCGGGCGAGCCCGGTGGCGGGCGAGGCCGCGGCCGGCCGCCCCACGTAGCGCGGCCGCTTGTGCTTCGCCCCGATCCGGTTCAGCACCCATTCGATGTTCGGCTCGACGAAGGCCCAGCCGCCCTGGTTCTTCGGCTCCTCCTGGCACCAGATCATCTCGGCCGCCTTGAAGCGTTCCAGCTCCTTGGTCAGGCTCAGCGCCGGGAACGGATAGAACTGCTCCAGCCGCATCAGGTAGATGTCGTCGATCCCCCGCGCGTCGCGTTCCTCCAGCAGGTCGTAATAGACCTTGCCCGAACAGATCACCACGCGCTTGATCTTCTTGTCGGCCGCGAGCTTCGTCGTCGAGTTGCCGTATTCCGCATCGTCCCACAGCACCCGGTGGAAACTCGACCCCTTGGCCATCTCCTCGAGCTTCGACACCGCCATCTTGTGCCGCAGCAGCGACTTCGGCGTCATGAGGACCAGCGGCTTGCGGAAGCTGCGGTGCAGCTGCCGGCGCAGGATGTGGAAGTAGTTCGCCGGCGTCGTGCAGTTCGCCACGATCCAGTTGTCGCCCGCGCACATCTGCAGGAATCGCTCGGGCCGTGCAGAGGAATGCTCCGGCCCCTGGCCCTCGTAGCCGTGCGGCAGCAGCATGACGAGCCCCGACATGCGCAGCCACTTCGCCTCGCCCGAGCTGATGAACTGGTCGATCATGATCTGCGCGCCGTTGGCGAAATCGCCGAACTGCGCCTCCCACAGCACCAGCGCGTTGGGCTCGGCCAGCGTGTAGCCGTATTCATAGCCCAGCACCGCATATTCCGACAGCATCGAGTCCACGACCTCGTAGCTCGCCTGCCCGGTCGCGATGTGGTTCAGCGGATAGTACCGCTCCTCGGTCTCCTGATCGACGATGCCCGAATGCCGCTGGCTGAACGTGCCCCGGGTACAGTCCTGCCCGGACAAGCGCACCGGATAGCCCTCGGTCAGGAGCGTGCCGAAGGCCAGCGCCTCGGCGGTCGCCCAGTCGATGCCCTCGCCGGTGTCGATCATTGCCTTCTTGGCCTCGAGCATCCGCAGCACGGTCTTGTGCGCCTTGAAGCTCTCGGGCAGCCGGGTCAGCGCCGCGCCGACCTCGCGCAGCTTCTCGATCTCGACCGCGGTGTCGCCGCGCTGGTACTCCTCCTCGCCCTTGGCGAGGCCCGACCAGCGCCCGTCCAGCCAGTCCGCCTTGTTCGGACGGTACGACTTGCCGGCCTCGAACTCCTGGTTCAGATGCGCCTGGAAGGCGGCCTTCATGTCCTCGATCTCGCCCTCGGGGATCAGCCCGTCCGCCACCAGCCGCTCGGTATAGAGCTGCAGCGTCGTCTTGTGGCTCTTGATGGCGGTGTACATCTGCGGCTGGGTGAACATGGGCTCGTCGCCCTCGTTGTGCCCGAACCGGCGGTAACAGAACATGTCGATGACCACGTCCTTGTTGAACCGCTGGCGGAACTCGATCGCCACCCGCGCCGCATGGACCACCGCCTCGGGATCGTCGCCGTTCACGTGGAAGATCGGCGCCTCGACCATCAGCGCGATGTCGGTCGGATAGGGCGAGGAGCGCGAATACATCGGCGCCGTGGTGAAGCCGATCTGGTTGTTCACGATGATGTGGATCGTGCCGCCCGTCCGGTGCCCTTTCAGCCCCGAGAGGCCGAAGCATTCCGCCACCACGCCCTGTCCGGCAAAGGCCGCGTCGCCGTGCAGCAGCACCGGCAGCACCTTGGTCCGCTGGGTGTCGCCCTTCTGCGCCTGCTTCGCCCGCACCTTGCCCAGCACCACCGGGTTCACCGCCTCGAGGTGGCTGGGGTTCGCGGTCAGGCTCAGGTGCACCACGTTACCGTCGAACTCGCGGTCACTCGACGCACCCAGATGGTACTTCACGTCACCCGAGCCCTCGACCTCCTCGGGCTTGAAGCTGCCGCCCTGGAACTCGTTGAAGATCGCGCGATAGGGCTTGCCCATCACGTTCGCCAGCACGCTCAGCCGCCCGCGGTGCGGCATGCCGACGACGATCTCCTCGACGCCGAGCGCGCCGCCGCGCTTGATGATCTGCTCCATCGCCGGGATCAGCGCCTCGCCGCCATCGAGGCCGAAGCGCTTGGTGCCGGTGTACTTGACCTGCAGGAACTTCTCGAAGCCCTCGGCCTCGACCAGCTTGTCCAGGATCGCCCGCCGCCCGCGCCGGGTGAAGTGGATCTCCTTGCCGTAGCCCTCGATCCGCTCCTTCAGCCAGGCCGACTGCTCCGGGTCGGAGATGTGCATGTACTGCAGCGCGAAGGTGCCGCAGTAGGTCCGCCGCAGGATGTCGAGGATCTGCCGCAGGCTGCCGGTCTGCAGCCCCAGCACGTTGTCGAGAAAGATCGGCCGGTCGAGATCGGCGTCGGTGAAGCCGTAGCTGCGGTAGTCGAGCTCGGGATGCGGCTCCTGCTCGCTCAGCCGCAGCGGGTCGAGATCGGCGATCAGGTGGCCGCGGATGCGGTAGGCGCGGATGATCATCAGCGCGCGCACCGAATCGAGCACCGCCTTCTGCATCTGCCCGTCGGTCAGCGACACGCCCTTCTCGGCGGCCTTGGCGCCGACCTTCTCGCGCACCGCGCGCGCCGGCTCCGCCCACTGGCCGTCGAGCGCCGCGGTCAACTCGTCCGAGGGCACCGGCGGCCAGTCCCGCCGCGCCCAGCTCGGCCCCCGTGCGTTCAGCGCGACGACGCTGTTCTCCTCGCCGAGGCTGTCGAAATAGGCCTGCCAGCTCGCGTCCACGCTCGCCGGGTCCTCGACATAGCGGGCATGGAGCTGCTCGATGAACTCGGCATTGTGCCCCTGCAGGAACGAGGAGGAATGGAACGTCTGGTTGGGGGATTGCTCGGTCATGCTGTCTTCCTTCGCTCCCGGAAGGGTTGCGTATCATCACGGCTTGCGCCCGGGCCGGTGGCCCGAGCGGTCGTATCTTCGCTGCGCGGGTCGGTCCGTCTCATGGCACCGGCTCCGGCCCGTAGGCATTCGGTCCCGGATCGCTCGGCCGGGTCAGCCACCAGACCACCAGCACGAAGGCGACCAGCCCGGCCAGCCCGCCCAGGATCGCCAGGATACCGATCATCGTGCCGCCCCCCGGCGGTCCCGGCGGACCCGAGACCGCGACGATGCTCCCGATCAGGATCATCAGCCCCACGCCCGCCAGCATCACCAGCGTCGGCAGGATGTAGAGCCAGCCCGACCGCCCGGAATCGTGCATCCGCCGCCAGCCGACCGCCAGCAGCGGAATGAACGTGGCAAGCCCCGCGACCGTGGTGATCGGTCCGCTGCCGAAATCCTGGCGCGTCGTGGTCGAGGTGGTTCCGTCCCCGGTCGTCACCGTCACCGTCTCGACGGCGGGACCGAAGATCAGGTTGTCGAGGCCACCCGCCACGGCACCCAGCAACAGGACGAACAGCAGGAACCACCAGTATTCCGCCCGCCGCGCACGGCCCGAGAAGGTGAAGTACTTCGAGAAGCAGGTCTTAACGGCCTCGATCATCGCGCCGCCCTCCGCCTTTGCCGCGCTCTGGCCTCCACCTCAGCCGCGCCCGAGCGCCTTCAGCACGGCCTCGCCCAGTCCCGCCGGGCTGTCCGCCACGACGATCCCGGCGGACTTCATCGCCTCGATCTTGCCCTCGGCGCCGCCCTGTCCGCCACTCACGATTGCGCCGGCATGGCCCATCCGGCGGCCCGGCGGTGCGGTGCGCCCGGCGATGAAGCCGGCGGTCGGCTTCGACCGGCCGCGCTTCGCCTCGTCCTTGAGGAACTGCGCGGCCTCCTCCTCGGCGGTGCCGCCGATCTCGCCGATCATGATGATCGACTGGGTCTCCGGATCGGCGAGGAACCATTCCAGCACGTCGATATGCTCGGTTCCCTTGATCGGGTCGCCGCCGATGCCGACGCAGGTCGACTGGCCGAGCCCCGCCGCCGTGGTCTGGCCCACCGCCTCGTAGGTCAGCGTACCGGACCGGCTGACGACGCCCACCGAGCCGCGCTTGTGGATGTGCCCCGGCATGATCCCGATCTTGCAGGCGTCCGGCGTGATGACCCCCGGGCAGTTCGGCCCGATCAGGATCGAGCCCGTGCCCTGCAGCGCCCGTTTCACCTTCATCATGTCGAGCACCGGAATGCCCTCGGTGATGCAGACGATCAGCTCCATCTTCGCGTCAATCGCCTCGAGGATCGCGTCGGCCGCAAAGGGCGGCGGCACGTAGATCGCGGTGGCGTTCGCGCCCGTGGCGGCCTTCGCCTCGGCCACGGTGTTGAAGATCGGCAGGCCGATATGCTCGCCCCCGCCCTTGCCCGGGGTCACGCCCCCGACCATCCGGGTCCCGTAGGCGATCGCCTGCTCGCTGTGAAAGGTCCCCTGGCTGCCGGTCAGGCCCTGGCAGATGACCCTGGTGTTCTCGTCGACGAGGATGGCCATTCTCAGGCTCCCTTCACGGCTTTGACGATCTTCTCGGCCGCATCCGCCAGGTCGTTGGCGGCGATCACGGCGAGCCCGCTCTCGTTCAGGATCTTCTTGCCGAGTTCCACGTTCGTCCCTTCCAGCCGCACCACCAGCGGCACCTGCAGGCCGACCTCCTTCACCGCGGCGATCACCCCCTCGGCGATCACGTCGCAGCGCATGATGCCGCCGAAGATGTTCACGAGGATCCCCTTCACCTGCGGGTCGCTCGTGATGATCTTGAAGGCCTCCGTCACCTTGTCCTTGGTCGCGCCCCCGCCCACGTCGAGGAAGTTCGCGGGCTCCGAGCCGTAGAGCTTGATGATGTCCATCGTCGCCATGGCGAGGCCCGCGCCGTTCACCATGCAGCCGATCTCGCCGTCGAGCGCGATGTAGTTCAGGTCGAACTTCGACGCGGCCAGCTCCTTGGGATCCTCCTCGCTCTCGTCGCGGAAGGCGATGATCTCCGGCTGGCGGTAGAGCGCGTTGCCGTCGAAGCCCATCTTGCAGTCGAGGCACTTCAGGTCGCCCGCAGCCGTCACGATCAGCGGGTTGATCTCCAGCATCTCCGCGTCCTTCTCCACGAAGAGCTTGTAGAGCCGGTTGACGAGGTCCACGCACTGCTTGACCTGCTTGCCCTCGAGCCCCAGCGCGAAGGCGACCCGCCGGCCGTGAAAGCCCGAGATGCCGGAGGCCGGGTCCACCGTGAAGGTCAGGATCTTCTCCGGCGTCTTCGCGGCGACCTCCTCGATGTCCATGCCCCCCTCGGTCGAACAGACGAAGGCGATCCGGCTCGACTTCCGGTCGATCAGGAGCGCGAGGTAGAGCTCGCGCGAGATGTCCGACCCGTCCTCGATATAGACCCGGTTCACCACCTTGCCCGCCGGCCCCGTCTGATGCGTGACCAGCGTCCGGCCCAGCATCTTCTGCGCCTCTTCCGCCGCCTCGGAGACCGACTTGGTGATGCGCACGCCGCCCTTGTCGCCGGCACTCGCCTCCTTGAACCGGCCCTTGCCGCGGCCGCCCGCATGGATCTGCGCCTTGACCACCCAGACCGGCCCGTCGAGCTCGCCCGCCGCGGTCTTCGCCTCGTCCGCCTTCAGGACCACGCGGCCGTCCGAGACGGGGGCGCCGTATTCCTTGAGCAACTGCTTGGCCTGGTATTCGTGAATGTTCATCTGCCGCCTTCCTCTCAGCCGGGGGCGTCGCGTTCCGCGGCCCGCTCCGGGTAATCCGCCGGGGCCGCTGGGGGTGTCGTATGCCTCCGGATGCCATGGTTCAACGGATTTCGCCGCACCGCACCAAAAAACCGACATACGTGATCACACGAAAAAACAGCGTGATCACAAAACACCCGACGCGCCCCGCCCCGCTGATTCGCAGGCGCCCCAAACGGAAACGGGCGCGGCCGTCCCCGGCCGCGCCCGTCCCCGATGCCTCGCGATCGCGGCCCTCAGGCCAGCGCGGCGTCGATCCCCTTGCAGGCCTCGACCAGCCCGCGCACCGCCTCGACCGACTTGTCGAACATCGCCTTCTCGGCCTTGTTGAGCGTGATCTCGACCACCCGCTCAACCCCGCCGGCACCGATCACCGTCGGCACGCCCACGTAGATGTCCTTCAGCCCGTATTCCCCGTCGAGATGCGCCGCGCAGGGCAGCACCCGCTTCTGGTCCTTCAGATACGCCTCGGCCATCTCGATCGCGCTCGCCGCCGGGGCATAGAACGCCGACCCGGTCTTGAGCAGCCCCACGATCTCCGCCCCGCCGTCGCGCGTGCGCTGCACGATCGCGTCGAGCTTCTCCTGGCTGGTCCAGCCCATGGCCACGAGATCGGGCAGCGGGATCCCCGCCACCGTCGAATAGCGCGTCAGCGGCACCATCGTGTCGCCATGCCCGCCGAGGACGAATGCGGTCACGTCCTTGACCGAGACCTCGAACTCCTCGGCCAGGAAATGCCGGAACCGCGCGCTGTCGAGCACGCCCGCCATGCCCACGACCTTCTCGTGCGGCAGGCCCGAGAACTCGCGCAGCGCCCAGACCATCGCGTCGAGCGGGTTGGTGATGCAGATCACGAAGGCCTTCGGCGCATGCTCCCGGATGCCCTCGCCGACCGACTTCATCACCTTGAGGTTGATGCCGAGCAGGTCGTCGCGGCTCATGCCCGGCTTGCGCGCCACGCCGGCCGTGACGATGCACACATCCGCCCCCGCGATGTCGGCATAGCTGTTGGTGCCCTTCAAACCTGCGTCGAACCCGTCCACCGGCGCCGATTCGGCGATGTCGAGCGCCTTGCCCTGCGGGATGCCCTCGGCAATGTCGAACAGGACGATGTCCCCCAGTTCCTTCAGTGCCGCCAGATGCGCCAGCGTCCCGCCGATCTGTCCGGCGCCGATCAGGGCTATCTTCGGTCTTGCCATTGGGCCTCTTCTCCCGTTGAGGTGCAAAAACGGCTTGTGGCTAGTCCTTCCCTTCCCGATAGGCAAGCCGGAAAACCCCGTCCCGCGCCCGGAGGCCCCCCTGGAACTCGATGCCGCCTTCTTCGCCGTCGCGATCCCCGCGGTGCTGTTCGCGGCCGTCTCCAAGGGCGGATTCGGCTCGGGCGCGGCCTTCCTCGCCGCGCCGCTGCTCGCGCTCGTGCTCGAACCCGCGCTCGCCGTGGCGCTGATGCTGCCGCTCCTGATGCTGATGGACGTGACCGGGCTCCGGACCTACTGGCGCCGGTGGAGCTGGCCGCAGGCAAGGCAGCTCATGCTCGGCGCGATCCCCGGGGTGGTGGCCGGCGCGCTCTTCTTCCGCGCCGTCAGCCCCGATGCGATCCGCCTTCTGATCGGCTCGATCGCCATCGGCTTCGTCCTCTTCCAGTTCGCCCGCGCCCGCGGTCTGATCGCGCCCGCCGACCGCCATCCCGGCCCCGGCGCCGGTCTCTTCTGGGGCACGGTCACCGGCTTCACCAGCTTCGTCAGCCACGCGGGCGGCCCGCCGGCGGCCATGTACCTGCTGGGATCGCGGCTCGACAAGACGCTCTACCAGGCGACCACGGTCATCGTTTTCTGGTGGGTCAACCTGATCAAGTTCCCCGCCTATGTCGGCCTCGGCCTTTTCACGCGCGAGACGGTGGTCGCGAACCTCCTGCTCGCCCCGATCGCGGTCGGCGGCGTGCTCGCCGGGGTCTGGGCGCACCGCCTCGTGCCCGAGCGGGTGTTCTTCGGCATCACCTACGTCCTCCTCCTCGCCACCGGGTCGAAGCTCGTCTGGGACGCGCTGAGCTGACTGGTCTGGGCAGGCATCGCGAATGCGCCGCGGCCCATGGCCTTGGCCCGCGGCGCCCGAACGGCTAGCCTCGGCGCGTTGCAGGGTGGCGCCCGGCCGCGCGGACCGCGCCGGGTATCGTTTGAGGGTCGTCTGGATGCTGGTAGATTTCCCGGTCGTGACCGTCGAGGCGCCCGCGCCGATGGTGCAGGAGGCCCGGCGCGGCAGGCGCGACCGGCGCGGCAGGTCCTCGCGTGGCGCTTGGATCGCGACGGGCGCGATCGTCGTCCTTGGCGACGGCGAACGCTGCGCCGTCTATCTCCTGCCGGACGGTCGGGAGACCTGCGTTCTCTTGCCGGCGGAATAGTTTTGGGCCTGCCCCGGAAGTCGGGCGGAAGACAGCCGTCCGTGCGGGGGCCGAGGTCCCCGGCCGCTGCCCTGCGGCCTCAGGCGTCCTTCGCCCTGCCGAGGATCGGGATCGCCTGTTCCCAGACGCTGCCCGAGGCGAGCATGCAGCTCTTGCCGTCGGCGGTGGTGACGAGGATCGTCCACGTCCCGGTCTCGGCCGAGACATAGATCTCCACCAGCCCGTTCGCGCCATTCAGGCCGCGGCTCTGGCGGGTCTCGCCGAAGCGGTTTTCCAGCCGTTCGACCACCAGCGCGCGGTCGGCACAGGGCTGGGCCTGGGTCTCGGCCTCGGCCCAGGGCGTCGTGGCGAAGAGCGCCAGCGCGAGGGCCGGTCGGACGAGGCGGGAGGCGGTCAACTGCATCGCATGCCCTTTCCGTGTCGCGGGACCACCGGACCACGGTCCGGCCCCGAGAGGGGTTCCTTCGCCGGGATCCCGCGCCGGGATGCGCCGATCCGGACGCCAAACCGCGCGGCCCTCCCGATCTGCCGCCAGACTGCGCCGAACAAGGTAAATAAGTCTTAACGCCCCGCGCGCCGCGACCGGCCGCCGCGCAACGCCCCGAACGGTCCCGGGTCGCCGGGAGGGCTGAAAGGGGTACCGAAATAGCACCCAAATAGCACCCGAATATCACCATGATGTCGGCGGCGGATTCCGCACCTGCGGCAACGCCCGAATCGCCCGCGCCGGAACGCTTTGCGCTTGCCTTTTCCACCCGTGCCTGCCACACCCCGCCGCACTGCAGCAGGTGAAGGTGTACCATGGAACACAACCATCACCCGTACCGGTCGGTGCTCTACATGCCCGGCTCGAATCCCCGCGCCCTCGACAAGGCCCGCAGCCTCGCCGCCGACGCCCTGATCCTCGATCTCGAGGACGCCGTCCTGCCGAGCGAGAAGCCGCGCGCCCGCGAACTCGTCGCCGAAGCGGTCGAGACCGGGGGCTACGGCCCGCGCAAAATCATCATCAGAATCAACGGCCTCGACACCGAATGGGGCGAGGCCGACCTCGCCCGCGCGGTCCGCGCCGCGCCCGATGCGGTGCTGGTGCCGAAGGTCGATACGCCCGAGCAGATCCGCGACATCGCCGCCCGGATGGAGGCGCTGGGCGCCGATCCCCGCACCACGATCTGGGCGATGATGGAGACCCCGCTCGGCATGCTGAACGCCGGCGCGATTGCTGCGGCGCACCCCAGGCTGACGGGCTTCGTCCTCGGCACTAACGACCTCGTCAAGGATCTCGGCGCCGCCCATACCCCCGACCGCCTGCCGCTCCTCACCTCCCTCTCCCTCTGCCTCCTCGCCGCCCGCGCCCACGGCCTCGTCTGCGTCGACGGCGTCTACAACGCCTTCGAGGACGACGAGGGTCTGCGTGCCGCCTGCCTGCAGGGACGCGACATGGGCTTCGACGGCAAGACCCTGATCCACCCCCGCCAGCTTGCCATCGCGAACGAGGTCTTCGCCCCGGGCAAGGACGAATTGGACCTTGCGCGTCAACAGGTTGAGGCGTTCGAGGCCGCGAGCGCGCGGGGCGAGGGGGTCGCGGTGGTCAACGGCCGGATCGTCGAGAACCTGCACGTTGCGACCGCACGCCGCCTGCTCGCGCGGGCCGAGGCTATTGCCAATCTGGAGGCCATGGTGTCCTGATCACGGGGCCAAGGCAAAGGAGGTCCGCCCATGTCGCTTCTGATCGCAGGCCTCGTGCTCTGGACGCTGGCGCATCTCTTCAAGCGGCTCTTCCCCGGCCTGCGCACCGCGCTGACCGAGGCGATCGGCGCCGGTCCCTCCCGCGGCCTCTTCGCAGTCGCACTCGCCGCCGCGCTCGTGATGATGATCCTCGGCTATCAGCGCGCCCCCTTTCAAAACGTCTGGATCCCGCCGGCCTGGGGCATCCATCTCAACAACCTCCAGATGTTGTTCGCCATCGGCCTCTTCGGCATGGGCAACAGCCGTGGCCGCGCCCGCGGCTGGCTCCGCCACCCGATGCTGACCGGCGTCGTGGTCTGGGCGGTGGCGCATCTCCTGGTGAACGGCGACCTCGCCTCGGTCGTGCTCTTCGGCGGCCTCGGCGCCTGGGCGCTCGTCTCCATGGCACTGATCAATGCCCGGGAACCGGTCTGGGACCGCCCCCGTCCGGGCCCCGCTTCGGGCGACGTCCGGCTCGTCCTGATCACCCTCGTCGCCTTCGCCGCCATCGCCGGAATCCACGCCTGGCTCGGCTACTGGCCCTTCCCCGGAGGCGCGTGATGCTCGCTCGTCGCGCCACCCCCTGCACCCCCGACCCGAAGCTGGGAGGGCTCTGATCCGATGCCCCGGACCTCCGCTCCGGTCGCCTCCGCCAAGACCCGCGCCGGCAACTTCTTCGAGGACTACCGCATCGGCCAGGTCCTCACCCATGCGGTCCCCCGCAGCGTCACCGAGGGCGACCGCGCGCTCTACACCGCGCTCTATCCCAGCCGGTTCGCGCTCTATTCCTCCGACGAATTCGCCCGCGCCTGCGGCCTGCCGCGCAGCCCGCTCGAGGATCTCGCCGCCTTCCACGTGGTCTTCGGCAAGACCGTGCCCGACATCAGCCTGAACGCCATCGCCAACCTCGGCTATGCCGAGGCGCGTTTCCTCCGCCCGGTCTATCCCGGCGATACCCTGACCTCGACCAGCGAGGTGATCGGCCTGAAGGAGAACTCGAACCGCCGCTCCGGCGTGGTCTGGGTCCGCTCCACCGGCCGGAACCAGCGGGGCGAGGCGGTGATCGACTACTGCCGCTGGGTGATGGTCCGCAAGCGCGACGAGGCCGCCGAGGTCGCCGCACCCCATGTGCCCACGCTCGCCGCCTCGATCGACCCCGCCGACCTCGTGGTGCCCGTCGGCCTCGACTTTTCCGCCTACGACTTCGCACTTGCGGGAGAGCCGCACCGCTGGGGCGACTACGTCATCGGCGAGCGCATCGACCATCTCGACCGCATGACCGTCGAGGAAGCCGAGCACATGATCATCACCCGGCTCTGGCAGAACACCTCGAAGGTCCACTTCGACAAGACCGCCCGGCCCGATGGCCGGCTCCTGATCTATGGCGGCCACGTGATCAGCCTCGCCCGGGCCCTGTCGTTCAACGGCCTCGCCAATGCCCAGACCATCGCGGGAATCAACGGCGGCAGCCACGTCAACCCCTGCTTCGCCGGCGACACGATCAGCGCCTGGTCCGAGGTGCTCGACAAGGCCGGGACCTCCGTGCCGGGCGTCGGCGCCCTGCGCCTGCGCCTCGTCGCGATCCATGCCGGCGGGCACGGCTTCAGCCTGATGGGGGCGGACGGCAAGTATCTGCCGCATGTCCTGCTCGATCTGGATTACTGGGCATTGATGCCGATGTGACGGTGGCGCAGATTTGCGATCACACTACTCGGACGTGTGATCACAACAGGGGTTGTGACTTGCAATCGACGCGGAAAGATAGTCAATTGCCTGCATTCGCAGGGGGCAGCGACCGGGACCGAACACCGGCAACGATCGGTTTGCCGCCAGCCGCCGAAGCGACGGCCGCCGTGCAGCGCGAAGGGAAAGGGACCAGATGGCCGATGTGAACCGGGGCAACCGCCCGCTCTCGCCGCATCTCACGATCTATCGACTGCCGCTCGCGGCGAGGATGTCGATCGTCCACCGGATCACCGGGGTCGGGCTCGCGCTGACCACCGTCCTCGTGGTCTGGTGGTTCCTCGCGGCCGCCAGCGGCCGGGACTATTTCGAGACCGTCGACGGCCTGCTGACCTCCTGGATCGGTGGCCTGATCCTGATCGCCTCGCTCGCGGCACTCTGGTACCACTTCTGCACCGGCGTCCGGCATCTGTGGTGGGACGCCGGCAAGGGCTTCGAGATCGATCAGGTGAACAAGTCCTCCATCGCGGTCCTCGTCGCCGCCGGTGTGCTGACCCTCCTGACCCTGATCGCCGCATTCTGAGAGGAGCGTCATGAGCTTCAAGACCGACAAGTCGCGCGTTCTCGGCCTCGGCTCGGCCAAGGACGGCACGTCGCACTGGTGGAGCCAGCGCCTGACCTCCATCGCGCTGATCCCGCTGATGCTGCTCTTCATCTTCCCCTTCGCGGCCAATCTGGGCGCCGATTACGAGACGGTGCGCCAGACCTACGGCAATCCGTTCCACGCCATCGTCGCGATCCTCTTCATCGCGGTCGGCTGCCTTCATCTCCAGCAGGGGTTGCAGGTGGTGATCGAGGACTACATCCACGACAAGCCGATCCGCACCGCCTGCGTGCTCGCCAACACGCTGCTGACCTCGGCGCTCGGCCTGACCGGCGTCTTCGCCGTCGCCAAGCTCGCCTTCACCGCCTGACCGGAGAATAGCATGGCCGCCTACCAGTTCACCGACCACACCTATGACGTCGTCGTGGTGGGCGCCGGCGGCTCCGGCCTGCGCGCGACGCTCGGCATGGCCGAACAGGGGCTCAAGACCGCCTGCGTCACCAAGGTCTTCCCCACCCGCTCGCACACCGTCGCCGCCCAGGGCGGCATCGCCGCATCGCTCTCCAACATGGGCCCCGACCACTGGCAGTGGCACATGTACGACACGGTCAAGGGCTCCGACTGGCTCGGCGACACCGATGCGATGGAGTACCTCGCCCGCGAGGCGCCGAAGGCCGTCTACGAGCTCGAGCATTACGGCGTCCCGTTCAGCCGCACCGAGGACGGGCGCATCTACCAGCGCCCCTTCGGCGGCCACACCACGGAATTCGGCGAGGGCCCGCCGGTCCAGCGCACCTGCGCCGCCGCCGACCGCACCGGCCACGCCATCCTGCACACGCTCTACGGCCAGAGCCTCAAGCACAACGCCCAGTTCTACATCGAGTATTTCGCCACCGACCTTATCATGACCGAGGACGGCGAATGTCAGGGCGTGCTGGCGTGGAAGCTCGACGACGGCACGCTGCACCGCTTCAACGCCAAGATGGTGGTGCTGGCCACCGGCGGCTACGGCCGGGCCTATTTCTCGGCGACCTCCGCACATACCTGCACCGGCGACGGCAACGGCATGGTCGCCCGCCAGGGCCTGCCGCTCCAGGACATGGAATTCGTGCAGTTCCACCCGACCGGCATCTACGGCGCCGGCTGCCTGATCACCGAGGGCGCCCGCGGCGAGGGCGGCTACCTGACCAATTCCGAGGGCGAGCGCTTCATGGAGCGTTACGCGCCGACCTACAAGGACCTCGCCTCCCGCGACGTCGTCTCGCGCTGCATGACCATCGAGATCCGCGAGGGCAGGGGGGTGGGCCCGCAGAAGGACCACATCCACCTGCACCTCAACCACCTGCCGCCCGAGGCGCTGAAGGAACGGCTGCCCGGCATCTCCGAATCCGCCAAGATCTTCGCCGGCGTCGACGTCACCAAGGCGCCGATCCCGGTCCTGCCGACCGTGCATTACAACATGGGCGGCATCCCGACGAACTACTGGGGCGAGGCGCTGAACCCCACACCCGACGATCCCGACCGCATCCAGCCCGGGCTGATGGCCGTGGGCGAGGCCGGATGCGCCAGCGTGCACGGCGCGAACCGCCTCGGCTCGAACAGCCTGATCGACCTCGTCGTCTTCGGCCGGGCCGCCGCGATCCGCGCCGGCAAGGTCGTCGACCGCGAGGCGCCGAACCGCCCGCTCAACCGGGCGAGCGTCGATGCCGCCGTCGCGCGTTTCGACGCGCTGCGCCACGCCAACGGCTCGACCCCGACCGCCGATCTGCGGCTGGCCATGCAGAAGGCGATGCAGGCCGATGCCGCGGTCTTCCGCACCGACAAGACCCTCGCCGAGGGCGTGGAGAAGATGAAGGCGATCGCTGCGGGCATGACGGACATCAAGGTCACCGACCGGTCGATGATCTGGAACTCCGACCTGATGGAGACGCTCGAGCTCACCAACCTGATGCCGAACGCGCTCGCCACCATCGTCTCGGCCGAGGCCCGCAAGGAAAGCCGCGGCGCCCATGCCCACGAGGACTATCCCGACCGCGACGACGCGAACTGGCGCAAGCACACCCTCGCGGTCGTCCACCCCGATGACACCGTCACCCTCAGCTACCGCCCCGTCCACCTCGACCCGCTGACCACTCCAGACCAGGGCGGCATCGACCCAAAGAAGATCGCGCCGAAGGCGCGGGTGTATTGATCGTGATGCCGCGGGGGCGGGTGCGATCGGTGCTTCCGAGCATCGCCGGCGTGCGCTTCCCTTTGCGCTGTTGTGACCGGAGCGATACCTTCCGGAGTGCCCGCCGATGATCGTTGCGAACCTCGCCACCTATCCCGCACGGCGCGACGGATTGATGCAGGTCGTGCGCGCGATCGCTCCGCAGATCGACGTCCTCAACGTCGTCCTCAACGAATACGACGCGGCACTCCCGGAGCTTGATGAGTATCCGAACGTGCGGCAGATACTCCCCCCCCACGATACCAAGGACGCGGGGAAGTTCTTCCCCGACACATCGGGCGCGGAATACGTCTTCCTGATCGATGACGACCTGGTGTTTCCGGACGATTTCGTGCGGACCACCCTTGCGGCCATGAGGGCGATCGGTCCCGGATACATGGGCGGCTATCATGGGTCGCTCTACAGAAAGCCCGCATTTTCCGTGCGGTGGAGCAAGTTCCTCAAATGGCTGCGCTATATGGATCGGCAGTACAGAGAGGCACATATTGCCGAGTATCGCCGGGTCTTTGTATCCTACAAGGCGCTCGACCACCCCTTGGTCGTCGATCAGGTTGCAACAAATGCCGCGATTGTGGCGGGAAGCGATCTTCCATCCTATGACTACATGAAGGACAGCCAGAAGTTCGTGGACGTTCGCCTGGCGAAATGGTGCTATGAAAAGTCGATTGCGCCGGTCGTGCTGCCGAAGCCAGCGGAATGGATAAAGCCGATCCGCTATGACGAGTCGATCTACGAGGGGTTCACGCGGACCAATCCGCCGCATGTCGCGCGAGAGATCATGACATACGCATTCAGGGTGCCCGGTCGCGGACATGCCCCCTAGTCCTAGCCGTTTCCTATCCAGAGGATGTTACTCGGTGGGCGAGCCTGGCCGCCGTCCGGCGACGTTCGATCAAGTGGTGCCTGCACGGATGAGCATCGGCTTGCTGGGTCGCCGATGTCTGCCCGCAGTTCAGGATCTCCGGCATGGGTGATTTTCCGATTCCGAGAAAGTTGTGGCACATCTGGGTCGGCCACCGGCCGCCACCGCTGGAATGGATGCGCACCTGGACTGAAGTGAATCCGCGATGGAGCTACAGGATCTTCGACAACGATGCGCTGGCCGGTTCGACGTTCAGGACCGCCCATCTCATCGAACGGTACATGAACCTCAGGCAGTATGCGGGTGTCGCGGATCTTGTGCGATATGAGCTGCTCTTTGCCGAGGGTGGCTTCATAGCTGCTGCAGATTCCGTCTGTCTGCGGCCCATCGACGAGCTTTTCACGAGGTCGACCGCGTATACCGTCTATGAGAACGAGTTCGTACGGGGCAAGCTTGTTTCGCCCATCCTGGCCTGCGAGCCCGGCAACCCCTTCGTCGGAAAGCTGATTGACCGCCTTGCGGCCATGGATCCGGTCGACTTGCAGGAGCCGTGGGTTTCCACTGGAAACCTGTTCGTGGCAAAAATGATCGAAGAGTTCGACCCGGACGTGGTTGTGTTCCCGTCGCATGTCTTCAATCCGAGTCATTATACGGGCGTCATCTACGAGGGGGAAGAAAAGATCTATTCGTGTCAGTTCTTTGGTTCTACGCGCAACCTCTACCGCGAGCTTCACCGGTCAGGCGAGGCCAAAGGCCAGAGCATTCTGGAGAAGATCTTCACCCATCGACGCCGCGCGATCGAGCGCGGCAAGCGCAAGCAGGATCTGGAGGAATTCCGGAGGCATGTGGCCGAGCGCAGGGCGTCGCTGCTCAGTGATTATCTGGCCAGGATTTCCGGGGCGTCGTCAGGGGAGAACTCCTGATCTCCGTCGGCGGCATCCGGTGCCGATCCCGCTCTATGTCGACTTGTCGATGATTTGCTGCAGGTGATCGATCCTGCCTTGAAGGGTCGCTATTCTCATCATGGTCTCGCTTGCCAGCCGCTTGTCGGGAAGAAGAGAGGCCAGCGCGAATTTCGCGCGCAGTCTTGAAAGCTTGATCCGGGACTTGAGCAGCCGTCGTCCGAGCTTTTGCGGGGCAATCGGATTGTCGGCCAGATTTGCGCGCTCGATGGTATGCCCGATGCGACGGCGGCGCTCGATCACCCAAGCCTTACTCATCTCCTCCGCGGCGACCCAGTGGAAGACACAGGCGTCCGGCACGAAAAGAGGCGGTGGCCCGTTCTTGGTAATCGCCCTGACGATGTGCGTATCCTCGCCCCCGAGGTGGACATCAGAGAAGTTGAAGGCCACCTCGTCGAACCGCGTCTCGGACAACTCCCGTGCCCGGATCAGGAGGTTCCCCCCGCGGGCCACCGAGGAGGAGACTTCTTGGATGCCCGAGTTGAGTGCCAAGTCCGTCGTGGCAAAGGCGAGCCCGATGGCGCAGATGTGTTCCAGCCATTCAGGTGCCTCGATCTCGAACTCTGTCCGTTCTTGCCCACAGAACACGGCGTTCCCGGGATGCGCGCGAACGGCCGCGTCGAACGCAGTCAGCCAACCCGGCACTGGCTTCAGGTCGTCGTCGAGGAACAGCACATACTCCCCGCGCGCCAGGTCGATCCCGCGGTTCAAGGCAAAGGACTTTCCCCGCCGCTCCTCCTTCACCCGCGTGACGGGCATTTCGCCGATCGCTTCCGGGAACAGATCCCATGTCCCGTCCGTGCTGGCGTTGTCGACGAGGATGACCTCCGCTCCACCGGGGACCGGTTCAAGATGGGCGAGCGCCTCCAGTGTCCGGGGGAGCGTTTTTGCCCCATTGTGCGTCGGCAGCACGATCGAGAATCTGGTCATCGCGAAAGCCTTCGGGATCGGTTCGGCAAGCAAGCTTGTTGTATCTCGCAGGCGCGAAAGCTAGAAGAATCCAGCGGCCTCCGCAATCGGCCGCGACTGGTCACGCCGGAGGAAACCATGGTCGAACTCAACCTTCCCAAGAACTCCCGCGTGACGACCGGCAAGACCTGGCCGAAGCCCGAGGGTGCTACGAACGTGCGGGCGTTCCGGGTCTATCGCTACGATCCCGACACGCCCGACAACCCGCGCGTCGATACCTATTACGTCGACATGGACACCTGCGGGCCGATGGTCCTCGACGCGCTGATCAAGATCAAGAACGAGATCGACCCCACGCTCACCTTCCGCCGCTCCTGCCGCGAGGGGATCTGCGGCTCCTGCGCGATGAACATCGACGGGTCGAACACGCTGGCCTGCACCTGCGGGATGGACGAGATCAAGGGCGAGGTGAAGATCTACCCGCTGCCCCACATGCCCGTGGTCAAGGACCTCGTCCCCGATCTGACGCATTTCTACGCCCAGCATGCCTCGGTGAAGCCCTGGCTGGAAACCTCGTCGAACCAGCCCGAGAAGGAATGGAAGCAGTCGATCGAGGACCGGCGCAAGCTCGACGGGCTCTACGAATGCGTGATGTGCGCCTGCTGCTCCACCTCCTGCCCGAGCTACTGGTGGAACGGCGACCGCTACCTCGGCCCGGCGGCGCTGCTTCATGCCTATCGCTGGATCATCGACAGCCGCGACGAGGCGACGGGCGAGCGGCTCGACGACCTCGAGGATCCCTTCAAGCTCTACCGCTGCCACACGATCATGAACTGCACCCGGACCTGCCCGAAGGGGCTGAATCCGGCCAAGGCCATCGCCTCGATCAAGCAGCTGATGGTCGAGCGCAAGATGTAGGTGCAGCCGGCGGGGCGGCGGTGCCGCCCCGTTCCGGTCAAGCCGCCCTGCGGCCCTCCTGCCCGGCGAGGTCGACGATGTCGAGCATGATCCGGTTCAGGTCGAAATCCTTGGGCGTGTAGACCCGTGCCACGCCCATGGCGCGCAGCGCCTCGGCATCGGCCTCGGGGATGATGCCGCCCACGACCACCGGCACGTCGTCCAGCCCGGCCGCGCGCATCCGGTCCATCACGTCGCGGACCAGCGGCAGGTGGCTGCCCGACAGGATCGACAGCCCGACCACATGCACCGATTCCTCGAGCGCGGCGTTGACGATCTGCGCCGGGGTCAGGCGGATCCCCTCGTAGACCACCTCCATCCCCGAATCGCGCGCGCGCACCGCGATCTGCTCCGCGCCGTTGGAATGCCCGTCGAGCCCCGGCTTGCCCACGAGGAACTTCAGCCGCCGGCCGAGGCCGCGGCTCGCCTGCTCGACCGCCTCGCGCACCTCGGCGATGTTGCCCGTGGCCAGCGCAGCCGCCTTGCCCACCCCGGTCGGCGCCCGGTACTCGCCGAAGACCTCGCGCATCACCGCGCCCCATTCGCCCGTCGTGACGCCGGCCTTGGCCGCCGCGATCGAGGCGGGCATCACGTTGCGCCCCTCGCGCGCGGCGGCCCGAAGCTCGGTCAGCGCGGCCTCGACGGCCGCGGCGTTCCGCTGCTCGCGCCAGGCCTTCAGCCGCGCGATCTGTTCCGCCTCGACCGCCGGATCGACGACCAGGATGCCGTCATCGCCCGCGGTCAGCGGGCTCGGCTCACCCTCGGTGAAGCGGTTCACGCCGACGACGACGGTCGCCCCCGCCTCGATCCGGGCCAGCCGCGCCGTGTTCGAGGCGACCAGCGCGCCCTTCATGTAGTCGATCGCCGCGACCGCGCCGCCCATGGCGTCGATCCGGGCGAGCTCGGCCCGCGCCCCGTCCTTCAGCGCCTCGACCTTCGCCTCGACCGCGGGGTTGCCGTCGAAGAGATCCTCGAACTCCAGCAGGTCGGTCTCGTAGGCCATGATTTGCTGCATGCGCAGCGACCACTGCTGGTCCCAGGGCCGGGGCAGCCCCAGCGCCTCGTTCCAGGCCGGCAACTGCACCGCCCGCGCGCGCGCCTTTTTCGACAGCACCACCGCCAGCATCTCGATCAGGATGCGGTAGACGTTGTTCTCCGGCTGCTGCTCGGTCAGGCCGAGGCTGTTGACCTGCACCCCGTAGCGGAAGCGGCGAAGCTTCTCGTCCGTGATGCCATAGCGATCACGGCAGATCTCGTCCCACAGGTCGACGAAGGCCCGCATCTTGCACATCTCGGTGACGAAACGGATGCCCGCGTTCACGAAGAAAGAGATGCGCCCGACGACCTCGGGAAAATCCGCGGCCGGCACCTGTCCCCGCACCTGGTCCAGCACCGCCGTTGCGGTGGCGAGCGCGAAGGCGAGCTCCTGTTCCGGCGTCGCCCCCGCCTCCTGCAGGTGGTAGGAGCAGACGTTCATCGGGTTCCATTTCGGAACCTCGCGGTAGCAGTACTCCGCGACATCGGCGATCAGCTTCAGCGACGGGGCAGGGGGGAACACATAGGTCCCGCGGCTGAGGTATTCCTTGATGATGTCGTTCTGGACCGTGCCCTGCAGCTTCGAAATGTCCGCCCCCTGCTCCTCGGCAACCGCGACATAGAGCGCCAGCAGCCAAGCGGCGGTGGCGTTGATTGTCATCGACGTGTTCATCGCCTCGAGCGGGATGTCCGCGAAGAGCGCGCGCATGTCCCCCAAGTGGCCGATCGGCACCCCGACCTTGCCGACCTCGCCGCGGGCGAGCACGTGGTCGCTGTCATGGCCGGTCTGCGTCGGCAGGTCGAAGGCGACCGACAGTCCCGTCTGTCCCTTCGCCAGGTTTCCGCGATAGAGCTCGTTCGACTTCGCGGCGGTGGAATGGCCGGCATAGGTGCGGAACAGCCAGGGTTTGTCGCGCTTCGTCTCGCTCATGCCGCTCTCCTCGCAGACCGAATCAGTTTCGCGTTGTGCGGCACGATAGGGCCTCTTGCGGTGCAGCGCAAACGCCCGCAACAAAATTACGCGGGTGGCACTGATGCGATCACAAACTTGCCAGTCGCCTGTCTTCACCGCACCGCACAATGGACTTGCACCCACGGCGTGATAATGTAATGAAGAATTATCTGCCTTTTCCGCAATAATCTTGCGCAGCGGTCCTTCTCGGCCCTGCCGCCGACCAGGAGAACGACTTGATGGCCCCTTTGGACGCTCCGACCATCCAGCCCACCTATGATGCGCCGCAAAAGGACCTGTACGAGATCGGCGAGATCCCGCCCCTCGGCTACGTGCCCAAGAAGATGTACGCCTGGGCGATCCGCCGCGAGCGGCACGGCGAGCCGGACAAGTCCTTCCAGGTCGAGGTCGTCGACACGCCGAAGCTCGACAGCCATGAGGTGCTGGTCTTCGTGCTTGCGGCCGGCGTGAACTACAACGGCGTCTGGGCCGGTCTCGGCATCCCGATCAGCCCGTTCGACGTGCACAAGGCGGACTATCACATCGCCGGCTCCGACGCGGCGGGCATCGTCTGGGCGGTCGGCGACCGAGTCCGCCGCTGGAAGGTCGGCGACGAGGTGGTGATCCACTGCAACCAGGACGACGGCGACGACGAACACTGCAACGGCGGCGACCCGATGTATTCGCCCAGCCAGCGCATCTGGGGATACGAGACCCCGAACGGCAGCTTCGCGCAGTTCACCAACGTCCAGTCCCAGCAGCTCATGGCCCGGCCGAAGCACCTGACCTGGGAGGAGAGCGCCTGCTACACGCTCACCCTCGCCACCGCCTACCGCATGCTCTTCGGCCATGCCCCGCACGAGCTGCGCCCCGGCCAGAACGTGCTGGTCTGGGGCGCCTCGGGTGGCCTCGGCTCCTACGCGATCCAGCTGATCAACACCGCCGGCGCCAATGCGATCGGCATCATCTCCGACGAATCGAAGCGCGACTTCGTGCTGAGCCTCGGCGCGAAGGGGGTGATCAACCGCAACGACTTCAAGTGCTGGGGGCAGCTGCCCACGGTCAACTCGCCCGAATACAAGGAATGGTTCGGGGAGGTCCGCAAGTTCGGCAAGGCGATCTGGGACATCACCGGCAATGGTGTGAACGTCGACATGGTCTTCGAGCATCCCGGCGAGGCGACGTTCCCCGTCTCGGTCTTCGTTGTGAAGAAGGGCGGCATGGTGGTGATCTGCGCGGGCACGACCGGCTTCAACCTGACCATGGACGCCCGCTATCTCTGGATGCATCAGAAGCGAGTTCAGGGAAGCCACTTCGCCAACCTCAAGCAGGCGAGCGCCGCCAACCAGCTGATGCTGGAACGCCGCCTCGACCCCTGCATGTCCGAGGTGTTCCCCTGGGCCCAGATTCCGGACGCCCATGTGAAGATGCGGCGCAACGAGCACAAGCCGGGGAACATGGCCGTCCTCGTCGGTGCGCCCACCACCGGGCTCAGGACATTCGAGGACACTCTGGAGGCGAGCCGGTCCCGGAGCTGAGCCCAACTTAGAAGGCTGCTGAAAAAGTCCTCGCATTGAGCGGTTTGGCGTGATTCACCCTCCTGAA
>CAZNSP010000034.1:0-36640 GCA_964575795.1 uncultured Rhodobacterales bacterium
AGAAGAAGAGGCCCCGGATAGCCGGAGCCTCGATCACGTTTCCACACAGCCTGCGTTGCCGCCGCATTCCAGCACGGAATACTGGCTGACGGTCTCGAAACGGCTCTTAAGCTCGCCCACGGTCAGCGTCAGCGGCTCGTTCACGAGGCCCGGCGATCTCCACCGCCCAGGCGTCGGCATCGGCGGGTTCCTCCGGCGGGTTGCCGTTGTTGCGGATGAAGAACTTGTCGATCGGCGTCGTGTCGCCGTCGAGCAGATGCTCGGGCGTCTCCGCCACCAGCGGCGCATCGCCGAGCAGGCTCAGCCCCGGGTCCTTTCCGGGAAACTCGAAGGCCGTCGCGCCGCCCTCCGCCGTCTGCGCCATCGCCGCGGGGATCAGCCCGGCCGGCATGTTGCCCGCAAAGGGAATCGCGCCGCCGACCGCCGCCGTCATTCCGACGAGCCCCGCGCTGCCGAGGAAGCCGCGGCGGCTCACCCTGTGCGCCGCCCGAAGACCAGCGCATCCGCGCACTCCGGATCGTCGCGGTACAGTTCCCGGACGTGGCGTTCCTACTTCATCAGGTGATCCTCCCGTTTTTGCTGCACCGATGGCCCGGCGCGCGTTGACCCGTCCTCTCCTGCGCGACGGCCGTGGTCAGGGGAATCGCCTGAAACTGCAAGAAAATCCGAGCGTATCTCAAGATAGGAATGCGAGGACATTCAGGCCATGCCGTTCCGGTCAGCAATTTTCGACCGCAACTGTTGTCGCAGCTGCGGCGCCCCGCCGGTCCGCGCCGGCCGGCGGGGCGCGGCGCTCAGAGCCGCTCGATCGCCAGCGCGATGCCCTGTCCGCCGCCGATGCACATGGTGACGAGGCCAAGGCGCCCGCCGGTCCGCTCCAGTTCGTAGAGCGCCTTGATCGTCAGGATCGCGCCGGTCGCGCCGATCGGATGGCCGAGCGCGATGGCCCCGCCGTTCGGATTGACCTTCGCCGGGTCGAGCCCCAGTCCCTTGTTCACGGCGAGCGCCTGCGCCGCGAAGGCCTCGTTCGATTCGATCACGTCGAACTGGTCCGCGCTCAGCCCGGTCTTCTCCATCAGCTTCTGCACCGCCGGGACCGGCCCGATGCCCATGACCTTGGGCGAGACACCGGCCAGCGCATAGCCGAGCACCCGGGCCTTCGGCTTCAGCCCGGCCTTCGCCGCCGCCTCGCCGGTCGCCAGCACCACCGCCGCCGCCCCGTCGTTCAGCCCGCTCGCGTTGCCCGCGGTCACCGTCCCGTCCTTCTGGAACGCCGGCCGCAGCTTCGCCAGCGCCTCGGGCGTCGTGGCCTTCGGATGCTCGTCGGTCGCCCAGGCGACCTTCTCGCGCTTCACCGTCACCTCGACCGGCACGATCTGGTCGGCGAACCGGCCCCCGGCGATCGCCGCCGCCGCCCGGTTCTGGCTCTCGAGCGCGAAGGCGTCCTGCGCCTCGCGCGTGATCTGGTGCTCGGCCGCCACGTTCTCCGCCGTCACCCCCATGTGCCCGGTGCCGAAGGGACAGGTCAGCGCGCCGACCATCATGTCCACCGCGCCGGCATCGCCCATCTTCTGCCCCCAGCGCGCACCCTGCAGCGCATAGGGCGAGCGCGACATGCTCTCCGCCCCGCCCGCCAGCGCGAACTCCGCATCGCCCATGGCCAGCGCCTGAACGGCCGAGGCGATCGCCTGCGCACCCGACCCGCACAGACGGTTCACGTTCATCGCCGGCGCGGTCTCCGGCACGCCCGCCTCGATGCCGGCGACCCGGCTCAGGTACATGTCGCGCGGCTCGGTGTTGATCACGTGGCCGAAGACCACGTGCCCGATCTGGCCCCCCTCGACGCCCGCGCGCCGCATCGCCTCCTTCGCCACATGGGCGGCGAGCGCGGTGGGCGGGATCGCGGCGAGGCTTCCGCCGAAGGTTCCGATCGCGGTGCGCGCGCCGTCGAGAATCACGATGTCCTGTTGCATGGTCTGGCCGTCCCCTCCGGTTGATCCGGCCGCAGCCTGTGCCCTCCGCACGCCGGTTGCAAGACCGCCGCGGGCGGATTCGTGCCGGCGCGGGCCCGACCCGTTAAACTTGACGGGAATCCCTCGTTTTCGGGGGGTTAAGGATTATGTATAAAGGGTTAGCGGGCATTTCGTCCGTCCTGCCGGGCACCCCCTGCGCGGCCCCTCGCTTTTGATACCCGTCGCTTCGCATTCATCGGACGGCAGATTGGCACATGTGCGGACCCTCATCGTGGAACACCAGCGCGATCTCGCCGAGATCTGGGCGGGGTTTCTCACGCGCAACGGCCTGACCTGCACCATCGCGGGATCCGAGGCCGAGGCCTACGACAAGCTGCGCGAAGGCGCCTTCGACGCGATCGTGCTCGACATGGAACTGCCCGACGGCACGGCGATCGCGGTGGCGGACTTCGCCACCTACCGCAATCCCGACATCCCGATCATCGCGGTCACCGCCCGCGGCTTCTTCTCGGACAGCGCCATCCTCCAGCTCGTGCCGAACGCACGCGGCCTCCTGCGGGAATCGATGCGGCTCGAGGACATGGCCGCGCTAGTCCAGCACTACGGCGGCCGCTATGCCGCCGAGGCCCGCGTGCGGACCCCCTCAGGCGGCCAGTAGCCGCTCGCGCCCGTGCGGCGCGTCCCAGTCCGGCTTCGGCCCGATCGGCACGATCCCGTGCGGATTGATGCCGCGATGACTGCGGTGATAGTGCTCGGTGATGTGGTCGAGGTGCAGCGTCCGCGCGACCCCCGGCACCTGGTAGAGCTCCCGCGCATAGGCCCAGAGGTTCGGATAGTCGACGATCCGCCGCCGGTTGCACTTGAAATGCCCGTGGTAGACCGCATCGAACCGGAAGAGCGTGACCACCAGCCGCCAGTCCGCCTCGGTGATCCGCGCCCCCGCCACGTAGCGTTGCCGCGACAGAAGCTCTTCCAGCCCGTCCAGCGTGTCGAAGACCTCGTCCACCGCTTCGTCATAGGCCGCCTGCTTCGTGGCGAATCCCGCCCGGTAGACCCCGTTGTTCAGCCCCGCATAGATCCGCTCGTTCACCGCCTCGATCGTCCCGCGCAGCTCCGTGGGGAAATGGTCGTCGCGGTTTCCGGTGATCCCGTCGAAGGCGCTGTTGAACATCCGGATGATCTCGGCCGATTCGTTCGAGACGATCGTCCCCCGCGCCTTGTCCCAGAGCACCGGCACCGTCACACGCCCGCTCGCCTGCGGATCGGCCCGCAGGTAGATCTCCCGCAGGAAGCGCGACCCGAACAGCCGGTCGCCCGTCGCGCCGTCGAAGGACGAATCGAAGGTCCAGCCGTCATCCAGCATCAGCGGATGCACGACATCCACGTCAACATGCGCCTCCAAGCCCTTGATCGCACGAAGGATCAGCGTCCTGTGCGCCCAGGGGCAGGCGTAGGAGACATAGAGATGGTAGCGCCCGCTCTCGGCCCTGAAGCCGCCCTCGCCGCTCGGACCGGGGCTGCCGTCCGCGGTCACCCAGTTGCGGAAACTCGTCGTGCCGCGCTGGAAACGGCCGTCCACATCGGTGATCGCGTCCCGCGAGGTGATCCAGTCGCCGTGTTCCAGCCTGCCCATGTCGACCTCCTCCGCGTTCGAATCCCGGCGTTCGTGTTCGTCCAAATATCTGGTGTTCACGCCCCGTTAGGGAACAATGCATTCGGCATCTGATTGTTTCCAGATTTTTTACGATCGGCGGCCAGGCTTCGTTAACCACGTGGCGACACGACCATGGCCGGGAACCGGGACCGATCACGGATTTCCTTGCGGTTCTTCGCATTTGTGTCAAATTCCTGTGGTAAGGGCTGCGCGAAGGGGGATGTTCGATGGACGACGGTCTGCTTCCAGGCATCGAGCCGCCGGCGGTGAGCGGCGCCGGCCTCTGGCTCGCGGTGGGCGGCCGCCGCTTCGACATTCGCGCCCGTTCCGCCGACAGCTGCCTGATCGTCGCGGGGCCCGACGACCGGTTCCGCGGCAATGCCGACATCTACGAGGGCGACCGCCACCTCGCGCAGTGCCTGATCGTCCTGGCCGAGCCCGAGGGCGGCTACCGGCGCCTGACCTTCAAGCGTTGCACCCCCGTCCGGCAGGGCCCCGCGCCCGACTTCGCCCCCGGATCGGGCTCCGAACCCGGATCGGCCTGACGGCGCGCCGCCCCGGCAGGGGCTGCAATCGCGGCCGCGGCCTGCTAGGCTCCCCCCCGATGCCATGGCGAAAGGGGGACGCGCCGTGATCGAGACACCCTATCTCCTCTTTCTCGGCGACGCGCCGGACCCGCTCGCCGCCAAGGTCGCCCAGGGCATTCGCGACTGGCGCCCCGACGCCGCGATCGGCCAGTACCGGATGGAGGGCTGTCAGGCGGACATGCGCCTTCCCGACATGACGCTGGCCGAGGCGAAGGCGGCCGGCGCGCGCACCCTCGTCGTCGGCGTGGCGAACCGGGGCGGGGTGATCTCGCCCGCCTGGATCAGCGTGCTCTCCGAGGCCCTCGCCATGGGCTTCGACCTCGCCTCCGGCCTCCACCGCCTCCTGCGCGACGAGCCGGAGCTTCTCGCAATGTCCATGGCCCACGGGACGCGGCTCCACGACGTCCGCGTGCCCGATCACCGCTACCCGATCGCGAACGGCCGCCGCCGCACGGGCCGGCGCTGCCTCGCGGTCGGCACCGACTGCTCGGTCGGCAAGATGTACACCGCGCTCGCCATGGAAAAGGCGATGCATGCCAGAGGCTTGAAGGCCACCTTTCGCGCGACGGGCCAGACCGGGATCCTCATCACCGGCAACGGCGTGCCGCTCGACGCGGTGGTGGCGGACTTCATGGCCGGCGCCATCGAGTGGCTGACCCCCGACAACGACCCCGACCACTGGGACCTGATCGAGGGGCAGGGCAGCCTCTACCACGCCTCCTATTCCGGGGTGACGCTCGCGCTGATCCACGGCGGCCAGCCCGACGCGCTGATCCTCTGCCACGAGCCGACGCGCCCGCACATGCGCGGCCTGCCGGACTACAAGCTCCCCCCGCTCGAGGACCTGCGCGACCTCTCACTCACCATGGCCCGGATGGTGAACCCCGAGGTCCGTGTCACCGGCATCTCGATCAACACCGCCGCGATGCACGAGGAAGCGGCGCTCGAATATCTCGAAGCCGTCGAGCGCCGCCTCGGTCTGCCCACGGTCGACCCCTTTCGCCACGGCGCCGACCGGCTGGTCGACGCGATGGTCTGAGACCGGGCGCGCTCCGGCCTTGACGCGGGGGCCGGGGCGGCTACTCCTGACCCGGTCCGGCGCCCGGAGGATCCATGCCCCTGACGATAACCGCCGAGCCCGAGGTCTTCCCGCTCGCCCGCGCCTTCACCATCAGCCGCGGCTCCCGCACCGTGGCCGAGGTCGTCACCGTGACCGTCGAGGAGGGCGGCCACCGCGGCCGGGGCGAATGCGTGCCCTATCCCCGCTACGGTGAGTCGACCGAAAGCGTCGTCGCCGCGATCCGCGCCCTGCCGCCCGACCTGACCCGTGCGACGCTGCAGGACCTGATGCCGCCCGGCGCCGCACGCAATGCCGTCGACTGCGCGCTCTGGGACCTCGAGGCAAAGCGCACCGGCAAACCCGCCTGGCAGCTCGCCGGCCTCGCGCGCCCGGCGCCACAGCTGACGGCCTACACCCTGTCACTCGAGACGCCGAAGGAGATGCGCGCCCGGGCCGCCGAGAACCGCCACCGCCCGATCCTGAAGATCAAGCTCGGCGGCGAGGGCGACATGGCGCGGCTCGAGGCGGTGCGCGACGGCGCGCCCCGCGCCCGCATCATCGTCGACGCGAACGAGGGCTGGACGCCCGACAGCTACGCCGCCCTCGCGCCCGCCCTCCTGCGGCTCGGCGTCGAGATGGTCGAACAGCCGCTGCCCGCCGCCGGGGACGAGGCGCTCGCCCACATGCCCCGCCCGCTGCCGGTCTGCGCCGACGAGAGCTGCCACGACCGCGCGAGCCTGCCGGCGCTGCGCGGCCGCTACGACATGATCAACATCAAGCTCGACAAGACCGGCGGCCTGACCGAGGCGCTCGCCCTGCGCGAGGAGGCGCGGCTCGAGGGCTTCCGCATCATGGTCGGCTGCATGATCGGTTCCTCGCTCGCCATGGCGCCCGCGGTGCTGGTCGCACAGGGCGCGGCGGTCACCGATCTCGACGGCCCGCTCCTGCTCGCCCGGGACCGCGACCATCCGCTGCACTACGACGACAGGGGCGTGCATCCCGCCGCGCCCGAACTCTGGGGGTGAAGATGAGCCGCACGGTATACGTCAACGGCGCCTACCTGCCCGAGGAGGAGGCGAAGATCAGCGTCTTCGACCGCGGCTTCCTCTTCGCCGACGGGGTCTACGAGGTGACCTCGGTGATCGAGGGCAAGATGATCGATTTCCCCGGCCATCTCGCGCGCCTGCATCGCTCGCTCGGCGAACTCGACATGCCCGCGCCCGCGACCGATGCCGAGATCGAGGCGATCCACCGGGAACTTATCGCGCGGAACGGCGTTCAGGAGGGGATGGTATACCTCCAGGTCACCCGTGGCACCGCCGACCGCGACTTCGCCTATCCAGCGGAGCCGAAGCCCTCGCTGGTCATGTTCACCCAGGCGAAGCCGCTCGCCGACACGCCCGCCGCGCGCGACGGCATCCGGGTGATCTCGGTGCCCGACATCCGCTGGGCGCGCCGCGACATCAAGACGGTGCAGCTCCTCGCCCCCTCGATGTGCAAGATGATGGCCCGGCGCGCCGGCGTCGACGACGCCTGGATGGTCGAGGGCGGCTTCGTGACCGAGGGCACGTCGAACAACGCCTGGATCGTGACGAAGGCGGGCACGATCGTCACCCGCGACCTCTCCCCCGCGATCCTCGCCGGCATCACCCGCGACGCGCTCCTGCGCTACGCCGCCGAGGCGCAGATCCGCGTCGAGGAGCGTCCCTTCACCGTCGCCGAGGCTCAAGGTGCGGCCGAGGCCTTCATCACAGCCGCCTCCGCCTTCGTGACGCCGGTGGTCGAGATCGACGGCGTGCGGATCGGCGACGGCCGCCCCGGCCCCGTCACCACCCGGCTGCGCGAGCTCTATCTCGCCGAGAGCCGCCGGCGCGCCGGCTGACCCGATGACCCACGGCGCCGAAGGCCCCGCCGCGGCCCGCACCCTGCAGCGCGCCGAGGCGGTCCCCGGGGAAGCCCTCGAAGCGCCGCTCGACGATCCCCGCGACGAGGGTGAGGCACCCTCCGCCGAGGCGCGGGTCGAGACGGTCGCCGCCGGGGTGCCGCGCTGGGCGGTGATCGGCATCTTCTTCATGATGCTGATCGGCGGCATGGCCTATGCCCGCGCCTTCCTGATGCCGGTGGTGATGGCGCTCCTGCTCAGCCTCGTCTTCACCCCGGTCCGCCGCACGCTGGAACGCGGCGGCCTGGCGCCGGGTGTCGCGGCCTTCCTGATCGTCGGCACGCTGGTGGTGGGGCTGGTCGCCGGCATCGGCGCGCTGGCCGCGCCGGTCAGCGGCTGGATCGAGCGCGCGCCGCTGATCGGCACGCAGCTCGAATGGAAGCTCCGCGACCTGCGCGGTGCCACCGAAAGTGTGCGCGACGTTGCCAAGCAGGTCGACAAGCTGACCGAGGGCGAGGACGACCCCACCGTGCAGCGGGTGGTGGTCGAGAACACCGGCAACGTCGCGCTCATGGCGCTGACCGTGCCTGCGGTCCTCGCCCAGATCGCCTTCACGCTGGTGCTGCTCTTCTTCCTGCTCGCCTCGGGCGAGATGTTCTACGAGAAGATCGTCAACGTCATGCCGACCTTCCGCGACAAGCGCATGGCGATCCGCATCGCGCGCGACATCGAGACGAAGCTGTCGCGCTACCTCTTCACCATCACCGTCATCAACGCCGGCCTCGGGACCGCCATCGGCGTGACCATGTGGGCGCTCGGCATGCCGAACCCGCTGCTCTTCGGGGTGACGGCCTTCTTCCTGAACTTCGTGCCCTTCCTCGGTGCGGTGATCGGCGTGGCGCTCTCGACCGTGGTCGCGATCCTGACCTTTCCGACGCTCGGCCAGGGCCTCCTGGTCGGCCTGATCTATTTCCTGCTGACCTCGGTAGAGGGCCAGTTCGTCACGCCCTGGTTCGTCGGCCGCCGGCTGCAGCTCAACACCGTGGTGGTGTTCCTCTCGGTCACGCTCTTCGCATGGCTCTGGTCGGTGGTCGGAATGCTGGTGGCCACACCGCTTCTCGTGATGATCCGCACCTTCTGCGAGCACATCCCCTCGCTGCACCCGCTCGGCACCTTCCTGTCGGCCCGCGGTGCCGAACGCCCGGCCGATCCGCCCGCCGGAAACTGAAGGAAGGGAGGCCGCCCGTTGGCGGCCATATGGTGCGCGCGGTGCGCGCGAGCCTTTGTGCTGGCGCGGGCGTGTTCGCCCGCGCGGCCTGCCCGATAGGGTAAGCTTGCCAGTATGAAACGGGCAATGGGGGGCGGCGGTGGTGTCAGCCCTTGCCGACATTCTCCGCGAAGGCCTTGTCGAAGGCGGCCTTCATGGCGCCGTCGGCCTCGGTCTGGTGCGCGGCCACCCAGTCGGCATAGGGCATGCCGTAGAACACTTCCCGCGCCTCGTCCTTGCTCATGGCGATGCCGTGCTCCGCCGCCGCCTCCTGGTACCAGCGGCTGAGGCAGTTCCGGCAGAAGCCGGCGAGGTTCATCAGGTCGATGTTCTGCACGTCGCTGCGCTTGCGCAGATGGTCGCGCAGCGCCCGGAAGGCCGCGGCCTCGAGTTCGGTCCGGGTCCGGTCGTCGATGGCGGTCATGGGTTGGACTCCTCGTCTTGGCCCCGGACATATAGCGCGTCGGGGCGTCTGGGGAAGAAGACGATCAGGATGACCGTCGACAGGAACGGGGCGATCAGGAACAGGAGCACCCAGAGCGGCCCCGACTGGCCCCGCGCCTCGGCCGCCCGCCAGACCGCCTTCAGGATCAGGTAGAAGACCCAGAGCACGAGGACGAAGCCGACGAGAACGGGCAGCGCCTCCATCCCGTCCGCTACCCGATTTCCGCCACCGCGCCCGCCAGCATCGGCGCGAGCCGCGCGGCCCAGGCCTCTTGCCCCTCGGGGTCGCGGATCACGTCGTGGCGCAGCTCGATCAGCACATGGGGCAGCCCGCGCCGCGTGCCATGCCGGCTGAGCGTGTCGCCCTCGAGCTGGCCGGCATAGGGCTGGTTCTCGCCGACGCAGAGATCGGGCTCGGCGCGCAGCCGGGCGAGCAGCGGTCGCGCGAGCCGCCCGTCGTGGCGCCAGAGCACGCCGACCTGCCAGGGCCGCGGCGCGCGTCCCTGCAACTGGGGGGTGAAGGAATGGATCGCCACCAGCACCGGCCGCCGCCCGCCCGCGGCCATCGCGTCGATCCGCGCGGTCACCGCCGCGTGATAGGGCCGGTGGAAGAGGTTCAGCCGCCGCTCGACCTCGGCCGGGTCCACCCGCCGGTTCGCCGGCACGATCGTCCCGTCGTAAAGCCGCATGACCAGCGTCGGGTCGTCCTCGCCGCGGTTGGGGTCGATCACCAGCCGCGAGAACCGCGTCAGCACCGCCGGCGCGTCGAGCATCTCGGCGAGCGCCACCGCCACGCCGCGCGCGCCGATGTCATAGGCGATGTGCCGGCCCATCTCGGCCTCGGGCAGGCCGAGACTGCCGCCGTTCACGCTCGAGGGCACGTGGTTCGAGGCATGGTCGCAGAGCACGAGGATTTGCGCCGCGCCGTGGGGGTTCAGCGTCTCGAAGGGGTGCCAGAGCGGGTCGTCGGTCGGTTCGGGCGGGGTCATGCCCGTTCTATAGGCCCCCGCCGGGCCCTCCGCCAGACGGTGCGGCGGGCGCGCCGCCGAGATTTTCGCCCGCTTTCGCGGATTTGCCGTTTCATCGCATATCGGCTCGTTTATAAGGCGAGCCGTGATGCGAAAAACCGGGGATCCCCGACGATGACCTCCCTCCGCCGCCAGCGCAACGTCAAGATCGTGGCCACGCTCGGCCCCGCCTCCGACAGCCAGGAGATGATCCGCGCGCTGTTCCTCGCCGGCGCCGATGTGTTCCGCCTGAACATGAGCCACGGCAGCCAGGGCGAGATCGCCGAGCGCCATGCCCGTATCCGCGCGGTCGAGGCCGAGGTCGGCCGACCGATCGGCATACTCGCCGACCTTCAGGGGCCGAAGCTGCGCTGCGGCACCTTCGCCGACGGCCCGGTCGCGCTCGCCGAGGGCGCCGAATTCCGCTTCGACCTCGACCCCGCGCCGGGCGACGCGGCCCGGGTGAACCTGCCGCATCCCGAGATCTTCGCCGCGCTGAAGCCCGGTTCGACGCTGCTCGTCAACGACGGCAAGATCCGGCTGAAGGTGCTCGACTGCTCGGCCGAGCATGCCCGCACCGAGGTCGTGGTCGGCGGCGAGATCTCGAACCGCAAGGGCGTGAACGTGCCCGACGTGGTGCTGCCGCTCGCCGCGCTGTCGAAGAAGGACCGCAGCGATCTCGAGTTCGTCTGCAACCTCGGCGTCGACTGGCTCGCGCTCAGCTTCGTGCAGCGCGCCCAGGACGTCTTCGAGGCGCGCGAGCTCGCCGACGGCCGGGCCGCGATCCTGTCGAAGATCGAGAAGCCCGCCGCCGTCGCCGCCTTCGCCGAGATCCTCGACGCCTCGGACGGCATCATGGTCGCCCGCGGCGATCTCGGCGTGGAGCTTCCGGTGCAGCAGCTCCCCCCGATCCAGAAGCGCCTCGTGCGCGCCTGCCGCTCGGTCGGCAAGCCCGTGATCGTCGCCACCCAGATGATGGAGAGCATGATCTCCTCGCCGGTCCCGACCCGGGCCGAGGTCTCCGACGTCGCCACCGCGATCTACGAGGGCGCCGACGCGGTGATGCTCTCGGCCGAATCCGCCGCCGGCGACTACCCGGTCGAGGCGGTCGCGACCATGAACAACGTGGCCGTCGCGGTCGAGGGCGACGAGATCTACCGCCAGGTGATCGAGGCCGCGCGCACGCCCTCGCGCTCCGGCGTCTCGGACGCGATCACGGTCGCTGCGCGCGAGGTGGCCGAGACGACGAAGGTCAAGGCGATCTGCTGCTTCAGCCACACCGGCACCACCGCGCTCCTCGCCGCGCGCGAACGCCCGCGCGTGCCGATCATCGCGCTGACCCCGTTCCACCGCACCGCCCGGCGGCTGACGCTGTCCTGGGGGCTGCACTGCGTCGTCACCGACGCCATCGACCGGTTCAAGATGGCGGTGGTCTCGGCGGCCCGCGCCGCCCGCGAACACGGCTTCGCCGGCGAGGACGACCGCATCGTCGTCACCGCCGGCGTGCCCTTCAACACGCCCGGCTCCACCAACATCCTGCGCGTGGCGCCCACGAACGAGAAGCAGATCTTCGCCGGCGGCGCCGAGGACTGAGAGGCGCGCGAGCCCCCTTGCGCGGCCGGGGCCCCGGCCCTATAAGCCGCGCTTCACCCGACGCGCCCGGCGAAAAGGGCTGCCGAGTCGCGTCCGACGACCAATCCGTTCAAGGAGATGGAAATGCCCAAGATGAAGACGAAATCGGGCGCGAAGAAGCGCTTCAAGGTCACGGCCACCGGCCGGATCGTGGCGGCCCAGGCGGGCAAGCGCCACGGCATGATCAAGCGGTCCGCCAAGTTCGTGCGCAAGGCCCGCGGCACCACGATCCTGTCCAAGCCGGACGAGGGGATCGTGAAGACCTACATGCCGTATCACCGCTGAGGAGGACCGAGAGATGTCACGCGTCACCGCCGGCCCCGCCAGCCACGCCCGTCACCGCAAGATCATCAAGCAGGCCAAGGGCTATTACGGCGCCCGCAGCACCAACTACCGCACCGCCAAGCAGGCGGTCGACAAGGCGCTGCAATACGCCACCCGCGACCGCAAGGTGCGCAAGCGCAACTTCCGCGCGCTCTGGATCCAGCGCATCAACGCCGCCGTGCGCGAGCATGACGCCGGCCTGACCTATTCGCGCTTCATCAACGGCCTCGACCGGGCCGGGATCGAGGTCGACCGCAAGGTCCTCGCCGATCTCGCCGTGCACGAGCCCGCCGCCTTCGGCGCGATCGTCGCCCAGGCAAAGGCCGCGCTGGCCTGATCCCGCGGCGTCAACCGGGCGGAAGCCCGGCGCGGGCGAGATCGGTGATCTCGCCCTCCATCACCGCCGGATCGGCGTAGATGGCCACCTCCCTTCACGTCGCCTGGGTGAAGTAGGGCTGCTGGCGCAGCGCCTCGGCCACGCGCGCCCGCGCCGCGTCGAGCCGCCCGAGCCGGACCTCGGCGATGGCTGCGTTCAGGCGCGGCCAGACGCGCGGCTCCCCGATCCGCGCGTAGGCGGCGACAGCTTCCTCGTTGCGGCCCGCGAGCCGCAGCAGCCAGGAGAGCCGAACCTGGTAGCCGGCATCGGTTCCGCCGCCCCGCTCGACCGACCGCTCCAGCCAGTCGAGCCCCGTATCGACCTCGCCGGTCACCGCCATCACCTCGGTCAGGCTGCGCAGCATGCGCATGTCATAGGGGGCGATCTCCACCGCGACCTTCGCCTGAGCCACCGCGTGCCCGAAGTCGCGGCGCCACAGGGCGACCAAGGCGTCAAGCCAATAGGCGAGGCGGCGCACCTCCGGCGAGAGGTAGTCCGACGCGAGCACCTCGCGTACCAGCCGGTCCGCCTCGCGGAAATGCGCGTCGATGTCTCCGGTAAACCAGTCCCAGGCGGCGGCCCAGTGATACCAGGCCACCTTGATCTTCAACTTCGCTTTGGGGATAGCGGGCCAGGCCCTCCATCCAGACGGCGCCGGCACGGTCGTGCGCCTCGGGGGTCTCGGCCTTGACGTAAAGATCGAGGCCGCGCAGGAAATAGTCGTATTCGTTGAGCCGGGCGGCGTCCTTGGCCCATGCCGCGCGGAAGTCGGCGCGTTTCAGCGCCCCTTCCTCGGCGACGAGCGAGGCGAGGACGCGGCCGGCGATCCGGTCCTGCAGGGCCCAGGGATCGGCGCCCACCTCGTCGAACCGCTCGGCCCACAGATGCGCCCCCGTGGCGGCGTCGACCAGCTCGGCGGTCAGGCGCATCCGGTCGCCCTCGTGCCGGACGCTGCCCTCGAGCACGTAGTCGGCGCCGAGCCGGCGTGCCGCGGCGAGCACGTCCCCGGTCGCCCGCGTCGCGTCGGCGAACCCTCCGCGCGACAGCACCAGCACGTCGGGCGAGCGGGCGAGCATGGCGACGAGGTCCTCCGTCACCCCTTCGCCCGCGCCGACCGTCCCGCCGCCGTTGCCGGTCTCCGCGAACGGCAGGACCGCGACCACGGGCACCTCCGGTCCCGGCGCAGGTGGTGGCGGGGCGTGCCAGCGATAGGCGGCGAGGAAGGCGAGCGCGATCGCGACCAGCGCCACGGCCGCCGGCCACGACCGCCGGCGTGAACCGGTGGCCGCGGCCCTGGCCGCCGGCCCGGTCACCAGCCGGTATCCACGGCGCGGGACGGTCTGCAGCACCGCGTGGCCCGTGTCGCCGAGGGCCCGGCGGATGTCGCCGATGCACTGGATCAGGCTGTCGTCGGTGACGGCGATGTCCTTCCAGACGGCGTTGATCAGCTCGTCGCGGCTGACCACCCGGCCGGCATTGGCGAGGAGCCGCTTCAGCACCGCGAAGGACTGCGCGCGCAGCGGAACCACGTCGCCCGCAGGATTCCGGAGGATGCCGGCATCGAGATCGATCAGCACCCCGTTCAGAACCACCGGTGACGCCTCGCCCGTGTCCATGCCAGGACCGTTCCGCCAGCCTGCCCGACGCTAACACGACCGCGTCGTGTCGTCGCGGCCGTTTCCGGCTCCGGATGGTCATTTCGCCCGGTTTCGGGCCGATTTCGGGTCGCATTCAGGACATGCGGCGCGGCACGGCGCAGCATCGGCGGCATCCAGGAGAGGACCGTTGCCATGATCGAGCTCGTGATCGCCGCCTGCCTCGTCGCCGGGGAGGACTGCCGCGACTTCCGTCTGCTCTACGATGCCCGGGACGTGTCGCTGGTGACCTGCATGGTCGCCGGCCAGGCGCAGGTCGCCCACTGGAACGGCGAACACCCCGCCTGGCAGGTCCGGCGCTGGTCCTGCGGCGTGGTCCGGGCGGGCGTCGCCGAACTCTAGCTGCCGGTTGGCCCGGTCTCGGCGCCGCCCTTCCGTGTGTTCAGAACCGGTAGGTCGCGCCGAGCAGCGGGCCGTTCAGCTCCACCTTCAGGTCGGCGCCGTCGACGGACCGGTCGAACTCCATGTAGCGCCAGCCACCCTGCACCGACCAGTTCTCGCCCAGCCGCCGGCCGAGCGTCGCGATTCCCTGCCAGGTATAGTCGCCGTCCCAGCTGCCGAGATCGGCGGTCAGGGTCCCGAACCAGCCGCCGTCGAAACGCACCACGCTGCGCGCGCCGAGGACCGGCACCGTCCAGTCGTCGTCGTAATCGTAGTCGCGCCGGTCGAGCAGCCCCTGGGTCAGCGTCAGCGTGTTGTCCAGCCGGAAATGCCGCAACCCGCCGAGCAGGTCGAAGGACACCCGCTCGTCCTCGTGCAGCCGCCAGCCGGCATAGCCGGTCAGCGCGGTCAGCGACATCCCGACCTTCGCCGCGCCGAAGAGTGGCCCGAGGGGCGCGCCGCGCTCGGTGCTCAGGTCGGAATAGATCAGGTCGAGCGCCAGCGTCAGCCGCCCGCGCCGCGCGTCGAGCACGCCCATCAGCGCGAAGTCGAGATCGCCCAGCACGTCGGACCGGCTCAGGCTGGAGGACACGTCCCCGAACGCTGTCTCCAGCGTGTTCGTCAGGCTCGGGACCCAGACATAGGGCGAGACCGAGACCTGCCAGCGCTCCTGCGCCGCCGCCGGCGCCGCCGCCGCCAGCAGGGCCACCACCGCCAGCCGCCGCACGGCAGCGCCCCGAGGTCGAGCACGCCGGGGCAGATCACCAGCAGGATCGCTCGGGTACTGGTCGCAGCCCACCGTCGCCAGCACCAGTCCCCCGGTTTTCTCGGCCATCGCATCCTCCGTCCCATCGCGGCCCGCCATGCGCAGCCGGTCTGCAATCGATTGTTTCCGGTTTGAAATTCTTTTTGTTTGCAGGAAGTTGACCACAGTAGCCGGTTCCGCGCAACGCAGTTGTCCGTCGCAGCCCGGCGTCGCTCCGAATTTCACCGGCGCAGCGGTTGACAGCGCGAAACCCGGCTCCTTATCAGTGGCACGGGGCCGCCGGGCGCAGCGGGTCCGCGACGGGCGAGGGGAGGGGTCGATGACCGATGACAACCTGACCGGCGGGACCCAGGGCGACGACCCTGCCGAGGTCAACCTTCTCGACCTCCGGATCGACCACACCACCTTCGAGGATGCGGCCGAGCTCGACATCGTCGCCGAGGAGGTCGGGCTCTACCTCCGCAAGGGCGACTTCGCCGCGGTCAAGGGCTTCTTCGTCGTGCAGGAACTGGCCGACGTGGCCAGCCTGCTCGAACACCTCGACCCCGAGGATTCGCTCCTCGCCATGCGCCAGCTGACCCTGCCCGAACAGGCCGAGGTATTCGGCTACCTGCGCGCCTCGGCCCAGGTCAGCCTCGCCGACAAGATGTCGCGCGAGGAACTCGCCCGGCTGATGGCGGCGATGAGCCACGACGAACGCGTCGACCTCTGGAAGGCGCTCGACCCGCGCGCCCGCGAGGCGGTGATGCCCGCGCTCGCCCGGGCCGAGCGCGAGGACCTGCGCCGGCTCGCCGCCTTCCCCGAGGGCACCGTCGGCGCGATCATGACCTCGGACTACGCCACCCTGCGCCCCGACATGACGCCGTCCCAGGCGCTCGACGCGCTGCGCCGCCAGGCCTCCGACGCCGAGACGGTCTACACCGCCTACATCGTCGACGAACGGCACAAGCTCCTCGGCGTCGTCTCGCTCCGCGACATCCTGCTCGCCCGCACCCGCCAGACCGTCGCCGACATCATGGAACCCGACCCCGTGGTGGTCGCCGTCGATGCCGAGCGCGAGGAGGCCGCGACGCTGATCGCCCGATACGACCTCATGGCGCTGCCCGTCGTCGACCCGGAGGGCCGCATCGTCGGCATCGTCACCCAGGACGACGCGATGGACGTCGCCGAGCAGGAGGCGACCGAGGACTTCTACAAGGGCTCCACCGTCGCGCCGATCGAGGAGGGCGTGCGCGAGGCGAGCCTCTTCACCCTCTACAGGGCCCGCATCGTCTGGCTGGTGCTGCTCGTCTTCGGCAACATCTTCTCCGGTGCCGGCATCGCCTATTTCGAGGAGACGATCTCCACCCATCTCGCGCTCCTCTTCTTCCTGCCGCTCCTGATTGCCTCGGGCGGCAATGCCGGGGCGCAGTCTGCGACGCTCATGGTCCGTGCGCTCGCCACCGGCGATGCCCGCCTCTCGGACTTCGGGCGCATGCTCGGCCGCGAGGTGGTGATCGCCCTCGGCCTCGGCGTGACCATGGCCCTAGCCGTCTCCGGGATCGGGATCTGGCGCGGGGGGGTGGAGATCGCCACCGTGGTCGCGCTCTCCATGGTGCTGATCGTGCTCATCGGCGCGCTGATCGGCCTGTCGCTGCCGTTCCTCTTCGAACGCTTCGACCGCGACCCCGCCGCCGCCTCCGGCCCGCTCGTCACCTCGATCACCGACGTGCTCGGCGTGCTCGCCTATTTCGGCATCGCCACGCTCATCCTCGGCATCGAGGCCGGCTGACCCGGGCTTGCAATCGCGCGGATGCCCCGCTAGGCGTGCCGCGGCGATCCCCTGCCACGGAATGCCGTCATGGAAGACATCACCGGCCTGCGGGCGAAATACCTCGCCGCCATCGCCGCCGCCTCCGACGAGGCCGCGCTCGAGGCGGTCCGCCTCGCAGCCCTCGGCAAGAAGGGCGAGGTCAGCCTCGCCATGCGCGCGCTCGGCTCGATGTCGCCCGAGGAACGCCAGACCGCCGGCCCCGCGCTCAACGCGCTCAAGGACGAGGTGACCTCCGCGCTCGCCGCCGCCCGCGCCGCACTTTCCGATGCCGCGCTCGAGGCCCGCCTCGCCACCGAATGGCTCGACGTCACGCTCCCCGCCCGTCCCGCCGCCCGCGGCACGATCCACCCGGTCTCCCAGGTGATGGAGGAACTGACCGCGATCTTCGCCGATCTCGGCTTCTCGGTCGCCGAGGGCCCCCAGGTCGAGAGCGACTGGTACAATTTCGACGCGCTCAACATCCCGCCCGAGCATCCGGCCCGCGCGATGATGGACACCTTCTACATGGCCCGCGGCGAAGGCGACAACCGCCCGCCCCACGTGCTGCGCACCCACACCTCGCCGGTGCAGATCCGCCACATGGAAACCCACGGCGTGCCCTGCCGCGTCATCGCGCCCGGCCGGGTCTACCGCGCCGACTACGACCAGACCCACACGCCGATGTTCCACCAGGTCGAGGGCCTCGCGATCGACCGCGACATCACCATGGCGAACCTGAAATGGGTGCTGGAGGAGTTCTGCCGCGCCTTCTTCGAGGTCGACCGCGTCGACCTGAAGTTCCGCGCCAGCCACTTCCCCTTCACCGAACCCTCCGCCGAGGTCGACATCCGCTGCTCGTGGAAGGACGGCCAGCTGAAGATCGGCGAGGGCGACGACTGGCTCGAGATCCTCGGCTCCGGCATGGTCCACCCCAAAGTGCTCGCCGCCGCCGGCGTCGATCCCGAGCAGTGGCAGGGCTTCGCCTTCGGCATGGGCATCGACCGGATCGCCATGCTGAAATACGGCATCCCCGACCTCCGCGCCTTCTTCGACAGCGACCTCCGCTGGCTCCGCCACTACGGCTTCAGCGCGCTCGATATGCCAAACCTGCCGGGGGGGTTGAGCCGGTCGTGACCCCCGTCCATTTCCTGCCCTTCCGCTCCGGTTGATTTCGACCTTCGCGAAGGTTCGCTTCACGGCCTGGTCCCGGCTCACCGGCGGTCGGAACCGTGTCTTGCACGCTCGTGCAAGACACTGTTAGCATATGCACGACAGCCGGTGCGCGTTCCTGGACCCGAAGACATGCCCTCCGCTTCCTTCACGCACAGAATCGACCCCGAACTGCGGGCGGAGCTCGAGAGGATCGCCCGCTTCGAGGACCGCAGCGCGTCCTGGGTCGCCAACCTGGCGATACGCTCCTTCGTCGAGGAGCGGCAGGCGACGCGGGAACTCGTCCGCGAAGGCCTCCGGCAGGTCGAGGCGGGCGAGCCCTCGATCCCGCCGGATGCGGTGCACGACTGGCTCCTTGCCGAAGATGGCCGGGCTTTCCCGAAAGGCCGCAAGGCCCCCTGATCCTTGCCGATGAAGCTCGAATATCTCCGCACGTCGCAGCCGGGACTGCGGTGGATGCGGGCCTACTACCGTCGCCATCCGCAACTCGACATCCGGCGGGCCGCGGCTGCGCTCCAGACGGCCGAGGCCGTGCTTCGCGAGCATCCGGCGGCAGGACGCCGTTTCGAGGATTTCGATGCCGTGCGGGAATACCTGATCCAGGGCACCGCGTTCTCGCTCCTCTACACGGTGGCCCGCGAAACGGTCTGGGTAATCGACATCCGCGACCAGCGTGGTCGCCGCAACCCCGAGGCAATTCGCGACTTCCTGCGGGAACTCGGCGCGCAGGAGGGCAGTGCCGACTGAACGATACCCCGCCCGCCCGGCGTTGATTCACGCCCCCGCCCGGCGATCCGCCCCCCATCTCCAGGGGAGGCGACGATGGACCAGCACAGCCGCTGATGCGACCCGTCCCGCCGGCGCACCGCGCCGGAGCCGTCCCCCATCGGAGATCCCCAATGCACCGCCTTCAGGACAAGCTCTGCCTCGTCACCGGGGCCGCCCGCGGCATCGGCGCCGCCATCGCCCGCGGCTTCGCCGCCGAAGGCGCCCGCGTCCTTCTCACCGACATCCGCGAGGCCGAGGGCCGCGCCCTCGCCGCCGAGATCGGCGCCACCTTCCGCCGCCTCGACGTGGCCGAGGAGGCCGACTGGACCGCGCTCGAGGCCGACGTCCCCGCGATCGACGTGGTCGTGAACAACGCCGGCATCACCGGCTTCGAGGACGGCATCGTCGCCCAAGACCCCGAGCACGCGTCGCTCGCCGACTGGCGCGCCGTCCACCGGGTCAATCTCGACGGCACCTTCCTCGGCTGCCGCTACGCGATCCGCGCCATGCGGGCGAGGGGCCAGGGCTCGATCGTCAACATCTCCTCGCGCTCCGGCCTCGTCGGCATCGCCGGCGCCGCCGCCTATGCCGCCTCCAAGGCGGGCGTGCGCAACCACACCAAGACCGTCGCCCTCTGGTGCGCCGAACAGGGCCTCGCCATCCGCTGCAACTCGATCCATCCCGCCGCGATCCTCACCCCGATGTGGGAGCCGATGCTGGGTGACGGCCCGGACCGGGAGGCGCGCATGGCCGCCTTCGTGCACGACACGCCGCTCCGCCGCTTCGGCCGGCCCGAGGAGGTCGCCGCCCTCGCGGTCCTCCTCGCCTCCGACGAGGCGCCCTACATCACCGGGGCCGAGCTCTCGATCGACGGCGGCATCCTCGCCGGCTCGGCCGCCACGCCGCGCACCTGACAAACCGTCCGGTTGACGGACTGACGGCGCGCGACCTCCCCATGCGCCCCGACCGTGCTTCAGCACGTTCAGCGCCCGCCCCGCCCCATGGCGGGCGCTTCACGCCCGCCGGGTCGGGCGCCGACCTACACGCCTTGGACGGGCGTCGCTGAAGGTCTTCTCGTCCGCGCGATCCGCGGCATCCTCGCCGGCTCGGCCGCCACGCCGCGCACCTGACGTCGCCCTTGCGGGGCGCGGGGCGCGCCTTTACCATCGGGTCAAAACAGCGCACCAACAGGACGGGGTTCCCAATCATGACTGGCAGACTGCTTCTTCCGCGCCGGCCGAAACTCGACCGGCGCCGCTTCCTTGCGCTCGCCGGCGGCACGGCGGCGCTCGCCGGGCTCGGCACGCTGCCCGCCCGCGCCCAGGACGGGCCGCTCAAGGTCGCGGGCGTCTATACCGTGCCCGTCGAGCAGCAGTGGGTCAGCCGCATCCACATCGCCGCCGAGGCCGCGGTTGCGCGCGGCGACATCGAATACGCCTTCACCGAGAACACCTCGAACACCGACTATCCGCGTGTCATGCGCGAATACGCCGAATCCGGCTACGGCCTGATCCTGGGCGAGGTCTTCGGGGTGGAGCAGGCCGCGCGCGAGGTCGCCGCCGACTATCCCGACACCGCCTTCCTGATGGGCTCCTCCTTCAAGGAGGACCCGGCGCTCTCGAACTTCTCGGTCTTCGACAACTACATCCAGGACGCCTCGTATCTCTCCGGAATCATTGCGGGGGCCATGACGACCTCGGGCAACATCGGCATGGTCGGCGGCTTCCCGATCCCCGAGGTCAACCGGCTGATGAATGCCTTCATGGCCGGCGTGCGCGAGATGCGGGACGACGCGCGCTTCCAGGTCGCCTTCATCGGCTCGTGGTTCGACCCGCCCAAGGCCAAGGAAACCGCCTTCGCCATGATCGAGCAGGGCGCCGACATCATGTATGCCGAACGCTTCGGCGTCGCGGACGCCGCACAGGAACGCGGCATCCTCGCCATCGGCAACGTCATCGACACCCAGCCCGACTATCCCGACACCGTGGTCGCCTCGGCGCTCTGGCATTTCGAGCCGACGCTCGACGCCGCGATCGCCCGGGTGAAGGCGGGCGAGTTCACCGCCGCCGACTACGGCGTCTATTCCTTCATGAAGAACGGCGGCTGCTCGCTCGCGCCGCTCGGCACCTTCGAGGGCAAGGTCCCCGAGGAGGCGATGGCGCTGGTGGCCGAGCGCGAGACGGCGATCCGCGGCGGCGCCTTCACCGTCGAGATCGACGACAACGAACCCACGTCGTCCTGAATGACAGGCCCGGCGACCGCCCCGGTCGTCCTGCGCCTCGAAGGCATCACCAAGCGTTTCGGGGCGCTGACCGCAAACGACGGCATCTCGCTCGCGCTCGGCGCGGGCGAGGCCATTGCGCTGCTCGGCGAGAACGGCGCGGGCAAGACCACGCTGATGAACATCCTCTTCGGCCATTACGTCGCCGACGCGGGCACCGTCGAGGCCTTCGGCCGCCCGCTGCCGCCCGGCAATCCCCGCGCCGCGCTCGCCGCCGGCATCGGCATGGTCCACCAGCACTTCACGCTCGCCGACAACCTGACCGTGCTGGAAAACATCGTGCTCGGCACCCGCCCGCTCTGGCGCCCCGGCTACGACCGCGCCGCCGCCCGCGCCCGCATCGCCGCGCTCTCCCGCGACTACGGCCTCTCCGTCCATCCGGAGGCCCGCGTCGCCAGCCTCTCGGTGGGCGAGCGCCAGCGGGTGGAGATCCTCAAGGCGCTCTACCGCGACGCCCGCATCCTCGTCCTCGACGAGCCGACCGCCGTCCTCACCCCGCAGGAGACCGAGGCCCTCTTCCGCACGCTCCGCCTCGCGCTCGCCCGGGGCCTCTCCATCGTCTTCATCTCCCACAAGCTGCACGAGGTCATGGCCATCGCCTCCCGCGTGCTCGTCCTGCGCCAGGGGCGCCTCGTGGGCGAGGTCGCGACCGCCGCCACCGACCGCCACCGCCTCGCCGCGATGATGGTCGGCGCCGAGATCGCACCGCCCCGCCTGCCGCCGCAGGAGCCGGGCCCCGCGCTCCTGTCCCTCACCCGTGTCACCACCCCCGACATCGGCGCCACCCCGGGCCTCCGCGGCGTCACCCTCGACCTGCGCGCCGGCCGGATCACCGGCCTCGCCGGCGTCTCCGGCAACGGCCAGGCCGCGATCGCGGATCTCGTCGCGGGCCTCATCCGCCCCGCCTCCGGCACGCTCCGCATCGGCGGCGAGGCGCCCGCCGACTGGTCCCCGCGCACGGCGCTGGCCCATGGCGTCGCCCGCATCCCCGAGGACCGCCACCGCACCGGCACCATCGCCGACATGACGCTGACCGAGAACGCGATCCTCGAAGCCTACGGCACCGCCCCCTTCAGCCGGCGCGGCTGGATGGACTGGCGCGCCGCCGCGGATTTTGCCCGCGGCATCATCGCCCGCTACGACGTGCGCTGCCCCGGCCCCGAGACCCGCATCCGCCTGCTCTCGGGCGGCAACATGCAGAAGCTGATCCTCGGCCGCGCGCTCGAGGCCCGGCCCCGCATCATCCTCGCCAACCAGCCGGTCCGTGGCCTCGACGTCGGCGCGGTGGCCTATGTCCAGTCCCGCCTGATCGAGGCGCGGGCTGCCGGCGCCGCCGTCCTGCTGATTTCCGAGGATCTCGACGAGATCTTGGAGCTCTCCGACGTGATCCACGTCATCTCCGCCGGCCGCCTCTCGCCCGAATTCCCGCGCGGCTCCCGCACCCCGGCCGAGCTCGGCGTCTGGATGGCCGGCCACGGTTTCGAGGATGCCCATGCGGCTTGAACCCGTCGCCGACCCTACCGCGCTCCGCACCCTCGCGCCGCCCGTGGCCGCGCTCGGGCTGACCGTCGCGGTCGCCATGGCCCTCGCGCTGGTCGCCGGCGCCGATCCCTTCGTCGTCCTCGGCATGATCGTGCAGGGCGCCGTCGGCTCGCGCTTCGCGCTGCTCGAAACCCTCAACCGCGCCACGCCGCTCATCTTCACCGGCCTCGCCGTCGCCGTCGCCTTCCGCGCGCGGCTCTGGAACATCGGCGCCGAGGCCCAGCTCTACGCCGGCGCGATCGTCGCGGTCCTGCTCGGCACCGGCGCGCTGCCCTGGCCCTCGGCCGCGCTCCTGCCGGTGATGGCGGTCGCCGCCATGCTCGCTGGCGCCCTCGTCCTCCTCGGCCCCGCGGTCCTCAAGACCCGCTTCGGCGTCGACGAGGTCGTGACCACGCTCCTCTTCAACTTCATCATGCTGCTCTTCGTCTCGCTCCTGCTCGAAGGGCCGCTCAAGGACCCGATGGGCCTCGGCTGGCCGCAGTCCGCCGCGCTGATCCCCGAGGCGCGGCTGCCGCGCATCGTCACCGGGCTGCGCCTGCACTGGGGCTTCGCGCTCGGCCTGATCGCGGCCGTCGCCGTCTGGATCCTCCTCACCCGCACCACCTTCGGCTACGAGATGCGCGCCGTCGGCCTCAACCGCGAGGCCGCGCGCTTCGCCGGCATGCCGGTCGACCGCATCCTCCTGAAGACCGCGGCCCTCTCGGGCGGGCTCGCCGCACTCGCCGGCTTTTCCGAGGTCGCAGGCCTCAAGGGCAACCTCACCCTCGATCTCAGCCCCGGCTTCGGCTACACCGGCATCATCGTCGCCATGCTCGCGCTCCTCCACCCGCTCGGCGTGGTCGCCACCGCGCTCTTCGTCGCCGGCGTCTTCGTCGGCGCCGACGCGATGAGCCGCGCCGCCGGCGTGCCGAGCTACATCGCCGATATCCTGCTCGCGACCGCACTCCTCTCGATGGTCACCGCGATCATGCTGACCCGCTTCCGGATCGTGCGGGGGTAGGGCGCATGGACATCCTCGACCTCCTCCTCTCCGCCAGCTTCTGGGCCGCCGCGATCCGCATCGCCTCGCCGCTGATCTTCGCCACCATGGGCGAGCTGATCTGCGAGCGGGCAGGGGTCCTCAACCTCGGGATCGAGGGGATCATGGTCGTCGGCGCCTTCGCCGGCTGGATGGCGGTCTGGTCGGGCACCGGCCTCTGGACCGGCGTCGCGATAGCGCTTCTCGCCGGCATGCTCTTCGGCCTCCTGCACGCGACGCTCACCGTCCCCCTCGGCCTCTCCCAGCACGTGGTCGGGCTCGGCATCACGCTTCTCGCCACCTCGGTCACCTATTTCGCCTACCGCCTCGCGCTCCCCCGCGTCACCACGCCGCCGCGGATCGAGGCGTTCCAGCCGCTGCCGATCCCGGTCCTCTCCGAGATCCCCGTCCTCGGCCCCGCGCTCTTCGCCCAGACGCCGCTCACCTATCTCGCCTTCGCCACCGTCGCCGTCGTCGCCTTCGTGCTGAACCGCACGCCGCTCGGCCTCGCGGTGCGCGCCGCGGGAGAGAACCCGGCCGCCGTCGAGGCGCAGGGCCTCTCGGTCACCGCGATCCGCATGGGCGCGGTCATGGTCGGCAGCGGCCTGATGGCGGTCGGCGGCGCCTTTCTCACCATGTCCGCCTTCAACTCCTTCTTCTTCGAGATGGTCAACGGCCGCGGCTGGATCTGCATAGCGCTCGTGGTCTTCGGCGCCTGGCGGCCGGGCAAGGCGCTCCTCGGCGCCGTGCTCTTCGCCGCCTTCGACGCGCTCCAGATCCGCCTGCAGCAGAGCCTCGGCCAGACCATCCCCTACCAGGTGTTCCTCATGATGCCCTTCGCGCTTTCCATCGTCGCCCTCGTCGTCATGTCCCGCCGCGCCGAGGTGCCGGCCGCGCTGATGGTGCCCTACAACCGGGGGGAACGCTGATGCTCGACCTGATCGTCCGGGGCGGCACGCTGCCCGACGGCCGCACCGCCGACATCGCCATCCGGGGCGAGCAGATCGCCGACATCGGCCGCATCGAGGCCGAGGCCGCGCGCGTGATCGACGCCACCGGCGATCTGGTGGCACCCGCCTTCGTCGACCCGCATTTCCACATGGACGCCACGCTCAGCTACGGCCTGCCGCGGCTGAACGCCTCGGGCACGCTGCTCGAAGGCATCGCGCTCTGGGGCGAACTGCGGCAGATCGCGACCGTCGAGGACATGGTCGAGCGCGCGCTCGCCTATTGCGACTGGGCGGTCTCGATGGGACTTCTCGCGATTCGCACTCATGTCGACACCACCGACGACCGCCTGCTCGGCGTCGAGGCGATGCTGGAGGTCAGGCGCCGCGTCGCCCCCTACCTGCAACTGCAACTCGTCGCCTTCCCGCAGGACGGGCTCTACCGCACGCCCACGGCCCGGGCGAACCTGATCCGCGCCCTCGACATGGGCGTCGACGTGGTCGGCGGCATCCCGCATTTCGAGCGCACGATGGACGACGGCGCCGCCTCGGTCCGCGACCTCGCCCGCATCGCCGCCGACCGCGGGCTGATGCTCGACCTCCATTGCGACGAGACCGACGATCCGCTCAGCCGCCACATCGAGACGCTGGCCGCCGAAGTCACCCGCCACGGGCTGGGGGCCCGCGCGGCGGGCAGCCACCTCACCTCGATGCATTCCATGGACAACTACTACGTCTCGAAGCTGATCCCGCTCATCGCCGAGTCCGGCCTCTGCGCCATCCCCAACCCGCTGATCAACATCATGCTCCAGGGCCGCCACGACACCTACCCGAAGCGCCGCGGCCTGACCCGGGTCAGGGAGATGCAGGCCGCCGGCATCAGCGTCGGCTGGGGCCAGGACTGCGTGCGCGACCCGTGGTACAGCCTCGGCACCGGCGACATGCTGGACGTCGCCTTCATGGGCCTGCACGTCGCCCAGATGTCCGCGCCGGACGAGATGCGCCGCTGCTTCGACATGGTCACGGTCGAGAACGCCCGGATCATGGGCCTCGCCGACCACGGCCTCCACCCCGGCGCCCGTGCCGACCTCGTGGTGCTCGACGCGGGCGACCCCGTCGAAGCCGTCCGCCTCCGCCCCGACCGCCTCGCGGTGATCGCCCGGGGCAGGGTGGTCTCGGAGAAGCCCCGCAACGACGCAAGGCTCAGCCTCGACGGCCGCCCCGCGACCGTCCGCCGCCGGCACGCGCCGCCCGGCTGACCGCGCAGCCCTCACTCCAGAACGAAGCGCCACCCTCTCCGCATCCCCGGCCGATTTGACCGTCGGCAAAACGGCCCGCGCCTGCCTGCCCCCGGCAGGCGCGATTCCGCGCCCGCCAGGCAGGCGCGCGCCGATTACCCAGTGCTGCGATCTCCCCCCTCGCCCTCCGCAGGCTTGCTGCGGGCGACCGTTCCGGGCGAACGTCCACCGGACGTTCGCTGATCCGGCCCGGGGCGCCCGCGCCCCCGCTCACCCCCCGCAGCGGAACGGCAGGAACGTGCTCGCCATGCCCTCGTTCATCGCCATCACCGTCAGCAGGTCCGCCACCTCGACCTCCGCGGGCGACCGCGGGCAGACCGCCCCGCGCTCCATGCAGCCCGAGGCGAGGAACGCCCCATGCGCCTCCAGGAACTCCGCGCCCCGCCCCTCGGCCCCGCCCCCGTCCACCACCGCTTCCCAGGCCGCGCGATAGCGGGCGCATTTCTCCACCGCCCAGCGCGTCGGCGCCTCCTGCGCCGCCGCTTCGCCGGCCAGCAGCATCAACAGCCCCACGACACTCACGCCCGGATCCGCGCCCCCTCCGGATCCCAGAGCGGCGCCAGATGCACCTCGCACGGCACCCGCTCGGTCGCGACCTCCAGTTCGTAGCGCCCCGCCGCGACCCAGTCCCGGTCCACCCCCTCGGCCCGCCGCACATAGCCATAGCCGATCGACCGCCCCACCGAGTGCCCGTAGCCGCCGCTCGCCAGCCAGCCGACCCGCTCGCCGTCGCGATAGATCGTCTCACGCCCGTGCAGCACCACGCCCGGATCGGCGCTGAACCCGGCGAGCAGCTTCTTCACCCCGCCCGCCACCTGCGCCGCCACCGCCTCCCGCCCCCGGAAGGGCTTTCCCGACTTCAGCTTCACCGCCCAGCCGAGCCCCGCCTCGATGGGCGTGTGGTCCGGCCCGATCTCCGCCCCCCAGGCGCGATAGCCCTTCTCCAGCCGCAGCGTCTCGATCGCGCGATAGCCGGCGTTGACCAGCCCATGCTCGCGCCCCGCCACCATCAGCGCCTCGTAGACCGAGACCACCGATTCGGTCGGCACGTGCAGCTCCCAGCCGAGCTCGCCCACATAGGTCACCCGCAGCGCGGTCACCGGCGCCCCGGCGATCGGCAGCACCCGCACATGCCCGAACGGAAACGCCGGGTTCGACACGTCCTCCGCCGTTACCCGGCTCAGGATCGCCCGCGCCTTCGGCCCCATCAGCGACAGGACGCCATAGGCCGAGGTCACGTCCACCACCTCGGCCCGCGCCCCCTCCGGAATCCCTATCGCGATCCAGTCGAGGTCGTGGGTGGCGAAGCCCGTCCCCGTCACCACGTAGAAGCTCTCCCGCCCGGTCCGCGCCACCGTCAGGTCGGCCTCGATCCCCCCCCGGTCGTTCAGCATCTGGGTATAGGTCAGCCGCCCCACCGGCTTCTCCACGTCGCCCGCGCAGATCCAGCCGAGCGCCGCCGCCGCATCCGGCCCCTGCACCACGAACTTCGCGAAGCTCGTCTGGTCGATCACGACCGCCGCCTCGCGCGCCGCCCGGTGCTCGCGCGCCACCGCGTCGAACCAGTTCGGCCGCCCGAAGGTGTAGATGTCGCGCGGCTGCTCGCCCGACAGCCGGTCGGCGAACCAGTTCGGCCGCTCCCAGCCGAGCTTCTCGCCGAAACACGCCCCCGCCTCGCGCAGCCGCCCGTAGAGGGCCGAGCGCCGGCAGGGCCGCCCCGAGGCATGCTCCTCGCCCGGCCAGGCGATGGTGTAGTGCTTGCCATAGGCCTCGAGCGTCCGCGCCCGCACCCAGGCCACGTCCCGGTGCGGCCGCCCGAAGCGGCGGATGTCCACCGGCCACAGATCGAACGGCGGCGCCCCCTTCGCCACCCATTCCGCGAGCGCCATGCCCGCGCCGCCGCCCGACGCGATCCCGAAGGCGTTGAACCCCGCGCCCACGAAGAAACCCCGCAGCTCCGGCGCCTCGCCGAGGATGAAGTTCCCGTCCGGCGTGAAGCTCTCCGGCCCGTTGACCAGCTGCTTCACCCCCGCGGTCTGCAGCGCCGGCACCCGGCCGATCGCCCGCTCCATGAACTGCTCGAAATGGTCGAAGTTGGAATCGAGCAGCTGGAAATGGAAGCCCTCCGGAATCCCCCCCGCCGCCCAGGGGATCGGGTCGGGCTCGTAGCCGCCCATCACCAGCCCGCCCACCTCCTCCTTCCAGTAGGTCAGCCGGTCGGGATCGCGCAGCGTCGGCAGGGTGGGCGTCACCCCGGGGATCGGCTCGGTGATCATGTACTGGTGCTCGACCGAGATCAGCGGCACTGCGACCCCGACGCTCGCCGCCAGCGTCCGGCTCCACTGCCCGGCGCAGCAGACCACGACCTCGCAGTCGATCCGCCCCCGGTCGGTCTCGACGCCCCGCACCCGCCCGTCCTCGACCACGATCCGCGTCACCGCGGTGTCCTCGTGGATCGCGACGCCTGCCTTCCGCGCCCCCTTCGCCAGCGCCTGCGCGATGTCGGACGGATTGGCCTGCCCGTCGGTCGGCAGGTAGGCCGCGCCGATCACGTCGCCCACGTCCATCAGCGGCCACAACTCCTGCGCCTCCTTCGGCGTCAGGAGGTGCATCTCGAGGCCAAAGGACCGCGCCGTCGTCGCCTGCCGCTTCACCTCGGTCCAGCGTTCGGCGTTGCAGGCGAGCCGCAGCCCCCCGTTCATCTTCCACCCCGTCGCCTGCCCGGTCTCGGCCTCCAGCCGCCGGTAGAGGTCGACCGAATAGCCCAGCAGTTGCGTGATGTTCGCGTTCGACCTGAGCTGCCCCACCAGCCCCGCCGCGTGCCAGGTCGAGCCTGAGGTCAGCTTCGCCCGCTCCACCAGCACCGCGTCGGTCCAGCCGAGCTGGCCGAGGTGATAGGCGGTCGACGCGCCGATGATGCCGCCGCCGATGATGACGGCGCGGGCGGAGGATGGCAGCTCGGACATGGGTCTCGCTCTAGCTCTGGAGGAAGTCGTCGTAGGCGGCGCGGAAGGTCGCGAGGTTCGTCGCGGTATAGCTCGCGAAGTCGAAGTCGAGCGCGGAATGGATCTCCGAGACCATGCTCCACATCGTCTCGCGCAGCGCACTCGCGCATTTCATCGCCCGGTAGCGGTGCCACAGGTCCGCGTCCGGCATCCGCCCGAAATAGGCCCCGAGCACGTCGGCCTCCTGCGCGAGGTTCAACCCGTTGTTCGCGGCGAGCCCGCCGAGGTCGAAGAGCGGGCTGTTGAAACCCGCATAGTCCCAGTCGATCAGCCAGAGGCGGGTCCCGTCGTCGATCAGGTTCGCCGGCAGGAGGTCGTTGTGCCCGAAGACGAGCTCCACCGGCCCCACCGCCGCCTCCAGCCGGTCCGCCGCGGCCATGAGCTCGGGCAGGGCGGGGACATGCGGGCTTTCGCCCTCGCGCAGGGTGCCGGCATAGTCGCGGATCACGTGGAACACCCAGAAGACCAGCGCCGGCCCGCGCAGGTGCCGCGGGATTTCCCGATGGGCGCGGGCGACCAGTTCCACGATCCGCGGCAGCCGGTCCGCCTCGCGCACCTCCTCGGCGCCGAGGGTCCGCCCGTCGACATATTCCAGCACCAGCGCGCCGGGCTCGTGGTGCAGCACCGCCGGCGAGATGCCCGCCGCATGGGCCGCCCGGCTCGCGGCCAGCTCGTTGAACCGCATCACCTGATGGACCGGGATGTCGTCGCCGATCCGCACCACGACCTGCCGGCCGGCGTCCTCGACCAGGTAGTTGGTGTTGGTGATCCCGCCGCCCAGCGGCACCGGCTCGACCGGCCCGGTCCAGATCGACAGTCGCTTCGCCCGTTCGATTGGCGTCATGCCCGCGCCTCCACCAGCCCCAGCCGCGCCCGCGTCCGCGCCGCCCCCGCCGCGATCAGCCGGTCGGCGATGATGGCGAGGCAGGCGACGCCCACCCCGGCCACGATCCCCGCGCCGGTATCTGCCTTGGTCAGCGCGATATAGACCTCCTGACCCAGATCGCGTGTCCCGACCAGCGCGGTGATCACCAGCATGGACAGCGCCAGCATGATCGACTGGTTCACGCCCAGCATGATCTCGGGCAGCGCGAGCGGCAGCCGGATCCGCCACAGCAGTTGCCGCCGGGTGCAGCCACAGGCGATCCCCGCCTCGATCAGCTGCGCCGGTACCGACCGGATGCCATGCGCGGCATAGCGCACCGCCGGCGCCAGCGCATAGAGGGTCACCGCGATCATCGCCGAGAAGTCCCCGACCCGGAACAGCATCACCACCGGGATCAGGTAGACGAAGCTCGGCAGCGTCTGCAGCGTGTCGATCACGCCCCCGATCACCCGCCCCGCCCGGTCGCTCGACGCCGCCCAGATGCCGAGCGGCAGGCCGATCAGGCAGGCGATCACCACCGAGATGCCGCAGAGATAGACCGTGGTCATCGCCGGCACCCACAGCCCATTGACCGCGATGAAGAGCCCGAGCCCCAGGCACAGCCCCGCCAACCGCAACCCGCCCAGCTGCCAGCCCGCCAGCGTCACCAGCGCCAGCACCCAGGCCCAGGGCAGCGCCAGCAGGAACCGCTTCACCGGCAGGAGAACGTTCAGGAGCATCGCGTTCTTGATCGCTTCCAGCGTGTCGAAATAGTTCACGTTGATCCAGCGGATCAGCTCGCCCCAGAGCGGCCCGGTCGTCACCTGCGCCGCCTCCGGGAAGGTCTGGACCGGCGGCACCACGAGGCCGACGAGGCCCAGCCCCAGCGCCACCACCACGCAGGTGACGAGCCACGGATGCCGCCGCACGAAGCCGCCCGAGACCACCGCCGAGGGCCGCGCCGCCCGCTCCGCCGCCGCCTGGCTCAGCCGGTCGAGCGCGATGGCGAGCGCGACGATGGCGAGCCCCGCCTCGATCCCCGCCCCGATGTTCAGCCGCCGCAGCGCGGTCAGCACGTCGAAGCCGAGCCCGCCCGCCCCGATCATCGAGGCGATGATCACCATGTTCAGCGACAGCATGATGACCTGGTTGACGCCCACCATCAGCGCCGGCCCCGCCGAGGGCACCAGCACCCGCCAGATCTGCTGGCGCCGCGTGCAGCCCGCCATCACGCTGAACTCGCGGATCTCCGCCGGCACCTGCCGCAGCGCCAGCGTCGTCACCCGCACCATCGGCGGCATGGCATAGATCACGGTGGCGACCAGCGCCGCGACGGGGCCGAAGCCGAACAGGAACAGGATCGGCACGAGGTAAGCGAAGATCGGCACCGTCTGCATCAGGTCGAGCACCGGCTTCAGCGCCCGGTCGAAGCCCGGCCAGAGATAGGCGCCGATCCCGAGCAGGAGCCCCCCCGCCACCCCGATCGGCACCGCGATCACGATCGAGGCGAGCGTGACCATCGCGCTCTCCCACTGGCCGAAGACCGCCAGATAGACGAAGCAGGCCCCCACGAAGATCGCGAGCGGCCAGCTCCGCGCGTAATGCCCCATCGCCGCCACCACGAAGACGACCGCCGTCCAGGCGAGCGGCGGCGCGATCTGCACCGCCCGCCGCCCGCGCCCCTCGACCCAGCCGTCGACGAGCAGCGCGCGCGCCAGCTGGTAGGGCTGGTCGACCACCCAGGCGATCCCGCGCGTCACGTCGCGGAAACTGACCGGCCCGATCACGGCATCCTCGACCAGCCAGTCCATGAACCGTCGCACCGCGCCCGCCATGTCGATGCGCAGCCCCTCGGGCACCGCCATCACCCAGCCCGGCACCGGCGCGCTCGCGATCAGGACGGGCAGCATCAGGCTCAGCGCGATCAGCCCGGGCCAGAGCCACGGCACCTGCGCCCGCGCCGCGGTCACGCCCCCATCCTCCGGCCGATCAGCACGTCGATCACCGCGCGCGCGTCCACCGTGCCGATCACCCGCCCCTCGGCATCGGCCACCGCATGGGGCAGGGGGGCCGCCTCCACCCGGTCGGCCACGTCCTCGATCCGGTCGCCGGCCTGCAGCGTGCCCGCGACCGCCCCCTCCGGCACGCCCGGCCGCATCACGCTCCCCAGCGTCACCACCTTCGCCCGCGGCACGTAGCGCGTGAACTCGGCCACGTAAGGCGTCGCGGGGCGCAGCACCAACTCCTCCGGCGTCGCGGTCTGGATCACCGCCCCGTCCTGCATGATCGCGATCCTGTCGGCGAGCCGGATCGCCTCGTCGAAGTCATGGGTGATGAAGACGATGGTCTTCTTCAGCAGCCGCTGCACCCGCAGGAACTCGTCCTGCATCTCGCGCCGGATCAGCGGGTCGAGCGCGGAGAACGGCTCGTCGAGGAACCACAGCTCCGGCTCCGCCGCGAGGCTCCGCGCGATCCCCACCCGCTGCTGCTGCCCGCCCGAGAGCTGCCGGGGGAAGTACCCCTCCCGGCCCTCCAGCCCCACCAGCGCGATCACCTCCCGCGCCCGCGCCTCGCGCCGCGCCCGCTCCACCCCCTGCACCTCCAGCGGAAAGGCGACGTTCTGCAGGACCGTCAGATGCGGCAGCAGCGCGAAGTGCTGGAACACCATGCCGATCTTGTGCCGGCGGATCGCGATCATCTCCGCCTCCGACGCGCGCAGGAGGTCCCGCCCGTTGAACAGGATCTCCCCCGCCGTCGGCTCCACCAGCCGCGACAGGCAGCGGATCAGCGTCGACTTCCCCGACCCGCTCAGCCCCATGATCACGAAGATCTCGCCCTCGCGCACCTCGAGGCTCACGTCGCGCACCGCGCCGATCAGCCCCGCCGCGCGCAGCTCCTCCGGCCCCGGCGGCGCGGCGCGCCCGCCGAGGATGCGCTCAGCCGCCGGCCCGTAGAGCTTCCAGACGTGGCGGCAGGCGATCTTGACCCCGGGCTCCCCCATGGCGCGCCGGGGCGCTACTGGCCGATCCAGCCCTTCCAGACCGCCTCGTTCTCGTCCATCCAGTCCGCGACCACGTCCTCGATCGTGCCCCCGTCGAGATCGACCGCCGCGATCATCGCGCCCATCTCGTCGTTGGAGATCGTGAAGGCCTCGATCGCCGCCTGCGCGCCCGGCCATTTCTCGCCCAGTCCCGCCCAGGCCACCTTCCAGATCGGCCCGCGCGGCTTGCCGCAGTCATGCGTCGCGTCGGGGTTCAGGCCCCAGGCCGGATCGGTGTAGCATTCGGGCGTGTAGGCCGGGAATTCCACCCATTCGCCCGCGAACTTCTGCGGCGCCCAGTGCGGCGCATAGACCCAGAGCAGGATCGGCGCCTCGCGCTGGTAGGCCGACTCGAGCTCGGCGAAGAGCGCCGCGTCGGTCCCCGCATGCACCACCTCGTAGTTCAGGCCGAGTGCCGCCACCCGCTCCTCGTCGAACCCGCCCCACGTGACCGGCCCGCCCAGATAGCGCCCCTTCGGCGCGGTCTCGGCGGTGGCGAAGACCTCGGCGCAGGCGTTCAGCGCCTCCCAGTCCGGCAGGCCGGGGCAGGCCTCCTTCACATAGGCCGGATACCACCACTCCTCGATCGCCTCCATGCCGGTCGGCCCGAGGTTGACGACGTTGCCGGTGGCCTCCGCCTCGTCCATCGCCTCGCGGCCCGTCGTCTCCCAGATCTCCATCGCGACGTGCAGATCGCCCGTGCGCAGCCCCGCGAACTGGGCGAGATAGTCCGCCTGCACGTATTCGACGTTGTAGCCCGCCTCCTCCAGCACCGACCCCATCAACTGGGTGGTGATGAGCTGCCCGGTCCAGTCGTGCAGCGTCATGCGGATCGGGTCGTCCGATTCCGCCTGCGCCGAGGCTGTCCCCGCCAGGGCGCAGAGCGCCGCCCCCGTCATCAGCCCGCGCCAGGCCCGCCGCCCGACCGCCGTTCCCCGTGCCATCCCCATGGTCTCCCTGTTGTCCCGGCCCCGCGCGGGCCTTGTCGTGTGTGGAAGCCTAGGGACGCCCCCCGACCCCTGTCAATCGACTTGGGAAGAGGAGCGCCCGCCCCACCGCCGCCCCAAAAGAAGCACACCCGTCCCAACCGTCCGCCCGTGCGCCAGCACGGGCAGCGACCGCCCGCCCCGTCACGCCGGAGGCGTGCCTCCGGCACGACGCGGTCGCTTACGCGCCCACCCGGGCGGCCGCCGCCCGCGCTCGCGCCCCAGCGCCGCCCCTGAAACAGGTCCGACTCACCGCCGCCCCCGAACGAAGAACACCCTCCCCATCCCTCCCGCCCGGGGCCCCGGGCAGCGCCCGCCCCGCCCCGTCACGCCGAAGGCGTGCCTCCGGCACGACGCGGGCTCTTCGCACCCGCCGGGTCGGTCGCTGCCCTCATCGCCCGGGACCTTCACCGGTGCACAACGCACGAACCCTTCCCGGCTTGTCAGACGGCCCGCGATCTGCGATAGAACAGAAAGCGAACATCCTCCCGGGACTTTCTATTGCATCCGGGCTCGGGCAGAGTAGGGCGAAAGCGGTCGAGAACGGGCAGTGAGATTGCAGGTGTCAGCATGAAGGTGGTCGGCCTCTTCGCCGGCATCGGTGGCCTCGAGGCGGGCCTGGCGCGCGCGGGCCACGAGGCGCTCATGCTGTGCGAAATCTGGGATCCGGCCCGCGCCGTGCTGTCGGCCCGCTTCCCCGGGATCCCGCTCGAGCGGGACGTCTGCGAACTCGCGTCGCTTCCGGGCGGGACGGAGGTGCTCGTTGCGGGCTTCCCGTGCCAGGACCTCAGTCAGGCCGGCAAGACGGCCGGCATCGCCGGACGAAGGTCCGGTCTCGTGGCGAACGTCTTCCGGCTGATCGACGAAAATCCCGTGCCCTGGGTCGTCCTCGAGAACGTGTCGTTCATGCTCCACCTCGACAAGGGCCGGGCGTTGCTGACTCTGATCGAGGCCTTCGAGGAGCGGGGGTATCGCTGGGCCTACCGCGTGGTGAATTCGCTCGGTTTCCTTCCGCAGCGGCGCGAGCGTGTGATCTTCGTCGCGACGAAGACTGACGTCGATCCGGCCTCGGTCCTGTTCGTGGACGAGGCGTCCCCGCCGGAGACGCAGACCTCGCTCGCTACACACGCCCACGGGTTCTACTGGACCGAAGGCGTTCGCGGCCTGGGCTGGGCTCCGAACGCCGTCCCGACCCTGAAGAACGGCTCGACCGTCGGGATTCCGTCGCCGCCCGCGATCCTGCTGCCGTCCGGCGAGGCGGTGACCCCCGATATCCGCGACGCCGAGCGTCTCCAGGGGTTCGAGTCGGGCTGGACCGAGCCGGCGCTGCACGTCGGCCGCGCCTCGATCCGGTGGTCGCTGGTCGGAAACGCCGTCACCGTGCCCGTTGCGCAGTGGTTGGGGAAGAGGCTGGCTGAACCGGGCGCGTATCGGTCGGAGCGTGATCGCCCCCTTGCCGACGGATCGCGCTGGCCACGGGCCGCCCGCTTCGACGGTGATGCGCGCCTCGAGGTCGCGATCGGCGCCTTTCCCGAATGGCACGACCGCCCGAACCTAGCCGAATTCCTCTGCTACGATCCGCGGCCGCTTTCTGCCCGCGCCACACGCGGGTTTCTGTCCAGAACCGAGCGGAGCACCCTCCGCTTCGTGCCGGGCTTCCTCGAACGACTGCGAGCACATCTCGCCAGCGTGGAGGGCGAGGCCGTTGCGCCGAGGGCGGTCGCGGCGGAGTGAAGCCGCCGCCCGCCATCGACGCCGGGCGGAGCGCCCTGATGGCGAGGGTCCGGCAGAAGGCGACCGCACCCGAACGGATCGTCGCAGCAGCGTTGCGAAGGGCGGGGCTCGCCTATCGCCTCAATGTCCGGACGCTAGCGGGGTCACCGGATTTCGCCAACCGGACGCGCCGGTGGGCAGTCTTCGTCCACGGCTGTTTCTGGCATCATCACACGGGATGCCGACGCGCCACCACGCCCACTCATAACCGGCAGTTCTGGACTGAGAAATTCGCTGCGAACCGCCGGCGCGACGCGCGCGCGATACGTCAACTCAGGCGAAGCGGCTACCGGGTCGTCATGATCTGGGAATGCGAGGCCCGTGACCCGGAGACGCTCGCGGCCAGGATCTCAAAGATCCTTGAACCGCGTCGCGTAAATGTGCGCGAGCCGATCGATCATTGAGGCATAGGCGTAGATGTCGCCGGGTTGCGGGGCCGGCGGCGCCGTCACGAGTTCCACGGGCGATCCGTCGTTCATGCAGTCCACGAGCACTATGGACAGCGCGTCGTAGCCGACGTCTCCGGTCTTCGATCGCTTCGGCAGTTGCTTGACCTTGTCGATGGCTAGGATCGCATCCCGCGGCTGGCGGTGTTCGCTCCATTCTGGATCGGCGACCCTGTTTCTCTTGTTCAGATCGGGGCTCAGATATCTCCCGGCGGTGTTGATCATCACGAAGGCCGCCGCGATCGCCTGATCCGTCGCCCCGTGCACCGTAGCATGTGAGGAGTTCAGTTCGTCGTAGAGCCTCGGCAGGGCTCTCTGGTGTGCCGTCATGCAGGCCTTCGCCTCGAGCGCCATCAGCACACTTCCAACCGGCGCCCGGGTGAGAACCGGCAGCGCCTCGAGTTCGTCTCGCTCTTTCGTCCCCAGGTCGATCCTGTATTCCGCCGCCATCGACGCGAGGGTCTGTCCGCCGGATGCGGTCTCGCCGCTCGCGGCAGTGCAGAGCACGAGATCAAGGTTCTTCTTCCGGTCGTGAACGAAGTCGCGCATCTCGTGATTGATGCCGAAATGGACCCGACCGCTCGCGACGTGCTGCCTCAGCAGCGATGACTGGAGCATGAGATCGAGGACGATGCCCCAGCAGGCTACTCTAGCAGGCTGCTGAAAAAGGTCGTTGCCCGCTGCTCTGGCGGGGTGAGGAT
>CAZNSP010000035.1:0-34534 GCA_964575795.1 uncultured Rhodobacterales bacterium
AGGGTGAATCACGCCAAACCGCTCAATGCGAGGACTTTTTCAGCAGCCTGCTAGGGCGTCGATGAAACGCTCCGCCACCGCCGAACCGGCTTCGCTCCGATAATGATCGACACAGGCATCCGCGTCGCGCTCGGCGGCGAAGCGCGGAATGACCGGCTTCCGGCTCAATCCCCGGGACTGCGGAAGGCCCGCTCTCGCAGCCGCGCGAAGTAAGCCTCGTCGGCGACCGTGGAGAGCTCCGACTCCAGCCCCTCCACCAGCAGCGCGCGCAGCTTCTGCCGGTCCCGGTCGCGGCGGATCAGTTCGCGCACGTATTCGCTGCTGGTGCCGTAGCCGCCGGAGGCGACCTGTTCGTCCACCCAGGACTTCAGCGCATCGGGCAGCGAGATGTTCATGGTTCCCATGCGACGACCCTAGACCCTTGGCAAAATTTGGCAAGCCCGCCGCGCGCCCCTTATGGGTGTATCACTTTCGCCGCACTCGCCCATGTCGCGAAGAATTCACGCCGAAGTCCATTGCAATCGCGAACCCGTTCCCCTATCTGGCCCCCTCACAGGGTTACCGATCCCATCCTCGGACAAGGGGGGGCGCTAAGGGACCGCTGGGATTCGTCTGCTGGTAGGGGAGGGGCGCATGGATCGCGCAAACCTTGGCCAACTGGGGATGGACCTGGAGACAGGCGCCACCCACGAGGAAGCGAAACGCGGCCGTCTGTCGGTCGTGACCACATCGGAACCGTCGCGGGACGTGCTCGACCCCGCGCGCGAGGACCATTTCATCCGCCGGGACGGCAAGGTCTACGCCGGCACGCATCTCATCATCGAGGTGGTGGACGGCACCGGCCTCGACGACGAGGCGCGCATCCAGCAGGCGTTCCGCGACTGCGTGACGACCTGCGGCGCGACGCTCCTGCACATCCACACCCACAAGTTCTCGCCGCAGGGCGTCTCGGGCGTGGCGGTGCTGGCCGAATCCCACATCTCGGTCCACACTTGGCCCGAGATCGGCTACGGCGCCTTCGACGTCTTCATGTGCGGCGAGGCCGAGCCCTGGCGCGCGGTCGAGGTGCTGCGCCGGGCCTTCGACGCCGGCGAGATGCGGGTGCGCGAACTCCTGCGCGGCGAAGGACTCGTCCAGACCCGCGCCTGACCGCCAGCTACCGGAGGACCCCGATGGCCGACGACACCCCCGCCTGGTCGGAGGAGACCCTCTATCCCGACTACCGCCAGTCGCTGCGCATCGACCGCCTGCTCTACGACAGCGCGACCGACCACCAGCGGCTGCAGGTCTTCGAGAACGCCCGCTTCGGCCGCGTGCTCACCCTCGACGGCGTGGTCCAGACCACCGAGGGGGACGAGTTCATCTACCACGAGATGATGGCCCACGTGCCGATCCTCGCCCACGGGCAGGTGCGGCGCGTGCTCATCATCGGCGGCGGCGACGGCGGCATGGCGCGCGAGGTCCTGCGCCACCGCACCGTCGAGCACGTCACCATGGTCGAGATCGACGCGGGCGTCGTCGACTTCTCGCGCCGCTACCTGCCGAGCCTCTCGGCCGGCGCCTTCGACGACCCGCGCCTCAACCTCGTCATCGCCGACGGCGCCGCCTTCGTCGCCGAGAGCCGCGAGTCCTTCGACGTGATCCTCGTCGATTCCACCGACCCGATCGGCCCGGGCGAGGTGCTCTTCACCGACACCTTCTACGGAAGGGCCCGGGCGCGGCTGACCGACGGCGGCATCCTCGTCACCCAGAACGGCGTGCCCTTCCTCCAGCCCGAGGAACTGACCAACACGCTGCGCGCGCTGCGCGCACTCTTCCGCGACGCGACCTGCTATCTCGCCTCGGTGCCCACCTATGCCGGCGGCCCGATGGCCTTCGGCTGGGGCACCGACAGCATGGCGCGCGACGTCTCGCCCGCGATCCTCGCCGAGCGTTTCGCGGCGAGCGGCCTCACCCCCCGCTACTACACGCCCGAGGTGCACAAGGCCGCCTTCGCGCTGCCCGGCTACGTCGCCCGCCTCCTGCCCTGAGGGCGCCTATTCCTCCTCCGCCGCGCTGATCTCCGCCTGGAACGCCCGCTCGCGCTCCGGCCAGCGGCTCTTGATGAAGGCCAGCACGGCCCGGATCTCCGCATCGCTCAGCACGCCGCCGAAGGCCGGCATGTCGCTCTCGTAGCCGGGCACGATCGCCCCGAGCCCGTCCCGCGTGATCGAGAACAGCACCGCGTCCGGGTGATGCCAGGTGTGCCCGCTCGCGTCGTGCGGCGGCGCGGGCAGCCGTCCGGAGGGCAGACGCTCCCGCCAGTTCGGCTGGCCCTCCAGCTCCATCCCGTGGCAGGACGCGCAATGCCCGGCATAGACCTCGGCACCCAGCGCGACCTGCACGGCGTCGCCGGAATCGGCGGCCTGCCGCTCCGCCGCCGGCGCGCCCACTGCGGCGGAGAGCGCAAGCGCCGCGGCCCCGTTAACCCTGACAAACCGTTTACGCATTCAGAAAACCAAATAGCACCCAAATATCACCCGAATGACACCCGGAAATTTCCGGCCCCCGGCGGCCCGCCGCACCCCCGTCAACCACTCTTCCGGGGCGGTATCGAATAGGTAAGACTCGCCCGCGCCACCGGCCCCTCGACCCCCTCCGAGAACACCAGCACGTCCCCGACCGACAGCGTCCGGCCGAGCTTCAGCACCCGCGCCTCGGCGAACAGATCGCCCGGCAGGGGCTTCCGCATGAAGTCGATCGAACAATTCGTGGTCACGGTCAGCGCCTCGGGACCGATCAGCGCAAGTGTCGCCATGTAAAAGGCACAATCCGCCAGCGTGAACATTGCCGGCCCCGACACCGTTCCACCGGGCCGCAGATCGGCCTCGCCCGCGGTCATCTTCACCCGCACGAAGCCCGGCTCCATCTCCAGCACCTCGAAACGGTGCCCGAGCTGGGGAAACACCTCGGCCAGAAAGCCGTGCATCTCAGGGATCGTCATCCGCAACTGCATCTCGCCCTTTCCCCGCGCCGAAACCTCGGCCAGACTGGCCGCGACACCGCGGGAGAGCAAGGGGAGGACGCCGGATGCCCGAAGAGAATCTGTCCCGAGGAATCCTGCTGCGCGCCGACGACGGCCCCGTCGCCACGCTGACGCTCAACAGCCCCGACAAGCTCAACGCGCTTTCCGAGGCGATGCTGGCGGCGCTCCAGACCGAACTCGACCGGCTCGCACAGGACCGCGCCATCCGGGTGGTGATCCTGCGCGGCGCGGGCCGGGCCTTCTGCGCCGGCCACGACCTGCGCGAGATGACCCAGGCCCGCCAGGCCGAGGACGGCGGGCGGGCATGGTTCGAGGCGCTCTTCGCCCGCTGCGCCCGGATGATGCTGTCGATCCAGCGCCTGCCCCAGCCGGTGATCGCCGAGGTGCACGGCATCGCCACCGCCGCCGGCTGCCAGCTGGTCGCGACCTGCGACCTCGCGGTGGCGGCCGAGGGCACGCGCTTCGGGGTGAACGGGGTCAACATCGGCCTCTTCTGCTCGACGCCCATGGTGGCGCTCACCCGGGTGATTCCCCGCAAGCGCGCCTTCGAGCTGCTGACCACCGGCGAATTTCTGGACGCGGAAGAAGCCCGCGCCCTCGGCCTCGTCAACCGCGTCGCCCCGCCCGAGGCACTGGCGGCCGAGGCCCGCGCGCTCGCCGACCGGATCGCGGCCAAGCTCGGCCCGGTCGTCGCCATCGGCAAGCGCAGCTTCTACGAACAGGCCGAAATGGGGATCGAGGCCGCCTACGACCACACCGGGCGCGTCATGGCCGAGAACATGCTCCGCCGCGACACCGCCGAGGGCATCGCCGCCTTCCTCGAGAAGCGCCCGCCGGAGTGGCGGCAGTAGCGCAATTCCGGGCCGTCTTCCGGGCCGGAAAAGCGGACGTCCAGTGGACGTCCGCCCGGGCCGGTCGCCCGCAGCAAGCCTGCGGAGGGCGAGGGGGACAGGTGCGGCGCCGGGTAATCGGCGCGCGCCTGCCTGGCGGGCGCGGAATCGCGCCTGCCGGGGGCAGGCAGGCGCGGGCCGATTTGCCGACGGTCAAATCGGCCGGAGAACGGTGAGGTCATCGCCTCGTTCCCGAGCCACCCTCACCCCCGCCGGATGCGCTCCGCCAGCGGATAGAGCGCCGCGAATCGCGCCCGGATGATCAGCGCAAACAGCACCACCGCGCCGAACTGGTGCACGATCGCGATCTGCCACGGCGCGGCATGGAGCACGGTGAACACCCCCAGCACCACCTGCGCCAGCATCGCCAGCATCATCGCGTCGAAGGCCCGCCGGATGTAGGTGTTGGCACTCGCCCGGCTGCGCCACCACGCGACCAGCCCGAGGATCACCAGGACATAGCCCAGCACCCGGTGGTTGAACTGCACCAGCGCCGGGTTCTCGGTAAAGTTGGTCCAGAGCGGCGTGAGGTTGAAGGCGGCATGGGGAAAGATCTCGCCGCCCATCAGCGGCCAGTCGATATAGCCGCGCCCTGCGTCGATCCCCGCCACCAGCGCGCCGAGCAGGATCTGCGCGAAGCCGACCCCGATCAGCACCGCGCCCCAGCGGACGAGCCCCGTGTTCTGCTGCCGCCGCGCCTGCAGCAGGTCGGTTTCCTCGCGCCGCAGCTTCAGCACGTACCACGCGATCAGCCCGAGGATCACGAAGGCCAGGCCGAGATGCACCGCCAGCCGGTACGAGGCGACGCGGATCATTTCGCCCTCCAGCCCCGAGGCGACCATCCACCAGCCGATCGCCCCCTGAAGCCCGCCCAGCGCCCCGAGCCCCAGCAGACGGGGCGTCCAGCCGGTGGGGATGCGCCGGGCGACGAGGAAGCCGAAAAAGCCCGCCGCCCAGACCAGCCCGATCACCCGGCCGAGCTGGCGATGCCCCCATTCCCACCAGTAGATGAACTGGAACTCGGCCAGCGACATGCCCCGGTTGACGATCTGGTACTGCGGGATCGCCCGGTACCTGTCGAATTCCGCCTGCCAGTCTTCGGCATTCATCGGCGGCAGCGCCCCGGTGACCGGGCGCCATTCGGTGATCGACAGGCCCGATCCGGTCAGCCGCGTCAGCCCGCCGACCGCGATCATCACCACCACCAGCACGAAAAGCATCATCAGCCAAAGCGCGATGCCGCGCCGCGCCGGTGCCCGCCGCTTCGGCGGCGCCACCGGCTCGGGGCGCTTCTCGCCCACTTCCTCGAAGATGCTGCGCGGCTTCGCCATTCCCGCCTCCCGGACCCGGTACCGCGTACCTATTCCGGTGCCGGACCGCCGGCAAGGATCACTTCCGGCCCGGCACCTTCTCCGCCAGCGCCCGGATCACCCCGTGCAGCGTGCGCACGTCGGCATCGGTCATCGCCACCCGCCGCAGCAGGTTCTCCAGGTTCGCCGCCATGCTGTCGCGCTTGTGCTCGGGAAAGAAGAAGCCGACCGCGTCCAGCCGCTCCATCAGGTGATCGCGCAGCCGGTCCACCTCGATGCCCGTGGCCAGCCGCGCCCGCCGAGTTCCAGCACCTCCGCCGGCACCTCCACCCCCTGCCGCCGCCATTCATAGGCGCAGAGGAGCACGCATTGCGCGAGGTTGATCGAACCGAAGGCCGGATTGACCGGCACCGAGATCACCGCGTTCGCCCGCACGACGTCGCTGTTCTCCAGCCCCGCGCGCTCCGGCCCGAACAGGATGCCCACCTGCCCGCCGTCCGCGATCAACTTGCGCGCAACTTCCATCGCGCGCTCGGGCGTGAAGATCTTCTTGGTCAGACCTCTCGGCCGGGCGGTCGTCGCGAACACGTAGTCGAGATCGGCGCAGGCGGCGTCGGTCGTCTCGAACACCCTCACCCCGTCCAGCACCCCCGCCGCGCCGGAGGCCATCGCCACCGCCCGCTCGTTCGGCCAGCCGTCCCGGGGGTTGACCAGCCGTAAACGGTTCAACCCGAAGTTCCACATCCCCCGAGCCGCCGCCCCGATATTCTCCCCCATCTGCGGCGCCACCAGAACAAACGCCGGCCCCGCCCCGCCCGCCGCGTCCGACTTGCCGTGATCCGTACCCGCCAAGACCCCCGATCCCCCTTGTTTTCCTGTCTTCCCCTAGCCCACGCCAATCCTGGACCGCAATTCGAAATCCAGTATACCTGCGCATACAACTCTTTCCTCCGCACCGCGGATCGGCTATGAGGCCGCGTGGCGAATCCGAGACCTCAACCCGGAAGGGAGCGCAAATGACGAAGATAAAGGTTGACAATCCGGTCGTCGAACTCGACGGCGACGAAATGACCCGGATCATCTGGGACTTCATCAAGAAAAAATTGATCCTTCCCTACCTCGACATCGACCTGAAGTATTACGATCTCGGCATCGAGGAACGCGACCGCACCAACGACCAGATCACCATCGACGCCGCCCACGCCATCCGCCAGTACGGCGTCGGCGTCAAATGCGCGACCATCACCCCCGACGAGGCCCGCGTCGAGGAGTTCGGACTGAAACAGATGTGGCGTTCCCCGAACGGCACCATCCGCAACATCCTGGGCGGGGTGATCTTCCGCCAGCCGATCATCTGCAAGAACGTGCCCCGCCTCGTCCCCGGCTGGACCAAGCCCATCGTGGTCGGCCGCCACGCTTTCGGCGACCAGTACCGCGCCACCGACTTCCGCTTTCCGGGCAAGGGCAAGCTGACGATCAGGTTCGTCGGCGAGGACGGCACCGTCATCGAGCGCGAGGTCTTCGACGCGCCGGGTTCCGGCGTCGCGATGGCAATGTACAATCTCGACGAATCGATCCGCGACTTCGCCCGCGCCTCACTCAACTACGGCCTCAGCCTCGGCTGGCCGGTCTATCTCTCCACGAAGAACACGATCCTCAAGGTCTACGATGGCCGGTTCAAGGACATCTTCCAAGAGGTGTTCGATGCGGAGTTCGCAGACAAGTTCAAGGCCAAGGGCATCATCTACGAGCACCGGCTGATCGACGACATGGTCGCTTCGGCGCTGAAGTGGGAAGGCGGCTACGTCTGGGCGTGCAAGAACTACGACGGCGACGTTCAGTCCGACACCGTGGCGCAGGGCTTTGGCTCGCTCGGCCTGATGACCTCGGTGCTGATGACGCCGGACGGCAAGACCGTCGAGGCCGAGGCAGCACACGGCACCGTCACGCGTCACTACCGTGAACACCAGAAGGGCAAGGAGACCTCGACGAACTCGATCGCCTCGATCTACGCGTGGACGGGCGGCCTGAAGCACCGGGCGAAGCTCGACGACAACGCCGCGCTGCAGCGCTTCGCCGAGACGCTCGAACGGGTGACCGTGGAGACCGTCGAATCGGGGTTCATGACCAAGGACCTTGCCCTGCTCGTCGGTCCCGACCAGAAGTGGTTGAGCACCACCGGCTTCCTCGAGAAGGTCGACGAGAACCTCCGGAAGGCGCTGGCCGGCTGATGGCCGGCACCGGGACGCCGGCCGAGCCGGCGTCCCACACCCTTCTCGACGATGCCCAGGGCCTCGTCTTCGGCGCGGCTATGGGCGCGGTCGGGGTCACCCTGCTCGGCCATCTCGGTCTCGTGACCGGCCAGACTGCCGGTCTCGCCCTGCTGATCGCGCACTGGAGCGGCCTCGAATTCGGGATCGTCTTCTTCGCGATCAACCTGCCGTTCTACTGGCTCGCCTGGCGTCGGCTCGGCCCGGCCTTCACCGTCAGAACCTTCGTCGCGATCGCGCTGGTCACGGTATTCACCCTCGTGCAGCCGAGGCTCTTCAACTTCGGCGCCGTGGAACCGCTGACCGGTGCGGTACTCGCCGGCATGATCTCGGGGGCCGGTCTGCTGGCGCTCTTCCGTCACCGGGCGAGCCTCGGCGGCGTCGGCGTGCTGGGCGTCTACCTGCAGGACCGGTTCGGCATTCGCGCAGGCTGGGTCCAGATGTCGGTCGACGCGGTGATCTTCGGGCTGGCACTGATGCTACTCGACATGGGCCCGGTGATCTATTCACTGATCGGCGCGGTCGTCCTCAACACCTCGATCGCCATGAACCACCGGCGAGACCGATACATCGCGGTCTGATCGGCTACCGCAACCTGCAGTCCCGGCTGAGCCGGGGCGGCCGTGGTCAGACCCCTTCGACGATCACCAGATCTCGTGTCGAGGCCCCGCGCGCATGTGACAGCGCCTCCTGATAGGCTGGTGAATGGTAGCAGGCCTCCGCCGCCTCGAGGCTCGGAAATTCAGCGAGCACGTTGCGCGCATGGTCCTGCCCTTCGAGCTGCCGGTACCGCCCGCCGCGCGCAAGGAACCGGCCGCCGTGGGCGGCGATCGCCTCGGTCGCGAGCTTCGCGTAGCGGCTGTAGGCCACCTCGTCGGTCACGGTCACATGGGCGATCCAGTACGCGGGCATCACTCGGTCTCCTCTTCGACGCCTTCGACCAGCACCAGTTCGCGCTCGGAACCGGCCAGGGCATGGGGCAGGATCGCCTGATAGGGCTCCGAGCGATAGAACGCCCGTGCCGTCTCGAAGTCAGGGAACTCCAGCAGAACGTGGCGCGTCCTGCCCTGCCCCTCCAGCTGTTCATGGCGGCCGCCTCGAACCAGAAAGCGTCCGCCGAAGCGTTCCGCGATCGACCGCGTTCGCGCGACGTATTTGCCATATTCCTCGGGATCGGTCACATCGATCCGCGCGATGACATAGCCCTTCGGCATCAGCTCAGGCCTCCAGCAGCGCGCGCGCCGCGGCGATCGCCTCGGGCGCCTTGCTCGCGTCGCTGCCGCCGGCCTGCGCCATGTCGGGACGCCCGCCACCGCCCTTGCCGCCCATGGCCTCGGCCGCGGCGCGCACGAGGTCGACCGCCGAGATGCGCTCGATCAGGTCGTCGGTAACACCCGCCGCCACCGCCGCCTTCTCGCCGGTGTCGGCGACCAGCAGGATCACGCCTGACTTCAGTCGCGCCTTGTGCGCGTCGATCAGCCCGCGCAGGTCCTTGGCGGAGACCCCGGTGAGCGCCTGTGCGAGGAAGGGCACCCCCTTGACGGTCTCGGGTCCCGCCGCTTCGGCCCCGCCGGCACCGCTGCCCATCGCCAGCTTGCGCCGGAGGTCCGCGATCTGCTCGGCCTGCGCCCGACGTTCGTCGAGCAGGGCGCGGATCCGGTCCGGCACCTCTTCCGTTCGCGCGCGGAGCAGGCTGGCCACCTCGGCGAGCGCCGCCTCCTGGGCCGCGACATGGGCGAGGGCCGCCGCGCCTGTCAACGCCTCGACGCGGCGCACCCCGCTCGACGAGGCGCCCTCGCCGAGCAGCTTGAAGGCACCTATATCCCCGGTGCGGCTCACATGCGTGCCGCCGCAGAGTTCCAGCGAGTAGGTCTCTCCCCCGGCACCGAGGCCTGATCCGGCCTGCCGTCCCATGGCGACCACCCGCACTTCGTCGCCGTACTTCTCACCGAAGAGTGCCCGCGCGCCGAGGGCCTGCGCCTCCTCCGGCGTCATGATCCGGGTCTCGACCGGCGCGTTCTGCCGGATGAAGGCGTTCACCTCCGCCTCCACCCGCGCCAGTTCCGCCGGCGTCATCGCCTTGGGATGGGCAAAGTCGAAGCGAAGCCGGTCCGGCGCAACCAGGCTTCCACGCTGGGCTACATGCTCGCCCAGCGCCTGGCGCAGCGCCTCGTGCAGGAGATGCGTCGCGGAGTGGTTCGCCCGGATCGCACTGCGACGGTCGTGGTCGACGGTCAGGGTCAGCGTCGCACCGGTTTCGATTCGCCCGGATTTCACCCGGCCGGAATGCACGAAGACGCCGGCTTTCTTGCGCACGTCCGCGATGACGATTTCCGCCGCCAGCGGATCATCCGCATCGCCGAGATCGGTGCCGATCGGCGGCAGATCCGTGCTCCACGCGGTCATTCGCCCGCTGTCGCCGACCTGTCCGCCGGACTCGGCATAGAACGGTGTCTGGTTCAGGACGACCTGCACCTCGGCCCCCGCGCGCGCCGTGGCGACGACACGCCCGTTCTCGACGATCGCCAGCACCTGGCCCTGCGCCGTCTCCGTGTCGTAGCCGAGGAATTCCGTCGGGCCGTGCCGTTCTGCCAGATCGAACCAGACCGCCTCGTCCGCGGCCTCGCCGGACCCGGCCCACGCGGCGCGTGCCATGCGTTTCTGCTCGCCCATGGCAGCGTCGAAGCCCGCGACATCCACCCCGCGGCCCATTTCGCGCAGCGCATCCTGCGTCAGGTCGAGCGGAAAGCCGTAGGTGTCGTAAAGCCGGAATGCGGCACTCCCGGGAAGCGGAGCGCCGTCCGGCAGCTTCGCGAGTTCCTCGTCTAGCAGCCGCAACCCGCGGTCGAGCGTGGCCTTGAAGCGCGTCTCCTCGAGCAGCAGCGTCTCCTCGATCAGCGCCTTCGCGCGGACGAGTTCCGGAAAGGCCTGACCCATCTGGGCGACGAGGGAAGGCACCAGCCGGTGCATGACCGGGTCGTCGCTGCCGAGCAGATGTGCATGCCGCATCGCCCGCCGCATGATCCGTCGCAGGACATAGCCGCGCCCCTCGTTCGATGGCATGACCCCGTCTGCGATCAGGAACGAGGTCGAGCGCAGATGGTCGGCGATCACCCGGTGGTGGATACGGCCGGGTCCGTCGGGATCGGCCCCGGTCGCCTGCGCCGAGGCGAGAATCAGCGCCCGCATCAGATCGGTGTCGTAATTGTCGTGCCTGCCCTGCAGGACCGCGCCGATCCGCTCCAGCCCCATGCCGGTGTCGATCGAGGGATGCGGCAGGTCGCGGCGGCTCCCGTCCTCGAACTGCTCGTACTGCATGAAGACGAGGTTCCAGATCTCGATGAACCGGTCACCGTCCTCCTCGGGACTGCCGGGCGGGCCGCCGGGAATCTCCGGGCCGTGGTCGTAGAATATCTCGGAACAGGGGCCGCAGGGACCGGTCGGCCCCATCATCCAGAAATTGTCCGAGGTCGCGATGCGGATGATCCGCTCGTCGGGCAGTCCGGCGACCTTCTTCCAGAGGGCCGCCGCCTCGTCGTCGTCGTGATAGACGGTGACGAGCAGCTTCTCCTTCGGCAGGCCGAAATCCCGTGTCAGAAGCTCCCACGCCAGCGGGATCGCCGTCTCCTTGAAATAGTCGCCGAAGGAGAAGTTCCCCAGCATCTCGAAGAAGGTGTGATGGCGGGCCGTGTAGCCGACGTTGTCGAGGTCGTTGTGCTTGCCGCCGGCGCGAACGCATTTCTGGCTGGTCACCGCACGCTTGTAGTCGCGGTGCTCGAGGCCGGTGAACAGGTTCTTGAACTGCACCATGCCCGAATTGGTGAACATCAGCGTCGGGTCGTTGCGTGGCACGAGCGGCGAGCTGTCGACGACGCGGTGGTCGTGCTTGCGGAAATAGTCGAGGAAGGTGGAACGGATGTCGTTCAGGCTGACCATGGTCGTCACAGATCCCGGGATGGCCCGCACGGGCCGTTGTTCCCGTCGGTGTTAGCGCCCCGCCGGGCCGCTGTCCACGGCTCCGACACAGGCGCGCGCCCGGCCGCATTTCCAGGCGGAGGCCGAACGCTTGCGCCCGGCCCCAGGAGTGGCCGTCGCTGCGGCCATCAGACGTCCTGGTTGCTTTAGCCCTGCTTCAACTAGCAACGCCCTGTGCCGGCAAGCAAACACCCATCCCGAGGCGGTTCAGCCGGCGAGGCCGCCTGTCTCCGCCGGCATCCCCATCATTCGTCGAGAACCTCTTCGCGATCCTCGCCGCTCATCGCGAAGTCGAGACCATGCGCCGCGCGCAGCTTGTCCTCGATCTGCAGCGCGATGTCGGGATTCTCCTTGAGGAAGAGCTTGGCATTCTCCCGGCCCTGTCCGATCCGCTGGTCGGAGAAGGAATACCAGGCGCCCGACTTCTCGACCACGCCGGCCTTGACGCCGAGGTCGATGAGTTCGCCGCGCTTGGAGATTCCCTCGCCATACATGATGTCGAACTCGACCTGCTTGAACGGCGGCGCCACCTTGTTCTTGACGACCTTTACCCGCGTGGTGTTGCCGACGACTTCGTCGCGGTCCTTGATCGCGCCGATCCGCCGGATGTCGAGCCGCACGCTCGCGTAGAACTTCAGCGCATTGCCACCTGAGGTAGTCTCCGGGCTGCCGAACATCACGCCGATCTTCATCCGGATCTGGTTGATGAAGATCACCATGCAGTTCGAACGGCTGATCGCGGAGGTGAGCTTGCGCATCGCCTGGCTCATCAGCCGGGCCTGTGCGCCGACCTGTGCCTCGCCCATGTCGCCCTCGAGCTCGGACTTGGGCGTCAGTGCGGCGACCGAGTCCACCACCACGACCGAGACGGCGCCAGAGCGCACCAGCGTCTCGGTGATCTCCAGCGCCTGCTCGCCGGTGTCGGGCTGGGAGATCAGCAGCTCGTCGATGTTCACGCCGAGCTTCTTGGCGTAGACCGGATCGAGCGCATGCTCCGCATCGACAAAGGCACAGACCCCACCGCTCCGCTGCTCCTCGGCGATGACGTGCAGCGCGAGCGTGGTCTTGCCCGAGCTTTCCGGTCCGTAGATCTCGATGATCCGACCCTTTGGCAGGCCACCGATCCCCAGCGCGATGTCGAGACCGATCGAGCCGGTCGAAATCGCCTCGATGTCGAGCGTGGGTGTCTGGCCGAGCCGCATGATCGAGCCCTTGCCGAAGCTGCGTTCGATCTGCGCCAGAGCCGATTCCAGCGCCTTCTGCTTGTCCATGCCGCGTCTTTCGGAAAAATCGATCAGGGGAGAGCTCATGTCCGCCTCTTATTCCACAGTCCCAGGGTGACGGCAATCACAGGTATGTTCATGCCTTGTTCTCGCCGCTCACCATGAGGGTAAAACCGGAACAATGCAAATCGTATTTACCGAAAGGTTAACGCGGGCCTTTCCCGCGTCATCCCTCCAGGTGGTCCTTCACCTTCTGCGTGAGTTCGTTCAACGTGAAGGGCTTGGGCAGGAAGGCGGAGTCCGGGATGCCGGAATCCCCGCCGATGAAGGCGTCCTCGGCATAGCCCGACATGAAGATGACCTTGGTTCCCGGCCGCACCTTCAGCGCCTCGCGCACCCAGGCCGGACCGTCGAGCCCCGGCATGATGACGTCGGACAGCATCAGGTCGATGCGCAGATCGGCAACCTTCAGGAGTTCGAGCGCCGCCTCGCCGGAAGACGCCTCGACCACGGTGTAGCCGCGCAGCTGCAGGGCACGTGCCGCGAACGACCGCACCGGATCCTCGTCCTCGACCAGGAGGACGACACCGCGTCCGGTCAGATCGCGCGAGCGCCGCACCTCGGGCTCCGGCGCCTCGGCTGCCTCGGTGCGCTCGTAGGCGGGCAGGTAGATGGTGAAGATCGCGCCCTGACCCGGCGGGCTGTCGGCAAAGATGAACCCGCCAGTCTGCTTGATGATGCCGTATGCCGTCGAAAGGCCCAGTCCCGTGCCCTCGCCGACCGGCTTCGTCGTGTAGAACGGCTCGAAGATCTTGTTGAGCTTCGCTTCGGGAATGCCGGTTCCGGAATCCGCCACCTCGATCAGCACGTAGTCCCCTGGCAGAACCACCGCCCGGTCGCGGTGCAGGTCCTGGGTCAGCCGCACGTTCCGCGTGGTGATCCGCACCTCGCCGCCCCGGGGCATGGCGTCCCGCGCATTCACGACGAGGTTCATGATCACCTGTTCGAGCTGCCGCTCGTCGACCCGCACCGGCCAGAGATCGGGCCCGTGTTCGATCTTCAGCGCTACCTTGTCGGTCAGCAGCCGGTTCAGCAGATGCGCCAGTTCGGACAGCGTGTCCTGCAGGCTGATGACCTTCGGCCGCAAAGTCTGCTTGCGCGAGAAGGCGAGGAGTTGGCGCACGAGTGCGGCCGCACGGTTCGCGTTCTGACGTATCTGCATCAGGTCGCCATGCTCGACATCGGCGACGTCGTGACGCATCAGCAAGAGGTCGCAATGCCCGTTGATCGCCGTCAGCAGATTGTTGAAGTCGTGCGCGACGCCGCCGGCCAGTTGCCCGACGGCCTGCATCTTCTGGCTCTGGACGAACTGCGCCTCGAGCGTCTTGAGCTCGGTGGCGTCGCTCAGCACCGAAAGCAGCGACGGCGCCCCGTCGAGGATCGTCCGGGTGAAGGCTACCTGCAGGAATATCTCCGAATCCTCGGACCTGCCGCGGGCGATCTCGGACCGGCCGAGCGCCCGCCCCTTTATCGTGTCCTGCAGCCGCTCGGTGATCGACCGCCCGAGGCCCTCGATCAGATCGGTGATGTTCACGCCCGGCACGGCGCGCCCGCCCAGCAGCTGAAGGGCCGCGCGGTTTGCGTAGGTGAGCTTTCCGGTCGTATCGAGACGTGCTAGCGCCACCGGAAGATCGTCGAGGAAATGGTCGGGCACGAGGCCCGAGATCTCCGCGGAGTTCAGGGGCAGAAGCAGGAGGTCGCGGGCGTCCTCGCTATCTGCCAGCACGACCGCCCGCACCGCCTGGCCGCTTCCGGTCAGGACATGCACCCCGGCCGGGCGCAGGGGGGTATCGACCAGAACGTCGTCGAGCCGGCGCAGCCCGTCCGGCGCGAGCGCGATCGCCGCCGAATTGGCGCGCAGAACGGAGCCTCCCGCGTCGATCCGCAGCCAGGGAAGGCTCACCGCGGCCATGTCCGGAGCGGCCGGCAGGTGCGTCTGGCTCTCCACCCGCCACTGCAGCAGCCGGTCCGCCATCCGCGTGACCACGACCTGCCCGCCGGCGCCGTCCGGCAGTGTTTCAATGGCGACGCCGTTCGCCAGTGCCTCGCGCAGCAGGCGATAGCGACTCGCATCGGGATCGTGGCACCATGCATCGAGAAAGCCGTCCGGCCCCGCCGCGGTTGCAGCCGCCGGGTTCCGCGCGAGCGGCCGGCCATGGAGATCGGTGACGAAGACCGGATCAGCGAGCCCGTCGAAATGCCGGATCGCCGCCGCGGCGCCGGCACGCGCCGCGCCCGACCGGCCCCTGCTCTGCACCACGAGATAGCCGCCGAAGATCAGGAGCGAGGTTCCGAACGCCGCGGGTACCGCCCCCGGCGCGATCCACACCCCCGACAGCATCAGCACCATCACCGCCGCGCCGGCCGCGAGGATCGTCAGGGCAACGCCCGTCTCCGGGAGCGCCTGCCACGGTCCGCCCATGCGCGGCTTGCTCTTGTCCTGCACCTCGCCCGTCCCGTGCGGCTTGAACGACAGATCACGTCCCCGGTAATCAATCCATAAGACAGATTACCGGAAACTTAATACTACCGGAGATTGAAACTCAAGCCGGCTTGGGCGATCTGAACTTGACGAAATAGAAGCCGTCCCCGCCGTCCAGCGGGCTCAAACAGCGCTCCGCGACCTGCCGCCAGCCGGGATGCGTCTCGAGGAAGGCCCGCGCGCGATGGCGATTCTCCCGGTCGAGCAGCGAACATGTGGCATAGACCAGCAGGCCCCCCGGCCGCACATGCCCGGCGGCTTCCCTCAGGATCGCGTCCTGAAGTATCGTGAACCGGTCGATGTCGGCCGGGGAGAGCCGCCATTTCGCGTCCGGCTTGCGCCGCCAGGCGCCGGTTCCGGAGCAGGGTGCGTCCACGAGCACCAGATCGCAGACCGGACGCTGCCGCATCCGCTCGTCAGGCGTGAGGACCTCCACCCGAGCGCCGGCGCGTCGCGCCCGGTCGGGCAGGTGGCTCATCCGCCCGACATTGGCGTCATGCGCGAGGAGCCTCCCGCGCCCCTCCATCGCCGCGGCGAGCGCCAGGGTCTTACCGCCGCCCCCCGCGCAGTAGTCGAGCACGCACATGCCAGGCTTTGCCCCGGCCTGTTCCGCCACGAACTGGCTCGCCACGTCCTGCAGCTCGACCATGCCCTGGGTATAGGCGCGGCTCGTGCCGACCGAGCGCGGGTTCTGCACGACGCGCAGGGCGTTCCTCGCCAGGGGATGCGCCTCGACCAGCACCGCGTCGCGCGCCAGCACTACCGTCGCCGCAGCCGCAGTCGACTTCAGCGTGTTCACCCTGAGATCGACCGGCGCCCGTGCCTGCATCGCCTGCATGACCGGGGCGAACTGTTCTCCGAGCGAGGACCGCAACTCCCCGGCGAGTTCCTCGGGGCAATCGAGCCGCACCAGCTCCGGCGCCTCGGAAGGGTCCCGCGATAGCGACTCCCGCTCCGCGGCAGTCAGCGGCGCCGGACCGAAGCCCTGCCCGTCAAAAATCGCCTCCACCGGCTCGCCTGCCTGCGCCTGATGAGCGAGGACCATGGCCCGGCCGGTGTCTCCCCCGCCTATCCAGCCGAGCGACCGTCGCCGGCGCAGGCAAGCGAAGACCACGTCGCGGACCGCCGCCCGGTCCTTCGACCCCGCGAAGCGGCTCGCCCGCGCCCAGCGTGTAAGGGCGCGCTCGGCAGGCTCGCCCGCCACGATGGTATCGAGCAGCTCGATCGCTGCGGAAAGGCGGGCGGAAGGTGTCATCGACCCTGATCTGCCCCCAATGCCCGCAACTGGCAAGCCACTGCCGCACCCGAGAGCGGCTTCCGCCGCGATACTTCCGCCACACACGATCGGCAAGCGCGGCCTGAACGGGCCGCCCGAACGTGCAAACTCGGGATCTCCATGCGCGAAGTCCGCGATGCCCGTCGACGCGGCGGCCTGTCGCGCAACTGAACGAATCGGTCGATCGGGGCACCGTTGCCGCAGTCGTGGATCTGTCAGCCCGCGCTGATGGGATGGATGGTGCGCACGGCCGAAGGTTGCGCAGTGGCGCGGTCAAAGCCGCGCCCGCGTGCTGCGGGGGGTGGCGAGCAGCAGATTGGTCTCGCTGTTGGTGATGCCGGGGATCAGCCGGATGCGGGCGAGCACCGTGTCGAGATCGGTGAGGCTCGCGGCGCCGAGTTCGACGATCAGATCCCAGCGGCCGTTGGTGGTATGCACGGTCGAGACCTCCGGAAAGCCGCCGAGCGCGCGGATCACCCGGGCGGCGGCATGCCCCTCGATCTGGATCAGCATGATGCCGCGCACCGGCAGCTCCACCGCATCGGCGCGCAGGATAACGGTGTATCCGAGGATTTCGCCCGCGCGTTCCAGCCGTTCGATCCGGCTGCGCACCGTCGCGCGGCTGACGCCGAGTTCGACCGCGAGGTCGGAGATGCTGCGCCGGGCGTCGTGGCGCAGGAGCGTGACGAGGCGCTGGTCGAGGGAATCCATGTGGCTCCAGATCGGCAACTGAATCAACCAAAATGATAAGCCATCTGAGCGAATCTGCCAATCGTCTCTCTCCGGATTGCCGATCTTCGGTGGCATCTTTCAACCGTGAACCCGAAAGGAATTTCGAAGATGAAGTGCAGACTGGTAGGGGCACCGGTGCAGGATGGCGCCGGGCGGCTCGGCTGTGAGATGGGGCCGAGCGCGCTGCGCACCGCCGGCATCCACGCCGCGATCGCCGAATTCGGCCACGAGGTGCAGGACCTCGGCAATGTGGCGCCGCCTGCGCCGCGGCCGGTGGTGCATGGCAACACGGTACTCAAGGCGCTGCCCGAGGTCTCGGCCTGGACCGGGGCGCTGGCGGAGGCGGCGTATGCCGCGTCGGATGGCGCGATGCCGGTGTTCCTCGGCGGGGACCACAGCCTCTCGGCCGGAACGGTCGCGGGCATCGCGCGGCGGGCGGCCGAGGCGGGGCGCCCACTGTTCCTGCTCTGGCTCGACGCGCATCCGGATTTCCATACCCTCGACACCACGACCAGCGGAAACCTGCACGGCACGCCGGTCGCCTATGCGGTGGGGCAGCCGGGCTTCGAGGGATTCTTCCCCGATCTCGCCGCCACGGTCGATCCGCAGAACGTCTGCATGATCGGCATCCGCAGCGTCGATCCCGCCGAGCGGCGGGCGCTGACGGCGGCCGGGGTGGCGGTGCACGACATGCGCGCGATCGACGAGCACGGCATCGCGGCGCCGCTGCGCGCCTTCCTCGCCCGGGTCGAGGCAGCGGGGGGCATGCTGCACGTCAGCCTCGACGTGGATTTCCTCGATCCCGGCATCGCCCCGGCGGTCGGCACCACGGTGCCGGGCGGCGCAACCTTCCGCGAGGCGCATCTCGTGATGGAGATGCTGCACGATTCGGGACTGGTGACGAGCCTCGATCTCGTGGAACTGAACCCCTTTCTAGACGAGCGCGGACGGACCGCGACGCTGATGGTCGACCTCGTGGCGAGCCTGATGGGCCGCCGCGTGATGGACCGCCCGACCCGGAGCTACTGAGATGAAACGCACGCCCTCGCTCGCCCTGAACGACACCCTGAACCTCGTGCCGTTCGTCAGCGTCGACCACATGATGAAGCTCGTCCACCGCATCGGCGTCGAGCGGTTCCTGATCGAGCTTTCCGACTACATCGAGGAGGATTTCCGCCGCTGGGAACTCTTCGACAAGACACCGCGCGTGGCGAGCCATAGCGCCGAGGGGGTGATCGAGCTGATGCCGACCTCTGACGGCGCGGCGTATGGCTTCAAATACGTGAACGGCCATCCGAAGAACACCAAGGAAGGCCGGCAGACGGTGACCGCCTTCGGCGTTCTGGCCGACGTCGGCACGGGCTATCCGCTGCTCCTGTCGGAGATGACGATGCTCACCGCGCTGCGAACCGCGGCAGTCTCGGCGGTGGCGGCGAAGCATCTGGCGCCGAAGGGGGCGCGTGTGATGGCGATCATCGGCAACGGCGCGCAGTGCGAGTTCCAGGCGCTGGCCTTCAAGGCGGTCTGTGGCATCGACACGGTGCGGCTCTACGACATCGACCCGGCAGCGACGGCGAAGTGCGCGCGCAACCTCGCGGGATCAGGGCTGACGGTGGTGAACTGCAAGTCGGCCGAGGAATCGATGGAGGGGGCGCAGATCATCACCACCTGCACCGCCGACAAGCAGTACGCCACCATCCTGACCGACAACATGGTCGGCGCAGGCGTGCACATCAACGCGATCGGAGGCGACTGCCCCGGCAAGACCGAACTGCACCGCGACATCCTGCTGCGATCCGACATCTTCGTGGAATATCCGCCGCAGACCCGGATCGAGGGCGAGATCCAGCAACTCGACCCGGAACATCCGGTGGTGGAGCTTTCGGAGGTGATTGCGGGCCGGGCGCCGGGGCGGCAGTCGGAAACCCAGATCACGCTCTTCGATTCGGTCGGCTTCGCCACCGAGGACTTCTCGGCGCTGCGCTATGTGCGCGATCAGTTGGCGGCGACCGGGCTCTATGCCGATCTCGATCTCCTCGCTGACCCCGACGAGCCTCGCGACCTCTACGGCATGCTTCTGCGCGCGGCCTGACCGAACCCGCCGAAGGGCCCCGGAACGAAGGCGCGGCGAGCTTCCCGGCATGGGAGCGGCCGATTCTGCCGGCGCGACCGGAGCGATGGTGGCGTGCGGCTGGGTTCCGGTCGCCTTGGGGGGAATCACGGCCGCATCGGTATTCAGTTCCGAATCTCCAATATATCTGAATGTGATAGATGCCATTTACTTGACCTCCCGCCGATCCGAGACAATTTATAAAGCAGGGTCGGTCGCTTGATGCGGCCCGCCAAGGGCTCCGGAAGCGTTCACGGCACCTTCGTGATGCGACCGGGTCAGACTGAAGAGGCGATGGGGGAAAGCGATGGGTTCGGCCTTGAACCGGCGTGCGGCGCTGAAGGGCGCGGCTAGCGCCGTTGTCATGCTGGCGACTGCGGGCATGTTGCCGCTACCCGCCCTTGCCCAGGACAACGACTTCGCCGAACGGCTTGCCGAATTTACCGGCGGAGCGGAACCACAAGCCGGGCGGATCGTGCTCGACCTGCCCGAAATCGCCGAGAATGGCGCGGCTGTGCCGATGACGCTGTCGGTGGAGAGCCCGATGCGCCCGGACGACCATGTCGAGGCGGTCCTCGTGCTGGCAAGCGGCAATCCGAATGCCGCAGTCGCCACCTTCCGCTTCTCCCCGCTTTCGGGGCGTGCGGAGGTGACCACGCGCATCCGTCTCGCACGGACCCAGGAGGTGACCGCGGTCGCACGGATGAGCGACGGGAGCTTCCACATGGTCACCAGGGAAGTGAAGGTCACCGTCGGCGGCTGCATCGGCTGAACCGCGCGTCGAGGAGAACGGAACCATGGAAGATCCCAGACCGCGAATCCGCCTGAGCGCCAATGTCATCGCCCCGGGCGAGATCATCGAGGTCCGCACGCTGATCTCGCATCCGATGGAAACGGGCCAGCGTCGTGACGCCGGGGGCGACCTGATCCCGCGCCACATCGTGAACAGCTTCCGCTGCGAATTCGAGGGCGAACCGGTCTTTGCCTGCGACCTCGAACCGGCCATCTCCGCGAACCCTTATCTGCAGTTCAGCGTGGCGCCGTCCCGCTCGGGAACACTGACCATGACCTGGATCGACGACGACGGGCGCGAGGTCACCGTCAGTGAAGTCGTCACCGTTGCCTGAGACCGGATCCCGTGCGCACCGGAATGAAAACTTGTGCCCTGGCTCTGACGGCGGCCGCATCCGCGTCGCTGGCCTGTAGCCCGGCGGGTGCGACCGATCTCGAATACGGGCGCTTCCTCGCCTCCGAATGCGTGATCTGCCATCAGGCGAGCGGCGAGACCGACGGCATTCCGTCGATCGTCGGCTGGCCGGAAGATCATTTCGTCTCCGTGATGGATGAGTATCAGACCGGCACGCGGGACCATGACCTGATGGGGACGATAGCGCGGCGCTATACGGTCGAGGATCTTGCGGCACTCGCCGCCTATTTCGCCTCGCTCCATGACGGGCGGGTCGCGCCGTGAAACCAGCGGGGGACGGGCTGCAACAGTCCTTCGGAACACAGGGAGGAATGACATGACCAGAATGACCCGGCGCAGACTGCTCCGCGGTGCCGCCGTTGTGGCGGGTACGGCCGGCCTCGGACTTCGGCCGGTCTTCGCTCAGGCCGTGCCCAAGGTCGTGGTGATCGGGGGCGGCGCCGGTGGCGCCACGCTGGCACATTACCTCGCGCGCGAATCGGCCGGTGCCATCGACGTGACCCTCGTCGAGCCGAAGGAGGCCTACACCACCTGCTTCCATTCCAACCTCTATCTGGGCGGGTTCAAGACCTTCGAGGACATCACCCACGGCTACGACGGGCTGACCGCCGCCGGCGTCACCCATGTGCGCCAGACCGCCGAGGCGATCGACCGGGACGCGAGGTCCGTGCGTCTGTCGGACGGCGTCGACCTCGCCTACGACCACCTGGTGGTCGCTCCGGGGATCGAGATCCTCTACGACCGTGTCCCGGGCTATTCCCCCGAGGCGGCCGAGGTGATGCCGCACGCCTGGCTGCCGGGGGCCCAGACCCGCCTGCTGCACGACCAGCTGAACGCGCTCGAGGATGGGGCGCAGATCGTGATGATCTGCCCGCCGAACCCCTACCGCTGCCCGCCGGGCCCCTACGAGCGCGTCTCGATGATGGCGCATGTCCTGAAATCCAAGGGCCACACTTCGTCGCGGATCGTGGTGCTCGACGCGAAGGAGTCCTTCTCGAAACAGGCACTGTTCCAGGAAGGCTGGGAGCGGCACTTCCCCGGCATGGTGGAATGGCAGGACCCGACCATTCACGGGGGCATCGGTGGGGTCGACGCCGCGACCATGACCGTGGAGACCGACCTCGCCGATTACCAGGCCGATCTGATCAACGTCATCCCCCCGCAGGCCGCAGGAAGGATCGCCACCGATGCGGGGCTCGCCAACGAAACCGGCTATTGCCCGATCCTGCCCGAGAACATGCGTTCGGCGGTCGATGCGAACATCACGGTGCTGGGCGACGCGACGATCGCCGGAGACATGCCGAAATCCGCCTTCTCGGCCAACAGCCAGGCCAAGGTTGCGGCAAATGCGATCCGGGCCGAGCTGACCGGATCGGCGGCCTTCCCGGCGCGCTATGCCAATACCTGCTGGAGCCTGATCACCACCGACGACGCGGTGAAGGTCGGTGGCGCCTATGCGCCGCAGGACGGCAAGATCACCGCGACCGAAACCTTCGTCTCGCAGGTCGGCGAGGACGCGGCGACCCGGGCACGGACCCAGGAGGAAAACATGGGCTGGTACGCCGGCATCGTCGCCGACATCTTCGGCTGATCCGACGCCGACCTGGGCTGCGTCGCGCGCCAACGCGACCGGCCCACGGCGTGCCTGGACATCAGGACGCCGCCCGGGTCCCGGCGTGCTTGGCCCATTGCAGAACCGCCCGCAGCCGGTGCAGCTCCAGCGGCTTGTGCAAGAGCGTGATCCCCGCCTCGAGCGCCTTCAGCCGCAACTCCGTCGAGCGGTCCGCCGAGACCAGAACTGCCGGAACCGGCCCGTGATCGGCGCGCAAGGCGGCGATGGCTTCCAACCCGTTCCGGCCATCGTCGAGCAGATAATCGGCGATGATCACGTCCGGAGCCTCGCCGATATCGTCGATCAGCATCTTCGCCCCGGCGAGGTCCCGGGCCTCGAGCGGGCTCGTGCCCCAGTCCTCGAGGACCGAGATCATCCCCGCACGCACGTCCTCGTCGTTCTCGATCACGATGACGATCATGTCGTCGAGCTGCGGAGGACGCCTGCGGAGCGCGTCGGGCGTCGGCGGACAGATGTCCGGCGCGGGCACGACCGGCACCGTGACACTGAACCGCGTCCCCTTGCCGGGTACCGACTCGAGGCCGAGCGCATGGTCGAGCAGCGCACAGGCCCGCTCGACGATCGCGAGACCAAGGCCCATGCCCTGCGGCGCCGCCGGCGAAGTGTCCAGCCGGACGAACTCACGGAAGATGTCGGTGGTCCGATCGGGCGGAATGCCCGGGCCGGTATCCCAGACCTCGATCCGCAGGGAACCGGGGAGACGACGCGCACCGACGAGCACTCGGCCGGTGCGGGTATAGCGCAGGGCGTTGACCACGAGGTTCTGCAGGATGCGCCGCAGATAGGTCGGGTCGCTCTCGACCCAGAGCGACGAGGGCAGCACCCGCAGTTCGAGATCGCGTTCGCGGGCGAGCGGCTGGAATTCCTGGTCGATGGACCGCAGCAGCGGTCCCAGCGGAACCGGAGCGATCTCGGCCCGCGCGGAACCTATGTCGAGATTCGAGATGTCGAGGAGCGCGCCGAGAATGCTCTCGACGCTCTCGAAGGCCGATCGGATCCGGTCGGTGATCGCCCGCTGGTCGGCGTCGAGCGCAGTGTGGGAGAGCGAGGAGAGGAAGAGCTTCGCGGCATTGAGCGGCTGCAGGAGGTCGTGGCTCGCCCCGGCGACGAAGCGCGACTTCGACGCATTGGCGCGCTCGGCCTCGTCGCGGGCGGTTTCCAGTTCGATGGTCCGTTCGTGCACCCGCTGTTCCAGCGTCTCGTTGACCCTGTGCAGCGCCGCCACGGCCTTCCGCTCGGCGGTCATGTCGGTGAACGAGATGACGAAACCGCGGTCAGGCATCTCGCGGCTGACCACGTCGAGGATCGCACCGTCGGAACGGTGCAGTTCCAGCGCGATCGGGGCCCGGCCGCCCGGCGCAGCCGACCACAGCTGCAGCCGGGTCAGGTCTTCGGCCGGCGTGAACCTGCCACCGGAGCGGAGGTTGGCGACGATACGATCGAAATCGGTGCCGGCCTGCATCAGCGCGACCGGCAGGCCTAGGATCTGGCGCAGGCTCTCGTTGAGACCGGCGAGCCTGTGCTCGGCATCGAAGATCGCCACGCCCTGGGTGATATGGTCGAGTGTCGCGCGCAGGAGCCGGGACTGGTCGTCGAGCAGGCGGTCGCGTTCCTCCCGTTCGCGCCGGATCATGTCGGTCACGTCGGTCTGGACGACGGCTGTGCCGCCCGAGGGGCTGCGGTGCTCACTGACCTGCAGCCAGCGGTCGCCGGTCAGCTGCACGATGAAGTTGACATGGGGCTGGCGGTGGCTGGCGACCCGGCCGTCCGCCCAGTCATGGGGATTCACGCCGGCGGGCAGAACCAGATGCGGACTGGCGGCGACGAACCGCACGTAATCGACGAACTTGAGCCCCGGACCCAGCTTGGCGGCCACGTCGGGCATGTGGTGGGCGAAACGGCTGTTCGAGAGGATCAGGACGTCGTCCGGGCCGAAGAGTGCGAAGCCCTCCTGCACAACCTCGAGCGCGTCGTAGAGATCGTTACGCGCCTCGTCCGCCTCCTGCCGGGCGGCGGTCAGCCGGGCATTGGCGATCGACAGCATCTTGAAGGCGTCGTCGAGGTCACGGGTGCGGGAGCGGACCTGTTCCTCCAGCGTGGCGGCGAGTTGGATATGACTGTAGCTGGGGCCGAGATCGGCCATCCCCCGCTCGACGCGGTTCATCAGTACGCCGACGATCTTCTGCAGCTTGGCGTTCTGGTCGACGAGATCGTCCTCGGGATCGAGCAGCAGGGCGATCATGAGCCGTTCACGCCTGCCGGTGGATAGATCGCTACGCCCGTGAATGTCTGGTTGACGTGCAGCATGTTGAACTGTTCGCCGTAGCTGTTGAAGCCTACGACACGGTGGCGCCTGATCGTCGCCGACATCGGCTCCCTGACCTGGCGTTGCTCTATCTCGAGCCGCCGCAGCACGCATTCCGCCGCGATGATGGCAACGGGAAGATCGCCACCCGAAAGCTCGTCGAGCGAGCGCTCCAGATGCGCCGAGATGTCCTGCGCCTCAGCGAGCGTCAGCACCAGTCCTTCCTCGACGGCGGTGAAGAAGCGCAGGTCCCCGTTCTCCTCGACACGCTGGATCGAACAGACATGGTGCCGGTCGCCGATCCGCACCACCACGGGATGCGCGGAGAAGATGAAAGGCGAAAGCTGATCGGGATCCTTGCCCAGCGCCCGCGCATAGGCCCTCGCCGCCGGCTCGGCGTTGAGTTCGTGCACGATCCGCCGGGCCGGATCGGCCGAGGTCACCACCATGCGTCGGTCGGAGGGAACCAGATGGTCGAAGCGGAACGCCTTGATGCGGCAGGAGGTGCGCAGAACGACGACAACCGCCTGGTTCTCGCGGAACACTCCGTCACAGAGGACGAAGGTGTGCCGGAACGCCACGCCGTCCGCTGCCGAGCCGCCGAAGAGCGGTGTGGTGCCGAGCGCCGGCGTCAGGGCGGCGATGAGTTGTTCCTCGCGCATCGACAACCCGTCCGCCATCATGAAGACGAACTCGCTGCTCCAGGTGGGAACCGCATCGGCGAGAACGCTGCGCCGGCGCAGGATCTCGGCCACGGTCAGCTGGCTCTCGAAGCGCCCGAGATCCTCGATGCACATCACCGATGCGCGGAACCACTTGCACGGCAGACCAACCGCGACGATCGCGCCGTCGAGATAACCGGATACGCCGATCTCCCCCGCCGTGGTGCAGCCCGTCACCGGGACATCTACGAAATGCCGGCGCACGGCCGCCGCCACGGCGTCGGGATCGTGGCGCGGTGACACGAACAGTACGACGAGCGCGAAGGGTCCGGGTCCGAGGGCGCTGGAGATCGCCGCCAGCGCGCGGTCCGGATCGGCGTCCAGGCTCTCGGCACGCCGGACGAAGGCCGAGGGGTCCGAATCGGCTCGAACCTCGGTCGCCTGAAAGGTTAGGTCCACCTCGCCCATGGGCGAAGATTATTCTGTCTGGCCCTGCCCGCGCAAGATTGCCGCGAAACTCGCCTTGTTGGCGATCAGCACCGCCTGGGTCCGGCTCTGGGCGCCGAGCTTGCGCAGGATCGCGGTGATATGCGCCTTCACCGTGGTCTCGGCGATCGAAAGCTCGTAGGCGATCTGCTTGTTGAGCTTGCCTTCGCAGACGAGCTCGAGAATCCTCGCCTGCTGAGGCGTGAGCTCGGCGAGCCGCTGGGCGGGATCGCCGGCCTCGCGGGACCGGGCGCTCTTGCTCGGGGGAAGATAGCTCTCCGGCGTGAAGGTGCCGCCCGACCATATCTGCGAGAAGGCCCGCACGAAGACCTCGCGCGCGCTGTCCTTGGGGATGAAGCCCGCGGCACCGGTCTCCATCACCGAAGTGATGATCCGGCTGTCGTGCATCGAGCTGACGACGATGACCGGCACGCCGGGCGCCGCAGCCTTCAGACGCAGGAGACCGTCCAGCCCGGCGACATCGGGAAGGTTCAGATCGAGCAGGATCGCCTCGGGCAGGTCGCCCTTGCGCAACTCGGCCAGCCCGTCGGTCAGGCAACTGGCGGTCGTCACCTTCTGCACCCGAAGTGCGCCGGTCAGCATCATCGCCAGCGCCTCGCAGAACAACGGGTGGTCGTCGATGACCATGACATGCCCCACTGATTGGGATGGGTTGTTGCCGACGGAAATCACAACCGAGCGCATTCGTCGTCCTTGGTCCGGGGATCGGAGACTAGCATCGCATCCAGCGCGGTGCACCCGCGACGAAAGGCTGAAAGGCAGAAGACCGTCCCGTCACGCTTTGGTCCTGTTCCAGCGGCCGGCGAAGCTGCTAGCCTCGGAACAGATTGCCGGATATCGCGCGGAAGGCACTGGTTTCGTCGGCATGATCTTGAGCCCGCCGCGGGGATGACATGAGCCGCTCCATCGCACTGCCGCTCCGATTGCGCCTGCTGATCGGAGCGGGTCTGATCGCCACGCTTGCACTCACCGCCGCCGGGCTCGCCGCCTGGGGCGCGGCGCGCTCGGCACGCGTCATCGCCGAGGCCGCGGCGGCGCAGCACCGGATCGAACTGCTCGCCCAGCTGTCGGCGCGCGTGGGCGACTATGCCCTCGTGGCGGTGGAAGCGGCCGCGGCCGGGCTCGATCCCGCCGAGCGTGTCGATCGCCTCGCCGCACGGGCGGACATCGTACGCGCCAGCTTCGAGGCCGTGGGCGCCGCGCTCGGCCAGGCGGTGGACGCCGTCGATCCGGGCGACCACGCCGAACGCAGCCGCCGCGCCGCCCGCAGCCTCGGGCTCGCACGGATGCAGGCCAATTTCGAGGCGCTCGCACGCGCGGCGCCGCTCGCCGACACCCAGGCCGGACTTCGCGCCCGGCTGGACAGCTTCGCCACCTTCTTCGCCCCGCTCCTCAACGAGGCCCTCGAGGCCGAACGCCGCTTCGGCCTCGAGGCAAGGCTGGAAGCCGAACGTCAGCGCCGCCAGATGCTGTGGATCGCCATTGCCGTCGCGTTCGGCGCCGCACTACTGCTCGTGGGGTTCCATCTCGGACTGGTGCGACCACTGCTCACCCGGCTCGACCGGGTTGCGGTGGCGGCCGAGGCGGTCGGACGCGGCGGTTTCGACCGGACGCCGCCGGTCGACCAGCACGACGAACTCGGCCTCGTCTTCGCCCAGATAAACCGCATGGCCAGCCGCCTCGGCCGGGCGCGCACCGCGCTGGAACGGGACCGCGCCCGGCTCGAGGACATCGTCGCGGCACGCACCGCCGAACTGCGATCGGCCAATGCCCGGCTGGAGGAGATAGACTTGGAGCGGCGGAGGCTCTTCGCTGACATCGGGCACGAACTGCGCACGCCACTGACCGTCATCCTCGCCGAGACCGAACTCGCCGCCCGGGCGGAAACGGCCGATCCGGCCGAGATGGGCGCGGCGCTCGCCACGATCCGGGCGCGCGCCCGCCGGCTCAACCGCCGGATCGAGGATCTCCTGCGGGTCGCGCGGTCCGAATCCGGCCAGATCGAACTCGAGGACCGCCCCTTCGATCTCGGTGCCGCTGCGCGCGACGCGATCGAGGATGTCGCGCCCCTCGCCCGCAAGGCCCGCGTCCGTCTGTCCGCCGATCTCGACGCCTTCACCGCGCACGGTGATCACGACTGGTCGCGCCAGGTCGTCGCCGGGGTGATCGAGAATGCGATCCGCCACTCACCGGAAGGTGCCGAGGTCGCGGTTGCCGTCGCCGCGCTAGACGGTAGGATCATTCTGACCGTCACCGACGAGGGGGAAGGCGTGCCTGCAGCCGATCAGGAACGCGTATTCGAACGCCACGCACGATCCGCGCGCCGCGGGCTCGGCTTCGGAGTCGGGCTCGCGCTGGCGCGCTGGATCATGTCGCGTCAGCACGGCACGATCGCGCTCGTCAGCCCCGCAGGGCAAGACCCGGCGCGTCCGGGGACCCGCGTGACGCTGACCTGGCCACGGGCGGACAGCTGATGCGACGCGTACTTGTGCTCGAGGACGACGAGGACATCGCCTCGGCCCTCGCCCGCGGGCTGAGCCGCGAGGGCTACGAACCGGTGGTGGCCCACGATCTCGCCGAAGCCGAGGCAGCACTCGCCATCAAGCAGGTCGATGCCGCGGTGATCGACGTCATGCTCGGCGAGGATGACGGCCGCACCATGGTCCGGCGCCTGCGCGGCCGGGGCCTCAGGGCGCCGATCGTGATGCTCTCGGCGCTGTCCGGCGTCGAGGACCGCGCCGCCGGGCTCGAATCCGGCGCCGACGACTATGTGGCGAAGCCGTTCGACTTCGCCGATCTTGTCGCCCGCCTGAAGGTACAGGAACGCCGTCGCGAGGGCGCGGCGAGCCGACGCTTCGGGGACCTCACCTATGACCGTGACCGGCGCGAGCTGACCGGCCCGGGACGCGCCGTGACCCTGACCGAGCGCGAGGCGCTGCTCTTGGAACTCTTCCTCGACAACGCCGAGTTCGTGCTGAGCCGCGGTGCGATCTTCGACGCGCTATGGAGTGCCGTCGGCGGCCATTCCGAGAACGTCGTCGACGTCTACATCGGCTACCTGCGGCGCAAGCTTGCCATGACCGCGAGCACCGCCGAGCTGCGCACCCTGCGCGGCCGCGGTTTCATGCTGACCGACCCGCGCGAGGAGGCGCGCAGACCATGACCCTTGCGACACGTGCGCTGGCTGCGCCGCTTTTCGTTCTGGCGCTCGCCCTCTCCCCCGCAGCCTGGGCCGAGGATCCCGGCCGCGGCCTCTTCGCGGTGGACGTGTTCGCCGATCTCGATCCGGGCGACCGGGTTCACTACTCCCATGTCCGCAGCACCGGAGAGGCCGATCCGCGGGTTCAGCCGATCGTCGACGGCTCCGCGAGTCTGCTTGTCGCAGAAAACGCCGCGGGTGAACGGGAACTCGCAGTGACGCTGACGAACGACGGACGGTCCCGCCCGGTGCCGAGCTTTGCGGGGGCCGCCGCGCACCCCCTCCTTCTGATCCTTCTCGAAAGCACCGTGCGCAACATGGCCGAACTGACGGGCGGAAGCCCGTTCTACATCCGAAACCGCATGCGCGAGGCGCTCTGGGTCGCGGCGGAAACGCCCGAGCCGACGGAACTCGTGCTCGCGGGTGCGACCCTGCCGGCCGAAGCGGTCGTCGTCCGGCCCTTCGCGAACGACCCGAACCGGCCCGAGATGGGCGCCTTTGCCGATCTGCAGCTGCGATTCGTGCTGAGCGAGGACGTACCCGGCGGGATCGCCCGCCTCGAGGCCGAGACCGGGCCGGGACCCGACGGAAAGCCCGTGCTGGCCGAGATCATCGCATTCGACCGGCTTCAGGAGGAGAACTGACATGATCGCGATCCATCGCCCGCCGGCGCTCGCCCTCGTCGCGGCGCTCTGCGCCGCTCCCGCGGCCGCCCAGCAGATGCCCTCCGCGCTGAACGACTATCCGACCGAGGCGCGGGCCGAGTACGTCTTTGCCTGCATGGCGGTGAACGGCAACAACCAGGAGATGCTGCGGCGCTGTTCCTGTTCGATCGACGTCATAGCGTCGATCCTGACCTATGAACGCTACGTCCAGGCCGAGACCGTGCTGGCCATGCGACAGACGGCTGGCGAGCGGGTCAGCATCATCCGCGAATCTGCCCCCGCGAACGAGATGGTCCGCGACCTGCGCCGTGCGCAGGCCGAGGCCGACATGCGCTGTTTCTGATCCCGGCCCGCGCGCTCATTCCCATTCCAGCTCGCGATAGGCGGCGGTGACGTTCCTGCCGTGAAAGGCGTCGAACAGCGCCCAGTCGCCGCGCAGATCCTGCCCCACGGTCTCGGCGGCGGTGCCGAGGCTGTCGCCCTCTGCTATGGCCGCTCGGGTCTCGGCCACCAGCGCCTCGAAATAGGCTCGCATCGGCACCGCCGCATCGGGCCACGCGAGCCCGGGCCGGCCGTGGCCGGGGATGATCCGGTCGACATCCCGCGCCACGAGGTCGTCGAGCAGCGCCATCCAGCCGAGCACCGAGCCGTCGATCGACGGCAGGTGCTGGTCGAACACCAGGTCGCCCATCCACCAGGTCGCCGTCCTGTCATCGAAGGCCGTGAGGTCGTTGTCGGTGTGGGCCGTCGGATGCGACTCGAGCAGGAGGCTGCGCCCCCCGAGGTCGATTTCGAACGACCCCGACACGGTCAGGTCGGGCGCGACGATCTCCGAGCCGAGTGCGACCAGCGGTCCCGCCTCGCGTTCGAGGCTCGCCCAATAGCTCTCGGCCCGGGCGGCGAGTGCCGCGGGCAGGTTCGCATGGCCGATCACCTCCGCTCCAGCCTCGCGAAAGACCGAAGTCCCGAAAACATGATCGGGATGCATGTGGGTCAGGACGAGCCAGCCGATCGGAAGCGCCGTCCGCTCGCGGATCGCGGCATAGAGTGCCTCGCCGACCGCGCGCGAGCCGCCGGCGTCGATCACCGCCACCATCGTCTCGCCGATGACGAAGCCGACGTTCGCGAGATCGCCGGCGTTACGTTCGGATGTCAGTTCGTTATGCCCCTGGTGCACGAAGACGCCGGGCGCAATCTCGACCACGGGAAGCGGCGCGACCGTCCCGCAATCGGTGCCCGCGAGCAGGATGCCCGGCCGCGCTGCAACCCAGTCGGCGGCGCGCGCTTCCTCGCAGCTCCCCGGCAGCAACCGCGTGGCACAGAACGTCGGACGATCCTCGAGGCAGACCTCGATCAGCAGTTCGAGCATGGCCCCTCCTCGCTCCGATCATAGACGGGGACGGACCATTGTCGAATTCCACCTTCTGCCGATTTCGGCTATGCTTGCCGCAACCGGAGGAAACCACCATGCGGCCCGCCCTACGCCCTGCCCTTCAACCCGCCGCCGTGCTCGTCGCCGCCTGCCTCGCCGCCGGGATCGCAACCGCCGACGAGCGGCAGAGTCCGATCGAGCCGAGCGCGACCTGGGACGAGATTGCTTCCGACATCGTCGGCACGGCCGAAATTCTGGACGGAAGCGCCCTCTTCGGCTTCGAGGCGCCGTTCCGCGCCCATGACGCGGCGATCGTGCCGATCCACATCTCGGCCGGACCTGACGCACCCCGCATCACGCGCATGACGCTGGTCGTGGACGAGAACCCGGCGCCGGTGGCCGCGGAGTTCGAGTTCGGCCCCGCGATGCAACCGCTCGACCTGGAGGCGCGCGTCCGCGTCGACGCCTATACCAACGTGCGGGCGATCCTCGAGACCGAGGACGGCAAGCTCTATCAGGTCGGGCGCTACGTGCGCGCCTCGGGCGGCTGCTCGGCGCCCGCTGCCAAGGATGCGGCGGAGGCGATGGCCTCGCTCGGCCAGATGCGGGTGCGCTGGTTCGACGACGAACCCGCCATGACCGGCGTGGTGCGCGAGGCGCAGGTGATGCTTCGTCACCCGAACTATTCCGGGCTGCAGCGGGACCAGGTGACGCATCTCTTCATTCCGCCGCATTTCGTCGACCGGATCGAGGTGCGTCAGGGGGCCGACCTGCTCTTCACCATGATGGGCGGCATCTCGATCAGCGAGGATCCGAGCTTCCGCTTCACCTATGTCGAGAACGGCACCGGCGGGCTGAGCATCACCGCCACCGATACCCGCGGCAGCACCTTCGAGGGAGACTTCCCGCTCGCGATGTGAGCGGGAAGCGGCCCCCTCCCGCCTCAGATCATTCCGGCGAGCATTCTGCCGATCGCAAAGGCCCGCTGTTCGAGCAGGACCGGCGATTCGCAGACATAGGTTAGGGCCTGCGCCCGTTCACGATAGATCCGCACGTCCCAGGCCAGCCGGTCCTCGGCCTCCTCGATCGTGTCCCAATCCTTCTCCTCCGCCGCGTTCAGACGGACGAGTTCGGCCTGCTGCTCCTCGATACGGTCGGAAAGCGACGCCTGCCGGAGCGCATAGCGCGCGATCCCGCCGAACACGACCATGCGCTCGCGCTGGATGCTGTCGAGTACCGCCGCAAACAGCTCGCCCAGCTGTTCCCCGCGCTCCTCGCCCTCGAACTGCTCCGCGAACTCCCGGACCTGCGGTTCGACGTCCTCGAGCGGGACGCGGCGGGGTGCGATCCGGAGGGCGAGATTGCGAATCGCGCGATCCTGCTTCCAGTCGCCGGCCGGCATCGGCCCCGACCACATCTGGAACAGGGATATCTCCTCGACCTTGCGCTGGATGCAGGGCCACTCCGGATCGTCGAACTCCGCCGCTGCCGCTGGCGCAACCAGAACCGCCGCCGCGATCAGTGTCGCCGCGGCCAGGTCTCTCGACTTGCCTCGCATGGACGCCTCCCTTTCCTTCTGGTGTTTGAAACTATCTTCTACCGACGAGACCCGAACCTCAATCCCGGAGTGCCACTTGCTCGAACTCGTGTTCATCGCCTGCCTGAAGTTCGCCCCCGCGGATTGCTCGGAGCGACGGCTCGCCTTCATTTCGACAGCCGACCTCGCCGCCTGCACGCTGCACGCCCAGCGGCATCTGGCAGATTGGGCGCGCACCCATTCGGAGTTCGCCATCACCTCCTGGCGTTGCGAGGACGCGAAAAGCCGACGGATCGACGCCTGACCGGCTTCGCACCCTTGTCTTTTGGCGCAGCATGACAAGTGTTAGGGTTCTCTTAAGCGTCAATGTCTAGACTGCCGCCCTGAAGTTCTCGGGACCTCCAAACAAAAAGACCATCTGTCGACTCAGGGTAGAAGCGCCTTCGCGTCAACCGAAGGAGTCGAACATGATCGAACTTGTCTTCGTCGTCTGCCTCAAGACCATGCCACATCTCTGCGAGCAGCGCAGCCTGTCCTATCTCGAGGATATCTCGATGATGACCTGCATGATGCAGGCTCAACCCCAGCTCGCCCAGTGGTCGGAATCCAATCCCAATCTCCAGATCAGCAGCTGGAGCTGCCAGTCGGCCGACCGCCGGCACGTCAAGGCGTGAGTTCCACCGCCGGCATCCGCCGGTAGGTGAACGCGCCGGGCTCCGCGGCGCCGTCGGCTTCGGCCGCGGCGACCACCCCGGCGTGCAGGGGCGATTTCGAGCAGACCGGATCGGTCGCCCTCGGGTCGCCGGCAATCGCCATCGCCTGACAGCGGCAGCCGCCGAAATCCACCTTGCGCCGGTCGCAGGATCGGCACGGCTCCTGCATCCAGTCCTCGCCACGGAAAGCACCGAAGGCCGTCCCCGTCGACCAGATCGCCGCGAGCGGCCGATCCCCCACCCGCTCGAAGGTCAGACCCGGGATGGTCTGCGCCGCATGACACGGCAGCACCGTGCCGTCGGGCGCGATGTTCAGCCCGGTCGAGCCCCAGCCGCCCATGCAGGCCTTCGGGAACTGGGCGTGGTGATCGGCCGGCACATAGTCGATGACCAGCACGCCCTTCAGCCGCTCCCGCGCCGCGAGCACCACCTCCCGTGCTCGGGCCGCCTGCGCCCGTGTCGGCATCAGTGCCTCCCGGTTGCGCGCCGCCCAGCCGTGAAACTGCACCGTCGCCACCTCGATGCGCCGCGCGCCGAGCCGGATGGCGAGATCGATCGTCTCCTCGAGTCGGTCGAGGTTCTGCTTGTGCATCACCGCATTGAGCGTCAGCGGCAGACCGCGGTCGCGCACCCAGCCCGCCACCTGCATCTTGCGGGCAAAGCCGCCGCGATAACCGCCGACCCGGTCGGCCAGCTCCGCGTCGACGCCCTGCAGTGACAGCTGGACATGATCGAGGCCGGCCTCGTCGAGCGCGGCGACACGACGTTCGGTCAGGCCGATCCCCGAGGTGATGAGGTTCGTGTAGAGCCCCGCCTCGCGCCCGGCGGTGACGAGCTCCTCGAGGTCGGGGCGCGACGCGGGCTCACCCCCGGACAGATGCAGATGCAGCACGCCGAGCGCGGCCGCCTCACGGAACACGCCGGCCCAGGTCGCCGTATCCAGCTCGCGCTCCTTGCGCACGAGGTCGAGCGGATTGGAACAATAGGGACAGGCGAGCGGGCAGCGATGGGTCAGCTCGGCGAGCAGCGCGATCGGCGGCGGCGGGGTCACGTCCGCAGCTCCACCATGCGCCGCTCGACGAGCCCGTCGAGATAGCGCGACGCGTCCTCGGCGATGCGTGCTTCGGGGGCGTCGTAGCGGGCCGCGAGCCGCGCGACGATCGTCTCGAACGGCGTCGACCCGTCGAGCTCGCTCAGGATCGCCGCACCCGTCGCATCGAGATTCATCACGCGCTCCGGCGCCAGCAGCACCTTCTTTCCGCGCACCTTGTCATCGTGCAGCCGAACGCCCCGTGGCAGGTAGGGCACCGCCCCGGGCGTCACGCTGCCTTACCCTTCTTCTGCGCTTCGGCGTCTGCCATTCCGGGGATATGAACTGAGG
>CAZNSP010000036.1:0-33252 GCA_964575795.1 uncultured Rhodobacterales bacterium
CAAGAGCCACGATGCCTATGTCAATCGGGCGATGCTGACGGCACGTGAGGCGCTGGTCGGAATGCGCGTCAAGCTGGAGAACGAGATCAGGGGACTGCTGAAGACCTTCGGCGTGATGTTCGGAAGGCGGGTCGGCGGTTTCAGGCGCCGGGCCGAGGAGATCATCGAAGGCGAGCTGGCGGTCGCCCCGGAACTCGTGCCGATCTTCGAGGCCCTGATGCAGGCCAGGCGCGACATCCTTGCCCGCATCGCCGCACGCGACAGTCGTATCCGGGCAGTTGCCAAGCGGCATGCGACGGTCCGCCTGCTGATGACAGCGCCCGGTGTCGGACCGATCACGGCGATGGCGGTTGTCGCTGCGTTCGATGATGCCTCCCGCTTCCGCCGGTCGTCCAGCGCGGGCGCCTATCTCGGGCTGACACCGCGACGCTACGAATCCGGAGAGATCAGCCGGAATGGAAGGGTCTCGAAACGCGGGGACGGGTTCACCAGGAAATGCCTGTTCGAGGCTGCGAATGCCATCTTCTGCCGAAACCTGGGCGGCCCACGGCTGCGGGACTGGGCGAAGGCGATTGCCGAGAGAACCGGACCGCGCAAGGCCAAGGTCGCGCTGGCCCGGAAGCTGGCGGTGACCCTGCATGCCATGTGGCGCACCAACACGCCCTTCCGGGAGGTCGTGATGGCGTAGAGCCAGAAACCGATCTGACGCTGATCGTCAGCGCGACCGAATGCGTCCAGCCGGGACGCGCGGCGAGGGTGAGATCGCTCCCTGGACTGCGGCAACGACCGCGCACACCACTTCGATCCACCCGACCCTGAACGCAAACATGCGGCCCCAAGCGGCGACCGCGGAGAGAACCTCAGAGCCCGGCACGCAGGATGAACCGCAGCAAGATCAGCCCTTGACCAACGCGATTAGAGAACCACACGGGACACGATCGTCGCCGAGGTCGAGCTCACCTCGAATCTCCCCGCTGCCACCCAGCTCCTGAGCCACCGCAACGACATGAACACCGGCAGCGCCGCCGCCTACGACTGCAGCGGTGTGCGTGGAGACCGACTTCTGAGCGCAAGTCACCGGAAACTTTGCGCAACTGGAGAAGCCGGACCATGGTCAGCCAGGATCGAAGCCGATCGCCGAAAGAGAGCCCGCGCTGTCGCGCAGCGCGACCTCGAAGGTCGCGATCGCTTCGCGATCGCGCGGATCGGTCCAAACCGCGAAGTCGTAATGTTCATCGGCCACGGGCAGGAAGCCCAGCCCCATCGCCTCTGCCACCGGCCGGATGGCCATGCCCCAATCGGCCCGGCCCTGCTCGATCGATGCCGCGACGGCATTGTGCGAGGCGGGCTGGTTCCAGTAGCCGGGCGGACGTGCGCCCCGCAGCAGGCGGTCAAGCAGCACGCGGGTGCCCGACCCCTGGTTTCGGCCCACCATGATCGCCTCCGGATCGGCCAGCACCGCCGCCAAGGCCGCATCCAGCCCACGCCCCTCGAACCGCGGGTCGGCGGGACGGAACAAGAGGCCCTGCATGCGCCGCCAGCCTGGGATCAGGCGCATCCCCTCGGTCAGGAAAGCGCGGTTGTAGGTGCCGCTTTCGGCGTGCAGCAGGTGGATGGGGGCGATGTCGCACTCGCGCCGGCGCAACGCGGCCAGCCCGCCCTGCGACCCGGTGGCGAGGATGCGCGCGCTCACGCCCCGGTCGGCCAGCCGCGCGACGACGATATCCAGCCCCACGCAATGGCTACCGACGATGGCCAGCCTTGGGGGCGCGACAGTGGCGCCGAACAGCGTGACCTCGGTCTCGGTGCCGGGGGCCAGGCTCTCGGCCAGGGCGGGCACGGTCAGGAACCCGTCGGCCTGCGCAAAGGCCGTCACGGCGCCCGAGCCCTTGGCGACGGGATGCGCGACCAGCCCATTGGGCCCTTCGGTCAGCGCGACCATGGCGAATTCGGTGCGGCCCAGTTCCGAGGTCAGGCGCACGGGCAGGGTGGCGCCGACCCGCGCCGCCCCGCGCGGCGGCAGGCCCGCCATCGCGCGCAGCGCGGGGGCCACCAGCTCGTGAAAGGTGAACATCGCCGAAGTCGGAAACCCCGGCAGCACCACCACCGGTTTGCCGTCGCAGACCGCCAGGCACAGCGGCTTGCCCGGCTTCAGCGCTACGCCATGCGCCACGATCCCCGGCGCGCCCAGGCTCGCGATCACTTTCACCGTAAGGTCGCCCGCGCCCTTGGACGTGCCGCCGGACAGGATCAGCGCGTCATGGTCCGCAAAGGCCGCGTGCACGGCAGCCTCCAGCGCCGCAGGGTCATCGGGAACGGCGCCCAGATGCACCGCGTCGCACCCGTTCTCGCGCAGGGCGGCGGCGATGACGGGGCCGTTCGAATCGTAAACCCCGGCGGGGCGCAGGGGCTGGCCGGGCTGGACCAGCTCGTCGCCCGTGGACAGGACCGCCACGCGCGGGCGGCGCCAGACGGTGGCGCGGTCCAGCCCCACGGCGGCCAGCATCGCCACCTCGCGCGCGCCGACCAGCGTACCCTTGCGCAGCAGGGTCTGGCCGCGCGCGATGTCCGAGCCTGCAAAGGACACATGCGTGCCCGGCGCTATGGCGCGGGAGACGGCAATGCCGTCGCCTTCGGGATCGGTGTGTTCGATCATCACCACCGCATCGGCCCCGCGCGGGATCGGACCGCCTGTCGCTATCGGGGTCGCGGTTCCCGGGGCCACCGCCAGACGCGGGGCCGTGCCGCAATGGATGGTCTCGGGGTTCAGGCGCAGGGCGATGGGCCGGGCGGCCGAAGCGTCGAACAGATCGGCCGCGCGCAGGGCGAAGCCGTCCACCGTCGCGCGGTCGAAAGGCGGCGCATCGACCGGGGCGGAGATATCGGCCGCCAGCACCCGGCCCGGCAGGTCGATCAGCCCGACCTCCTCGGTCCCCAGCGGCGCGGGGCGCAGGGCGCGCAGAAACGCGTCCTCGGCAGCGTCGCGCGAGAGCACCTTGAGGAACTGGTCCTGTGTGTGAGACATGGCGGGCGTGTCGGGCATGAGGTCAGCCGAAGGGTAGATCGAGCGGGGTGGCGGACAGGGGCGCGCCTGCGGGCAGCCCCTCGCTGTCGGGGGGCAGGATGGCGAAGGCGGTGGCGGCGGCAAGACCCGACAGTGTCATCAGGCCCGCGGGCTGCGGCCGCCATTGGCCGGACTCCTCGGCCATCAGCACCAGTTCGGACAGTCCGACGGTCGAGGTGAGCTTGCGCGCGAGCGGCAGGGTTCTGACCATGGGCGCGCCGCCGGTCAAGTGGGCCAGCGCGGGCAGCGCAAGCCCCAGGCAGGCCGCCACCATCCCGTCGAAGCGGGCAGGCACCGTCAACACCAGCCCTGCCTCGGTGCGCGCCAGCCACGCCGTCTCGGCCGGGGCCAGCGCCAGGCGGGGGGCGTGATCGGTCGCCGGGCGCAGGTTCAGGTCGGCCTGCCCGTCGACGACGCAGGCCCCGAGGGCCGTGAACCAGCCCCGCGCGAAGGCAGTCTGGTCGGAGTCATCGAGGGCAATCGCCACGCGCGGCTGGCGAACCGCGACCCGGGCGATCCCGGCCTGCACGGCGATCAGAAGGTGCCGGGGCGCTAACCGGGTTCCGGCAACGGCGATCACCTCGCCTGCGCGTCCGTCGTGACCCGCGCGCCGCACGCCGTCGCCGGGGTTGACGGGCCGGATCGCCTCGCACGCTCCGGCCGCCGTGTCGGTCCCGTCCTCGGGCAGGACCGCGTCCGTGCCCACGGGCAGCACGCTCCCCGGCACAACCCGGACCGCATCTGCCAGTGGCACGGGCGATCCGGCACTCGCGCCCACCAGATCAAGCGCGGCAACGGCAAGGCCCGCGCGCAACGCCTCGGATGCAGGGGGCATGTCCTGCAGCAGACAGAGGTCCTCGGCCAGCATCAGACCGAGGGCATCGCCGGTCTCCACCCATGTTGTCGCAAGCGGTGTGAGGCCGTCGAGCGCCCGGGCAAGGCATGTCCCGAGTGGCGCGGCCATCTGGTCGGACGCCGGCTTCCGGGTGCCGTCATGCCTCTGTGCGACACCAAGCGTCCCAGCCATCCCGCCCCGCCACTTTCATTCTGTCCAGGGGTCATCCGCGCGCTCTGCGCGGCTGACACTTCCTCATTCCGGTGATCCGAAGCCGTAGCGCGCGAGGATCGCCTGGCCTTCTCCGGAAAGGATGAACCCGGCGAAACGCCGCGCCTCCTCGGAGTCCGACAGCACGACAAGGCCATACTCGGCGCCGACATTCAACTCGTCCGGAATCCGAACGATGTGCAGCTCCGGCGCCTCGGCCACGGCAAGTACCGCATTGGTGTAGTAGGTCAGGAACAGATCCGCCCGGTCCTCCTGCATCACCCACGCGTAGAGGTTCCGCCCCTCGGGTGCCGGTGCCGAATCCGGCCCGCCGGTGAGTTGCAGCGCCTTCGCCTTCAGCGCATCCGCAGCCCCTGCGGACAGGGGCTCTGCCCGGTCGAACAGCTCGAACGCATAATCACCGGAGGGATCGGCGACCGGCGTCGATGTGCCCACGCGTACGTCCTCGCGGAGCATCGTCTCCAGCAGCGTTTCGCTCCCGACATCGAGGCCCGGCTGCGCGAGGGCACAAAGCGTGTTGCGCGCAAAGGCGCGCACTTCGCCACCGCGCACGGCCGCGATGGCCTGCGGGTGCTCCAGATTGGCCGATGCGAAGACATCGGCCGCCTCACCGCCGAGGATCCGGTCGCGCAGGAGACCTGAAGGCGCGAAGTCCGCGGAAACGGCGCCGTCGCTCGCCGAGGCCCAGGCCTCCGCGACGTCGGTCAGCGCGGCGCGCAGGCTGCCTGCGGCGAGCAGCCGGACGGGATCGGCGGCTTGCGCCGCCGATCCTGCCACCATGGCCGCCGCGACCCCGATTGCCGCGGCCCTCATCATTGGCTGTCCGCGCTGGGGAAGAACAGCTGTTCGCCACCGACGGTGAAGCTGGCGATGGCAGCCTGTCCGGCGTCCGAGACGATCCAGTCGATGAAGGCCTGGCCCTGTTCGGCCTTCACATGCGGGTGGCGTTCGGGGTTCACCAGGATGATCCCGTAGGGGTTGAACAGGACCGGATCGCCCTCGAACACGATCTCGAGCGGCCCGCGGTTCTGGAATGACAGCCAGGTGCCGCGGTCGGTCAGGGCATAGGCGGGGACCTGGGCGGCGGTGTTCAGCGTCGCGCCCATGCCCGAGCCGGTGGACATGTACCAAGCCCCCTCGGGTGCAATGCCGGCGTCGTTCCAGAGCGCAACCTCAGCAACATGGGTGCCGCTGTCGTCGCCGCGCGAGGCAAACGAGGCTTCGGCCTCGGCGATTGCCGCCATCGCAGCCACCGCGCTGTCAGCGCCCTTCACTCCGGCGGGGTCTTCACCCGGCCCGACGATCACGAAATCGTTGTACATGACGTCGAAGCGCTGCACGCCATAGCCCTCGGCGACGAAACGTTCCTCCTGCGACCGGGCATGCACGAAGACGACATCCGCGTCGCCGCGCCGCCCGGTCTCCAGCGCCTGCCCGGTGCCCTGCGAGACGACGCGGACCTCGATCCCGGTCTCGGCCTGGAAGATCGGCAGGATATGCCCGAACAGGCCCGAATTCTCGGTCGATGTGGTCGAGGCGACGGTGATGAACTCCTGCGCGCTCGCGGGCAGCGCGGCGATCAGCGCAAGCCCCGAGGCGGCAGACAGGATGAAGCGGCGGGTGTGGGTCATGGGTCTCTCCCGTTGGTTACCAGACAAGATCGCCCGCAAGGAAGGCGCGGGCCTCGGGGGTTTCGGGCCCCGCGAAGAACTCGGCAGCTGATCGGTGCTCGATCAGGCGGCCGCGGTGAAGAAAGGCCACGCCTTCAGCCAACCGCCGGGCCTGGCCCAGATTGTGCGTGGTCATCACGATGGTGATCCCCTCGGCCGAGAACTGCTCGACCATCTCCTCGATGATCCGCGTGGCCGAAGGGTCCAGCGCCGACGAGGGCTCGTCGAGGAACAGAACCTGCGGGCGCATCGACCACGCCCGCGCCAGCGCCAGCCGCTGCTGCTCGCCCCCGGACAAGAGCCGCGCGGGCCGGTCGGCCAGATTCTTCAGCCCGAAGCGGTCGAGCGTGCGAGCGACGGCCACGCGGCGTGCGGAGCGCGACAAGCCTTTCAGCGACAGCGGATAGTCGAGATTCGCTGCAACGGAGCGGCGCAGCAGGACCGGGCGCTGGAACACCATCGCCTGCGCCTCGGCCCGCTCCTCCCCGCTGGCCCAGAGGCGACGGCCCCGGGTGGGGTCGATCAGACCGTGGCACAGGCGCAGGAACAGGCTCTTGCCCGCGCCATTCGCGCCCATGACGATCAGCCGCCGTCCTGCCTCGATGCGCAGGGTGACGCCGGACAGCAGTGGCTTGCCGCCCACGGCATAGCCCACATCCTCCAGCGACAGCGGCAGGATGCCCGTTGTTCGAGGTGAGGCGAGGTCGCGCTCGGGTCTCATCCCAGTCGCCCCCGCGCCCACTGCCCGGCGCCCCACGCCGCCGCGTTCAGCGCAAGGGTCAGCGTGAGCAGGATGATCCCCAGCGCGACCGCCAGTCCCAGATTGCCTCGGTTCGTCTCGAGCGTGATCGCCGTGGTCATGGTGCGGGTGTGGCCAGCGATGTTGCCGCCCACGATCAGCACCGCGCCCACCTCGGCGCTGGCGCGCCCAAAGCCCGCCAGCACCCCGGTCAGCAGGCTCACTCGCCCGTCCCACAGAAGCGTCGGCACCGCGCGCAGGCGGCTGGCGCCCAGGGATTGCAGCTGCTCGCGATACTCGGCCCACAGATCCTCGACCACCGAGCGGGTCAGCGAGATGACAATGGGCAGGATCAACACCGTCTGGGCAATGATCATCGCTGTCGGCGTGAACAGGAGTGCCAGATCACCGAATGGCCCCGACCGCGACAGCAGCAGATAGACGATCAGCCCCGCCACCACCGGCGGCAGGCCCATCAGCGCGTTGAACACCACGATGACCCCGCCCCGGCCCGGAAACCGCGCCAGCGCCAGGGCCGCGCCCAGCGGCAGGCCGACCGCGCAGGCGATCAGCACCGCGGTCAGCGTGACCCGCAGGCTGAGCCCGATGATCTGCATCAGGGCGGGATCGCCGCTGGCAATCAGGCTGAAGGCGGTTGCGAAAGGGCCGTCCACGGAGAATCCTTACATAAACCGGTAGAAAAAGATCAGACTCCAAAGTAGAGTTCAAACATGTAAGTAATGCAGGAGATTGCATCAAAATGCAGCATGCATGGCCCGAGTCGACCGCCCGCACAGCCGAATCGCCTCTCACGCCGGCAATCTCGTCGCCGCTGATGACGACCGGGGAGGTCGCCGACTATCTGAGGGTTAAGGAGCGCACGATCTACGAGATGGTCGCGCGCCAGACGATCCCGTTCAGCCGGGCCACCGGGAAGCTCCTGTTCCCGCGCCGGCTGGTCGATGCCTGGCTCGAGGCGCAGACCGAACTGCCCGCCGCGGGCGTCGCGCCCGCCCCGCCGATCTATGCCGGCTCGAATGACCCGCTTCTGGAATGGGCGCTGCGCCAGTCGGGCAGCGGGCTGGCAGTGCTGGCCCGCGGCTCGGCGCAGGGGCTCGAAGACCTGGCGGCAGGGCGCGCGGTGCTGGCCGGGTTCCACCTGCTCGACCCCGAGACGGGCGAATGGAACCGCGCCGCCGCCCGATCGCATCTGCCCGGCACCAGTCATGTCCTGATCCACTGGGCGCGCCGGACGCAAGGACTGATCACCGCGGCGGGCAACCCCCTCGGGATCAAGGGACTGAAGGATGCGGCGAGCCGGGGCCTGCGCTTCGCCACGCGCGCAGGCGGCGCGGGCTCGACCCGGCTCTTCGAGGTGCTGCTGGCGCGCGACGGGCTGAGCATGGCCGACCTGACCACCGTGGACCGCCCGGCCGAAACCCACGCCGATCTCGCCACGCTGATCGAGACAGGAGAGGCGGACTGCGGTCTCGGCCTGCAAGCCGTGGCCGGGCATCTGGGCTTCATCCCGCTCGTCACGGACGAGAGCTTCGACCTCGCCATGACCCGGCGCGACTATTTCGAGCCACCCATCCAGACCCTGCTGGCCTTCGCCCGCTCCGACACCTTCGCCCGCCGGGCCGCGCATCTGGGCGGATACGACCTCACCGATCTCGGCCGCGTGCTCTGGAATGGCTAGGCGGTTGCACCTGATGGCTGCTGGCGGCCCCGCCGAGATCCTTGCCGCGTGCACCCTCTCGGCTGAAATCCGATCCCGCCTTGCAGCCCTCGGCGTGGAGCCCGCCCGCCGCGACACCCCCGCAGGAGAATCCGCATGATCCGCCTCGCCCTTGCCACGCTGGCCGCTCTGAGCCTCTCCCTTCCTGCGCCGGCCCAGACCCGCAGCATCACCGACAGCGCCGGGCGTGTGGTCGAATTGCCTGAGCGGGTCGGGTCCGTCTTTGCCGCCGGCCCCCCGGCGGCGATTCTGCTATACATCATGGCGCCCGACCGGATGCTGGGCTGGCCCCGCGCCAATCGCGCGGATGAGCGCGAATTCCTGGCCCGACCCTATGCCGACCTGCCCGAACTGGGCACGCTGACCGGGCAAGGGGGCGAGGCCAATCTGGAGCGGATGCTGGCGCTCCAGCCCGACCTGATCCTCGATTTCGGGTCAGTACGCGACACCTATGTCGATCTGGCCAACCGGGTGCAGGCGCAGACCGGCATTCCCTATCTGCTGATCGACGGCCGGTTCGAGAACACGCCCGCCGCGCTGCGTCTGCTGGGTGAGGCGTTGGGGGTGCCCGAGCGGGGCGAGGCGCTGGCGCAGGATGCCGAGGCGACCTTCGCCCGGATCGACGCGCTGCTGGCCGAGGTGCCCGAGGCCGACCGCCCGCGCGCGTATCTGGCGCGCGGCCCGGAGGGTCTGGAAAGCGGCGTGGTCGGCTCGATCAACACCGAGATCCTGGAACGCGCGGGCGGGGTGAACGTGCTGGGCCGGTCGGACACCGCGCGCGGCCTCGTGCAGGTGAATTTCGAGGCGCTTCTCGCCACCGACCCGGACGTGATCGTGACCTGGGACCGGCAATTCTACGAGGGCCACCGCGACAGCCCGCTCTGGTCACGGATGCGCGCGGTGCAGGAGGGGCGGGTTCACCTGTCGCCCGTTCTGCCCTTCGGCTGGATCGACCGCCCGCCCTCGCTCAACCGGATCATCGGGCTCGACTGGATGGCCGCGACCTTCTACTCCGACCGCTACCAGATCGACCTGCGTGCGCGGACGCGCGATTTCTATCGGCTCTGGTATCACCTCGATCTGAGCGAGGACCAACTCGACAGGCTGCTGCCATGAGCCACGCGCGATGACGGATGACGCCATCCCTACGCGCCGCCCCGCACGCCGCTTGCCGGTGGTCGCGGCGCTGTCGATCGGGCTTCTTGCCGGGGCGCTGGTCGCGCTGACGATCGGCCCTTTCAGGCTGACCCTGCCCGAGGTGCTGGCGGCGCTGTCGGGCCGGGCGGATGGCACGGCCGAGTTGGTGGTCTGGCACATCCGTCTGCCGCGCGTGCTGGCGGCGATGCTGGTGGGCGCGGCGCTGGCGGCGGCGGGGGCGTCCTATCAGGTGCTGTTCCGCAACCCGCTGGTCTCGCCCGACATCCTGGGCGTGTCCTCGGGCGCCGCACTCGGGGCTGTGTGCGGCATCTTCCTGTCGCTGCCGGTCATCGCCATCCAGGGCTTCGCGTTTCTGGGCGGGCTGGCGGCGGTCGGGCTGGTGATCTTCGTGGCGCAGGCCGTGCGGGGCGTGGACCAGACTCTGGTGCTGGTGCTTACGGGTGTGGTCATGGGGGCGCTGGCCGGAGCGGCGACCTCGCTGCTGAAGGTCATGGCCGACCCCTACGACCAGTTGCCCGCGATCACCTTCTGGCTGCTGGGGTCGCTGGCCAGCACGACGGGCGCAGACCTCGGGCCGGTGCTGCCTGCCGTCACGCTCGGCCTCGTGCCGCTGATCCTGCTGCGCTGGCGCATCAATCTTCTGAGCCTCGGCGACGACGAGGCGCGTACGCTTGGCGTGGATGCCCCCCGCCTGCGGTTGCTGGTGATCGGGGCGGCGACGCTGATGACCGCCTCGGTCGTGGCGATTGCCGGGGTGGTGGGCTGGGTGGGTCTGGTCATTCCCCATATTGCGCGGATGCTGGTCGGCCCTTCCTTCGCCACGCTGCTGCCGGTCGCGGCGATACTGGGGGCAGGTTATCTGCTGCTGGTCGATACGCTCTGCCGGACGCTTGCGACCATCGAGATCCCGCTGGGCATCCTGACCGCCGTGCTGGGCGCGCCCTTCTTCCTCTATCTGCTGGCCCGCGGCCGGAGGGGCTGGACATGATCGCCGCGCAGGCGCTGACCATCGGCCATGGCAGGGCGGTGATCGGACGCGACCTGTCGCTGGCGGTTCGCCCGGGCGAGATCGTCTGCCTGCTCGGCCCGAACGGCTGCGGCAAGACGACGCTGTTCCGCACCCTGCTGGGCCTGATTCCCGCACTGGCGGGGCAGGTGAAGCTCGACGGGCGCCCCCTGTCGGCCCTGAACCGGACCGAGATCGCCCGCGCCATGGCCTATGTTCCGCAAGCCCATGTGCCGCCATTCCCCTATCAGGTCGAGGAGGTGGTGCTGATGGGCCGCACCGCGCGGATGCGCCCGCTCGCCGCCCCCTCGGCCGCCGACCGGGCGGCCGCGCGTGCGGCACTGGCGCGGCTGGGGATCGGCGATCTGGCCGGGGAGGACTATTCGCGTCTGTCGGGCGGGCAACGGCAGATGGTGATGATCGCCCGCGCGCTGGCGCAGGAGGCACCGATCCTGGTCATGGACGAACCCACCGCCAGCCTCGATTTCGGCAACCAGGCCCGGGTTCTGGCGCGCATCGCCGACCTTGCCCGCGCGGGCGGTCACGCCGTGATCCTGTCCACCCACGACCCGGACCAGGCCTTTGCCCTGAATGCCCGCGTCATCCTGATGCACGCGGGCGCGATCCTGGCCGAAGGCCGGCCCGAACAGGTCTTGACCCCCGACCGCCTGAGCCGGGTATACGGCGTGCAGGTCGCGGTCGAGCGCACCGAAACCGGCCGCGCCGTCTGCGCACCGTCCCTCGCCAACCCCGCCCCTGAAAGGAGAGCCTCATGAAACTCAGTGCCCGCAACCAGATCACCGGCACCGTCACCGGCATCGACAAGGGCGTGACCACGACCATCGTGCGCCTCGACTGCAACGGGACCACGATCACCGCCTCGATCACCAATGCCGCCGCCGAGGACCTGGGCCTGGCCGTCGGCAAGCCCGCGACCGCGATCATCAAGGCCTCGGACGTGATGATCGGGGTCTGAGGCCATGACCGACACCCAGGCGATCCGCCCCCACGAGGTGACGACCGACGCCCCCCTGCCGGCAGATGCGGCGCTGGCCTTCATCGGCCATATCGAAACCCCCTGGACGCGGCGCGAGGACTGCCCGCGGCAGGGAGACCGCGAGGCCGGGCCGGAATGCACCATCGTCGTGGCGGACCCCTGGGCACCGGCACTGGCCGGCATCGAGGCCTATCCCAGCCTCGACATCCTCTACTGGCTGCACCTGTCGCGCCGCGACCTGATCCAGCAGAACCCCAACCACGGCGACAGCGCGCGGGGCACCTTCTCGCTGCGCTCGCCGATCCGGCCCAACCCCATCGGCCTGTCCACGGTGCGGCTGATCCGGCGCGAGGGAAACCGGCTGATCGTGCGCGGCCTCGAATGCGTCTCGGGCACGCCGCTGATCGACATCAAGCCCGACCGCTGCCACTTCACCCCCGTCACTTGAAGATCAGGCGCAACAGGCGCCGCACGGCCTCGCGAAAGCGTTCTCCCGATCCTGCTCCGGCCGGATTGCTCCGTTGCATTACAGGGTTATGCAGGAGGGGCTGAGCTCTGACCCTGCCGCCACGAGCACCGAAAGCGGTCTCTCGGAACCTGTCCGGGAAGGTGTTGACGGAGATCGAGCAGCCGCCGTCGCCCTGATTCACCGTGGTTTCTGGCAAGAGACGACGGAGGATCGGATGGCCTGGGCGGAGGCCGATCGCAGCTTGAAGCAACACTCATCCCGCTGCAGCCAACACCGGTCGCGCAACGGGTTTACCGAAGGTCCTGACCCTGGGCTCGGGGTGTCGGAGCCGACGTTGTCAGCAGGCCTTCCCGCTTCAGGTCATCCCAGAACCCGTCGGGAATCGCTGTTTCCAGCCACTCCATCGCCTGCAGGAGTTCCTGCCGCGTCCGCGTCCCCGGGATCACGGTGTCCACGATCGGATTGGCGAGACAGAACTGCAGCGCAGCCGCAGGAAGCGGGACGCCGTGGCGGTCGCAGACCTCGCGAATCCTGTGCACGCGCGCGTGCAGCTCCGCCGGTGCGTCCGCATAGTTCCAGGTCGAACCGCCCACGAGGATGCCGCTGTTGTAGGGACCGCCGACGATGATCCTCGTCCCTCGCCGCTCGCATTCCGGGAACAGCTTCTCGAGAGGCGTCTGCTCGAGAAGCGTGTAGCGCCCGGCGAGAAGGAACACGTCCCACTGGCCATGTTCCAGCACCCGGAGCGAAACATCGACCTCGTTGACGCCGATGCCGATGGCCTTGATCTGTCCCGCACGCCGCAATTCGTCGAGCGCGCGATACCCGCCGGACATGGCATCGCGGAAATGCCGCCGTTCCTCGTCAGGGTCGGGATGCGTGAAGGACCCGATGTCGTGAAGAAGGAGGATGTCTATCCTGTCGAGGCCGAGGCGCTGCAGGCTGTCCTCGTAGGACCGCATGACCCCGTCGTAGCCATAGTCGTAGACCGGATGGAAGGGCAGGGGTTCCGGCCAGCCGAACGCCGCGGGATCTTCGGGGGCCCCGGGTTTCAGGAGGCGGCCGACCTTCGTGGACAGGATGACGTCCGGTCGGCCCCGGATCGCGTCGCCGACGCGCCGCTCGGACAGGCCGAAACCATAGAATGGCGCCGTGTCGAAGAAGCGCAGGCCACGCTCGAGTGCGGTCGCGAGGACCTCCGCGGCGCCTTCGGAGGACACGCCGTTCAGAAGCCCGCCCAGAGGCGCGCAGCCCAGTCCGAGCCTCGGCAATTCGATCATGATGCTCTCCCCTTGCATTCTACCGTGCATGATGCTGGAACAAAGTCCGGCATACTAGTATGCTATATTGCCAAGCCAGTCGACTGGATACCATGACGAAGCAGGATTCAGCCGTGTTGACGACCACGCCGGACCCGAGGGCAAAGGCCCGCATCAAGCTGCGCCGCTCGGGCCCGTCCATGTCCGAGCAGGTCTACGAGACCATTCTCGCAAGGATCCTGAAGCTCGAGCTGAAGCCGCGGCAGCATCTGTCCGAGGTGCAGCTCGCCAAGGATCTGGGCGTCAGCCGGACGCCGGTGCGGGAAGCCTTCCAGAAGCTCGCCGCGCTGGGTTTTCTCGACGTCGTGCCGCAACGCGGGACCGTCGTCGCGCCGATGCGGGCGTCGGCCTTCCGCAAGTCGCAGTTCATGCGCGAGGCGTTCGAGCTGGCCCTCGTCCGCCGGACCGTCGAACTCGAGGACAACCGCGAGCTTTGCCGGGCCCTGCAGCACGAACTGAAGCTGCAGGAAGTGCATTCGGAATTCGGGGACGAGGACGCCTTCTACGAATCCGACGAGGCCTTTCACAAGGCCATCGCGACCTCGTGCGGCTTGCCCGACCTCTGGCCCGAGGTGCAGCGCGTCAAGATTCACATGGATCGCTTCCGCTACGCATTGCGATCCCAGCGCGACATCAAGACGGTGCTGGAGCAGCACCGCGCGATCGCCGAGGCGATCTGCGCGCGGGACGAGGCGGCGGCGCTCGAAGCGATGACGCGTCATCTGCGGCGGGCGAACCACCTGATCGACGAAGCGGTCGAGCAGCATCCCGAGTACTTCGATCTGGAGAGCTGAGACGGTCGTCTAGTCGCACTGGACGCCGCCGTTGATGTCGAGCACCTCGCCGTTGATGAACCCGGCCGCCGGCGAGACCAGGTAGGCGATGGCGCTCGCCACCTCGTCCGGATCGCACAGGCGCTGCAGGGGGATCGTGGCGATCAGCCTGGTCTCGTCCTCGGTTGTCTTGAAGTTCCGGGCCATCATCTCGGAGCGGACGAAGGCCGGCGCGACGGCGTTCGTCGAGATCCCCTTCGGGCCGAACTCGCGTGCGAGGGTGAACGTCAGGCCGATCATCGCCGCCTTGGACAGGCTGTAGGCCGTACCGGCCAGCAATCCGCCCGAACGGCCCGCGAAGGAAGACACGTTCACGATTCGACCCTGCCCCGCGTCGATCATGCCGGGCAGGAGCTTCTGGCTCATCAGGAAGGCGCTCTCGAAGTTGAGGGCCATGGTGTGTCTCAGCTCGGCAAGGGACGTCTGGAGGAACTTCTCGGTCGTCAGGATGCCGACGTTGTTGACCAGGATTTCGACCGGTCCCGCCGACCCGACGATGCGGTCGCAGCAGGCCGCGATCCCCTCCTCGGAGCCGAGATCGCCCACCACCGGGACGAAGCCCTCGCCGAGGGTGGCCTCGGCGGCGTCGAGCGCCTTCGCATCGATGTCGATTCCGTACACCCGCGCCCCGCCGTCGATGAGCCGCCGGGCGGTGGCGACCCCGATCGTTCCGGCGGCTCCGGTCAGGACGGCTGTCCGTTGCTGCGACATGGTGGCTCCCTCAGGTCGGCTATTTTTCCCTTGTGCCACAAGTTGTCGCACACTACCATACTACGATCATGCCGGCGCAGGTGCAACGCGCTGCATGCTTCAGGGAGGAGACTTCAATGGTTACAGGGAAGTTCAGGCTGTCGGTCACGGCCGGACTGATGATCACCGTCGGTGCCGCGGCGGCCCTGGCGGACGAGAGCACGCGCGTGGCGCTCGTCCCCGGCGGGCCCCATCCGTACTTTGCGGCCTGGGAACAGGCCGGGGCGGACGCCGCGAGGGACTTCGGCCTCGGTGCCGCGGACTACAGGGTGCCCCAGCGGTGGGAGCTGAGCCTCCAGAACCAGATGCTCGAGAGCCTCGTGACGCAGGGCTACAACGCCTTCCTCGTCTTCCCGGGCGACCCGGTCGGGACCGTGGCCATCGCCAACGAGCTCGCGGCCACCGGCGCGCCGGTCATCGCGCTCGCCGGCTGTCTCCAGGATCCCTCCGATGCGCAGTTCTGCATGGGAACCGACACGGGCAACTCTGCCTACATCGGCACGCAGGAGCTTCTGAAGGTCCTGCCCGCAGGCGCCAAGATCGCGCATTTCACCGGCTTCCTCGTCGATCCGAACACGCAGCTCCGCATCGACGCGGTCGCGAAGGCCGCGGCCGAGGCCGGCGCCGAGGTGATCCAGGTGATCGCCGACATCGACGCGCCGGAACCCGCCGAAGAGAAGATCAACGCCTATCTCGCGGCCCATGCCGGCGAGGTGGACGGGATCATAACCACGGCCTGGGTGCCTGCGGTGGTCGCGTCGAACGCCCTGCGCCGGATCGGGGACAAGCGCATCAAGATGGTCGGCATCGACCACGACGAAGTGGTGCTGAGCGCGATCCGCGACGGCTACGTGCACGGCACCATGCTGCAGAACCCCTACGGCCAGGGTTACCTGGGGTCCTTCGTGGCTGACCGGCTGCGGTCGGGATGCACCGTCAAGGCCGACGCCCCCTTCGCGTCCATCGCGCTCACGGACAGGTTCATCGACAGCGGCACGGTCTTCGCCGGGGTGGATGCGGTCGACAACTACGTCAGCTCGATGCAGGCGATCACGCAGGAGCTCTTCGAGGGCTTCGAGGAAACCTACCTCGACTGCAACTGAACGAAGCGCGGCGGCGCCATGGCGGCGCCGCCGTCGCCTTAACCGGGTGGGCTTGGAACTGCAGACGATGTCGGACACTGATCACGCTTCCGCGCTGACGGCGCCCGGGCGCGCACCGGGAATGCCGCGCCCCATGGGGCCGCTCAAGCGGTTCCTGCTCAGCAACGAGTTCGGGCTGATCGTGCTGATCGTGATCTTTGCGATCGTCTTCTCCACCCTCTCCCCGATGTTCCTGTCGAAGTTCAGCCTGTTCGCGCTGGGACGCACGGCCGCGGTCAACATCATGATCGGCTTCGCCATGATGGTCGTCATCGTCACCGGCGGTCTCAATCTCGCGGTCGGCGCCATCGGCGTCTCGGCCGCGATGTTCGGCGGCTGGCTCATGCAGGGCGTGGGGCTTCACTGGGTGCCGGCCGTCCTCGGCGGACTTGCCCTCGGCGCGGCCCTCGGCGCGCTGAACGGCATTGTCATCGTCCGGACGGGCCTGCACAGTTTCATCATCACGCTCGCCACGATGAGCATCATCTTCGGCGCGATGATCTTCATCACGCAGGCCCAGTCCTACCGCGAACTGTCGCCTGCCTTCTCGGGCTTCGGAAGCCTGCGGCTCTGGGGTGTCCTCCCGCCCATGCTCCTCGTGTCGGTCGCCATCGGCGGGGCCCTGTGGGTGATGTACGCCTTTACCGCGCTTGGCCGGCAGATACTGGCCGCCGGCGCCAATCCGACGGCGGCCGAACTGTCCGGCATTCGCGTCGCGCACACGATTGTCTGGAGCCACGCCCTGTCGGGTGCCCTCGCGGCCGTCGCCGGACTGATGCTGGTCTCGCGCACCGGCGCGGCGATCCCGTCGATGGCCGGGCAGCTCGGGCAGGACTGGCTCCTGCCGGCCTTCCTCGCCCCCGTGCTCGGCGGCACGCTTCTGGCCGGTGGCAAGGTCTCGGTCCTCGGGACGCTGCTCGGCGGCTTCCTCGTCACCATGCTGACCGCGGGGCTTCTGCTCATGCAGATCGGAGCGTTCTGGCTCCAGACGTTCCTCGGACTGCTCCTGCTCGTGGCCGTGCTGATGGACCTGGCGCGGCGGTCCTACCTCGCACGGAACAAGCTCGTATGATGCGCCGCATACTTCGGGAGGACTGGCTCGGTCCCTTCATCGTCACCGTCGCGGCCATCGTCATCGTGGGCGCGCTTCAACCCTCGTTCCTGACACCGTTCAACATCCAGATCCTTCTCCTCGCGATCTCGATCAACGCGCTGGTCGCCTTCTCGCAGATGATCATCATCGCGATCGGCCAGATGAACCTCTCGGTCGGCGCCATCGGCGGGCTCGCCGCGATCTCCTTCGCCGGCATGATGGAGGTCTGGGGCCTGCCCTGGCCGGTGGCCGGGCTTCTGGCGCTGATGATCGGTCTGGCGGCCGGAATGGTGAACGGGATCCTGTGTGCCTACACCGGCATCTCCGCCTTCATCATCACGCTCGCCACCCTGTCCGTCTACAAGGGAATCAACCTCGGCATCACCGAGGCCCAGCCCTTCTACCAGATCCCCGACATGGTGAAGTGGCTCGGCAACGCGACGGTCTTCGGACCCATACCCTGGCTCGTCGTGCCGTTCCTGGTCTGCGCCGTTGCGCTCTGGTACCTTCTGTTCCGCCTGCCGCTCGGCCGGTCGATCCTCGCGGTCGGCGGCAATGCCCATGCCGCGGAGCTTTCCGGCATCTCGGTGCCCGGGGCGGTCATCGTCGCGCATGCCCTGTCGGGGTTCCTCGCGGCGATGGCGGGCATCATGCTGGTGGCTCGCCTGCAACTCGGCCAGCCCAGCATCGGCGACGACTGGCTGATCCTCAGCTTCGCCGCGCCGATCATCGGCGGCGCCGTCCTGACCGGCGGCCGGGTGAGCGTCGCAGGGACATGCTGCGGCGTCGCGATCGTGGCGATCATCACGCAGGTTCTCGTGCTGTTCAACATCGACCCCTTCCTCGTCCAGGTCGTGCTGGGCGGCCTGATCCTCTGGGCGGTCGGCGTGAACCGGTACCGCGAAGTCAGGGGCCAGCGGCGTGCCGCGGCGGCCGCGGCATGAGCGGCGCGGTGTTCCGGGCGCGCGGCGTCACGAAGGCCTTTCCGGGCGTGCTCGCGCTCGACAAGGTGGACCTGACCCTGTCCCCACGGTCGATCCACGCGCTTCTCGGCGAGAACGGCGCCGGCAAGTCGACCCTCATCAAGATCATGACGGGCGTTCACCGGCACGACTCCGGGACAATGGAGCTGGTGGACGGGCCCTTCGCACCGCATTCCACGCGCGAGGCGATCGCCCGGGGCGTGGGCGTCGTCCACCAGGAGCGCAACCTGATCCCGCGCTTCTCGATCGCCGAGAACATCTTCCTCGAGGAGCTGAGCACCCGACCGCTGCAACGGATCGACTACCCGAAGCTCTACCGCGACGCGCAGAAATGGCTGGACCTGCTCGAGATCGACGCCCGCCCCGACACGCTGGTGGAGCGTCTGAACGTCGCGCGCATGCAGCTTGTCGAAATCGCGAAGGCCCTGTCGCTCCGATCGCGGATCCTGATGCTCGACGAGCCGACGGCCTCGCTGACCCAGAACGAGACCGACACGCTTTTCTCGATCCTGCGGCGGCTGCGCGACGATGGCGCGAGCCTCGTCTTCGTCAGCCACAAGCTCGAGGAGGTGCAGGAGATCTGTGACCGCGTCACCGTCCTGCGCGACGGCCGCAACGCCTGCGAAAGCCGTCCGATGGAGGGTCTGGGCCGTCAGGACATCGTCCGGTTGATGATCGGGCGGAGCGAGCAGATCCCCGAATGGACCCAGCGCGACCGCACCGACCGGCCCCCGGCGCTGGAACTGCGCGGGGTCGCCACCGCGGACGGTCACCGCGACATATCCTTCACGCTCCACAAGGGCGAGGTACTCGGTCTCTACGGGCTGGTCGGCTCGGGCCGGACGGAGCTCGCCAAGGCCATCATCGGCGCGCGCCAGATCACCGGGGGCGAGGTTCTGGTGGACGACCAGCCTGCGCAGATCGCCTCGGTCGGGGATGCACTGCACCGCTACGGGATCGGCTACGTCAGCGAGGACCGCAAGGGCGAGGGGCTCATCCTGATCCATTCCGTGCTCGACAACGCCGGAACCACGGTCTGGCAACGCCTGCGCAACAGGTTCGGCCTCGTCACCGACCGCGCGGTCGCGGAGCGGGTCGAGCCGGTCATCCGCAAGCTCGAGGTCCGCACGCCCTCGCTGCGCCAGACGATCGGCAACCTCTCGGGCGGGAACCAGCAGAAGGTCAGCGTCGCCAAGTGGCTCGCCGCGAACGTGCGAATCCTGATCGTGGACGAGCCGACCGTGGGCGTGGACATCAAGACCAAGGCCTATGTGCACGAGCTGATCCGGGAACTGTCGGACACGGGCACGTCGATCCTTCTCATCACCAGCGACATGCCCGAGATGGTCACCGTCGCCGACCGGATTCTCGTGATGGACGAATACGCCCTGCGCGGCGAGGTCGCGAACACGCGCGACTACGCCTCGGTCAGCGAATGGATCATGCACCACATTCACGGATCCGTCCCGGAGGCAGCCGAATGAGCAGGTTCATCGACGCGCATCATCACGTCTGGGATCCGGCAACGGCCGACTACCCGTGGATGACCGACGAGCTCGCCGTGATCCGGCGCAAGTTCGACACGGACGACCTGCGCGAGGTCATGGGGCCGGCGGGGGTGACCGGAACGGTTCTCGTCCAGACCCGCAGCAGCTACGATGAATCGCTCGCGTTCCTCGCCTTGGCCGAAGAGACCGACTTCATCCTCGGCGTGGTCGCCTGGGTTGACCTGACTTCGCCCGACGCCGACGCGGACATCCAGGCGCTCAAGGATGCCAAGGGGGGCCGCTATCTCGTCGGCATCAGGCACCAGGTCCATGACGAACCCGACCCGGGCTGGCTTCTCCGGGACGATGTGGCGCGCGGCCTCGCGGCCGTGGCACGGCACGGGCTCGTCTACGATCTGCTCCTGCGCCCGCGCGAACTGCCCGCCGCGATCACCGCGGTACAGCGGATGCCGGAGATGCGCTGGGTCCTCGACCATATCGCCAAGCCCGAGATCGCGCGCGGCGGCTGGGAACCGTGGGCCCCGCAGATCGAACAGCTTGCCGCCGCCTCCCCGTCCTCCTGGGTCAAGCTCTCGGGCATGGTGACCGAGGCCGACTGGAGCCGCTGGACGGCCGAGGATCTCGCGCCCTACGTCCGCCACGTGCTCGCCTGTTTCGGGCCCGAAAGGACGATGCTCGGCTCCGATTGGCCCGTCTGCCTTCTGGCGGCGCCTTATGGCCGCGTGATGGACACCGCCCGCCAGCTCATCGCCCATCTGCCGCCCGACCAGCAGGAGGACATCCTCTGGCGCAACGCGGCGGCGGCCTACCGCCTCGAGCCGTGACGGCGGCTGCGCGGGGCAAGGCGGCGCTCATCGACGGTGTCTTCTCCGCGGGCGGAAGACTCCGCTGCATCAGGCGGCCCGAAGGGGCTCGGCGCACTGCGGGGCGTCCGATCCCGACACAAGTCAAGCTGACCGGAGGAAGACGGATGGCGCGCATCGTGCAGGCCGAACTGATGATGGTCGACCTTCGTCCGAAGGTCGTACGGACGGACGCGATCCAGTCCTTCGTCAGCCAGGAAACCCCGATCCTGCGACTGACCGACGCCGAGGGTGCCGAAGGCGTGGGCTACAGCTACACGATCGGCACCGGCGGACCGGCCGTCATCAGCCTTCTGCGCGAAACGCTCCTGCCGCGCCTGATCGGGCGGGAGGCCGAGGAGATCGGCGGCATCTGGCGCGATCTCCTCTACGTCACGCACGCCACCGCGGTCGGCGCGATCACCTCGCTCGCGCTGGCGACGGTGGACACGGCCCTCTGGGACCTCAGGTGCCGCCGGGCGGGACTGCCGCTCTGGCGCATGGCCGGAGGGGCGCGTGACCGTGTGCCACTCTACACGACCGAGGGCGGCTGGCTTCACCTGCCGGTCGAGGCGCTCGTCTCCGACGCCCTGGCGATGAAGGCGGCCGGCTTTTCCGGGGCGAAGCTCAAGATCGGCAAGCCCAACATCGCCGAGGATCGGGCCCGGCTCGCCGCGGTGCGCGAGGCGGTGGGCGATGCATTCCTCATCATGGTCGACGCGAACCAGTCCTTCAGTCTCGCCGAGGCGAAGCGGCGCGCGGACATGCTGGCCGAGTTCGGCATCCACTGGTTCGAAGAGCCCATGCCCGCCGACGACATCGGCGCACACCGCGAACTGTCGCGCCACTCCCGCGTCCCGATCGCCGTGGGCGAAAGCATGTACAGCCTGAGCCAGTTCAAGGACTACCTCCAGCAGGGCGCGGCCCAGGTGGTGCAGGCCGACGTGGCCCGCGTCGGCGGCATCACCCCCTGGCTCAAGATCGCCCACCTCGCCGAAGCCTTCAACGTGCCGGTCTGCCCGCATTTCCTCATGGAACTGCACGTCAGTCTCGTCTGTGCCGTGCCGAACGCGCCCACGCTCGAGTACATCCCGCAGCTCGACGCGATCACGACGGCGCCCATGGCGATCCGCGACGGACAGGCCATTGCGCCCGAAAAACCGGGCCTGGGAATCGCCTGGAACTGGGACGAGATCCGCAAGCGGAGCGTGCCCGGCTGCACCTTCAGGATCGCGACCTGATCCCGCAACCGCCCGGTCCGACCGCCGACCAGTTCCGCGCCGGGGCCAAGGTCGTCGGTCGCGGACTGCCGGCCGGCGCGATCATCGCGCCGAAATGCACGCCCGGGATCGACGACTTCCGCCGGGGGGTCTTGAACTTCCTCGTCCGCAACCTTACGATCGCTGGCAAGCCTTGGGGAATAGGTTAACGGTAGACCAGCGGACTCTGACTCCGTTAGTCCTGGTTCGAATCCAGGTTCCCCAGCCAAACCTCCCGAAAATACCTCATCACAAGGCTGATTAAGGGTTCGCAGGGACCGCGAAGCCTGATCCGTGCGACCGCACTGTGCCACGATAACCCGGTGACGGGGGCATGGAATCTGCCGGCGCCGCCAGATCCACTGGCTGAAGATCCTCCTTCGACATCGAGCCTCCCTGCATGCCCGCTTCGACAGCAAGCGGGGCGGGCGATCGCGGCCATCGGACGCCGCGCGCTTGCCGAGGCCGAGGCCCGGCCCTCGTCCTGCGCCGCAACGATCTCGCCGCCGTCGTCCCGCCTTTCGCCGCCGCGGTGGCCGAGCTCGGATTCCACGGGCCCGCCAACCGGCCGGGTCCCGACCTCCTTCGCGATGTCGCCCGCATGGGCTTCGTCGAGCGCGACGAGCGCCCGGTACTTCAGTTCTTCGAATGAAGAGGGCGCGCTGCGGGATTGAGTGCAGCTCCTGCCCGCGTATCCTCCGGCTCCGGCGTCTCCCGCGCGCCCTTCGGCTTCTGCTCGCACCGAAGCCGGCCGCGCGGCCTCAGCCCGCGGCGGTCACTGGCGACGGACCGCGGGGACCTCGACCTCGATCCGCTCGCCCAGGTCCGAGAGGCTGTCGTGCAGCAGCTGCAGCACATAGCCCGGATTGTGCACGTAGCCGCCTCCGTCCTTCCGCGCGAACTGGTAGTTGTATGCCGCCTTGAGCAGCCGCGGCGTCCAGCTCTGGTAGCGGTTCGCCGGGACCGCCTCCTCGGGGCCGATCGTGCCGTCGCCGTCGGTGTCGGCGAAGAAATAGGGGAAACCGCCGGGCGCATAGCCGATCGGCGCCTCGATCACCTCGGCCGCATAGCGCTGGATCGCCTCGCCCAGCCGGTCGCGAAGGGTCTCGATCTCGCCGAGGATGCCTTCCGCCGTGTCGCCGTCGCCGTCGAAGTCCTGGTGGCGGGTCCGGATCGCGGTGACGTCGTCCACGCCGCGATGGCAGGTCAGGCAGGTCTCCGTCGCGACCTCGGTGCTGTGCGGCTCGTGGCAGGAGGTGCAGGTGTTCGCGCTCGGCACATGCTCGAAACGCCCGAGATAGCTGCGCCCCGGGTACTGATAGCCGCCGCGAACGTCCGCGCCGTGCATTGTCGCCGCCGCGATGCCGTAATGCGGGTTGACGAAGCCGAGCCCCGCGTCGACCGCATCCGCCTCGAGGCCCTCGACCCGCGCGGTGACGGTGTCGGTGGAGGCGCGGCCCTGATGGCAGACCGTGCAGACCGCCGACGCGCCGAGACCCGCGACCTGCGTCCCCGAAGGAAAGCTCACGGTGTCGAGCGCGTGGGCCGCGTTCGTGTGGCACGAGGCGCAGCCGATCGGCGCGTTGATCGCCGCCGCCGCATCGACGACCCCCGCCGCACTGCCGTCCGCGCCGAGGAAGTCGATGAAGCCCGGCTCCGAATGGCAGGCGGCACAGGCCACGGGAACCTCGCCGTCGCTGTTCCAGTAGGTGAACGACCGCGAATGGTGGTCGCCGTGCGGCGCGGAAAGCCATGCCTCGACGATCGCGGCAAGGTTCGCACCCGCGTCCTGTGCCGCGGCGGCGGAGGCGAGGACGAGGCTCGCGACAGTCGCGGCACACTGGACGGCTCGGCGGAACATCGGACTTTCTCCCTCGGCTGCGATCCTCGGCCTGCAACTGCGGTCACACGAGGTTCCCACGCGCTGCCGAACTGGTCTATAGTCAATGGTAACTCATGGACACGGTTCACGAAACACGAATGACACCCTCTGCCGCCAGCCGCGCTCCAGAGGAGCGCATCACGCATCTTCCCGGGCCCGTTCTCGCCGCCGTCTATCTCGGCGCCTGCCTCCTGCCGCTCGTGCTGGCCACCCTCGGCCGCGCGGCGCCGGCCGATGTCTGGGAACGGGCGGCCGCCGCGCTCGGCATGGTGGCGGTGGCGGCCATGGCGGTGCAGTTCGTGACCTCGGGCCGCTTCGACTTCGTCTCGCGCCATCTCGGCATCGACCGCATCATGGCCTTTCACAAGATCGCCGCCTGGTGGGTGCTCGCGGCGATCGTGCTGCACCCGCTCCTCTATGTCCTGCCGACCTGGCTCGAGGCGCCGGCCCTCGGGCGCGAGCGGCTCATGCACTACCTGACCGCCCCGCATTACCGCAGCGGCGTCGTGGCCTGGGCCGCCTTCGTGCTCCTGCTCCTGACCTCGCTCCTGCGCGAGCGTCTGCCGTGGCGCTACGAGGTCTGGCGCGCCACGCATCTGCCGCTCGGCGTCGTGGCGGTGGCGGGCGGCCTGCACCACGCGGTCGCGGCCGGCCGGTTCACCTCCGCCGCGCCCCTGCCGCCGCTCTGGCTCGCGGTCGCGGCCGCGGTCGCCGCGGTGGTCGTCATTCTCTACGGCTGGCGGTGGCTGAGGCTGCACCTCCACCCCTGGACCCTCTCCCGCGTGTCCCGCGTCGCGAACCGCATGTGGGAGCTGCACATGGAACCCGCGCAGGGCACGCCGCCGCTCCGCTACCGCGCCGGGCAGTTCGTCTGGCTGACGGTCGGCCGCCAGCGGTTCCCCCTCTTCGACCATCCGTTCTCGCTCTCCGACAGCCCGCGCGATCCGGGGGTGAAGATCATCATCAAGGAGGCGGGGGATTTCACGGGGACGGTCGGCACGCTCGCCCCGGGCACGCCGGTCGGGCTCGACGGGCCCTATGGCGAATTCGTGCTCGAGGGCACCGAGGCCGAGGCCGTCGTCCTGATCGCGGGCGGTGCCGGCATCGGCCCGATCATGGGCCTCCTGCGCGACATGGTGGCGCGGGGCGAGACGCGCCCCGTCCGCCTCGCCTACGCCTCCGGCACGACCGCGGGCTTCGCCTGCCTCGACGAGATCGAGGCGGCGCGCGACCGGCTCGACCTCCGCGTCCTCCTGATCGCCGAGACCGCCCCCCCGGACTGGACGGGCGAGACGGGTTTCCTCGACCACGACCGCCTCCGCACCCTGCTCGCGGACCTGCCGCCGTCCCGGTCGGCCGCCTTCCTCTGCGGCCCCGGCGGGATGGTGACGGCGGTCTCCGACGCGCTGCTCGACCTCGGCCTGCCGATGGAGCGCATCCTCTACGAACGCTTCGACTATGCGGGCGGCGCCTCGCGTCAGGACCGGCGACGCACCCGGCAGTTCGTGGCGATCGGCGGCGGCGTCGCCGCCGGGGTGGCGGTCTTCGCCCTCGCCACGGGCTGAGCGGCACCGAAGCGCGCGCATCTTGAGCCCACCCGCACCGCCGCGCTAGCCTGCCCCGTAGCAATCTCGGGGAGGGCCTTGCCGTGCGGGTGATGGCGCTGGGGCGCGACGGGCGGCTCCACTCGGCGGAGCGGCCGGTGCCGCGCCCCGGACCGGGCGAGATCCTGGTCGAGGTCTCGGCCTGCGGGGTCTGCCGGACCGACCTGCACGTGGTCGACCGCGAACTGCCCGACGTCCCGGACGGCATCGTGCCCGGCCACGAGATCGTCGGGCGCGTGCGCGAGACCGGCGTGGGCGTGACCGGCTTCGCCCCCGGCGACCGGGTCGGCATCCCCTGGCTCGGGCACACCTGCGGCACCTGCCGCTACTGCCGCGAAGGGGCGGAGAACCTCTGCGATGCCCCCGCCTTCACCGGCTACAGCCGCGACGGCGGCTATGCCGAATGCGCCCTGGCCGACGCGCGCTACGCCTTCCCGATCCCCGACGGCTGCACGGACGCGCAGGCCGCGCCGCTCCTCTGCGCCGGGCTGATCGGGCATCGCAGCCTGAAGGCCACGGGCGAAGGCCGGGAGCTCGGCATCTACGGCTTCGGCGCAGCGGCCCATATCGCCGCGCAGGTCGCGCGCTGGCAGGGGCGGCGGGTCCATGCCTTCACCCGGCCGGGCGACACCGCGGCGCAGGACTTCGCCCGGGCGATGGGCGCCGACTGGGCCGGCGGCTCGGACGAGCCGCCGCCGGTCGAACTCGACGCCGCGATCATCTTCGCCCCGGTCGGCGCCCTCGTCCCCACAGCCCTCCGCGCGGTGCGCAAGGGCGGCACGGTCGTCTGCGGCGGCATCCACATGAGCGACATTCCCGCCTTCCCCTACGCGATCCTCTGGGGCGAGCGTGTGCTGCGCTCGGTCGCGAACCTGACCCGGGCGGACGCGGAGGAATTCCTTGCCCTCGCCCCCCGCGTGCCGGTGCGGACCGAGGTCGAGACTTTCCCGCTCGACCGGGCGAACGCCGCGCTCGACCGGCTGCGCGCCGGGCGCCTGACCGGGGCGGCGGTGCTGATCCCGTGACATGGTATCGTGGGACTTGAATTCGTTCGGAAATTGGCGGACGCTCGGCCCCGGGCCCGACCGGCCTCGGGGGTATGCGCATGTGCTGGAGCATGACGGCGACGGTTGCGATGCTCGGGATCGGCGCGGTGGCGACCGGCGTGACGATCCGGCAGGGACGCCCGCCGGCGATCCCGCTCGCACTCGGCTACTTCACGGTGATGGAGGCGCTGCAGCTCGGCGGTTACATGGTGCTCGACCAGTGCGGCAGCCCCGTGAACCAGAGCCTGACCTGGCTCTCGATGCTGCACATCACCTTCCAGCCCTTCGTCATCAACGCCTTCGCGATGGAACTGGTGCCGCAGCCGGTGCGGGCGCGGATGCGCGCCTTGGTCTTCGGCCTGTGCGCGCTGGCCTCCGTGGTCATGCTGATGCAATGGTATCCCTTCGAATGGGCGGGCCCCTGCCTGCCCGGCACGGTGCTCTGCGGGCCCGAGGTCTGCACCCGGTCGGGGACCTGGCACATCGCCTGGGACTTTCCCTACAACGGGATCCTGCGCCCGCTGACCGAGGGCTGGCCGGTGCTCAGCGCCTTCCCCAGCTACACGCTGGCGGTGTTCGTGCTGCCGCTCGTCTACGGCGCGTGGCGGCTCGTCCTGTTCCACGCGCTGGCCGGGCCGGTCCTCGCCTCGCTCCTGACCGGCGATCCGGGCGAGATGCCGGCGGTCTGGTGCCTGTTCTCGATCGGGCTGGTGCTGATGTGCCTCAGCCCGCGGATCTGGCGGGCCTTCGAGGCGCGGCCCGCACCGGCGGCGTGACGCGGCGATGACGCCCCCGCGCGAGACGAACCGCTTCGTCGCGGACCAGCTCCTCGCGCTCGCGGACCTCCTGGAGATGCAGGGCGGCGATCCGTTCCGGGTGCGCGCCTGGCGCAACGCGGCCGAGACGGTGGCGGGGCTCGGCGCCGACGTCGGCACGATCCTCGCCGAGCAGGGCACGACCGGGCTCGACGCGCTGCCGGGGGTGGGGCCCTCGGTCGCCGCCGCGATCCGCGAGATCGTGGAGACCGGCAGCCTGTCGCGGATCGGGCGGCTGCGCGGTACGCTCGACGCCGAGGCGGTGTTCCGCACCGTGCCGGGGATCGGCCGGACCACCGCGAAGCTGATCCACGACGAGCTGCACATCGACTCGCTCGAGGCGCTGGAGGCCGCGGCGCACGACGGGCGGCTGCAGGCGCTGAAGGGGATCGGCCCGCGCAAGGCCGCGGCGATCCGCGCGGCGCTCGAGGCGCTGCTGGCGCGGCGGCGGCCGGGGCGGGTGACCCGCGGCCACACGCCGCCGCCGGTGGCGCTGGTCCTCGCGGTCGACGCGGACTACCGGGCGCGGGCCAAGGCGGGCACCCTGCCGCTGATCGCGCCGCGGCGGTTCAATCCTACAGGCGCGGCGAACCTGCCGATCCTCCATGCGGTGCGCGACGGCTGGCACTTCACCGCGCTCTATTCCAACACGCCGCGGGCGCACGAACTCGGCCGGACCCGGGACTGGGTGGTCATCTACTACGAACGCGAGGACGGGCCCGAGAGCCAGGTGACCGTGGTGACCGAACGGCAGGGGCCGCTGGCGGGCCGGCGGGTGATCCGTGGGCACGAGGCCGACTGCGCGCGCCACTATGCGGAGTCCGGGGCGTGAGGCCCGTCTTCCGCGACCGGGTCGACGCCGGCCGCCGGCTGGGCGAGCGGCTGGCGGCCGAGAACCCCGAAGCGCCGGTGGTCCTCGGCCTGCCGCGCGGTGGGCTGCCGGTGGCGGCGGAGATCGCGAAGGCGCTGAACGCGCCGCTCGGCCTCGTGCTCGTCCGCAAGATCGGCGCGCCGCGCCAGCCGGAACTCGCACTCGGCGCGGTGGTGAACGGCGGCGCCCCGGTGACGGTCTGGAATGCCGACCTCCTCTCGGCCTTCGGCCTGACCGAGGACGACATGGAGCCCGCCCGCCAGGCCCAGCTCGCCGAGATCGCCCGGCGCCGCGCCGCCTACGGGTCCGGCGACGCGCCCGCGGACCTGAAGGGCCGGACGGCGATCCTCGTCGACGACGGCCTGGCGACCGGGGCGACGATGCGCGCGGGGATCCGGGCGCTGCGGCGGCGCAGTCCGGCCGCCATCGTGCTCGCGGTGCCGGTGGCCTCGCCCGACACGCTCGCGCTGGTGGCGGCCGAGGCGGACCGCGCGGTCTGCCTCGAGACACCCACGGATTTCTATGCGGTCGGCGCGGCCTATCGCGACTTCACCCAGGTCGAGGATGCCGAAGTGACGGCGATCCTCGCCGCCCATGCCGCGGAGGGGGGCAGATGAGCGCCTACGAGCCGGTGCCGCTACCCCCGCGCGAGATCCTTTCGGAGGACGAGATGCTGGCCCGCGCCGAGGCCTTCTACGCTGAGGTGCGGACCCGGCACACGGTGCGCGCCTTCGACCCCCGCCCGGTGCCGCGCGCCGTGATCGAGACCTGCATCCGGGCGGCGGGCACCGCGCCGAACGGCGCCAACCACCAGCCCTGGCACTTCGCGGTAATCGGCGATCCGGTGGTCAAGGCCCGGATCCGCCTGGCGGCCGAGGCCGAGGAGCGCGAGTTCTACGCGGGCCGCGCCGGCGAGGAATGGCTGCAGGCGCTCGCGCCGCTCGGCACCGATGCGCGCAAGCCCTTCCTCGAGGTGGCGCCCTGGCTGATCGTGGTCTTCGGGGCACGGCGCAGCCGGTCGGCGGACGGGGTGATCCGCAAGAACTATTACGTGCCCGAATCGGTCTCGATCGCGGCGGGATTCCTGCTGCTCGCGCTGCACCGGGCCGGACTGGCGACGCTGGTGCACACGCCCTCGCCCATGGGTTTTCTCGGCGAAATATGCGGCCGGCCGGCCGAGGAGAGGCCCTACATGCTGGTGGTGGCGGGCCATGCCGCGCCCGGGGCGACGGTGCCCCGGCACGCGACGGAAAAGAAGCCGCTGGAGGAGATCGCGAGCTTCTTCTGAGGGTGGATTGAAAAGCCGCGGCGCCGGAGCCATCCGACGCGGTATTTCCCGGACGACGGGAGGAGAACATGGCTGAGAAGAACCGGAGCTTCGCGGTAATCGGGCTCGGCGCCTTCGGCACGGCGGTGGCGACGGAACTGGCGCGCTTCGGCAACCGGGTGCTCGGCATCGACCTGAACGAACGGCGCGTCGCGGCGCTGGCCGACGTGCTCCACGAGGTGCGGATCGCCGATTGTACCGACGAGGCGGCGCTGCGCGAGGCGGGGCTGGAGCATTACGACGTGGTGGTGGTCGCGGTCGGACGCGATCTGGAGGCGAGCATCGTCGCGACGCTCAACGCCAAGCTGATCGGCTGCGGCACGATCTGGGCCAAGGCGCATTCGCGCACCCATCACCGCATCCTCGTCAAGCTCGGCGCCGACCGGGTGATCCAGCCCGAGCAGGAGATCGGCCAGCATGTGGCGCAGGTCCTGAACAACCCGGCGGTGCGGGACTACGTCAGCCTCGGCAACGGCTTCCACGTGGTGAACATCCTCGTGCCCGAGGAGCTGGAGGGCCGCAAGCTCGGCGCGCTGCGGCTGAAGGAAAAGTTCGACCTGCGGCCGCTGGGGCTGATGCGCGGCACCGAGTTCCTCGCCTGCGACCGGGACGACGTGGTGCTGAAGGGCGAGGACAAGCTCCTCGTGCTCGGACGGCGGCCGGAACTGCGGCGGTTCGGGGACAGTATCTGAGCGGAACATGAGGCGCGCCATGCCGCGACGAAGGGGCCTACGCCGCGCCATCGAACGCTCGCATCCGCCGGCGGTGCTCGCCGCGCTCTACGCGCTATTCATCGCGCTCGGCGCCTGCGCGCTGAAACTGCCCTTCGCCACGCATGTGCCGATCACCTGGTCGGATGCGTTCTTCACCGCCACCTCGGCGGTGACGGTGACGGGGCTCGGCGTCTTCGACACCGGCGCGGTGCTGACGCTCTTCGGCGAGACGGTGCTCCTGATCCTGATCCAGCTCGGCGGGCTCGGGCTGATGACCTTCGCGGTGCTGATCCTCAGCTCGCTCGGGATGCGGGTCGGCCTGACCAGCCGCACCTACCTGCGCGAGGACCTGAACCAGACCTCGATCGCCCGGCTGGTGGAGCTGACGGGCACGATCCTGCGCTTCGTGTTGGTCTGCGAGCTCGGCGGCGCGGCGCTCCTCGCCACGGTCTTCGTGCCGGAGTTCGGGCTGGTGCGCGGCCTCTGGGAATCGCTGTTCCACTCTGTCTCGGCCTTCAACAACGCCGGCTTCTCGACCTTCTCGACCGGGCTGATCCCCTACGCCACCGAGCCGATGATCAATGCGGTCATCCCCGCGCTCTTCATCATCGGCGGCATCGGCTACGGCGTGCTGGCCGATCTCGGCAGCGGCCGGCGCTGGGTCCAGTTCTCGCTGACCACCAGGCTGATGCTGAGCGGGACCGCGGTGCTGATCGTCTGGTCTGTCTTGATGTTCGCTGTGCTGGAATGGCGCAACCCGCTGACCCTCGGCCAGTTCGTCTCGCCCTGGGACCGGCTCATGGTCAGCTGGTTCCAGGGGGTGACGACCCGCACCGCCGGCTTCAACACGCTCGACATGGCGCATCTGGAGGATTCCACCGCGCTGATGTTCATCTCGCTGATGCTGATCGGCGGCGGCCCGGGCTCGACCGCGGGCGGCATCAAGGTGACGACGGCGATCGTGATGGTGCTCGCCACCATCGCCTTCTTCCGCCGGCAGAGCGAACTCGTCGCCTTCGGCCGGTCGATCGGGCTCGACCAGGTGCTGAAGGTCATGGCGCTGACCGCGATCAGCCTCGTGGCGGTCTTCGCGGCGCTGTTCCTCCTGTCGCTGACCCATCAGGGCGAATTCCTCGACCTCTTCTTCGAGGTGGCGAGCGCCTTCGGCACCGTCGGCCTCAGCCGCGGCGCGACACCCGAGCTCGACGGCTTCGGCCGCGCGGTGATCATCGTGCTGATGTTCCTCGGCCGCGTCGGCCCGCTCACGCTCGGCTTCTTCCTCGCCACGCGGATCAGGCCGCGGGTCCGCTACCCCGAGGGTCAGGTGTTCCTCGGCTGAGGGCGGCGGTCAGCCAGTGGTGCAGCGGGTTGCGCTGCGCGACTGCAACCGGATCACCTGCCAGCAGCAATATTCCGGCGCGGGGGTGCTGAACGCAAACGAACGAAGACGAAAGCAAACGAACAACAAACGTTGACAATCCGCGCTGCAGCCGTCACAAATGACCCGCTGGCCGGGAATCGCGGCCGACAGGGTTCCGGACGGGGAGACGCGGCGCATGATCGACCACACCGAAAGCTTCGACCTCTTCGTGATCGGCGGCGGGATCAACGGCTGCGGCATCGCGCGCGACGCGGCGGGGCGGGGCCTGAAGGTGGGCCTCGCCGAACAGGGCGACCTCGCCGGCGCCACCTCCTCGGCCTCGACCAAGCTCTTCCACGGCGGCCTGCGCTATCTCGAATACTACGAGTTCCGGCTGGTGCGCGAGGCGCTGATCGAGCGCGAGACGCTCCTCGTCGCCATGCCGCACATCAGCTGGCCGCTGCGCTTCGTCCTGCCGCACCATTCCGGGCTGCGCCCGGCCTGGCTCCTGCGGCTCGGCCTCTTCATCTACGACAACCTCGGCGGGCGCAGGATCCTGCCGGCGACGAAGGCGCTCGACCTCACGCGCGACCCCGCCGGCGCGCCGCTCCGCTCCGACTTCAGGAAGGGTTTCGAATATTCCGACTGCTGGGTCGAGGATTCGCGCCTCGTCGTCCTGAACGCCCGCGACGCGGCGGCACGGGGCGCGACCATCCTGACCCGGACGAAGGTCACCGGGGCGGAACGCGACGCCGACGGCTGGACCGTGACCCTCGACGCCGGCGGCGAGACGCGCCGGGTGCGGGCGAAGGTGCTGGTCAACGCCGGCGGCCCCTGGGTCGGCGACGTGATCTCGGGCACGCTGCGCATCAACTCCACGGAAAAGGTCCGCCTCGTCCGGGGCAGCCACATCGTCACCCGCAAGCTCTTCGACCACGACCGCGCCTACATCTTCCAGGGGGGCGACGGGCGCATCGTCTTCGCCATCCCCTACGAGACCGACTTCACCCTGATCGGCACCACCGACCGCGACCACCGCGCCGCCCCGGGCGAGGTCCACTGCACCGACGAGGAGGCCGACTACCTCCGCGCCGCCGCCTCCGAATACTTCCGCGAGCCGGTGCGGGCCGAGGACGTGGTCTGGAAATACTCGGGCGTCCGCCCGCTCTACGACGACGGGGCGAAATCCGCGACGGCGGCGACCCGGGACTACGTGCTCTCGGTCGACACCCAGGGCGGCGGAGCGCCGCTCCTCAACGTCTTCGGCGGCAAGATCACCACCTACCGCCGCCTGGCCGAGAGCGCGATGAAGAAGCTCGCGCCCTTCTTCCCCGGCCTCCGCGCCGACTGGACCGCCCGCGTGCCGCTCCCCGGCGGCGACTTCCGCCACGACGAGGTCGGCCGGATGGTCGATGCACTCCTGACCGCCTATCCCTTCCTGACCGAGGCCTGGGCGAAACGCCTGGTCCGCGCCTACGGAACCGAGGCGCGCGTAATCCTCGGCGCCGCCCGGCGTGCCGAAGACCTCGGCCGCGTCTTCGGCCACGACCTGACCGAAGCCGAAGTCACCTGGCTCATGGACAAGGAATGGGCCCAGGCCCCCGCCGACATCCTCTGGCGCCGCTCCAAACTCGGCCTGCGGCTGAGCAAGGCGGAGGCGAAGGCGCTGGGCGACTGGATGGCCGAGCGGCGGCGGGAGATGGGGGTGGCGGCGTAGGGATGGCGTCCGGTTGGCCCAGTGCTTTGCTTCGAGAGGCGATCCGGGTTATTATCTATATTGTTGTAGTGTATTGAGCATTATACTGAAAGTTTTTCATCAATCATCACGAATATTGTCAATTAATCTTCTGATGGATGTCGAGCGCGCGAAGAAAGAAATGCCCGCGTGATGCCCGTCCGAACGATCTTGTGCCGAACGATAGTGTCCACAAACGAGCCCAATCACTCTAGCAGGCTGCTGAAAAAGGTCGTTGCCCGCTGCTCTGGCGGGGTGAGGAT
>CAZNSP010000037.1:0-33169 GCA_964575795.1 uncultured Rhodobacterales bacterium
TCCGCTGATCCGGTCCGGAGGGCAAGCGTATGTGGCGGCCCCGCGTGCCCGGCGCGGCTAGCCGCGCAGCCGCCGACGGATCCGCGTCTCGCGGAACCAGATCACCAGGCCCGAGGCCACGATGATCGCCGCCCCGGCGAGCAGCGCGGGCTCCGGCAGGTCGCCGAAGAACAGCCAGCCGAAGATCACCGCCCAGAGCAGCAGCGTGTATTGCAGCGGCGCGATGGTCGCCGCGTCGGCGAGCTTCAGCGAGCGGTTGATGCAGACATGCGCCACCATCGACACCACGCCGAGAAGCGCGAGCAGGCCGAGGTCGAAGGCGGTCGGTGGCACCCAGCCGAAGGGCGCGAGCGCGAGCCCCGCGACGAGCGCGCCCGCGCATTGCCAGAAGACGAGCGTCGTGTCCGGCGTGCCGCGCAGCATCCGCCCCGAGACCACCATGAAGGCGAAGGCGAGGCTGCCCGCGAGCGAGACCAGCACCGCGGTGTCGAGCGGCTGGACGCCGGGCCTGAGCGCCACGACGACGCCCACGAAGCCGAGCAGGATCGCCCCCCAGCGCCAGGGCCCGACCCGCTCGCCCAGGAGGAACGGCGAGAGCGCGGCGATGTAGATCGGCGCCGCCAGCCAGTAGGTCATCACGTCGGCGAGCGGCAGGGTGATGACCGCGACGTAGAAGCAGAAGACCTCGAAGGTCGAGCAGACGACGCGCAGGACCTGCACGCGGGGACGCTCCACCCGCCAGAGCGTGGCGCCCGCCCGCCAGAGGAGCGGCGCCAGCACGATCAGCGCCGCGGCGCTGCGGATCAGCAGGACCTGCCCGACCGTGTAGGTGGCGACCAGCCACTTTCCCATCGTGTCGTTGAGCGCGAACATCAGCATGCCGAGCAGCGCGAGCAGGACGCCGAGACGATGGTCGGAGAGGGCGCGGAGCATGAAGGCCTCGGCTGGCGGGGCCCGGCAGGTTCAGGCCTTGAACATCCCGGATTTAGGCCATCTTCTGCCGCCCGCACAAGACCGGACGGAGGGACGCATGGCGCAGCTGAGAGTGGGCGTGATCGGCATCGGGCTGATGGGGGCGCCGATGGCGCGCAACCTGCTGAAGGCGGGCTTCCCGGTGACGGTCTGGAACCGCACGCCGGAAAAGGCCGCGGCGCTGGCGGCGGACGGGGCGGAGGTCGCGGCGAGCGCCGCGGATTGTGCCGCGGCCTCGGACGTGCTCATCACCATGCTGGAGAACGGCGCGGTCGTCGGCCGGGTGCTGTTCGAGGGCGGGGTCGCCGGGGCGATGGCGCCGGGCAGCGTCGTCGTCGACATGAGCTCGATCGGGCCCGCCGAGGCGCGCGAGCATGCGGCGGGCCTCGCGGCCAGGGGCGTGGCGCATGTGGATGCGCCGGTCTCGGGCGGGACGGTCGGGGCCGAGGCGGGCACGCTCTCGATCATGGCGGGCGGCGATCCGGCGGTCTTCGAGCGGGTGCGGCCGGTCCTCGAGGCGATGGGCCATCCGGTGCTGGTGGGACCCTCCGGGGCGGGGCAGATCGCCAAGCTCGCCAACCAGATGATCGTGGGCACCACCATCGGCGCGGTGGCCGAGGCGCTGGTCTTCGCCGAACGTGCGGGGGCGGACCCCGCCAAGGTGCGCGAGGCGATCGGCGGGGGCTTCGCCGGCAGCCGCATTCTCGAGGTGCACGGTGCGCGGATGATCGCGCAGGACTTCACCACCCGCGGCCGGACCACGAGCCACATCAAGGACCTCGAGAACGCCGAGCGGGCAGGGCAGGCGGCCGGCGCGCCGATGCCCTATGCCCGGCTGAGCCTCGATCTCTTGCGCGAGACGCTGGAGCAGGCCGGCGACGTCGATCATTCCGGCCTGTGGCTGACGCTGGCGGGACGCCCGAAGGGCTAGGCGCGCTGGCAGCCGGGGTTCATCCGGCCGGCGGGGTCGAGCGCGCGCTTCAGCCCGTCGAGGAGGCCCCGTTCCACCGGGTCGAGCCGCGCGTCCCATTCCGCGCGCTTGAGCCGCCCGATGCCGTGCTCGGCGCTGATGCTGCCCTGCCAGCGGTCCACGTGGTCGTAGAGGATGCGCTTGGCGGTGGCGAGCGCGGCGGTGCAGGCCTCCGGGTCGAGGCCGGGCGGCGGCATGACGTTCAGATGCACGTTGCCGTCGCCGATATGGCCGTAGGCGACGACGAGCGCGCCGGGCACCGCGGTCTCGATCTCGGTGCAGGCGGCCTCGGTGAAGGCCGGAAGGTCCGACAGCCGCACCGAGACGTCGCTGCGCAGATGCGGACCGCGCCGGGCCTGGGCCGCGTTCACCGCCTCGCGCAGGGCCCAGAGCCGGGCGGCCTGGGCGTCGGATGTGGCGATCACGCCGTCCATCACCAGCCCCTGGTCCGAAGCCTGGGCGAGGAAGGCCTCGAGGAGCGCGACGAGGTCGATCCGGCCCGAGGCGGCGAGTTCCATGAGCACGTAGGTGCCGGAGGGCCGCGACAGCGGCAGCCGCCCGCCCGGCGTCGCCTCGAGCGCGAGGTCCATGGCGGTAGGGGTGAGGAACTCGAAGGCCGACAGGAGGTCGCAGCAGGCCCGCCGGGCGAGGCGCAGCGCGGCGGTGGTCTGGGCGAGGCCGGGCAGGCCGATCAGCGCGCTCGCGGTGACGACCGGCGCGGGCACGAGGCGCAGCGCCGCGGCGGTGACCACGCCGAAGGTCCCCTCGGCGCCGATGAAGAGCTGCTTCAGGTCCGGGCCGGTGTTGTCCTTGCGCAGCGTCGAGAGCCCGTTCCAGACCGTGCCGTCGGCCAGCACCACCTCGAGGCCCAATACCTGCTCACGCGTCATGCCGTGGCGCAGCACGTTGATGCCGCCGGCATTGGTCGAGACGATGCCGCCGATCTGCGCCGTGCCCTGCGCGCCGAGCGAGACCGGCAGCATCATGCCGTGCTGCGCGGCCGCGTCCTTGACGCTCTGCAGGATGCAACCCGCCTCGGCCACCACCGAGAAGTCGTCCGGCGCGAGGTCGCGGATCCGGTTCATCCGGCCGAGCGCGAGCACGACCTGGCCGCGGCCGTCGGGCATCGCCCCGTCGACGAGCCCGGTGTTGCCGCCCTGCGGCACGATGCCGAGGCCGAGCTCGGCGCAGAGGCGCACCATCTCGGCGACCTCGGGCGTCGAGCGCGGGCGCAGCACCGCGCAGGCGGTGCCGCGGTCCTCGCCGAACCAGTCGCGCAGATAGGGGGCGATGTCCTCGGGCGTGACCAGGACGGTCTCGGGGTCGAGGCGGCGGGCGAGTTCGTCGGCGTTTTGCATGTGGCTCCCGGGGGAAGGCGCGATTGTCAGAGAAAGAGCGCCCGTGCTAGGGCGGGTGCAAGAGCAAAAAGGATCCTCGAATGCAGATCGTGATCATCGGGGCGGCCGGAATGATCGGCCGCAAGCTGACGGGCTCGCTTCTCGCCGAGCCGCCGGCGGGGCTCGACCGGCTGACGCTTGTCGATGCGATCGCGCCCGAAATGCCGGCCGGCGCGCCCGTGCCGGTGACGGCGGAGCGGCTCGACGTCACCGACCGGGCGGCGGTCGAGGCGCTGGTCGCGGGCCGGCCCGACGCGATCTTCCACCTCGCCGCCGTCGTCTCGGGCGAGGCGGAGGCGGATTTCGACAAGGGCTATGCGGTCAATTTCGACGGCACGCGCTACCTGTTCGAGGCGATCCGCGCGCAGCCCGACTACCGCCCGCGGGTGGTCTTCGCCTCCTCGATCGCGGTCTTCGGCGCGCCGTTCCCCGAGACGATCCCCGGCGAATTCCACCTGACGCCGCTGACGAGCTACGGCACGCAGAAGGCGATGGGCGAGCTGATGCTGGCCGACTATTCCCGGCGCGGGTTCTTCGACGGCATCGGGCTGAGGCTGCCGACGATCTGCATCCGGCCGGGGGCGCCGAACAAGGCGGCCTCGGGCTTCTTCTCCAACATCCTGCGCGAGCCGCTCGTGGGTAAGGAGGCGGTGCTGCCGGTGCCCGACACCGTGCGCCACTGGCACGCGAGCCCGCGGGCAGCGGTCGGGTTCCTGCGCCATGCGCTGACGCTCGACCTCGAGCGCGTCGGGCCGCGGCGGAACCTGACGATGCCGGGCCTCTCGGCAACCGTGGCCGAGCAGATCGAGGCGCTCCGGCGGGTCGCGGGCGACCGGGCGGTGGCGCTGATCCGGCGCGAGCCCGACCCGGTGATCGCGGGCATCGTCGCGGGCTGGGCGACGCGCTTCGACGCGAGCCGGGCCGAGGCGCTGGGCTTCCGCGCGGAATCCTCGTTCGACGAGATCATCGCCGCGCATGTGGAGGACGAGCTCGGCGGCGTTCTGCCGGCATGATCCCGGGCCGGGCCGCGCGGCTCTTCGTGCTCGACTACGGGCTCTTCCGGGTCCATGCGAACGGCCGGGTGATCGGGATCTGCGGCTATCTGGTGCAGACCGACGCCGGCGCCAACGTGCTGATCGACACCGGGTTCCCGGCGAAATACGCCGGGGACGCCGCGGCGGCCGCCGCCGAGGACCGGCTGACCGAATTCGGCGAGGTGCTGGCCTGCGGGCCGGAGCACCTTCCGGCGGCCCAGCTCGCCCGGATCGGAATCTCTCCCGCCGACATCGACCTCCTGGTGATCACCCACGGGCACATCGACCACGTGGGCGGGATCGGCGATTTTCCCGGGGTGCCGATCATGATCGGTGCCGCGGAACGCGCGCTGCCCCGGCCGAGCTACTGGGGCGGGGTGCAGCCGATCGACTGGCCCGCGGCGGAGTATGTCACGCTGACCGAGGACCGGGCGCTCTGCGCGGGGCTGCGCCTCCTCCTGGTGCCGGGCCATGCGCCGGGGCAGCTGGCCGCGCTGGTGCATCTGCGGGTCACGGGCGCGGTGCTGCTGACCGGCGACGCGGTCTCGCGACCCGACGAGATCGCCGAGGGCTTCGCCGGGGCGGAGGACCCGCCGGCCGCGCGGGCGAGCGCCGCGCGGCTGGTGGCGCTGGCCGCGGGCGAGCGCGCGCTGGTGATCTGGGGTCACGACCCGGCGCAGTGGCCCATGCTGCGCAAGGCGCCGGATTTCTACGACTGAGGCGCGCGCCACTCCGCCTGCGAGCGGGCGAAGGCATGGCCGATGTCGATGATGTCGGTGCAGACGATCACGAACCGGTGGCCCTCGGCGGCGCGGCGCCGGGCCTCGGCGGCGCTCGGCGTGAAGATGCCGCAGGGCTTGCCGGCGGCATTGCAGGCGGCGAGCACCTGCGCGACGGCGGCCTCGAGCGCGGCCGCGTCGCCGCCGAGCGAGATGCCGAGGTCGCCCGAGCCGATGAAGACGAAATCGACGAGCGGCACCGCGGCGATGGCGGCGGCCTCGGCCACCGCCTCGGCGGTCTCGATCATCACGCCCACGGTGATCGCCGCGTCGGTCCCGGCGCGGTAGGCGCCGAAGGTGCGGAACGGCCGGACGCCGCCGGCCGAACGGCGACCGCGCGGCGGATAATGGGCGCCCGCCGCGGCGCGGGCGGCCTGTGCCGCGTACTGCACCATGGGCACGATCACACCCTCCGCGCCGGCGTCGAGCGCGTTGGCCAGCGCCGTGTCGCTGTCGTCCGCGGTCCGCACGAGGCAGGGCACGGCGGGCGGGCACAGGCCGACGGCGACCTCGAGCCCGGCGCGGTCCCAGAGACCGTGCTGCATGTCGATCACCACCGCGTCCGGCCCCGTCGCCAGCCCCGTCTCGACGAGCGCGGGCGATCCCATCGAGAACCAGTGCGCGCCGATGGACTCGCCGGCCTCGAGGCGCTTCTTCAGGCGGGGGGCGGCGGGGTCGAACATCGTCTCTCCTTTCAGGAAGCGCGCAGGCCTGCGGCGCGCAGGCGCGGCAGCACGGTGCGGCAGAAGTCGGGCAGCTCGGCGGCGTAGTTCACGAAGCTGAGCGCGACGCCCTGCCAGCCCTCGGCGGCGATCTCGGCCAGCGTCTCGGCGATGCGCTCCGGCGTGCCGACCAGCGGATAGGTCCCGGCGCCGCCGGCGAAACGCTGGCGGTATTCGGCATAGGCGCGGTCGTCGTGGGAATGCGAGAAGGCCTGCTTGCCGGCCATGTGGGCGTCGACCGCGGCATGGTCGGCGAGGTCGCGGGCGTAGCGGTCGTAGTAGTCCTCGGCCTCGGCCTGAGTCGGGCGGCAGACCACGTGGGCGACGGTGTACGCGCCGACCTCGCGGCCCGCCGCGGTGGCGCGGGCGCGGATGTCGGCGAGATGGCGGCGGCCGTCGGCGATGTCGGTGAAGGTGGAGAAGAGAAAGTCACAGTGCCGCGCGGCGAAGTCGCGGCCGGGTCCGCCGAAGGCCGCGTTCATGGTGACGGGGCGCGGCTGCTGGAGGCTGGCCGGGCGGCTGACGACGCCCTTCAGCCGGTAGTATTCCCCCTCGAAGTCGAAGGGCCCGGTCGCGGCATAGGCGCGTTCCACAACCGTGATCCACTCCGCGGCGCGGTCGTAGCCGCGTTCCTCCGGGGTCGTGCCGAACATGGCGAACTCGGTCGGGTTCCAGCCGCAGACGATGTTGAGCCCCGCGCGCCCGTCCGAGACATGGTCGACCGTGGCGAGCGCCTTCGCCGCGTAGAGCGGGTGGACGAGGGGAACGTGCACCGTGGCGAAGAGCGCGATGCGGCGCGTGGCGGCGGCGAGCGCCGCGGCCCAGGTGAAGGTCTCGAACGACCATTCGCGCGCGCGCGTCGCGCCGCCGAAGCCCGCCCAGCGGGCGATCGGCAGCAGGAAGTCGAGCCCGGCCTGATCGGCGATGCGCGCGGCTTCGAGGTTCTCGGCCCAGCCCGCCCGCCAGCGTTCCGGCACGGTGGTGATCGCGAGCCCGCCGTCGGCGTTCATCGAGAAGACGCCGAGCTTCAGCCGGTGGGGTTCGTGCAGCGGATGGGTCATCGCGCGGCCGCCTCGGCGCAGCGGAAGTATTCCCGCTCGGCCGCGGCCATGAAGTCGGCCATGGCGGCATGGGCGGCCTCCGGGTCGCGGGCGGCGAAGGCGGCATGGAGCCGGCCGACGCCCTCGATCACCGCCGCCTGCACCCGCGGCTCGCGCAGGGTGGCGATGCGCACCGCCTGGGCGTGGTCGGAGAAGCCCTCGATCGCGTCGCGCAGCCGCCGGTTCGGCAGCGCCTCGATCCAGGCGGCGCGGAACTCCATGTTGGCGAGCATCAAAGCGCGCGGCTCGGTGGCGGCCCGTGCCCGGCCGTGCGCCGCGTCGAGCCGGGCGATGTCGCGGGCGCTCAGCGCCGCGGCGGCGCGGGCGGCGGCGTGCGGCTCCAGCAGCTTCCGCACCTCGAAGATGTCGCGGATGTCGTCCGGCGTCAGCACCGGGATCACGAAGCCGCGGCTGGTCTGGCGCAGGAAGCCCTGGTTCGCGAGCAGCATCAGCGCCTCGCGCGCGGGCATGCGCGAGGTGCCGTAGGCGCGGGCGATGTCGGTGTCCACCAGCCGGTCCTCAGGGCCGAATTCCATGCCCTGCAGGCGCTGGCGCAGGTCCTCGAGGATCTGCACCCGCATCGATTCGGGCTGGACGATCCGGCGGCGCGTGACGGGCAAGGGCGACATCCCCGGGGTTTGCGGAACAAGGCCGACTATGGCGAGAACAAGGCTAAACTTCAACGTTGAAATGGATACAGTATCCGGCTAGCGTTCCCATATCCGCACCGATCCCGAGGGTCCGAATGCTCCGTCCGCGCCGTCCCGCCCCGCAACCCTGCCGGAGGGCGTGATGGCTTCGGGCGCGCACGCCGAGACGCGCATCCGGCCGCAGATCCGCGACCTGCAGGTCGAGAACATCGCGCGGCTGGCGCATCTGGCGCGCGAGATCCCCGACGTCATCACCCTCTGGTACGGCGAGGGCGACCAGGTGACGCCCGCCTTCATCCGCGAGGCCGCGAAGGAAGCCCTCGACCGGGGCGAGACCTTCTATGTGCCGGACATGCGCGGCTGGCCGCCGCTGACCGCCGCACTGGCGGAGTACCAGACCCGGCTGCACGGGCGGCCGATCGGCGTCGACCGGTCCATCGTCACGCCGAGCGGGATGCAGGCGGTCTATCTCGCGGTGCAGCTGATCGCCGAGATGGGCACGAACGTCGTCTATCTGGAGCCGCAGTGGCCGAACATCCGCCACGCGATCCACGTCGTCGGCGCCGAGCCGCGCCCCGTCGCGCTGCGCGAGGAGGGCGGGCGCTGGCGCATGGACCTCGACGCGGTGAAGCGCGCCTGCGACGCGCGCACCCGGGCGATCATGTTCTCCACGCCCTCGAACCCGCTCGGCTGGACGGCCTCGGCCGAGGAACTGGCGGCGCTGCTCGACTTCGGGCGGGAACGCGGCATCTGGATCGTCAGCGACGAGCTCTACAACCGGCTGAGCTTCGCGGGCGAGAGCGCGCCCTCGATCCTCGCGCTCGCCGAGGACGAGGACCTCGCGCTGGCGGTCAACGGCTTCTCCAAGGCCTGGGCGATGACCGGCTGGCGGATCGGCTGGCTGACCCATCCGCCCTCGGTCGGGCCGGCGCTGGCGGCGATGACCCAGTACATCAACAGCGGCACCGCCTCCTTCATCCAGGCCGGCGCGCTGGCGGCGCTGCAGCAGGGCGAGGATTTCGCCCGGGCGACGCGCGACCGCTGCCGGGCGGGGGTCGACATCGCCTATGGCATCCTCGGCCCGGTCAACCGCATCCGCCTGCCGGAAAAGCCGCTCGGCGGGATGTACGTCTTCTTCAGCATCGAGGGCGAGAGCGATTCCGCCGATCTCTGCCGGCGGCTCCTGCAGGAGGCCCGCGTCGGGCTGGCGCCGGGCTGGCTCTTCGGCGAGGCCTCTCGCGCGCATCTGCGCATGTGCATCTGCCGCGACCCGGAAGAGCTGGCGGAAGCCTGCCGGCGGGTCGCGCGCATGCTGGCGGACTGAGTTCAAGGCAACCCCGGCGCGGGCGACGGCGCCGGATCAACAGGGAGACGGGAAGATGAGAACCTTGCTGAAATCGCTGGCCTTCGGCCTCGGGCTGGCCGCGGCGGCGGGACTGGCCGCGCAGGCGCAGACCGTGCTGCGCGTCGGCGCCTATGCGGCGAACCCGCCCTGGGAGGTGAAGCAGACCGACGGCACCTTCGAGGGCTTCGAGGTCGATCTCGTGAACGAGATCGCGCGGCGCATGGGAGCCGAGGTTCAGATCGAGGACATGGGCTTCCAGGCGCTCTTCGCGGCGACGAGCTCCCAGCGCATCGACATGGCGATCAGCTCGATCACCATCACCAACGAGCGCCTGCAGAGCCAGTCCTTCACCCAGGCCTATTACGACGCCGACCTCGCGCTCGCCTCGAACCGCACCTCGGGCATCACCAGCCTCGAGGACATGCGCGGCAAGGTCGTCGCGGTGCTATCCTCCTCGACCGGCGACATCTGGGCGCAGGCGAACAAGGAGGCGATGGGCTTCGCCGAGGTGCGGGGCTACAACAACCAGCAGGACATGATCCTCGACACCCAGCTCGGCCGGGCCGACGGGGCGATCAGCGACATCACCGGCATGGAGTTCGCCTTCCAGTCGATGCCGCAGATGCACGTGGTCGAGCGGATCCCCTCGGGCGACAAGTACGCGATCATGATGACCAAGGACCACCCTCTGCTCGATCAGGTCAGCGACACGATCAGCGCGATCAAGGAGGACGGGACCATGCTCGAGTTTTACAAGAAGTGGTTCGGCGCCGACAGCGAGCCCGGACCCTCGACGACCACGGCGCTCGGTCTGCCGCCCTACGAGTGAGACTGTCCGGTTAGCATCAGCCGGGCGCGGGCGGCGGTCCGCGCCCGGTCCGTCTCACGCGGTCCGTTCCGGGGCGGGGTCCATGGCCGAGCTGGCTTTCTACTTCTTCAATCTCGAGGTCATGGCGCAGACGCTGCCCATGCTCCTGCGCGGGCTGGTCAACACCGTGAAGCTGACGGTGACGGCGGTGATCTGCGGCGGGATCGCGGGCGTCGTCCTCTGCCTCGCCCGGCTCTACGCCCCGCTGCCGCTGCGGCTTCTGGCGATCGGCTTCATCGACATCTTCCGGGCGCTGCCGATGCTGGTGGTGCTGATCGTGATCTACTACGCGCTGCCCTTCGTGGGGCTCAGGTTCAGCGCCTTCACCTCGGCGAGCCTCGCGCTCTCGATGATCCTCGCGGCCTATACGGCGGAGGTGTTCCGGGCGGGCGTCGAGGCAATCCCCGGGGGCCAGTTCGAGGCGGCCGCGGCGCTCGGCCTGCCGTTCCCGGTGGTGCTGTGGAAGGTGGTCCTGCCGCAGGCGGTGCGGATCGCGACGCCGGCGCAGACCTCGAACTGCGTGGCGATCGCCAAGGATACATCCCTCGCCTCGGTGGTGGCGATGCCGGACCTGCTGAAACAGGCGACCGATGCGCAGGCGCTTTTCGCAAATCCCTCGCCGCTGATCTCGGCGGCGCTGATATACCTGATGATCCTGTGGCCGCTGGTGCGGCTGGTGAGCTGGCTCGAGGCGCGGGCCAAGCGGCAGGGGGCCTGAGAGGAGGAGACGATGACACATCCGGCACTGAAGGCGGGTTCGGTCGCGGTGGTCACCGGCGGCGCGGGGGGCATCGGCCTCGCCGCGGCGAAGCGGTTCGCGGAGCGGGGGATGCGGGTGGCGATCGCCGATCTCGACGCGGCGGCACTGGCGGCGGCCGCCGCGGCGATCGGCGGCGAGGTGATGACGCAGGTGGCCGACATCTCCGATCCCGCGGCGATGGCGGATTTCGCGCAGGCCGTGACCGCGCGCCTCGGCGGCGCGGACGTGGTGATGCTGAACGCGGGCATCCAGCCGGGCAGCAGTCTCTTCGGGCCGGTCGAGGCGTGGGAGCGGGTGCTGGCGGTCAACCTCTGGGGCGTGATCCACGGCGCGCGGGCCTTCGTCCCGGGCATGATCGCGCGGGGCCGGCCCGGCGCGGTGATCGTCACCGGCTCGAAGCAGGGCATCACCACGCCGCCGGGCGATCCGGCCTACAACGTCTCGAAGGCCGGGGTGAAGGTCTTTGCCGAGGCGCTCGCGCACGAGCTGCGCGGGACCGAGGGCTGTGCCGTGACCGCGCATCTGATGATCCCGGGCTTCGTCTGGACCGGGCTGACCGCGCGCGGGCGGACCGAGAAGCCGGCGGGGGCCTGGACGCCCGAGGAGACCGCCGACTTCATGCTCGCGCGGCTCGACGCGGGGGATTTCTACATCCTCTGTCCCGACAACGACGTGACCCGCGCGCTCGACGAACGCCGCATCCTCTGGGCGGCGGGCGACATCGTCGAGAACCGCCCGGCCCTGTCGCGCTGGCATCCCGACTATGCCGAGGCCTTCGCGGAATTCGTCAGGAAGGCGTAGCGAAGCTCTCCACCGTGCGGATCGCGCCGTCGAGGGCGCGGCCCTCGGGGTCCTGCAGCGCCGCGGCGATCAGGCGGCGCAGCCAGTCGGCGGCGTCGGCGCGGCCCGCGAGCAGCGGCAGCGCGCCGAGCACCCGGTCGTATTTCGACAGCCCGCGGGCATGGGTGTCGGAATAGCCCTTGATGAGGCGCCGGGCGTTCAGCACCTCGGTGGCGAGCGCGGGGTCGGTCGCGTGGGTGCCGAGCGCGAGGTCGAACCAGGCGTCGAGATGCGCCGTCTCGCCCCGGTGGCGCAGCAGCCGCCGGCGGTGCGGGCGCAGCGCCGCGACGGCCGAGAGCAGCAGGACCCCGCCGATCCGGTCGCTGCGGATGCGCCGGCCGCGGTCCACCACCCGGTCGAGGCGCGCCATCAGCCGCGGCCGCGCGCTCAGCCAGCGGCCCAACCCCGCGGGCAGCGTCGCGGCGGCCTCGGCCATGCGGGGGTGGAAGTATTCGATGACCTGCACCGGTTCCGCCTCCTCGGCGCCGGTCTCGGTCCGGATGCGGGCGCTGCGGGCGGCGCGCAGCTTCAGGTCGGCGACCCGCGGCAGGTCGTCATAGGCCATGGCGTTGGCGAGGTGCTTGGCCGCGGAACTGGCGAAGCCGGCATCGCCGGTCGCGACCGCCCGGTCGAGCCGGTCGAGATATTCCCGGCCGTAGTCGAGGTCGAGGAAGTCGACGACCTTCGCCAGCCCGTGCGCGGCCATCGCGGCGACCGGCGCGGGATATGCGGCAGCGCGGGCGGCGAGGGCCTGCCATTCCGCGAGGAGCGGCTCCGGGCCGGCGGGGGGCGGCAGCACCGGCGCGGGGGCAGAGGCAGGTGGCGCCTCCTCCGGCGCCAACGCCCGGTCGTGGGCGGCGGCAAAGGCGGCGAGGCTCGCCTCGACCCCGCGGCCGGCGGCGCGGATCGTCGCCTCGAAGGCGCCGCGCGGGAAGGGCAGGGCGGCCGAGGCGGCGAGCGCACCGAAGAGCGCGGCCGACACATGGGCGCCCGCCGCCTGCGCCGCTTCCTCCATGTCGAGCGCGACCAGCCGGCCGGCGGCGCTGCGGGCATGGTCGAGCACCGTCGCGGCATCGGCGCGCCCGTCGCCCGGCACGATCTTCTCGGCCACCGCGAGCATGCGGTGGGTCGAGGCGATCAGCGTCGTGCGCTCGGTGACGAAGCCGCGCAGGATGGCGCGGCCGGCCTCGGCCAGTTCCGCCGCGATCAGGATGTCGACGTCGCCCGGCGCGGGCGACAGCGCAAAGACCGGGGCGCGGTCCGGCCGCGCCGGATCCCGCGGCGCCATCTCGAAATAGTAGATCGTCGCGCCCGTCCGCTGGGCGACGCCGGCGACCGAGGTGGCCTGCGCCCAGTACCCCTGCGATTCGGCGAGCGCGGTGATCCAGTTCGTCAGCACGCCGCCACCCTGGCCCCCGACCGCAAGGATTGCGAGCTTGATGACCTGCCCCGGCAGGGCGGGGGTGAAGGTCTCGCGCTTCACGGCGCCGCCTCGAAGACCAGCCGGCGCGATTCGCGGCGGCGCTGGACCCAGCTGACGACGCGGCGGTTCAGCCGGTGCCAGAACCGGTCCCATGCGCTGGGGTTCCGAACCCGCCGCGCCTCGTAGAACGAGGGGCAGAGCACGGCGGCATCGGCCACCTCGCCGCAGTTGCCGCAGCCGACGCAGTTCTGGTCGATATGCGCCACCGGGTCGTCGCGCAGCGGGTCGTCGAGCCGCCGCACGGTCAGCGACGGACAGCCCGACAGCCGCATGCAGGCGTGGTCTCCGGTGCAGACCGCCGCATCGACGCCGAAGCGCCGCTGCTCCACCCGGCGGCCCTCGGCGGCTGCGCGCTTCAGGATCGGCGCCTCGCGCCGCTGGCGGTTCAGCATGCATTCCGAGGAGGCGATGATCACCTTCGGCCCCTTCTCCCTGGTGGTCAGCGCCTCCTTCAGCACCTTGCGCATCCGGCCGACGTCGTAGGTCCGGTCGATCTCGCGCACCCAGTCGACGCCCATGCCCCTGACCGCCTTGGCGATCGGGTGCTGCGTCGATTTCGTGCGGTTCGTCGCGCGCGAGGACAGGATGTCCTGCCCGCCGGTCGCCGCGGAATAGTGGTTGTCGACGATGACGATCACCCCGTCGTTGCGGTTGAAGACCGCATTGCCGACCGAGGAGGTCAGGCCGTTGTGCCAGACGCCCCCGTCGCCCACGAAGCTGATCGAGCGCCGCTCGGCGTCAGGCGCGTTGAAGGCCGAGGCCGAGGCGGGCCCGAGGCCGTAGCCCATGGTCGTCGCGCCGAGCTCGAACGGCGGCATGATCGAGAAGAGGTGACAGCCGATGTCGGACGCGATGTGGTGTGGCCCGAGCTCCTGTTCCACGAGCTTCGTCGCGGCGAAGATCGGCCGTTCGGGACAGCCGATGCAGAACCCCGGCGGGCGCGCCGGCACGTTCTGCGCGAGCGCGCTCAGGTCGGGCGGGGCGGGGCGGTTCGGCGCGCGGTGCTCGGGCGCCAGCAGGTCGCCGGCGTATCGGCGCAGGAACCCGCCGATCCCGTCGAGCATCAACTGCCCGGTCAGCTCGCCCGCAGCCGGCAGCATCCCCTTGCCCTCGAGCCGCGTGGTCGCGCCCGCCTTGTAGAGCATCGCGCCGAGCACCTCCTCCAGATGCGCGGGCTGGCCCTCCTCGACCATCAGCACCGCGTCCTTGCCCCGGCAGAACCCGGTCAGCGCCTCGGCATCGAGGGGGTAGGTCACGTTGAGGACATGGAGCGGCACCTGCGTCTCGCCCCAGATGTCGGCGAGGCCGAGCCGCTGCAGCGCCCGGATCACCCCGTTGTACATGCCGCCCTGGCAGATGATCCCGACCGGCGCCTGCGCGGGGCCGAAGGTCTCGTTCAGCCCGTGCTCCCGGATATAGGCGAGCGCGGCGGGCAGGCGCTTCGTCACCTTCTCCTGCTCGTGCAGGAACGAGGCGGGCGGCAGGACGATGCGCTGGGTGTCGCGCATGGGCCGGGCCAGCGCGTCGGCCACGGTCATCGGCGGCCGGACGTTGTCCTTGGCCCTGAAGCTGCCCGTCACGTGACAGCAGCGGATGCGCACCTGCAGGAGGACCGGCGTGTTCGATGCCTCCGAGAGCGCGAAGCCGTGCTCGACCGCTGCGACGATGGAGGGCAGGTTCGGGCGCGGGTCCAAGAGCCACACCTGGCTCTTCATCGCGAAGGCGTGGCTGCGCTCCTGCATGATCGAGGAACCCTCGCCATAGTCCTCGCCGACGATCAGGAGCGCGCCGCCCGTGACCCCGCCCGAGGCGAGATTCGCCAGCGCGTCCGAGGCGACGTTCAGGCCCACGGTGGACTTGAAGGTGGCCGCACCCCGGATCGGGTAGTGGACGGAGGCCGCGAGCATCGCGGTCGCGGTCGCCTCCGAGGCCGAGGCCTCGAAATGCACGCCGAGCTCGCCCAGGATGTCCTGCGCATCGGACAGCACGTCCATCAGGTGGCTGATCGGCGCCCCCTGATAGCCGCCGACATAGCCGACCCCGCATTGCAGCAGCGCCTTGGTGATGGCGAGGATCCCCTCGCCCGAGAAGGTCTCGCCCTCCCCGAGCCGGAGCTTCTCGACTTCCCGCGCGAAGGACCGTTCGGCCATGGCCAGCCCTCAGAGTTCGTGTCGCCGGATGTTGCGCAGGATGCGCTGGAGCGTGGCGGTGAAGGCGGCGCGCTCCTCCTCCGTGATGCCGGAGAACAGCCGCTCCTGCGCCGTCGCCATGGTCGGCCAGAGCCGGTCGAAGGCGGCGCGGCCGACCGGGGTCAGGTGGATGCGGGTCGCGCGCGCGTCGGTGGGGTCGGTCTCGCGCCGGACCAGCCCGTCGGCCTCGAGCTGGTCGAGCGCGCGCGACAGCGTCGAGGGATCGGTCACGCAATAGACCGCGAGATGCGAGATCTGCAGCCCGTCATGCACCGCGAGCGTGGCGAGCGCACGCATCTTGGGCGTGGTCAGGCCGAGCGCGGCCATCTCCTCGCGCAGCGACTCGTTGTAGCGCCCCATGATTCGGTTCATCAGGTAGGGCGCGAAGTTCTCCAGCCCGAGCGCCGCCAGGTCCTCCGGCTTTCGCGAGGGCGCGTCCATGGCCCGCGCCCTTAGCGCGGCACGAGGGCGAGCGCGCGGATCGGGCTGCCGGTGCCGTGCACGATCTTGAGCGGCGCCGCGATCAGCACCGCGCCCTTGGGCGGCAGCCGGTCGAGATGGCAGAGCGAGGCGAGGCCGTAGCGGTTCGCCTTGTGCATCAGGTTGTGGGCGGGGAAGGGCGGCTCCATCCCGCCGGCCTGGCCCGCGTCGGTGCCGACCGTCTCGGTGCCCCAGCCGACGACGCCCTTTTCTATCAAGTATTCGATGCAGTCGACGGTGGGCCCCGGGCTGTGCGGCCCGGTCTCGTCCGCGTTCAGGAACTCGGCCTCCGAGCCGTTGCGCTTGTACCAGTCGGTGCGCATCAGCACCCATTCGCCGGCATCGATCGCGCCGTGCTTCGCCTCCCAGGCGCGCACCGCATCGGCGCTCAGCAGGAAGTCGGGGTTTGCCCCCGCCTCGGCCGAGCAGTCGATCACGTTCGCGGGCGCGACGAGCTTCTGCACCGGCAGCGTGTCGGTCGCACCGTCGGGATAGTCCTTGCCGGTGATCCAGTGGATCGGCGCGTCGAAATGCGTGCCGGAATGCTCGCCGAGTTTCAGCCAGTTCCAGGCCCAGAACGGACCGGCCTTGTCGTATTCGGAGATCCTGTGGATCTCGACGGCGGGGGTGTTCACGGCAAAGTCCGGGGGCAGCTTGATGAGCGGCGTGTCGGGGCCGAGCGGCGCGGTCAGATCGACCACCTCCACCCCGCCGGAGAGCAGCATCCGGCCGAGATCGTTCAATGCCTGCGTGGCGGACATGGATTTATACCCCTTCCCTGTCGCGGGGCACCTTGGCCGCTGGCCCCGGTTCGTCGCGGGTCCGATTCCGGACGCGCCGATGCTACGCCTCGTTCCATGCATATGCAATCAATCCGGCGCGAGGGGCACCGGTGTCGCCGCACGAAGGGCCGGGCGGGTCAGGGCGTGGCGGTGACCGGGGTTCCGAGCAGGCCCTGCACCAGCCCGCCGACCCGCCGGCCGTTGTCGAGCAGCTCGTAGGCCGCCCGCAGGCTCGGGGAATCGAGGCTCGGCACCGGGGCGACGAAGGCCGCGGCGGGGCTCGCCGGATCGAGACGCGCCGGCGGCGCGGTGTCCTCGCCGCGGGCCTGCATGAAGGCGGCCATGGCGAGGCGCTCGGGGTCGTCCGTGCTCGCCGAGACCCGCTCCCAGGCGCCCGAGGCCCAGGCATAGGGCAGGGTCTCCTCGGCGGGGGCGGCGGTGCCCATCTCGGTCAGCGCGAGGTCGTATTCGCCGCGCTGGGCATGGGCGCGGGCGCGCAGCCGGCCGGCGTCCTCGCCGGGCAGGCCCTGGAGCAGCGCGAGCGCGGGTTCGGGCCGGCCCATGCCGACATGGACCCGCGCGGCGAGGAGGCGCGCGCCGGCGACCTCACGGTCCACCGCAGGTGCGAGCAGCCCCAGTGCCGCGTTCGGCAGGCCGAGATCGGTCATGTGCCCGGCGATGGCGATGCGGGGCGCGTCGTTGACCGGGGCCGGGCCGATCATGGCCTCGTGGCTCAGGATCGCCTCGGCATAGGCGGCGCCGCCGGTCCGGGCGGGATCGGCCCGGGCCATCAGCCGCACCGCGAGTTCGTCGGACGCCGCTGCGCGGGCCGGCAGGTCGGCGCGCAGCGCCACCACCTCGGCGAGCGCGCCGCCGAGCGCGCCGTTCCGCGCCAGCGCCTCGGCCCGCAGCGCGCGCAGGTCCCATTCCGCCGGGGTTCCGCGGCGTTCGACTGCGGCGGCGGCCAGATCGGTCAGCCAGGGTTGCGGCACCTCGCCGCCCCGGTCCATGCGGATGCGCACCAGATGCTGCAGCGCCTCGGCGGCGTTCCATGCGTTATCCGCCACGAGCGCCGCCAGAGCCGCCTCGCCCTCCTGCGCTCGGCCCTCGACCGCGGCGAGGCGGGCGGCGGCGAGGCGCAGGTCGGGATCGGCGGGCGCGCCGGGCCGGTCGGCGATCTCGAACATGCGCGCCGCCTCGGCCGCGCGCCCGTTGTCGAGCAACCCCTCGAGCAGCGGCGGCGCGACCAGCCGGCGCAGGTCGGGCGGCATGTCCGCGAAGGCGGCCTCGACCGTGCCGAAGAGCCGCGGGTCCGCCAGCGCCGCGGGCTGGCCCGCGATGGCGAGCCAGAGCCCGTGGCGGCCGGGGCAGGCGGTCCCGAGCGACAGCGGGCCATCCCCGTCGACCGGCCGGCGCTCGACCACCCGGGCGAGGTCGGTCAGGAGCGCGCGCTCGGGAAAGTCCGCCCCGAAGCTCTCGATCATGCCCTCGGCCTCGGCGCCGAAGCCGAAGCGGACGTAGAGCCGGGCGAGGTCGCGTACCGCCGCCGGGTTCGGCCGGTCGAATTCGCCCACGACCAGCCGCTGCAGCTGCGGCACCTGGTGGTGCAGCGGCGTGCCGTTGGTCCAGCGGCCGACGTCGAGCGCGGTGTCGGGCAGGCATTCCGCCGGGGCGGTCTGGCGCGCGAAGCGGGCGGCGGCGGCGGAGCTGTCGCGGTCGAAGACGGTGGTCGCGATCACCTGGCTCTCGCCGTCGAGCGCGGCCAGCGGATCGGCGGGATCGACGGCGGCGAGGTCGGTGACGGGCGCCTCGGCCGGGGCCACCGCGGGCGGGGCGGCGGTCTCGGGCGCGGGTGGCGCGGCGGGGGTCTCGACCGCGACGGGCGGCGTCTCGCGCAGGGCGGCGAGCGGCTCCTCGCCGGCGAGCTGGATCAGCCCCTGGTTAGCGGCGCGCTCGATCTGTTCGATCAGGATCTGCTGGGCCGAGGTGATCGCCTCGTTCTCGCGCGCGAGCTGGGCCGCCTCGGCCTCGGCTGCCGCCCGGGCCTCCGCCTCGGCCTCGGCCAGCGCCTCGGCCTCCGAAGCGGCCGAGGGCGCGGCGGCCTCCGGCCGGTCGTCCAGCGCCGGCGGCTGGGCCGCGAACGTGGCCGCATCGCGGTCCTGCACGTCGAGCGCGAGGTAGCGCGCGCCGACGAACCGCGTGCTGACCCGGCAGTCGCAGCCGAGCTGCACGCTGACCGTGGTGCCCGCAGCACTCCGCTCGGTCCGGACGCCGAGCACGCGGGTGCGCGGCATCCGCACGAAGAGGTCGGCGGTGGTGAAGTCGAGCGCCTTGCCCGGAAAGAAGATCGTCGCGCTGCGCCCGCCGGTCTCCAGCGACCATTCGGTCGTCGGCTCGATCGTCATGACGATGCGCGAGAAATCCGCGTGCTCGCCCGACCGGATCGGCCCGCCTTCCTGCGCGGCGGCCGCCCCCGCGACGAGGGCGGCCAGCGCCGCGCCGAGCCCCGGAGTGAGCCTCCTCATGCCGCGATGCTCTGCTTCGTGGCGCGAATCGCCTCCTCGAGCGCGTTGTAGCTCGGGCGCAGCGGCGCGGGCGTGTTCTGGCGGCCGACCTCGACGCAGATGTTCGGCGCGTGGTTGTAGAGATGCGCGACCATCACCTCGCGGATCAGGTTGTAGAAATGCTGGTCCTCGTCGACCACCGCGCGCACCCGCACGGCGAAGGGGCCGACGATGCCATAGGCGAGGAAGACGCCGAGAAACGTGCCGACCAGCGCGCCGCCGATCATCTTGCCGAGGATCGCGGGCGGCTGGTCGATCGAGGCCATGGTCTTGATGACACCGAGCACCGCCGCGACGATCCCGAGCGCGGGCAACCCGTCGGCCATGGTCTGCAGCGCATGCGCCCCATGCTGGGCGTGATGGTAGTGCGCCTCGATCCGCTTCTCCAGAACCTCCTCGACCTGGTGCGGGTCGTCGTAGTTCATCGAGGCCGAGCGCAGCGTGTCGCAGATCAGCGACACGGCTTCGGCATCGGCGAGGATGCGCGGATAGGCGTTGAAGATCGGCGAGGCGCCCGGGTCCTCGATATGGCTGTCGAGCTCGACCGGGTTCGCCCGCGCGATGCGGATCAGCTGGAACATCAGGCAGAGCAGGTCCTGGAAATCCTGCGGCTTCCAGTGCGGGCCCTTGAAGACCTTGCCCACGTCCTTGAGCGTGTGCTTGATCGCCGACTTGTTGTTGCCGATGATCAGCGCCCCGGCCGCCGCGCCCCCGATCATCATCAGCTCGTAGGGCAGCGCGTGGAGGATGATCCCGATCTTGCCGCCGGCGAACAGATAGCCGCCGAAGACCATCACGAAGACGACGCCGATGCCCACGATCCCGATCATCTCGACCCCACTCGTTCACTCCCGGCAGGCACACCCGCCGCTACTCACCCGCGATCTTCTAGACGGTGGCGCGTTAACAAAGCCTCAAATGCGGGGGGGTGTGGGGTTAACCGGTTGACCGGCGGTAAACCGCGGTTAACGGAACCTGAACGGCGCGGGCCTATTCGCGCGGCGCGGCGGCGTTGCGGCTCGCCACCATCACGGTGATGGCATAGGCGCGCTCGGGGTCCATCCCGGTCAGGACCTGTGCGGCGAGCTCGGGGCGCATCCGCACCACCAGCCCGGCGGCGAAGTTCAGCTCCATCTTCTCGACGATCTTCGCGGCATCGGCGGGCTTCATCGCCTCGTAGACCGTGGTCATCCGGGCGATGTCCCGTTCCGCCGCGCTGTCGGCGAGCGCGAGCGTCTCTTCCAGCCCGCGCTGGGCCACCTCGAAGGCGGCGAGCTGTTCGGCGAGCTTCGCCTCGGCCACCTCGAGCGTCTGCGCCCGTTCGGCGAGCCGGGCCGATTCGGCCTCGAGCTGCGCCTCGCGCTCGCGGATCGCCGCAAGCAGCGTCTCGGCATCGGCAGGGGCGGGGGCGGCGACCGGGACGGGCGCGCTTTCCACCGCGGTCAGGTTGCCGATCTCCTGCGCGATGGCATGGCCGTGCTCGCCGACGCGCAGCGCCGCCGAGCCGAGGAAGCAGAACACGATCAGGCTGACGCCGCCGATGGCGCCGCGTGCGGGGAGCCGGGCCATGGGATCAGCTCCGCCGCGGGTCTGCCAGCGCGCTGAGCGCGGCGAGGATATCATCCTCGGAGCTCTTGCCCTTCGGCTTCGGCGCGAGGGGCTTGCGCAGGATCGAATCGAACGACACCACCGCGCGCGGCTTCGGCGTGGGGTCGTCGTCGAGCGGCCGTTCGGCACGGCGCGGCACCGGACGCTCCGCAGTCCCGATCTCGGGGCGCGGCGCCGGCGCCTCCTCCTCGACCAGCTCGTCGAGCACGGACCGGGCACGCGGAGCCGCCGCGGAATCGGTGCGTGCGCGGGGGGCGCGGGGCCGGTCGAAGTCGCGCTGGCTCGCCATCAGCATGCGCAGCTGTGCCGCCGCGGCATCGGCCTTGCCGATCAGCGCCTGCAGCTCGTCGCGGTTGCCCCGCCCGGCGGCCTTGGCCTCGTCGAGCGCGAGCTTCGCCTGTTCGATCTGGCGGGTCATCGTGGTGATCGCGCCGCCGAGCCCCTTGTCGAGGTCCATCAGGGCCCGGACTCGGCGCGACAGCACCCAGCAATAGGTGCCGGCGAAGATCGTCGCCGCCACCAGCAGGCCGTCCATGATCACGGTCATCGGCTTCGCCCCTCAGTTCAGGATGAATTCGGAAATCAGCAGATCGCGCACCTTGCCCTCGCCGGTGACCACCTGGATCCGGCGCAGCATCTGCGCGCGCAGGCGCGAGATCGAGGCGGGCTGTTCGAGATCGGCGACCTCGACGGCGCGCAGGTAGGTGTTCAGCACGTCCATGATGCGTGGCATCAGCTGCTGCACCTCGGCCACATGCGCTGGCACGAGCTCGAGCTGGCCGATGAATCGCAGGTGCCGGGCCGAGGCGCCGGGCGGGAGCGACACGATGATCGGCTCCATCTTCACGAATCCCACGTCGGCCAGCACCGCGCCCGCGGCCGGCGGCTCCGCCTCGCCGCCCTTCATGAGCCCGTCGACGTCGATCAGCCCGGAATAGATCGCGTAGAAACCCGCGCCGCCCAGCACCAGCCCGCCCAGCATCCCGAAGACCAGTCCCTTCAGGCTGCGCGCCGGCCGTGCGACCGCGTCCCCAGCATCGATCTCGGCGGTATCCGCCATGTCACCCTCAATCATGAACCGTTCACGCTTCGGTCGCATCTAAGCCGATCACCACTAACCAAATGTTAAGTCTGTTCAGGCTCCTATGCCCCGACGCCGCGACGATGCTTGCGGCACCGGCAGAAGCGGATGAGGGGTGGCGTGCAGCAGGTCCAATCGTTCTGGGAGGGTCTCGACCCGCGCCGCAGGCTGATCGGGGTGCTCGCCATCCTCGCCATCGCCGCCGCGGTCTTCGGGATCGCCCGGCTCGCCACCACGCCCTCGATGGCGCTGCTCTATTCCGGGCTCGACCCGGCCGCGGCGGGCGAGGTCGTCGCAGCCCTCGAGCGCCAGGGCATCGCCTTCGAGGTGCGCGATTCGTCGATCTACGTGGACGGTGCCCGGCGCGACCAGACCCGCATGGCGCTCGCCTCCGAGGGGCTGCCGGCGAGCGGGCCCTCGGGTTACGAGCTGCTTGACGGGCTCTCGGGCTTCGGCACGACGAGCCAGATGTTCGACGCCGCCTACTGGCGCGCGAAGGAGGGCGAGCTCGCCCGCACCATCACCGCCTCGCCGAACGTGCGCTCCGCGCGGGTGCATCTCGCCAATCCCGCGCTGCAGCCCTTCAGCCGCGGCCAGCAGGGCTCGGCGTCGGTCACCGTCACCATGGCGCGCGGCCAACTCGAACCGCAGCAGGCCCAGGCGATTCGCTATCTGGTCGCCTCGGCCATGGCCGGCGTGACCCCCGAATCGGTCGCGGTGATCGATTCCGCCCGCGGCGTGGTCCTCGCCGGCGGCGAGGGCGCGAAGGGCCTCGAGCCCGCGGTGAACCCCGACGAGCGGGCCGAGACCCTGCGCAGGAACATCGAGCGGCTGCTCGAGGCCCGCGTCGGCCCCGGCCGCGCCATCGTCCAGGTCGCGGTCGACGCGGACATGGACAGCCAGACGATCAGCGAACGGGTGATCGACCCCGAGAGCCGGGTGGCGATCAGCAGCGAGGTCGAGGAATCGAACGAGACCCAGCAGGGCACCGACGCCGGCGTGACCGTGGCGAGCAACCTGCCCGACGGCGACGTGGGCGGCGGCGCGAATCAGAGCCAGCGCAACGCCAGCCAGTCGCGCGAGCGCATGAACTTCGAGGTCTCCGAGACCCGGCGCGAGCGGGTGATCCTGCCCGGCCAGGTCCGCCGGATCAGCGTCGCGGTCATGGTCGACGGCATCATGGTGCCCGGCGCCGACGGCACCCCGGAATGGGCGCCCCGTCCCGCCGACGAGCTTCAGACCCTGCGCGAGCTGGTCCAGAGCGCCGTCGGCTACGACGCGGCGCGCGGCGACACCGTGACCCTCGAATCGCTCCAGTTCACCGAACCGCTCGGCCAGGGCACGCTCGCCGAACGGACCGGCCCGGGCCTTCTCGACACCCATGGCGCGCAGCTCGCCCAGCTCGCCGTACTCGGCACCATCGTGCTCGCCCTGATCTTCTTCGTGCTGCGCCCGATGATGACCCGCGGCCGGCCCGTCGAGATCGCCGAGCTGACCGGCCCCGAGGAACTCGGCGCCCGCCAGATCGGCGCCCCCGCGCCCGCCGGCGGCGAGATCCTCGACCTGCCGCCGCAATCCGCCAGCAAGATCGAACGCCTGCGCGAGGTCATCACCTCCCGCACCGAGGATTCGGCCGCCGTGCTGCGCAACTGGATCGAAGCCCCCGACCCCCGCAAGGAGACCGCAGGATCATGAGAGCGTTGCGTCTGGAGACCTTCGATCCGGTGATCGACCCGCAGCGCGCCCGCGCCGAGGCCCGCCAGCGCGAGATCGAGGCCGCGCGCGAGGAAGGCTACCGCGCCGGCTGGCTCGCCGGGCAGGAGGCCGCGACCGAGGCCCATCTCGACGACCAGGCGAAGCTGACGAGCGCGCTGGTCGAGACGCTTCAGGACGGGCTCATCACCAACGAGGCCGCGCGCCGCGCCGTCGTCGCCGGGGTCGGCCCGCTCGTCACCAAGCTCTTCGAGGCGGTGGCTCCCGCGCTGGCCGATGCCGGCATCGTCGGGGAGATCGTCCGCCACGCCGAGGCGGCCGTCCGCTCCGCCCCGTCCGCGAAGCCGCGCATCCGCTGCGCCCCCGAGCTCGCCTCACGGCTCCGCGACCTGCTCGAGACCCACCGGATCGAGGGCAGCGTCGAGGAGGCGCCCGCGTTCCTGCCGCGCGAGGCCGAGATCGCCTGGGACCAGGGCTACGACCATGTCGACCTCGACGCCTGCATCGCCCGGATCCGCGCGATGCTCGACGCCCATCTGAACCAGTCCAGCGAGACCGAAGCCGATGACCGACGCCGATATGGATGACACCGGAAGCGGGCCGGCCGAAGGCCCCGAGCCCGAGGTGATGCCGCGGGTGGCGCCCGAGGAGCCGCCCGCCCCGCCGAGGGGCCGCAGCGCGCCCTTTCTCGGCGTGCCGATCGAGGTGACGATCTCGGTCGGCAAGGCGCGGCCGACGGTCAGCGAACTCGTCGCGCTGCGCCGCGACTCGGTCCTGCCGCTCGACAGCTCGATCGACGACCCGGTGGAAATCTACATCGGCGACAAGCTGATCGCCCGCGGCGAGCTGCAGGAGATCGGCGAATCCTCCGGCCGGCTCGGCGTGCGCCTGACCGAGGTGGCCGATTTCTCGAATGACGGCTGAGCCGCACCGCATCCTCCTGACCTTGGGCACGGCCGGGGCGATCCTCATCGCCCTGGCCGGACCGATTCTGGCCCAGGACATCAGCATCGACCTCGGCGAGGGCGGCTCGCTCAGCCTGCGCACCGTCCAGCTCTTCCTGCTGATCACGCTGCTCAGCCTCGCGCCGGGCCTCGCGATCATGCTCACCTGCTTTCCCTTCATGGTGACGGTGCTCTCGATCCTGCGCCAGGCGATCGGCGTGCAGCAGGCGCCGCCGAACATGATGATCGTCAGCCTCGCCCTCTTCCTCACGTACTTCGTCATGGAGCCGGTCTTCACCGAGGCCTGGGCCGCGGGCGTCGAGCCGCTGGTCGAGGGCCGCCTCTCGCCCGAGGAGGCCTTCGGCCCGGTGATGGAGCCTTTCCGCGCCTTCATGGAGGCCCGGGTCAGCCCCGCGACGCTCGACGCGATGATCGAGGCCGCGCCGCGCGCGCCCGCCCCCGACGCGGCGCTGCCGCTCTCGATCCTGATCCCCTCGTTCCTCCTCAGCGAGATCCAGCGCGGCTTCGAGGTCGGGTTCCTGATCTTCCTGCCCTTCCTCGTGATCGATCTCGTGATCGCCGCCGTGCTGATGTCGATGGGCATGATGATGGTGCCCCCCGCCATCGTCTCGCTGCCCTTCAAGCTCGCCTTCTTCGTGATCGCCGACGGCTGGACACTGCTCGCCGGGGCGATGGTCAGGAGCTACGTGCCATGAACGCGATGAACCCCGATGCGGCGACCCTGCCGGCAAGGGCCCGGCCGGCCCGCCTGCCCGCCGGACCCGCGCCGACCCCGATCGAGAAGGCGGCGATCATCCTGACCGCCGTCGGCCCCGAACTCGCCGCGGGGTTCCTGAAGGACCTCAAGGAGGAGGACCTCCAGCGTTTCGCCCGCACCATCGCCCGGATCGGCACCGTCAGCCAGGAGACGCTGGACGCGGTGATCGTGGAATTCCTCGAGGCGCTGACCTCGGGCGGCGACATCGTCGGCGGCGCGAACGCCGCCCGCCGCCTGCTCGGCGCCGTGCTCGACGAATCGGACGTCTCGCGCCTCCTCGACGGCAACGACCGCTCGCGCCTCTCGGTCTGGGAGCGGCTGAACCTCGCCCCGGTCGGCACGCTCGCCACCTACTGCTCGACCGAGCATCCCCAGAGCGTCGCGGTGATCCTGAGCGAACTCAAGGCCGAGGTCGCGGCCGCCGTGCTCGAACGGCTGGACCGCGAATTCGCCCAGAGCATCGTGCTGCGGCTGGGGCGGGTGCCGAGCCTCGATGCCCGGGTCAACGCGGCGATCTGCGGCGCGATCGAGCGCGACTTCCTCTCGGTCCTGCAGCGCAACCTCTCGAAGCGCCGCCCGGCCGAGCTGATCGCGGGACTGATGAACAACATCTCGGTCGAGGCGCGCGAGGGCTTCCTCGGCTATCTCGAAAGCCGCGACGCCCATCTCGCGCTCGACGTGCAGCGCACCATGTTCACCTTCGACGACATCGCGGTGCGGATCGCCACCCGCGACGTGGCCGCGATCCTGCGCGACATCCCCGAGGACGTGCTGATGCCGGCGCTGAAGCTCGGCCAGATGCAGGGCAGTGCCAGCGTGCGCTTCGTGCTGGAAAGCATCCCGCGCCGCCTCGCCGAGCGCTATGTCGAGGATCTCGAGGCGATGGACGAGCCGAGCCGCAAGGAAGGCGAGGCCGCCCAGATCGAAATCACCAAAGTGATACTCGCGCTCGCCAAGGCCGGCACGATCAAGCTGATGGACCGCGACTCCGGCTGACGCTCGTCCCGTCGCCGCGTAACGCGCGCGGGCAGCGACGTGCGTGCGGCTTGCAGGCGGGCGGCCGCGCCACTAGCCTCCCCTGAACAGAACGTCCGGGCCGGGGTAGCCGACGATGCGAACACCGCTTCAGGACCGCGCCTTCCTGCTGATCCTCGCGATCGTCACGCTCGCCTTCTTCTGGGTGATGCTGCCGTTCTATGGCGCGGTCTTCTGGGCGGTGATCCTCGCCATCGTGTTCCGGCCGCTCCAGCGCCGGCTCGAGATCCTGCTCGAGAAGCGGCGCAACCTCGCCGCGCTGATCAGCGTGACGGTCTGCGTCCTGATCGCGGTGCTGCCCATCACGATGATCGTGTCGACGCTGGTCACCGAGGGCGCGCAGTTCGTGGAACGCATGCAGTCCGCCAATGGCGGCGTGCCCCGGAGCGTCGCGGAAGTCTACGACATCCTGCCGTTCTGGGTTACCGACAGCCTCGCGCGGTTCGGGATCGACAGCATCGACAGCCTGCGCGAACGGCTGACCGCCCTTGCGCTCGCGATCGGCGAGCTGGTCGCGGGGCAGGCGCTCAGCGTCGGCCAGAACACGGTGAAGTTCGTGGCCAGCGTCGGCGTGATGATCTACGTGCTGTTCTTCCTGTTCCGCGACGGCCCGTCCATCGGGCGGGCGATCCGCGAATCGCTGCCCCTCAGCCCCGAGTACAGCAGCCGGGCCCTCACGCTCTTCGCCACCGTGATCAAGGCGACCGTGAAGGGCAACCTCGTGATCGCCGTGATCCAGGGCACGATCGGCGGCGTGGCGTTCTGGCTGCTCGGGATTCCCGCCGCGCTGCTCTGGGGCGTGGTGATGACCTTCCTGTCGATCCTGCCCGCGGTGGGGTCGGGGCTCGTCTGGGCGCCGGCCGCGGTCTTGCTCATGCTCGGCGGCGACTATGCCCGGGGCGCCATCCTCCTCGTGATCGGCGTCGGGATCATCAGCCTCGTCGACAACCTGCTGCGCCCGCGGCTCGTCGGCAAGGACACCCGCCTGCCGGACTACCTGGTGCTGGTCTCGACGCTGGGTGGCCTGTCGCTCTTCGGGATCAACGGCTTCGTCATCGGGCCGCTGATCGCGGCGATGTTCCTCGCGGCCTGGACGATCTTCCGCGAGGAATGGTCGGAGCGCAAGCAGGTCCCCATGGAGTGATCCCGCCGGGTCGGCCCGTCCCGACCGGCGGCGTTGTTTGCATCCGGCCATCGCGCGGTTTAGGGGAGGACGGTCGAAACCGCCCGGGGGGCTCGCATGGCGTTCTTCCACAAGCTCAAGGAACGGCTGTTCAAGTCCTCGTCGAAGATCGACGAGGGCCTCGACGCGATCCTCGACGAGGCCCCCGCCGCCGAGCCGCCGCGCCCCGCGCCGCCGCCGCCCACCCCCGGCGCCCCGCCCGCACCGGTGGCCGAACCCGGCGCCATCGAGACCCGCCCCGGCCTCATGGGCCGCATGTTCGGGGGCGAGAAGGGCAGGGTGCTCGACGACGCCATGCTGGAAAGCCTCGAGGAGCTCCTGATCTCCGCCGACATGGGCGTGCAGACCGCGCTCAAGGTCACCGCGAACCTCGCCGAGGGCCACTTCGGCCGCCGGCTCGGCGCGACCGAGATCAAGGAGCTGCTGGCCCGCGAGATCACCGCGATCCTCGAACCCGTCGCCCGGCCGATGCCGATCTACCCCAAACGTCCCCAGGTGGTGCTGGTCGTGGGCGTCAACGGCTCGGGCAAGACCACCACCATCGGCAAGCTCGCCAGCCAGTTCCGCGCCGCCGGCAAGAAGGTGGTGATCGCCGCCGGCGACACGTTCCGCGCCGCCGCCGTGGAACAGTTGCAGGTCTGGGGCCAGCGCGCCGGCGTGCCGGTGATGACCGCGCCGCAGGGCTCGGACCCCGCCTCGCTCGCCTTCGACGCCATGGCCCGCGCCGAGGCCGATGGCGCCGACCTCCTCCTGATCGACACCGCCGGCCGGCTCCAGAACCGCGAGGACCTGATGCAGGAACTCGCCAAGATCGTACGCGTCATCCGCAAGCGCGACCCCGATGCCCCGCACAACACGCTCCTCGTGCTCGACGCCACCACCGGCCAGAACGCGCTCAGCCAGGTGGAGATCTTCCGCAAGATCGCCGACGTCAGCGGCCTCGTGATGACGAAGCTCGACGGCACCGCCAAGGGCGGGGTGCTGGTCGCGCTCGCCGACCGCTTCGGCCTGCCGATCCACGCCATCGGCGTCGGCGAGCAGATCGACGACCTCGCCCCCTTCGACCCCGAGGACTTCGCCCGGGCGCTGACCGGCCTCTGAACCCGTGGCCGACTGGGTTCTCGCCATCGAGGGCACGCCCGAGGGCGCGCGGGCCGCACTCCTGCTCGCGCTCCTCGCCGCCGTCGCCCATGCGGTCTTCGGCGCGCTGCAGAAGGGCCGCCACGACCCCTGGCTGACGCGCGGGGCGATCGACACCTGGCTCTTCCTGCTCGCCGGCCCCGTCGCGCTCTTCCTCGTGCCCTGGCCCGAGGGGCATGTCTGGTGGATCCTCGCCGGCGCGCTCGGCATCCATTTCGTCTACAAGCTCCTGATGGCCATGGCCTACAGCCGCGCCGCCTTCACCGTGGTCTATCCGGTGGTGCGCGGCACCGGCCCGCTCGCCACCGTCGCCTTCGCCGCCGTGGTCTTCGCCGAGCACTATTCGGCCCTGCAATGGCTCGGGGTGCTGATGCTCTCGGGCGGCATCCTGATGCTCGCGCTCTTCAACCTGCGTCAGGTCACCGTCGGCCGGGCGGAGCTGCGCGCGGGGCTCCTCATCGCCTTCGTCGCCGGCATCTCGGTCGCGGTCTACACCACCTACGACGCCTGGGGCATCCGCGCGACGCCCGACCCCTTCACCTTCCTCGCCTGGTTCTTCTTCGTCACCGCCGTCGACTTCCCGCTGATCGCCGCCTGGCGCTGGTCGCAGATGATCGACCCGCCCGATCCCGGCCCGCTCATCTGGCGCGGGTTCTTCGGCGCCCTGATCGCGCTGCTCAGCTTCGGCTCGATCATGCTCGCCACCCGGCTCGACAAGGTCGGCGAGGCCGCCGTCCTGCGCGAGACCTCGGTGGTCTTCGCCGCGCTGATCGGCTGGTTCTTCCTGCGCGAGCGGGTCGGCCCGGTGCGCGGCGCCCTCGTCGTCCTGATCGCCGCCGGCGCCATCGTGGTGGAATTCGGCGGGGGGAACGGCTAGATCAGCGGCATGAGCGAAACCCTGTCCGAACGCCGCGTCCATCCGCTGATCAAGCTCGCCCTCGAGGTGGGCCCCATCGGCATCTTCTTCCTCGCCTACCGCATGGCCCCGGTGCCCGAGGGGCTCGAGACCGCCGCGCGCCAGCTCGAGCAGATCCTCTTCGCCACCGCGGTCTTCGTGCCGGCGATCCTCGTGGCGCTGGCGCTCAGCTGGTTCCTGACCGGCAAGCTGCCCCGCATGGCGGTGATCACGGCCATCGTGGTGGTGATCTTCGGCGGGCTGACGCTGATCCTGCGCGACGACACCTTCGTGAAGATGAAGCCGACGATCCTCTACTCGCTCTTCGCCGGCATCCTCGGCTTCGGGCTCCTGCGCGGGCAGAGCTACCTGAAATACCTGATGGACGAACTGATCCCGATGCAGCACGAGGGCTGGATCAAGTTCACGGTGCGGTTCGTCGTCTTCTACGTCTTCCTCGCCGCGCTCAACGAGGTCGTCTGGCGGGTCTGGGGCACCGACGTCTGGGTGAACTTCCGCACCTTCGTGCTGCCGGCGGCGAACTTCGCCTTCGTGATGGCCCAGCTGCCGCTATTCACCCGCTACGCGCTGCCGGAAAGCCCGGACGCCAACTGAGCCGCTTCCCCTGAGTTCGCCGCAGTACGGTGTGCTCCTCTCCCGGCGTCCCGACCGTGCCTCGGCACGGTCAGCGCCCGCCCCGCCCCCAGGCGGGCGCCGACCTCCGCGAGATGGATCGGCGCTGCTACGGGTCACCACGCCGGGAGCGGAGCCGCCAGAGCCCAGTTTGCACGCCTCACAGCACCGGCGCCTTGTCGATCCGCGACAGCGGCTCGTTCACGTCGAAGACCATCCCCCGGATGTCCCTGTAGCCGAAGCCCTTCAGCCGCTCGGAATGCATGGCGAGATAGGCCTCCGCGTCGCCGCGCGTGCGGAACCCGTAGACGCCGCCGGCCCGGCCCTCGGCCCGGTTCTCCGTCCAGTACTTGAACAGGAACCCCGGCTCTCCGGCGATTGACCGGGCGAGCCCCTCGAGCGCCGTCGCCATCTCGTCCCCCCAGGGGCCCTGATGCGGGAAATCCACCTGCACGATCGTCAGCGTCATCGCGACCCTCCCTCGCTTTCGGCCATCCTCCCGCGAAGCGGGGGGCGGCGCAAGCTCAGCGGCGGATCAGGTCGAGCGGCGCCTTCGACAGCGGCTCGGCGCCCGCCTCGGTGACGAGCGAGGTCCGCGCCAGCGTCATGGCGAGGCCCGCCTCCGCGTCGAACAGGATCATGTGGATGAAGAAGACGTTGCCCGGCCGCGCCACGTAGCTGTTGCCCGCACAGAACATCGGCCAGTCCATCCAGTTCGGCGCGAAGGTGGTGCCGAGGCTGTAGCCGCAGGCATTCAGCCGCGCCGCCCCATAGCTCGCCCGGTCCATCACCCTTGCATGGGCATCGAAGACCCCGGCGATCGGCTCGCCCGGCCGCAGCGCCGCCTCGGAGGCGAGCAGCGCCTCGACGCAGGCCGCGTGCATGTCCACCACCCGGGGGTCGGCCCGGCCGATCACCAGCGTACGCATCAGCGCCGCGTGGTAGTGCCGCCACGCCGCCGCGAATTCGAGCGTCAGCAGGTCGTCGTCGGACAGGTGCCGCCGCCCGGTGAAATAGCGGCACATCAGCGCCCCGGACCCGAGCCGATGATCTGCTCGTTCGCCGGATCGTCGCCGCCCGCGCGAAAGATCGCGCCCTGCAACTCGGCGAGGATGTCGCCCTCGAAGGCGCCCGGACCCGTCGCCGCCACCGCCGCCTCCAGCGCCGCGTCGGCGATCTCGGCCGCGCGGCGCACATGGGCGATCTCGGCCGGCGATTTCACCGCGCGGAGCCGGGTGATCAGGTCCGACGCATCGCCGAGCACCGCGAATCCGTCCAGCGCCGCCGCGACCGCCCGACCCTTGGCGGCGGTCAGCCCGTAGGCCTCCCATTCCACGCCGAGCCTGCGGCCGTTCAGTCCCAGTTCCCCGAGGATGTCCCGCAGCTCCCGCGCCGGCTCCGCGCCCTCGCGGTCGACCCAGATGCGCACGTCCCCGATCACCGAGGTGAAGGCCGCCTGCAGCCGGTCCGCGGACCGCGTCAGCAGGACGAGCCGCCCGTCCGCGGTCAGCACCAGCGCCTGGAAATGCACGTAGCCGAAGGTGTCGTAGCCCGTCAGCCAGTACATGCTCTCCTGGCGGAAGATCAGCAGCGCGGACAGCCCGCGCCGCTCCATCTCGGCCACGGTCGCCGCCTGCCGCGCGGCGAACTCCGCCCGGTCGAAATGCAGGTTGCCCCCGGCCGGGATCACCCCGCCGCCCCGCCCGCCGCCTCGATCGCCGGCATGATCCGGCGCTCCAGGATGTCGGGGGTGATCGGCCCGGGATGTCGCATCACGATGCGGCCCTCGCCGTCGATCACGAAGGTCTCGGGCACGCCGTAGATGCCCCAGTCGAGCCCGGTGCGCCCGCTCTCGTCGGCGCCGATGCTGGCATAGGGATCGCCGAGTTCCTCGAGGAAGCCGAGCGCGTTCGCCGGCGTGTCCTTGTAGTTCACCCCGATCACCGTCAGCCCGTTCTCGGCCATCTCGGTCAGGAACGGATGCTCCACCCGGCAGGGCGCGCACCAGCTCGCCCAGAAGTTCACCAGCTTCACCCCCGGCGCGCTCAGGTCCTCGGCGGTCGGGGGCGGATCGTCGCGCAGCGCCGTCACCCGCTCGAAGCCCGGCGCCTCGCGGCCGGCGAGCGCGCTCGGCAGCTCGCCCGGATTCTCCCGGGTCAGCGCCCAGTAGGCCACGATCGCGAAGGCGACGAAGGCCAGCGGCGGCAGCAGCAGCAGCGGGTTGAAACTACGGGCGGCCATCGGTCCTCCTCGGGTCGCGGGCCTCGATCCTGGCCAGTTCACGCCGCACCTTCGCCGCGCGGTGCAGCGTCAGCACGATCAGCAGTGCCAGGAGCGCCAGCGTCACCCCGTAGGCGCCGAGCACGGTGGCGGCATACTGGCCGAGCTCGGGCATCATGCGCGGGCCTCCAGCGCCATCAGCGCACGGATGCGCCGGGCGCGGATCTCGGTCCGGGTCCGCACCAGCACCAGCGCCACGAACAGGAACACGAAGCCCGCCATGCACAGCAGCAGCGGATACCAGTAGGCGTCGTGCACGTTCTCCTGACGGTCCATCGACAGCGAGGCGCCCTGGTGCAGCCCCTGGCTCCAAAAGAACACCGCATAGCGCGACAGGATCGCGAAGACCGAGCCGACCATGCAGGTCACCGCCGTCAGGTCCGCGGCCTTCTCGGGATCCTCGATCGCCTCCCAGAGCCCGATGTATCCGAGGTAGAACACGAAGAGGATGAAGAACGAGGTCAGCCGCGGGTCCCAGGCCCACCAGGTCCCCCACATCGGCTGGCCCCAGATCGCCCCGGTCAGCAGCGTGATCAGCGTGAAGACCGCGCCCACCGGTGCCGCCGCCCGGGCGGCCAGCGCCGAGACGTGGTGGCGCCGGATGAACCAGATCAGGCTCGCCACCAGCATCATCAGCCAGGCGTTGATCGCCATCAGCGCCGCGGGCACGTGGATGAAGAGAATCTTCACCGTCGAGCCCTGCTCGTAGTCGAGCGGCGTCGCGAAGAACCCCCAGACCAGCCCCACCCCGAGCGTCGCCGCGGTCAGCACCCAGATCACGGGCAGAGCCCGGCCGGAGAGCCGCATGAACTCGACGGGATTGGCGTATCTCCAGAGCGACATGACGGGCTTCTATCCTCTCGTCCCGGGGCTTTCAATCAGCCGCCGATGACACCCGCTTGACCGCGCTCCGCCGCCCGCGCCCGCCGCCAGGTCTCGCCGGA
>CAZNSP010000038.1:0-33166 GCA_964575795.1 uncultured Rhodobacterales bacterium
CCGTTCCCGTGGCGGCCATCCTATCAGATTTGCCCGGCTTTCCACACAGCCTGAACGGGCGCGCCTTCTTCAACCCGCCTGCGCGCGGCAACCAGTGGACGAACGGCGGCGCGGGCTGCGCCCAGTGGACCGGCGTGCGGCTCCGGGACGTGCTCGAGGCCGCGGGGGTGAAGCCCGAGGCGATCTATACCGCCCATGTCGGGGCCGATACGCATCTGTCGGGCGAGCCGGGGCGGCTGACGCTGTCGCGCGGCGTGCGGCTGAAGAAGGCGATGGAGGACACGAGCCTCATCGTCTGGGAGATGAACGGCGAGCCCCCGCCGGCCGTCCACGGCGGGCCGGTGCGGCTGATCGTTCCTGGCTGGCCGGGTTCGGCGTCGCACAAGTGGCTGACGCGGATCGAGCTGCGCGACGTGGAGCATGGCGGGCCGGGCATGACCGGCACCTCCTATCGCCTGCCGATCAAGCCGATGATCCCCGGCTCGGAGCCCGAGGAGGGCAACTTCCGGGTCATGGAATCGATGCCGGTGCGCGCGATCATCTCGAACCCCGCAAACGGCACGGTCCTGCCGGCGGGCACCCGGACGCTGGCGCTGCGCGGTGCGGCGTGGAACGGCGACCACGGCGTGGCGGCGGTGCATGTCTCGACCGATTTCGGCGCGACCTGGCAGGAGGTGAACCTCGCCGAGCCGCGCAACCGCTTCGACTGGCGGCGGTGGACGGCGGAGGTCGAGCTGCCGCTGGACGGCTATTACGAGATCTGGGCGTGGGCGACCGACGAGACCGGCGTGGCGCAGCCGCATCTCGCGGGGAACTGGAACCCGCAGGGCTATGGTGGCAACCAGATGCAGCGGGTCGCGGTGCTGGTGGGCTGAGCCGGAGATGCGTTCGATGAACGAATGGCGCTGGTACCGCCGCCTCGCGGCGGTGCTGGCCGCGGGGCTGATCGCCGGCACGGCGGCGGCCCAGCAGATGCGCATCTACGAAGAGCCGGAGGACCCGCCGGAGGGCGAGGGGCGGGAGCTGACCTTCTACCAGTGCTCGGCCTGTCACGGGTTCAGCGTCGTGGCGCGGCAGGGCATGAGCCGGGCGATGTGGGACGACACGCTGACACTGATGGTCGAGCGCCACGGCATGTGGGAGCTGGAGCCGGAGGAGCGGGAGGAGGTGCTGGGCTACCTGGAGCAGGCCTATCCGCCGCCCACGACCCCGGGAGGCTGGGTCAATCCCTTCGCGAACCGCTGAGCCCCCTGCCCTTGCGGCCCGGAGCGCCTATGTTCATGGGCGAGGGTCGAGGCACAGGGAGGGCAGATGACGCGGATACTGGGCATTTCGGGCAGCCTGCGGCAAGGGTCCTACAACAGCGCGCTCCTGCGCGCGGCGCAGGGCATGATGCCGGAGGGGGCGGAACTGGTCGCGGGCTCGATCCGCGGCATCCCGCTCTATGACGGGGATCTTGAGGCGGCCGAGGGCATCCCCGATCCGGTGAAGGTGCTGAAGGCGGATCTGGCCGCGGCCGATGGCCTGATCCTCTTCACGCCGGAATACAACAACGGGATCCCGGGCGTCTTCAAGAACGCCGTCGACTGGCTGAGCCGGCCGGCGAGCGACATCCGGCCCCTGTTCGGCGGGCGCAAGGTGGCGGTGCTGGGCGCCTCGCCCGGCGGGTTCGGCACGATCATGGCGCAGAACAGCTGGCTGCCGGTCCTGCGCACGCTGGGCACGAACCCCTGGTTCGGCGCGAAGCTTATGGTGTCGCGCGCGGGCGGGGTATTCGACGCGGACGGGAACCTGACCGGCGAGGCGATCCGCGGCCAGTTGCGGCAGTTCCTGGCCGGTTTCACCGACTTCGTGCGCGGCTGAGGCCGGGCGGCGGGCGCCCGGCGGGGCGTCAGGCGTCGACGACGCTCTCGAAACCCTCGAACTGGGGTGGCCCGAGGTACATCGGCTTCGAGTCGCCGGCATTGGCATGCGCGCGACGGAAATGCGGGCTTTTCGTCCAGGCCTCGAAGGCGGCGCGGTCGCGCCAGGTGGAATGCGAGACGTAGAGGGTGTGGTCCTCGGCCCGCGGGCCCTTCAGGAGCCGGAAGGCGACGAAGCCGTCGACCTGGCCGAGCTGGCTGTCGCGGGTGCGCCACATTTCCTCGAAATCGGCCTCGGCGCCGGGGGCGATGCGGAAACGGTTCATGGCGACGAACATGCTCAGGCTCCTTCGGCGATCCAGCGGGCGGCCTTTTCGGCCATCATCAGGGTCGGGCTGTTGGTGTTGCCGCTGGTGATGAGCGGCATGGCGCCGGCATCGACCACGCGCAGGCCGCGCACCCGCCCGCCGCGTCCGTCGCGCACCCGCAGATGCGGGTCGAGCACGGCGGCGGGGTCGTGGTCGGGGCCCATGGCGGTGGTGCCGACGGGGTGGAAGATGGTGGTGGCGATGTCGCCGGCAAGCCGGACGAGTTCCTCGTCGGACTGGTACTGCACGCCGGGCTTCCATTCCTCGGGCCGGTATTTTGCCAGCGCCGGCTGGCCGACGATGCGGCGGGTCACGCGCAGGCTGTCGGCGGCGACCTTGCGATCCTCGGGCGTCGAGAGGTAGTTCGGCCGGATCATCGGCGGATCCTCGGGCCGCGGGCTGCGCAGCTCGATCGTGCCGCGGCTGGTGGGGTTGAGGTTGCAGACGCTCGCCGTGAAGGCGGGAAAGGGGTGCAGCCCCTCGCCGAAGGCCTCGAGGCTGAGCGGCTGGACGTGGTATTCGATGTTCGGATGGGGTTGCGAGGGGTCGGATCGGGTGAAGGCGCCGAGCTGGCTCGGCGCCATGCTCATCGGGCCGGTGCGCTTCAGCGCGTATTCGAGGCCGATCAGGCCCTTGCCGACGAGGCTGCCCGCCACGGTGTTGAGCGTCCGGACACCCTGGACCTTGTAGACGCTGCGGATCTGCAGGTGGTCCTGGAGGTTGGCGCCGACGCCGGGCAGGTCGGTGGCGACCGCGACGCCGTGGGCGGCGAGCGCCTCGGTCGGGCCGATGCCTGAAAGCATCAGGAGCTTGGGGCTGTTCACCGCGCCGGCCGACAGGATCACCTCGCGCCGGGCGGTGACGGCGACGGACGCGCCCTCGCCCCGGCGGCGGAGTTCGACCCCGGTGCAGGCGAGGCCGTTGTGGCCGGTCTCGATCACGGCGCGGTGGACCTCGGCTTCGGTCCAGACGGTCAGGTTCGGGCGGCCGGCGGCGGGGCGCAGGAAGGCCCTGGAGGTGTTCCAGCGCCAGCCGGCCCTCTGGTTCACCTCGAAATAGCCGACGCCCTCGTTGGTGCCGCGGTTGAAGTCGTCGGTGCGGGGAATGCCGGCCTCGACCGCGGCGGCGGCGAAGGCCTCGAGGATCTCCCAGCTGAGGCGCTGGCGCTCGACCCGCCACTCGCCGCCGCCGCCGTGCAGCGCGGCGAAGTCGGGATCGGGGTTGGCATCCATGCGCCAGTGGTTCTCGTGCGCCTTGAAATCGGGCAGCGCGTGTTCCCACGACCATGCCGGCTCGCCGGTGATCGCGGCCCAGGCGTCGTAGTCGCGGGCCTGGCCGCGCATGTAGATCATGCCGTTGATCGAGGAGCAGCCGCCGAGGGTGCGGCCGCGGGGATAGCGCAGCGCGCGGCCGTTCAGCCCGGGATCGGGCTCGGTCATGTACATCCAGTCGGTGCGCGGATTGCCGATGCAGTAGAGATAGCCGACGGGGATGTGGATCCAGTGGTAGTTGTCGCGCCGGCCGGCCTCGACGAGGAGCACCCGGACGGAAGGATCGCGGCTGAGCCGGTTCGCGAGCAGGCAGCCCGCCGTGCCCGCCCCGACGATGACATAGTCGAACTCTTCGGCCATCCTGCCCCCCGACCCCCGCCGCGCCGTGACTATACCGGCCGGCGGGGGACAGGCAACATGGAGCGATAACACATATTTCTTTATGCATATGACTGACTAGATGGGTCCGGAGAGAATACCCCGAGAGGAGCGAGAGATGCCGAAGTCACCCGTTGTCCGCGCGTTCTGGGACAAGCCGACCGGAAGCTGGCAGTACGTCTTTCACGACCCGGCCACGATGAAGGGCGCGATCGTCGATCCCGTCTGGAACTACGACCCGCTGGCCGGGGCGACGACGACGCGGGACGCGGACCTGATCCTCGACTACGTTCGCAAGGAGGGCATCGAGATCGTCTGGATCCTCGACACCCATCCCCATGCCGACCATTTCTCGGCCGCGCCCTACCTCAAGGAGAAGCTCGGCGCGCCGACCGCGATCGGCGAGCATGTGGTGAAGGTGCAGAGGCTCTGGCAGAAGATCTACAACTTGGCCGACGACTTCCCGACCGATGGCCGCCAGTGGGACCGGCTGTTCCGGGACGGCGAGACCTTCATGGTGGGCGAGATCCCGGTGTCGGTCCAGCATTCGCCGGGACATACGCTCGCCTCGATCACCTATGTGGCGGGCGATGCGGCCTTCGTCCACGACACGCTGATGATGCCCGACAGCGGCACCAGTCGGGCGGATTTCCCGGGCGGCGACGCGCGGGAGCTCTGGGCGAGCATCCAGCGCATCCTCGCGCTGCCGGACGAGACACGGGTCTTCGTCGGCCACGATTATGCGCCGAAGGGACGCGCCGCGCAGTGCGAGGCGACGGTGGCCGAGCACAAGGCGCGGAACATCCACCTGAAGGACCACACGACCGAGGCCTCCTTCGTGGCGGTGCGCGAGGGGCGGGACGCGACCCTGCCCTTGCCGAAGCTGATGCTGGCGGCGTTGCAGATCAACATCCGCGGCGGGCGCAAGCCCGAGCCGGAGGCGGACGGGCGGTCGTATCTGAAGGTGCCGCTCGACTATTTCGAGACGCGGGGGATGGAGAATGCATAAGGTGCGGTTGCTGACGGGCCTCTTCATGGGCACGTTCATGTCGTTCTTCATGTCGGGCTTCATCACCGCGGTGAACACCGGCCTTCAGGCGGGCTTCGCGGAACGCTGGCTGCTCGTGGCGTTCCCGCTCGCCTGGGTGATGGCGGTGCCGCTCGCCGTGGTCTTCGGGCCGATGGCCCGGCAGCTCGCCGAGCGGCTGTCGCGGGCCTCGGCCTGAGGGCGCATCGGAATCAGGCCGGGCGGATCAATTCCGCCCGGGCCAGTTCCGCGAAGAACCCCGCGACATCGGCAGCGACGGCGTCGCGGCCGGCGGCGGGGAAGACCTCGGCCAGCAGGTCCGCCACCGCGTTCGCCGAGATGCCCTCGGCGAGCAGGGCCCAGACCGCGGTGCCGATCGGGTTGAGATGCAGCACCGCCCGTTCCGCCGGGTCGCAGAGGAAGGCCTCGCCATCGAGTTCGCGCACCGTGATGTCGGGCCGGGCGCGATAGGCCACGGCGCCGGGCACCGGCGGGGCGGGCACCTCGGGCGCGTGGTCGGAGACGAGCGTCCGGTCGGGATGGGGCGGCAGCGGATCGGGGATGCGGCCGTCCGAGCAAAAGCTCGACAGGATCCGCGCCACCGCATCCTCGATATCGGCGTATTCCAGCCAGTAGATCGCGCAGCGGTCCGTGAGCGCGTGCATCCGCGCGAAGACCGCCTCCGGGTCCCGGTCTTCCATCAGGTTCTGGAGGAGCAGCGCACGCACCGCCTCGGCAGGGGCGGCGGCGCGCAGTTGCGCGGGGCCGGACCCGCGCCGGTCGAGCAGGAGGATCGTGCCGATCGGGGCGGTCGTGCCGTGCGGCGCGACATTGGGGCTCATCACGTAGCAGTAGTGGCCGTCGTCGGCGACGGCGTGGCGGGCGACATGGTCCCGGAACTTCGCCGAAGCGGCGGCCGGGAGCGGCACCCTCGGACGCGGGGCGATGCCGAGCGCGATGCCCGCGAGGCTTTCGGCGGCCATCGGCAGCATGTCGTCGCAGAAGACGCGGACGTCTTCGGCCGAGAGGCGCGCGGTCAGCGTGCTCTTGCCCGCGCGCTGCGCCCCGGTCAGCACGACGAGCCGCCCGTCGAGCTCGACCGCGCCGCAGTGCAGCGCGATGGTCGAGCGGTCAGCATCCATCCAGGCGAGCGCCATGTCCACCACTGTCGTGCAGGCGGCGGCTACGCTGCCGAACCCGGTCAGCGGTTCGGCGAGCCAGTCGGAGGCGATGGTGTAGCCGCCGGCGGTCCCGATGACCGTGAGGAAGGGCTCGAACGGTTCGTCGAGCGCCACCTCCTCCATCGGCCAGCCGGTGGTGATCCGCGCGAGGTGGTCGGCCACCGCGTGCGCGTCGTAGAAAAGCACGGGCCGCGGCACCCCGGCGGCGCGGATCGCGCGGCAGAGATGCCGCTGGTTCCGGGGGATGACTCCCCCGGAAACCGGTTTCGGCGCAGCGGGCATCAGCCGTTCAGGCCCGGGATCATTCGGCGCAGCCAGGCCGGGGGCGGCGCGTTCTCGACCGTGCCGTCGGACCGGACGCGGATCGTCTGGCCACCCGAGTTCACCCAGCGGCTGGCGCGGGTCCCACGGCCGGAGCTGCCGCTGCTCGACGAACCGCTGGCGCGGGTGGCGCGGCCCGAGCTGCCGCTGGCCCGGCCCCCGCTCGACCGACCACCGCTCGACCGGCCACCGCTGGACCGGCTGCTGCTGCCGGAGCTGCCGCCGCTCGACCGGCTGTCGCCGCCGCCGCTCGACCGCCCGCTCGCCTTGGCGGTGCTGAGGGTCGTCAGGGCGGGGGCCATGTAGACGGCACAGGTGGCGATGCCGAGTTTGGCGAGCAGGGCGCGCCGGCCCGGGTTCTGGATCTCGTCGCTCATGTTCCATACCTTTCTTCTGGCTGTCGTTGCGCGCCTTCGAACTGCAAGCATCGTATCGACACGCTGCCCCTACAACGGGTCGGGTCGGGAAGCATTCCCCACACGTGTTCACTATTTTCGTGATCCAGCATCGTCCATCTCTCGAAAGCCAGTGTCACCCCGGCATCGAGGCGGGGCATGCCGGTCGATTCGACCAGCCATAGGCCCTTGCCTGCGACAGCGGGGGCCGGCGCGCTGCGGCGATGTCGCGCAAAGGTGCGGCCCATGCACGGCGTCGGGCCGAGGATCGGCCCCGGACGAGTCCTGCGGGGGAGCAGATGGCGGCAAGCGGCACCGGATGCGAGAAAATATGCAGGAAAATCTCCGCCTGGAACGGTGAGAATGCTAGCCCGAGTCGCGGATTTCGGTTAAGATCATTTCTATAACACAACCACTCGACGTCAGATCGGGGTGAGGCTTGAGCAGAGCAGAGACGAGAACAGCCGAACTTCGGCTGGACATGAGTGCGGGCGAGGTGGCGCTCTCCCGCGTTTCCGGACAAGGTGCTGCGCGGCGGACCGATCGGATCGGTGCGGTCGCGCTGGACGATCCCGATCTCGGGCAGGCCCTGCGGGCGCTGGCCGACGAGGCACGGCGATCGGGACTGCCGATCGTGGCGGTGCTGCCGGAGGGCGAGTTCCGAAGCGGCGCGGTGGCGCTGCGCGGCCGGCTGCCGTTCCTGCGGCTGTTCGAGGCGCGCGGGGCGATGGCCGCGGCGCTGGCCGTGGAGGCAAGGGCAATCGCGGTGGCGCTCGGCGCGACCGCCCGCGACGGGCGGACGGCGGTGGCCGCGATCCGGCGGGCGACGCTCGAGGATGCACGCGCCTTCCTCGGCCTGCACGGCTTCGCGCCGGTCGCGGTGACGGCACCGGCGGCCCTGCCGGGCTTTGCCGCCCCGCCGCGGATCGCGCTGGGGGCGCCCCTGGACCGATTGCGGCCGCTTCCGGCGCTGTTGCTCGCGAAGGCGCCATGGCTGCAGCGCCGTCCCGGGCCGCTGATCGCGGCCGGTGGCCTCGCGGGGCTCGCCGCTGCGGCGGCCGTCGTCGTCGCGTTCGGTCCGGGCGAGCCGCAGGTCGTGCAGGATGCCTCCGGGATCGTCGAACTCGAGGCTGCGGCCACCTGGCCCGCCGAGGCCGAGGAGGCCGCGCGCACCGAGGAGATCCTGATGGCCGCCCCCCCGCCCCGGCGGCAGCCGGCGTCCGGGTCGGAGGCGGAGGAGCGGCCCTCGACGGTCGCCGAGCCGGCCGACGGGTTCGGCCCCGAGGCCGCGGCACGGCTGACGATCTCGACCCGCGGGCGGGCGCCGGAACTGGTGGCACGGGCCGCCGCGGGTGAAGCACCGCTGCGGCTCGCCAATGTCACCCTCTCCACCCCGCCGATGCGGCGTCCGGGCGCCCCCGCGCCGGTCGTTTCGGATGCGGCCATCGCCGATGCGGTCTCGGCTGCGCTGAACGCCGTCGCCCCCGCCGGCAATCCCGGCGACAGTACGCGGCCCCTGCGGCGGCCCGGCACCGCGGCGGCGGCACCGCTGCCAGAGGCGGCCGTCGTCGCGGCCGCGACGCCGGCGGCCGATGCGCCCTCTGCCGGGCTGCGCCCGCTCGCCCGTCCGCGCGCGGCAGGTGCCGCGCCGGCCCCGGCGGCGCCAGCGCCGGCTCCAGTCGAGGTCGCGGCGCTCCAGCAGGGGATCTCGGCCTCGGATGCGGGCCTCGTGCTCGCGGCCCGTCCGGCGCCGCGGCGGGTGGCCGTACCGGCGCGGCCGGCGGACCCCCCCGCGCCCGTCGCAATCGCGGCTCCGGTCCGCACACTCGCACCCGCGCCGCAGCCGGTCGCGGTCGCCCCGCCCGCGCCGGTGCAGACGACCCGCGCCCAGCCGGCGCGGACCCAGCCCGCCCCGCAGCAGACCGCACGGGTCGAGACGCCGCCCGCGGTCGCCGCGGCGGCCACCACCACCCAGACCGGGCTGTCGCGGAACCAGGTCTCGCTGATCGGGGTCTTCGGCACCGCGAACCGGCGCCATGCGCTGATCCGCATGCCGAACGGCTCGATCCAGAGGGTGCAGGCCGGCGACCAGGTTCAGGGCGCGCAGGTCGCGGCGGTGAGCGGTGATTCCGTGCGGCTGCGCAACGGCGGGCGCGAGACGATCCTGCGGATGCCCTAGTCCCGCTGCGCGGCGCGCCAGGCGGCCCAGTCCTCGGGCGTGTCGAGATCGACGGCCGCGCCCTCGCCCGGCGTCGGCACGTCGGTCACGAAATCGGGCGCGTCGCGCATGAGATCGCGCGCGCCGCGGTCGCCGGTTAGCTGCGCGAGGCTCTCGAAGAAGCGGCGGCCGAAGAGGACCGGATGGCCCGGCACGCCGCTCGCGCTGACCGCGCGGCAGATCTCGCGCCCCTCCTCGGGATCGAAGGCGGCGATCAGCCGGTCGATGTGGCCGGCGGTGACCTCGGGCATATCGGCGAGCAGGATCACCACCGCCTCGGCCTCGGGCGAGACCGCGGCGAGGCCGGCGCGCAGCGAGGCGGCCATGCCCTCGGCCCAGTCGGGCGCCTCGACGATGTCGAGGTTCACGCCCTCGAGCGCGGTGCGGCGGGCATCCGATCCGGGCGCCAGCACGGCGATCACCCGGTCGGCCTGGCTGGCGCGGGCGGCCTCGGCCACGGCGCGGAGGATGGGCCGACCTCCGACCGGTTCCATCAGCTTGTCGCGCCCGACCATCCGCCGCGCGGCGCCGGCGGCGAGCAGGATCGCCTCGACGCGCGGACGGCCCGGCGGGGCGGATTGCCCGGCGCGGGGTTGCGGGCGGCTCGGGATCTCCTTCAGGAGGCCGCCGACGCCCATCGCGGCGATGTCCTCGGCGGTGACGGGCAGGTCGGCGGCGAGGCGTTCCAGCACCCAGTCCGCGCCGTTCAACGCGGGCGAGCGGGCGCAGCCGGGGAGGCCGAGCACCGGGCGACCGCCGTGTTCGCCGAGAAAGAGCAGGTTGCCGGGATCGACCGGCATGCCGAAGCGGGCGAGCGTGCCGCCCGCGGCCTTGAGCCCCGCCGGGCAGGTGTCGTTCGAATCGGAGGTGGCCGAGCCGGAGAGGATCAGCACGAGCTCGCCCGTCGCGCGGCCGATCGCCGCGGCGACGGCGGCGGTCTCGTGCGGCACGGCCTCGACCTCGGCGAGCGTCAGGCCGAGCGCGGTCAGGCGGGCCTCGACCGCGGCGCGGCCCTTGTCGATCAGCGAGGGCTTCATGCCCGTCGTGCGGGTCAGGATCAGGCTGACCGGGCGGTCGCGGAACGGATGGAGGCGCAGCGCCGCGACCTTGATCGCGCCGCAGGCCCGGATCACGGCCTCGCCGGGCACGCCATAGGGGATGATCTTGACCGTGGCGACCATCTGCCGCGGCTGGACGCGGGCATGGTCCGGCAGCGTGGCCAGCGTGATCGCCGGGTCGATCCGGTTCAGCGCATCGACCGCGCCCGTGGCGATGCGCAGGACGCCGGCGGCGGCGGCGAAGAAGTTCACCCGGCCGGTGAAGGGCGCCGAAACGGCAAGGCCGCAGCCGACGGGATCGGGCACGAGCGCGGCGGCGAGGGTGGCCGCGGCGGCGTCCTCGCCCATGTCCGAGGGGTCGAGCCGGGCGACGGTGACCTCGGCGATGCCCGCCGCCGCCAGTGCGGAGAGGTCCGCCTGCCGCAGCACCCTGCCCTTCTTCAGCCGCGCGCCGTCGACGGCGATCGAATGGGCGAGGATGCCGCCCTCGGCCTCGGAGAGGGGGACCGGGCCGAAGCGCATCGCTCAGGGCCGGGTTTCGGGGCGGCGCAGCCGCTCGGTGATCTGGGCAAGGATCGAGAGCGCGATCTCGGCAGGGGACTTGGCGCCGATGTCGAGGCCGACGGGTGCGTGGATACGGGCGATCTGCGCGGCGGTGAAGCCGGCCTCCTGCAGCCGCGCGACGCGTTTGCCGTGGGTCCGCGACGAGCCGAGGCAGCCGAGGTAGAAGACCGGGGCGGCGAGTGCGGCGCGGATCGCGGGGTCGTCGAGCTTCGGATCATGGGTCAGGGTGACGACCGCGGTGCGCGTGTCGAGGCCGAAGGCGGCGAGTGCCGCGTCCGGCCAGTCGTGCATGAGCCGGGTGTCGGGGAAGCGTGCCGCGCTGCCGAAGGCCTCGCGCGGGTCGATCACCACCACGTCGTAGCCGGCGAGCCGGGCCATCGGCACCAGCGCCTGGGCGATATGGACCGCACCGATCACCGCCATGCGCAGGGGCGGGTTGTGCACGCCGAGGAACCAGTCGCCCTCGAAGCCCGACTTGTCGGCAGTCAGAGCCGCCTCTGCCTGCGGCCAGAGCGGGTCGTCGGGACCGGTGACGAGGCGGCGTTCCCAGGTCTCGGGGTTCACCGCATAGACCGCCGGCCGGCGTGCGGCGCGCGCCGCGACGAGCGCGGCCAGGAGGTCGAGGGAGGGTCCGTCACCGACGCCGACCGGCTCGACCAGCACCCGGATCGTGCCGCCGCAGGCGAGGCCGACGGCAAAGGCCTCCTCGTCGGAGACGCCGTAGGTCAGGATGCGCGGGCGGCCGTCCTCGAGCGCTTCGAGCGCCTCGGCCACGACCGCGCCCTCGACGCAGCCGCCAGAGACCGAGCCGATCATCTCGGCCTCGGCGCTGATCGCGAGTTGCGAGCCCTTGGGCCGCGGCGCCGAGCCCCAGGTCTCGACCACGGTGGCGAGCGCGACGCCCTTGCCCGCGCGCGCCCAGTCGAGCGCGCCCTCGGGGATCCGGTCGTGTTCGGCGGTCTGCATGGCCCCCTCCGCTCCGCGAGCCCCACATATATTGCGCGGACCCGCGGGGTGGAAGGGCCGGGGTCAGGCGGCGCGGTCGACGCGCGCCTGGTAGCAGTTGTTCCTGGCCGAGCGCAGGTGGATGTAGGCGACGCGCGGATCGGCGAGGATCGCGCGGCAGACCGCTTCCAGCCGCGCGGTCTCGACCACCTGCCCGGTGCCGTAGACGATGCGCTCGTCCGTGCCGTAGCCGCGGACCATCATCCGGTCGCCGGCGGCGAACATCGCCGGCATGTGCGGGCTGTCGGCATGGCGCGGGCAGTCCCCGGCATGGAGGAAGATCGGGCCGACCTCCGCATAGGGCTGGGGCGCGGGGAACGGGCGGTGGGCGAGAATCAGCATGGGCTCGCCCGCGGCGATCTCGGCCAGGCAGTGCCGGCAGGGATTGCCGCCGTCCGAGACCGTACGCCCGGGCGGCTGGCCGTTGGCGTCGGGCGCGCCTGCGCGCAGGCGGGCGACGGTCTCGGTCGGCAGGGCGGAGAAGATCAGGTTCATCGGGACCTCCGGGTTGGGATTCCCGTGGTCTGCCCGAGCGCCCCCGAGTCGCGCGACCCGGTTCCTGCGCATTCAGCCTGCGGCGAGCATCCGCATCAGCCGGGCCTTGTCGCCCACGTCGTCGGGACGGGTCAGCGCCTCGGCCAGATCCCCGAGCGAGGCGAGGTTGTGGCAGGCGCGGAAGCTGTCGACCTCCGGCAGGATCGCCCGGACGCCGCGCGCCTTGGGCGCGAAGCCGTCCCAGCGCAGGAGCGGGTTCAGCCAGATCAGCTTGCGCGCCGAGAGATGCAGCCGCTCCATCTCCAGTGCCAGCCGGTCGGGATCGTCGCGGTCGAGACCGTCGGTGATCAGCAACACCACCGCCCCCTGCCCCAGCACCCGGCGCGACCAGTCGCGGTTGAAGGTATGCAGGCAGGCGCCGATCCGGGTGCCACCCTCCCAGTCGCGGGCCTCCTGCCCGGCGGCGGCGAGCGCGGTGTCGACGTCCCGGTTGCGCAGGTGGCGGGTGATGTTGGTGAGCTGCGTACCGAAGGTGAAGGCGTGGACCTGCGCCCAGCCGGCCCCCTTCGCATTGGCCGCGGCATGCAGGAAATGCAGGATCATTCGGGAATAGGACGACATCGAGCCGGAGATGTCGCAGAGCGCCACGAGGTTCGGCCAGCGGGTGCGGCGCGAGCGCATGGCGAGACTGCGGATGTCGCCGCCCGACCGAAGGGCCGCGCGCATGGTGCCGCGCCAGTCGGCGACCCGCCCGCGCGGATCGACCGCGGTGCGGAGGCTGGCGATCGGGCGCACCGGCAGGTCGAGCCGGGCGATGGCGCGGCGGGCCTGGGCGAGTTCGGCGGTGGACATCTGCTCGAAGTCCATCTTCTTCAGCTTTTCCTCGGCCGAGAAGGTCAGTGTCGCGTCGAACTCGACCTCCTCGCCCTCCTCCTCCTGCGGCGGCAGCGGTGGCGCCTCGGCACCGTCGAGCAGGGCCTCGGCGGCGCGGCGCTCGGCGGCCGAGGGCTCGGGCGGTGCATTGAGGCCGCGCACGAGCGGCGTCAGCAGGGCCATCATGTGTTCCATGAAGCGCGGATCGCGCCAGTAGAGCCGGAACACCTGGGCGAAGACCTGGCGGTGCTCGGGGCGGCTGACGAAACAGGCTTCGAGCGTGTAGTAGAAGTCGTGCTTGTCGCTGAAGCCCGCCGCCTCGACCGCGCGGACCGCATCGACCACCCGGCCGGTTCCCACCGGCAGGCCCGCCTTGCGCAGGGCCCGGGCGAAATGGGTGATGTTGGCGGCGAGCTTGCCGTCCTCGGGGACCGGCAGGTCCGCGATGCTCGCCATCAGACCGGACCGAGTTCGGCCCGGGCCTGGTCGAGGATCTTCTTGGCCTCCGAGCCCTGAAGCTTCGCGATGTCGTCCTGATACTTCAGGAGCGCGCCGAGCGTGTCGGCGATCACCTGTGGCGAGAGCTGGACCGTGTCGAGCGCGACGAGGCATTTCGCCCAGTCGATCGTCTCGGCGACGCCGGGCTTCTTGAAGAGGTCCTCCTCGCGCAGCCGCTGCACGAACGCGACGACCTCCCGGCTCAGCGTTCCCGACACCTCGGGCGCGCGGGCCTGCAGGATCGCGTATTCGCGGTCGAAGTCGGGATAGTCCACCCAGTGATAGAGACAGCGGCGCTTCAGCGCGTCGTGCACCTCGCGCGTGCGGTTCGAGGTCAGGATGACGATCGGCGGCTCCTCGGCCTTGATCGTGCCGAGTTCGGGGATCGTCACCTGGAAGTCCGACAGCGCCTCGAGCAGGAAGGCCTCGAACGGCTCGTCGGTGCGGTCGAGTTCGTCGATGAGCAGCACGGGCGGGCCGCCGTCCTGGGGCTGCATCGCCTCCAGAAGCGGCCTGCGGATCAGGAACTGTTCGGAGAAGAGCTCCTCCGTCAGGGTGTGGCGGTCGGCCTGACCCTCGGCCTCGGCGGTGCGGATCGCCACCATCTGCGCGGGGAAGTTCCATTCGTAGACGGCGGAGGCGCTGTCGAGTCCCTCGTAGCATTGCAGCCGGATCAGCCGGCGGCCCAGCGCCTGCGCGAGCGCCTTGGCGATCTCGGTCTTGCCGACGCCGGCCTCGCCTTCGAGGAAGAGCGGCCGGCCGAGCTTCAGCGCGAGAAACACCACGGTGGCGAGCCCGCGGCTCGAGACATATCCCGCCCCGGTCAGGAGGCCCTGGGTCTCGTCGATGGATGTGGGCAGGGCGCGCATGGGACTCTCCTCTGGCTCGCGCCATATGGATCGTTCGGCGGTCGGAAAATCAACCCCCGCGCCCCCCGCTGCGGCCGGGGAACGGGGATGGGCCGGCGCGCATTCGACCCAGGTCGTCCGATGCCACCGCCGGCGGTCCGTGGGGCCTCGGCAAGGATATGCCGCTTCGGGTTGAAAGATGTTATATTTCTGCCGACCTGTGGTAGAGTGTCGCAGGTCCGGGCCAAACCCCGGCGACTCACGGAGCTGCGGAATGTCCCTTGCCGAGACCCAGCTCCGACCGGAGTTGCCATTGCCACGCGAAGCCGCAAGGCCCGTGCCGTCGCTCAAGACACTTTCGGACCGGGCCTATCGGGCCATAGAGGAGCGGATCGTCACGCTGGACCTCGCGCCGGGGGCGATCCTGAGCGAGAGCGCACTGACCGCCGAACTCGCGATCGGCCGCGCACCGGTGCGCGAGGCGTTGCAGCGGCTGGCGCACGAGGGGCTGGTCCAGCTGTTGCCGGACCGCATGCTGCGCGTCACCGAGATCGACGCGAAGGCCCAGTTGCGGCTGCTGGAGGTGCGGCGGCGGCTCGAGGGGCTGATCGCCGCGCTCGCCGCCGAGCGGGCCGATTCGGCCCAGCGCGAACGTTTCCGCGCGCTCGACCGCAGCCTGCGCGGGGTCGCCTCGCATGCCGGCGAGATCGTGTTCCTGCGGCTCGACCAGGCGTTCAACCAGCTTCTGTGCGAGGCGGCGCGCAACCCGTACTGCAGCAGGATGATGGCGACGATCGAGGGACTCGCCCGCCGCTACTATCACCGCCACCGCGAGGCGCTCGACCTCGGGCGCACGGCCGAGCTTCACGCCGACATCGCGCGGGCGGTGGCCGCGGGCGATCCGGCGCGCGCCGAGGCGGCGGCGAATGCGCTGATCGACCACAACGAGGGTTTCGCGCGACGGAGGCTGGCGCTGGCGTGAGCGAAACGCCGGCCTGTGTGTGAGCCCGCCGACCCATGTCGGAAACGCAGGGCTGCCCTGCAGTGCGGCCCACTACTCGCGAGGGCCGGAGACGTGCGATGGTCTGCCGCTGTTCTCCCGACCCGGACAAGTGCTCCATGCCCGCCCTTCTCGAAGTGACCGGCCTGATTGCGGCCAGCCTGACGACCCTCGCCTTCCTGCCGCAGGTCGTGCAGACCTGGCGCAGCCGCTCGACGGCGGGGCTCAACCTGCCGATGCTGATCGTGCTGACGACCGGGCTGACGCTCTGGCTGCTCTACGGGCTCGGAACGGGGCAGCTGCCGGTGATCCTCGCCAACGGCGCGACGCTGGCGCTGGTGTCGGTGCTCCTGGTGCTGAAGCTGCGCGACGTGCTGCGCGGGCCGGTCTTTCCGGCCGAATAGCCGCTATTTCGTCCCGAACATCCGGTCGCCGGCATCGCCGAGGCCGGGCACGATGTAGCCCTTCTCGTTCAGCCGCAGGTCGACCGCCGCGGTGATGACGGGCACGTCGGGATGCGCCTCCTTCATGCGTGCGACGCCTTCGGGCGCGGCGAGCAAGCAGAGGAATCGCACGTCCGTCGCGCCCTTCTCCTTCAGGAGCGTAACCGCCGCGGCCGAGGAATTGCCGGTCGCGAGCATCGGGTCGAGCACGATCACCACCCGCTCGTCGAGGTCCTGCGGCACCTTGGCGTAGTACTGCACCGGTTGCAGCGTCGCCTCGTCGCGGTAGAGGCCGATGTAGCCGACCCGCGCCGAGGGGATCAGTTCGAGCACGCCGTCGAGCAGGCCGTTGCCCGCCCGCAGGATCGAGACCAGCACCAGCTTCTTGCCCTTCAGGCAGGGCGCGTCCATCTCGGCCAGCGGCGTCTCGATCGTCCGGGTGGTCAGCGGCAGGTCGCGGGTGACCTCGTAGGCCAGCAGGAGCGAGATCTCGCGCAGGAGCTGGCGGAACGAGGCGGTGGATGTGTCCTTCTCGCGCATCAGGGTCAGCTTGTGCTGCACGAGCGGGTGCGCGACGACGGTCAGGTGCTGGGACATGCGGTCTCCGGGGTCTCAGAGGAAGCTGCGGCCATGCCGGCCCGGGGCCAGCCCGAGATGGGCGGCGATGCCTTCGCCCACGTCGGCGAAACCGATCAGGCCGAGGGCGCGGGGCGGGATCCCCGGCCCGGTGCCGAGCACCGGCACCCGCTCGCGCGTGTGGTCGGTGCCGGCCCAGGTCGGGTCGTTGCCGTGATCGGCGGTGACGATGCAGAGATCGCCCGGCCGCAGGCGGTCGAAGAGACGGGGCAGGCGCGCATCGAAGGCCTCGAGCGCCCGGGCATAGCCCGAGACGTCGCGCGGATGGCCCCAGAGCGTGTCGAAATCGACGTAGTTCGCAAAGATCAGGTCGCCGTCCCGTGCCTCCTCCAGCGCCTCGATCGTGGCGTCGAGGAGCGCGAGGTCGTCGGGCGCCTTGCGCTGGGTGGTGATGCCGCGATGGGCGAAGATGTCGCCGATCTTGCCGACCGCATGGGTCCGCCCGCCGGCCGCGACGACGCGGTCGAGCAGCGTCGGTTCCGGCGGCGGGATGGCGAGGTCACGGCGGCGCGGCGTGCGCACGAAGGTCGCCGCGGTCTCGCCGACGAAGGGCCGGGCGATCACCCGTCCGACACGCAGCGGATGCACCAGTTCCGCCGCGATCCGGCAGGTCTCGTAGAGCCGCTCCAGCCCGAAATGCTCCTCGTGCGCGGCGATCTGAAGGACGCTGTCGACCGAGGTATAGGCGATCGGCTTGCCGGTGCGGATATGCTCCTCGCCGTAGTCGCGGATCACCGGCATGCCGGCGGCGTGATGGAGCGCGAGGAGGCCCGGAAGCCCCGCGCGCGCGATCAGCGGTTCGGTGATCTCAGGGGGGATCGCCGGATTGGTCCTCGGGAAATAGTGCCAGTCCCAGGGCACCGGCACGCCGGCGAGTTCCCAGTGGCCCGAGGGAGTGTCCTTGCCACGCGATGTCTCGGTCGCCGCGCCCCAGAGCCCCTCGCAGGTCTCGGGCAAGCCGGTGTCGAGGCCCGAGGCGAGGCGGATCGCCGGGCCGAGGCCGAGCCGCGCGAGGTTCGGGACATTCAGTGGTCCGCTGCGGCCGTCCTCGGCGCGGCCCTCGGCGCAGGCGCGCGCGATATGTCCGAGCGTATTCGCGCCCTCGTCGCCGAACGCCGCCGCGTCGGGCGCGCCGCCGCAGCCCGCCGAGTCGAGTACCAGGAGGAGCGCCCGGGGCATCAGCCGACCCTTCCGAGGATCAGCGGGGTCTCCTCGGGCGGGGCGTCGCCGATCACGTAAGCCGCGGCGATCCGGCGCCGCGCGGTCTCGAGCGCCTCCGGCGTCGCGGCATGGATCCGGGCGAGCGGCGTGTCCGGCTCGACAGCCGCGCCAAGGCCGAGCAGCCCTTCTAGGCCGACGGAGTGGTCGATCTTGTGGGAGTGGTGCCGCCGGCCGCCGCCGAGTTCCACCACCGCGAGGCCGAGCATGCGGGTGTCGATCTCGACCACGAAGCCGGTCGCGCCCGCGGCCGCGTCGTCCATCACCGGCGCGCGGCGCAGGTGACGCTCGTGATCGCGCAGGAAATCCTTCGGCCCGCCGAGGCCCGCGACCATGCGGTCGAAGCGCTCGGCCGCAGCCCCGGAGCCGAAGGCCTCTCGCATCCGCGCCGCCCCCTCTTCGGGATCGGCGGCGAGGCCGCCGAGGGCCAGCAGTTCGCCCCCGAGTGCCACGGTCACGTCCCAGAGCCGGCCGTCGACCTCCTCTCCGGTCAGGAACCGCGCGGCGTTGCGCATCTCCACCGCGTTGCCGGCGGCCGAGGCGAGCGGCTGGTGCATGTCGGTGATCAGCGCCCGCGTCCGGCAGCCCGCGCCGTTCGCCACCGAGACGAGCGAAGCCGCGAGCGCGCGGGCGTTCTCCAGCGTCGCCATGAAGGCGCCCGAGCCGCATTTCACGTCGAGGATCAGCGCGTCGAGCCCGGCGGCGAGCTTCTTCGACAGGATCGAGGCGGTGATCAGGTCGATCGATTCCACCGTCGCGGTGACGTCGCGGATCGCGTAGAAGCGCCGGTCGGCCGGGGCGATGTCCGCGGTCTGGCCGATGATGGCGCAGCCGACCTCGGCCACGACCCGTCGGAAGGTCTCCGCATCGGGCTGGGTGCGGTAGCCGGGGATCGCGTCGAACTTGTCGAGCGTGCCACCCGTGTGGCCGAGCCCGCGGCCCGAGATCATCGGGACGTAGGCTCCGCAGGCTGCAAGCGCGGGGGCGAGCATCAGGCTGACGTTGTCGCCGACCCCGCCGGTCGAATGCTTGTCGACCACCGGTCCGGGCAGGTCCCAGGCGAGCACCGTGCCGGAATCGCGCATCGCCTCGGTCAGGGCCACGCGCTCGTCCGTCTCCATGCCGCGGAAGAACACCGCCATTGCGAAGGCGGCGACCTGGCCCTCCGAGATCGTCTCGGCGGTCAGCCCCTCGACCATGAAGCGGATCTCCTCGGGCGAGAGGCGCCCGCCGTCACGCTTCTTCGCGATGATCTCCTGCGGCAGCATCAGTAACCCGGTTGCGGCTTCGGCGCCTTGCCGTCTTCGAGCGTGGCGATCAGGGCGGCGAGGAGCCCCGAGGCGCCGAATCGGAAATGCCGCGGCCCCGCCCAGCCCGATCCCATGATCCGGTCGGCGATGTCGAGATAGAGCGCGGCGTCCTCGGTGGTGCGCACCCCGCCCGCCGCCTTGAAGCCGGCATGGCTGCCCCGCAGCGCGATCGCCTTCAGCAGGATCTCCGCCGCCCGGGGCGTGGCGTTCACCTTGACCTTGCCGGTCGAGGTCTTGAGGAAATCCGCGCCGCCATCGAGCGCACGCTCCGCCGCAAGGCCGATCAGCGCGGGGTCGGCCAGTTCGCCGGTCTCGAGGATCGCCTTCAGCACCGCCGCGCCGCAGGCCGCCTTCACCGCCAGCACGCAGTCGGTGACCGCGCGCTCGTCCCCCGCCTTCAGTTGGCGCCAGGGGACGACGAGGTCGATCTCGTCCGCGCCTTCACCGAGCGCCGTGCGGGTCATTTCGAGCACGGCGTCGAGCGGCTGGTCCCCGCCGGGGAAGTTCACGACCGTCGCGACCTTGATGCCCGTCCGGTCGAGGAGCCGCGCCGCCTGCGAGACGAAGCGCGGCCAGATGCAGACCGCCGCGACCGAGCCGTGCTGCGTCTGTGCGCGGCGGCAGAGGTCGTCGATCGCCGCGGCGTCGCACCCGTCCTCGAGATTGGTCAGGTCGAGGCAGACCAGCGCCCGCCGCGCGGCCGTCTTCAGGCGGCTGTCCCCGGTCATGCCCGCTCCATGTGGCTGCGGTCGAAGGCGCCCGGCAGCAGCCCGCCGATGGTCGAGCGCGCCATCTCGCCACCGAGGCCCGCCATGATCACCGGGACGTCCGGTCCGCCGAATTCGGCCAGCTTCTGCCGGCAGCCGCCGCAGGGCGAGACGGCGACGGGGCTGTCGGCCACGACCAGCACCTCGGCGATCTCGCGCGCGCCGGCGACCACCATCGCGGCGATCGCCCCGGCCTCGGCGCAGGTTCCCTCGGGATAGGCCACGTTCTCGACGTTGCAGCCGGTGAAGACCCGGCCGTCACGGGTGCGGATCGCCGCGCCGACCTTGAAGTTGGAATATGGGGCGTGGGCGTTCTCGCGCGCCCTGAGCGCGGGTTCGAAAAGGTCCATGCCGCGTCCCCGTGTGCTCACCCGATGCGGGGCGACTATGCGACGGCCCCCGCGGGATTGGCAAGGCCCGGCGCGGTGGTCGGCGGGATCAGGCCTCGGCGCTGCGCGGGCTCGCGCTCCAGTTCTCGAGCTTGCGGTAGATCGTGGAGGGCGAAAGCTCCAGCATGCGCGCGGCCTTCGGGATCGAGCCCTCGCAATATTCGATGGTGGCCTCGATCAGCTCCCGTTCCACATCGGCCAGCGCCGAGCCGACCAGCGGCGCGATGCGGGACCGGCCGAGCCCGCCCTGGGGCGCAGGCGCAGGCTCGGCCGCGCGCGGCGCCGGGGCGATCGCATTGCCGAGGGCGATCTCGGAGGGCAGCATTCCCGGCTGTACCAGCGGACCGTCGTGCAGCACGACGATGTTGCGGATCACGTTCAGGAGCTGGCGCACGTTGCCGGGCCAGGCGCGCGACAGGAAGACCTTCTCGACTGCGGGGTCGAAACCGGTGAAGGTCTTGCCCTCCTCGGCGGCATAGGCCGAGAGCATCGAGCGGGCGATCGCCATGATGTCATCGGGCCGCGCCCGCAAGGGCGGCATGTGGATCGGCACCACGTGCAGCCGGTAGTAGAGATCCTCGCGGAAACGGCCGGCACGCACCTCCTCGGCCGGGTCGCGGTTCGTCGCGCAGACGATGCGGACGTCCACGGGAATCGCGCGGGCGGCGCCGACGGGCTGGATCGTCGAGGTCTGCAGGAAGCGCAGGAGCTTCGTCTGCAGCGAGAGGTCCATCTCGCAGATCTCGTCGAGAAAGAGCGTGCCGCCGTTCGCCACCGCCGCGGCACCCGGCTTGTCCGAGAGCGCGCCGGTGAAGGCGCCCTTCAGGTGGCCGAACACCTCCGATTCCAGCAGGTCGCGCGGGATCGCCGCGCAGTTGAGCGGCACGAAGGGCTTGTGCGCCCGCGTCGAGACCGAATGGATCGCCCGGGCGCAGACCTCCTTGCCGGTGCCGCTCTCGCCCGTGATGAAGACGGTGGCGGTGGAGCGGCCGATCGACCGGACCATCTTGTAGATCTCGACCATCGCCGGCGAGGTGCCGATGAAGCCCTCGAAACCGGCGGCGGGCTCCTGCCCCGCGGCAGGCGGCTCCTGCGGATGGGGCGCGGAGGCGATGGCGTTGCGCACGGCGCTGAGCAGCCGTCCCTCGTCGAAGGGCTTGACCAGGAAGTCGAAGGCGCCCGCCCGCATCGCCTCGACGGCGCGGTTGATCGAGCCGTTCGCGGTCACGACGATCACCCGCGTCTCCGGCGCGGAACGGCGCAGCTCGGCCAGCAGCTCGAGCCCGTCGCCGTCGGGCAACTGCAGGTCGAGCAGCACCACCGGGAACCGCTCGCCACCGGTCGCTGCGCGCGCCTCGGCCAGCGTGTAGGCGCAGCCGACGTCGTGGCCGGCGCGTCCGAGCACCGTCCTGTAGGTCAGCGACAGCGACGCGGTATCCTCGACGAGCAGCAGACGTTCGGTCATGTCACGGGGCACCTAGTTCACCTTCCGCCGATCGCACGCGAAGGCGATGGCGGCACCGATTTCCGACAGGCAGGCATCGAGACCCGCGGCGATCGCCTCGGACGCCCCGGAATGCGTCGCGGTATTAAGCCGCCGCGCGGACATCTGGAGGCGCGTCGCACCGATCGCGCCGGCGACCGAGACGAGGATGTGGGACGCCGAGCGGATCGCCTCGCTATCGACCGGCATGCGGGCGGCCTGCATCGTCGCCTCGACCGACCGCAGGTCCGACACGACCTTCTCCAGCAGCTCGCCCATCATTTCCGGCCCTATCGCCTGGCAGAGCGCGTCGAAGATCTCGCGGTCGATCGACTGGTCGGCCGGATCCGGCCCGGGCGCATCCCCGGTCGGCGCCGGCTGCGGGCGCACCACGTGCCGCTCCAGCGCCCGGCCGAAGGCGGCGACGCTGACGATCGGCTTCGAGATCAGCCCGTTCGCGCCGGCCTCGGCGATCCGGTTGCGGTGCTCCGGCATGGCATAGGCGGTGAGCGCGACGATCGGCGTGCGGCCCTTCGCGTCGCCGCGCGAGCGGATCGCGCGAATCACCTCGATGCCGGACATGCGCGGCATCTCGATATCGACGATCACGAGGTCGTAGTCGTCCTCGTCGAAACGCTCGAGCGCCTCGATTCCGTCCGCACTGATGCAGACCCGGGCATTGAGCGATTCCAGCATCTGCGAGGCGACGAGCTGATTCGTGGGGTTGTCCTCGGCCAGCAGGATGCGGATGGCGCCGAGGTCGGGCAGCCCCTGCGCCGTGTCGGCGTCGCGCTCCGCGACCGTGGGGCTGGCGGCGCAGTACTCCGGCGGCAGCCGCAGGATCGCCTCGACGCCGCCTCCGTCCCGGTCGCGGATCGAGACGGACCCGCCGATCTTGTCGGTCAGGGTCTTGACGATGTGCAGCCCGAGCCCCTCGCCCGGTTTCGTCGACCAGGCCGGCCGCGCCCCGAAGGCGAAGATCTCCTCTTCCTTCAGGCCGCGCAGGCCCGGCCCCTCGTCCTGGAGGACGAACTCGACGCCGCCCGCCGCGTCGCGGCGCGCCAGCAGTGTGACCTGCCCGCGCTCGGAGAACTTGACCGCGTTGCCGATCAGGTTCGACATGATCCGCACGAAGGAGACGAGCTCGACGAGCAGCAGGTCGGGCAGGTCCTCGGCCGCCTCGACGCGGAAGACGAGACCCTTGTCCGCCGCCTCGCCGCACCAGCGGCGCCGGATGTAGCGCAGGAAGCGGCGGGTCTCGACCGTCGCGTGGTTCGCCTCGGTCAGGGTGTCGGGCAGGTCGCCGATCGCCGTGCGCACGAGGCAGGCGAGCTTCGAGGCCGCCGCGGATGCCCGGTCCACCTGCATGCGCGCCGATTCGTCCAGATCCGCGCTCTCCAGCTGGCTCAACCCGCCGATCACGCTGTGCAGCGCCCCGCGGATATCATGGGCGAGCAGGCTGAATTCGCGCCTGACGTGGTCGAGCCCGGACCGGTCTGCCGGTGTGGGGTCGTATAGGTTCATGCTGTCCCCTGCCCGGACCCTTCAAGCAATCAACGACGCGTCTATTATACCAGCAGTTGAAAATCCCTACGCCGACTCAGCGTATGATACACCATCCCATTGCAAAAAGCAAAACGCAATGACCGCGCCCGGCATCGGCGGGTCATGAAGCGAGCCGTCCCAGCACGCTTTCGCGCAGGCGCGCCATGTCGTGCGGCGCCTCGACGATATCGTCGAACAGCGACGGGCTCTCGGGCAGGCCGAGCGACACGAAGAGCGCGTTGGGAAACCTGGCGCGGAGCTGCAGCATCAGCGGACCCTCGCTCACGCTGGTGGTATCGACGAGCACGATGTCGACCGGTTCGTCCGACCCCTCCGGCGTGAAGGCGACGCGGTCGCTGCGGAGTGCCGCGCGGTAGATCGCGGCGAGCGCGTCGGAGCGGGTCTCCAGATGCACGCGGATCCGCTCGAACTCCACCTGCGGCGCCGGCAGCGCGACCCGCACGATGCGGCGTCCCCGGGCATCCTGCGCCAGGGTGAGCATCCCCTTCGCCGAGGCGATCAGGCCGCGCCCGATCAGGAGCCCCAGCGCATCGGTCGAGAACGGCTCGTGACCCTTCTCGTTCATTCCGGCGATGAGGTCGAACTTCCAGTCGATCCCCGCCTCCTCGCCGCCCGCGCGGATCTGTCCGACGAGATTCGCCCCGTCATGCGACAGTTCGAGGTCCACTTCGGTCCGGTCGTCCGGCTGCAGGAGATAGTCGCCGAGATAGACGAATACCTGGCGAAAGCGCTCGATGTCGCCATAGACAAGTTCCGGTGTGCCTTCGCGCAACGTCACCCGGACATGCGTCGCTGCTTCGTGCGACCGCCCCTTGAGCGTGACCCCGATCCGCGTGGCGAGAAGCGCAGGACGGAACGGATCGTGCTTCAGGACCAGCCGGCTCTCCTGCATCTCGCTGTAGTCGAGCAGACCGCTCAGCATGTTCACCATGCTGCGGCCCGAGGCCTGGGCCTGCTCCAGCAGCCTGCGATGGCGCTGCGCGACGTCGCTCTGGTCGAGCAGCGCGAGCGGACCCATGATCCCGTGCAGCGGATTGCGCAGTTCGTGGCTCATCATCGACAGGAAGCGCGACTTCGCCGCACTGGCCGCCTCGGCCGCCTCGGCCTGGCGGCGGTTCATTTCCGAGATCTGCCTCTGGCGCTGGTTCTCGCGCATGATCATGAGCAGGGCCACGGCGCTGATCAGCATGGCCGCGATCCCGATCGCCCCGGTCAGACGCGAACTCGTCTCGATCCGCTCCCGGACGAGGGCGGTCGCGGCGCCGTCCGCCCGGACCACGCGCAGCGTGAAGAGCCGGATCGCCTGCTGGATCGTGTCGAGTTCCGCGAGCACCCGGTCGATGGTCGCCGAGTCGCCGGGGTCGAGATCCATGATGACCGGATCGATCTCCTCGAGATAGGCCGCGAGGCCCGCCAGCGCGCCGTGCTCCGCGTCGTGTTCGCGCAGGATGCCACCGACCCTGCCCGTCTTCACGATGTCGACCCGGCTCCAGAGGATGTCGAAACGTTCGTAGAGCTGGTCGAGCGCCTCGTCGCTTGCCTCGCGGTCGAGCAGCGCGAGGCTGCGCTGGAACCGGAGCAGTTCCACCTCGAGCTGCGTCGCCGACCAGAGCACGTTGTCCTGGCTGATCATCTCGAGGTTGTCGACGTCGCGCCGGATCGAGGCGACGCCGAGCGCCACCACCAGCGCGATTGCGACCAGGATCCCGAACGCCACATATCGCTGAAGCGGTGCGGAGGGGTTCAAGGCACGTCGATCCTGACGACCTGCCAGATCAGGCGGGCGACGAACTCGTGATGTTCCAGTTCGGGGTGGCGGTCGACGGGATAGACCAGCCAGAGCGGCCCCTTGTCCCGGCGCGACAGCCTGCGGCCGTTCGACTCGACCGCGAGGATCGCGTCGAAGGCCGTGAAATCGCTCGCCGGAATGTCGATGAAGTAGTCGTTGAGCGCCGTGAACCGGACAATTTCGGCCTCGTGCAGCCCGCCGCGCGCCAGCACCTCCCGCACCAGCGGCCCGCGGAAGATCGTGGGACCGTCGACGTACTCGTTATACGACACGAAGGCGGTCTGAGGGAGCGCCTCGATATCCTCGAGCGTCAGCTCGACCGGATCGCCGACTTCGGGTGCGAGCGTGAGGACGGTCTCGGCCAGCGCGGGCTGCGCGAAGGCGAGCGCGACAATCAGCGGCATCGCAAGTCGCCGGTTCGATGCCGTCGGCAGGTTCGGCACGGCCATCACCATCGTCTGCCCTCTCGTCAGACGGGGGTCCACGCGGGCGGGGCAGCCGCACGGGCGGCGCCCCGGCAGTAGGTGTTGATACCATGCCAGGTTGAAAAACCAAGCGAAATTACGCGCATGAGTCCCACGCACCCTTCCGTGACGACGCTCCGCGCGACTGCCCGGGTGCCGACCGTCAGGCCGGACGCGGCAGGCCAAGCTGCGACAATGTCTCGGATATCTCCGAAAGGATTGCCGGATCGTCAATCGTCGCAGGCATCTTCCAGTCCTTGCCGTCCGCGATCTTGACCATCACGCCCCGCAGGATCTTGCCCGACCGGGTCTTTGGCAGCCGGTCGACCACCACCGCCAGCTTGAAGGCCGCCACCGGCCCGATCTGGTCGCGCACCAGCTTCACGCATTCCGCGATCACCGTGTCATGGTCGCGCGTGCAGCCCTTGTTGAGGCAGAGGAAGCCCATCGGCAGCTGGCCCTTCAGCTCGTCCGCGATGCCGATCACCGCGCATTCCGCCACGTCCGGATGGCTCGCCAGAACCTCCTCCATCGCGCCGGTGGACAGGCGATGCCCGGCCACGTTGATCACGTCGTCGGTGCGGGCCATGATGTAGAGATAGCCGTCCGCGTCGATCATGCCCGCGTCCCCCGTCTCGTAGTAGCCGGGGAAGGTGTTGAGGTAGCTCTTCCGGAACCGCTCGTCGGCGTTCCAGAGCGTCGGCAGCGTGCCCGGCGGCAGCGGCAGTTTGATCGCCACGGCACCGAGTTGCCCGGCCGGCAGCGGATGGCCCTCGTCCGACAGGATCTGCACGTCGTAGCCCGGCAGCGGCAGCGTCGGCGAGCCGAGCTTTACCGGCAGCAGTTCGATGCCCGCGGGGTTCGCCACGATCGGCCAGCCGGTCTCGGTCTGCCACCAGTGGTCGATCACCGGCACCTTCAGATGCCGCTGCGCCCATTCGATGGTGTCGGGATCGGCCCGTTCGCCCGCGAGGAACAGGTAGCGCAGGCAGGACAGGTCGTATTTCGTCAGGAACTCGCCCGAGGGATCCTCGCGCTTGATTGCCCGGAAGGCGGTCGGCGCGGTGAAGAAGCTGCGCACGCCATGCTCGGCGATCACCCGCCAGAAGGTCCCCGCGTCCGGCGTGCCCACCGGCTTGCCCTCGAAGACCACGGTGGTCGCACCGACCAGCAGCGGCGCGTAGACGATGTAGGAATGCCCGACGACCCAGCCCACGTCCGAGGCCGACCAGAACACCTCGCCGGGCTCGATGGCGTAGACGTTCTTCATGGTCCAGGCCAGCGCGACCATGTAGCCCGCGTTCGGCCGGACCACGCCCTTCGGCTGGCCGGTCGTTCCCGAGGTGTAGAGGATGTAGAGCGGGTCCATGCCCCCGACCGGGGTGCAGGGCGCCGGCGCGACACCCTCCTGCGCGGCATACCATTCGACGTCGCGGGCCGGGATCAGTTCGGCCGGCGCCTGCTCGCGCTGGAGGACGACGACGAAATCCGGCTTGTGGCTCGCCTGCTCGATCGCCGAGTCCACCAGGGGCTTGTATTTCACCACCCGCCCCGGCTCGATCCCGCAGGAGGCGGCGATGATCGCCCTCGGCTTGGCATCGTCGATCCGCACCGCGAGCTCGTGGGCGGCGAAGCCGCCGAAGACCACGGAATGGATCGCCCCGAGCCGGGCGCAGGCCAGCATGGCGATCAGCGCCTCGGGCACCATCGGCATGTAGATCACCACCCGGTCGCCCTTGCCCACGCCCCGCACGGCCAGCGCGCCGGCAAAGCGGCTTACCCGGTCGAGCAGTTCGGCGTAGCTGATGCTGCTCTTCGCGCCGGTGATCGGCGAATCGTAGATGATCGCGGTGCGATCGCCATGGCCGGCCTCCACATGCCGGTCCACCGCGTTCCAGCAGGTGTTGCACTCGGCATCGGCGAACCAGCCGTAGAACGGCGCCAGGCTGTCGTCGAGGGCGCGGCTCGGCGGCTTGACCCAGTCGATCGCCTCGGCCGCCTCCATCCAGAAACCTTCCGGATCGGCCTTCCAGCCCTCGTAGACCTCGCGGTAGCCCATGGACGCCCCCTTGTGTTCATGCAGCGCGGGAAGCCATAGCCAATGGCCCGCTCCCCGCTTTGCGCCAGATCAATCCGGGGCGCGCACGCGCACGCCCCCTCAGCCGTAGGTATGCACCGGCGCCCCCGCCAGCGCCGAGATGTTCAGAAGGCCCCGCGCCGTGATCGACGGGGTGACGATATGCGCCTTGTTGCCCATCCCCATCAGGATCGGCCCCACCTCGAGCCCGCCGGCCACCATCTTGATGATGTTGCGCACCGCACTCGCCGCATCGGTATTGGCGAAGACCAGCACGTTCGCCGGCTCGCTGAACCGGGCGTTCGGAAATATCCGGGCCCGCAGTTCCGGATCGAGCGCCGCGTCGGAATGCATCTCGCCCTCATAGGCGAAATCGAGTTCCTTGGCGTCGAGGATCTCCAGCGCCGCCCGCATCCGCCGCCCCGAATCCGTGTCGAGATTGCCGAACTGCGAATGTGAGCAGAGGGCGATCCGCGGCGTCAGGCCGAAGCGCCGGACGTGCCTTGCCGCGCCGATCACGGTGTCGGCGATCTGCGCCGGCGTCGGCTCGGCATTGACATGGGTGTCGGCGATGAAGAGTACGCCGCGCTCGTGGATCATCAGCGACAGCGCGCCGATCGGCCGCAGCGCCGGCCCGCCGAGCACCTGGCGGACGTAGTTCAGGTGCCACAGGTACTGGCCGAAGGTGCCGCAGATCAGGCTGTCGGCTTCGCCGCGATGGACCATCACCGCGCCGATCGCCGTGGTGTTCGTGCGCATGATCGCCCGGGCGAGGTCCGGCGTGACGCCGCGGCGCTGCATGATCTCGTGATAGGTGCCCCAGTAGTCCCGGTAGCGCGGGTCGCTCTCGGGGTTGACCAGTTCGTAGTGCTCGCCAAGCCGGATCGGGATGGCGTTGCGCTCGCAGCGCATCTCGATCACCTCGGGCCGGCCGATCAGCACCGGCCGGTCGACGCCCTCCTCGTGCATCGCCAGCACCGCCCGCAGGACACGCTCGTCCTCGCCCTCGGCGAAGACGATGCGGCGGACCGACCCGCGCGCCGCCTCGAAGACCCGACGCATGATGAAGCCCGAGCGATAGACGGACCGGGTGAGCTCGGCCTGGTAGGCCTCGAAATCGGCCACCGGCCGGGTCGCGACGCCGCTCTCCATCGCGGCCTTCGCCACCGCGCCCGCCACGACCGCGAGGAGCCGCGGGTCGAAGGGCTTCGGGATCAGGTAGTCACGCCCGAAGCTCAGCCGCTCGCCCTCGTAGGCCGCGGCGGCCTCGGCGCTCGACGAGCCCCGGGCGAGCGCGGCGATCCCCTCGACGCAGGCGATCTCCATCTCGTCGTTGATCGTGGTCGCGCCCACGTCCAGCGCGCCGCGGAATATGAAGGGAAAGCACAGGACGTTGTTGACCTGGTTGGGATAGTCCGAGCGCCCCGTGGCGATGATCGCCCGCGGGTTCGCCGCCCGCGCCACCGCCGGGTCGATCTCGGGGTTCGGGTTCGCGAGCGCGAGGATGATCGGGTCCTCGGCCATCGCCTGGACCATCTCGGGCTTCAGCACGTTCGGGCCCGACAGGCCGAGAAAGAGGTCCGCGCCCGGGATCACGTCGGCGAGGTTGCGCAGGTCGGTCTTCTGCGCGAAGGCCGCCTTCTCGGGGTTCATGTCCTCGGCGCGGCCCTCGTAGACGAGGCCATGCAGGTCGCAGAGCCAGATGTTCTCCCGCTTCGCGCCGAGCTTGATCAGCATGTTGAGGCAGGCGATGCCGGCCGCGCCGCCGCCGGTCGACACGATCTTGATGTCCTCGATCCGCTTTTCGGCGACCCGCAGCGCGTTGACCGCCGCCGCTCCGACGACGATCGCCGTGCCGTGCTGGTCGTCGTGGAACACCGGTATCCGCATGCGCTCGCGGCAGAGCCGTTCGACGGTGAAGCAGTCGGGCGCCTTGATGTCCTCGAGGTTGATCGCGCCGAAGGTCGGCTCGAGGCTCGCCACGATCTCGGCGAGCTTCACCGGGTCGCTCTCGTTCACCTCGATGTCGAAACAGTCGATGTTGGCGAACTTCTTGAAGAGGACCGCCTTACCTTCCATCACCGGCTTCGAGGCGAGAGCGCCGATGTTGCCGAGGCCGAGAACCGCCGTCCCGTTCGAGACCACGGCGACGAGGTTCGACCGGGCGGTGTAGAGCGCCGCCGTAGCGGGGTCGGCCTTGATCTCGAGACAGGCCTCGGCCACGCCGGGGCTGTAGGCGCGGGCGAGGTCGCGCTGGTTCGCCATCGGCTTCGTCGCCCGGATCTCGAGCTTTCCGGGCTTGGGGAATTGGTGATAGTCGAGCGCCGCCTGGCGCGCGTTCTCGGTCGCTCCGTCGCTCACGGTCGTTCCTCCGCCATTGCCCGGCGTGCCCCCGGGTTCCGGCCTTCCTGTTGCATCCCCCCGACCCCCGGTCAAGCAGCCGACGGCGGCAGGGTGCCGCCGTAGCCGGTCCAGTAGTCCCGCACCCACGGGACCGGGCCGAAGCCGAACTTGCGCCCCGTGCCCCAGCGCCTGCCCTCGGGCCCGAGCAGGTCGATGGGTCGCGGCGCCCCGTGGAAGCAGAGGATGCGCGCGCCCCGCGGTGGCTTGGGTTCGCCGAACACCAGATTGAGCGGCCAGTACCAGAGGCATTCGTTCTTGAAGCTCGGGCACCAGTCGACGGGCAGGTAGGCGTGGCCGCGGGCGATGTGGGGAAAGTAGAAGCGGTCGCTCCTGAAATTGGCGAAGACGTATTCGGTATGGGTGTCGAAATGCGTGAACATGTGCCGCTGGTCGCCGGCGCGGAACAGGTAGACCGACCCCTGCGTGCCCCGGTCGGGCCGCAGCGCCTCGGGCACCAGCGCCCGGACGATCGCCGGGTTCCACTCGCGCAGCGAATAGTAGCCCGGCTTCTCTGCATGGAGGTCGAAGAACGCGTCGAGCCCACCGACGACCATGAGGTCGAGGTCGAGCTGCAGGACCACGTCGTCGTCGTCGAGCACCCCGGGCGCGAGGATGGCGATCTTCGGGAAACAGCTGCGCCGCCAAGTCTCGCGCGGGACCCGGAAGTCGCAGAACGGATGCACCTCGATGCCGGGGTCGAGCCCTTCGGGATGGTCGGTCACACAGACGAAACGATGCGGTCGCTGCAGATGCACCTTCGTCGCGCGATAGAGCACGTTCACATAGTCCGGGCCGTAGCGCGTTCCCCATTTTACGCAGGCGACGACACAATTCGGACGGCTCATGCGGTGTGCTCCGCGAACGCGACCGGGTGCAGCCGCGCACCTTGGAAGAGCACGGCGCCGACCTGCTCGGGCACGAGGTTCACCTCGTACCAGGCCCGCCGGAGCCGCGAGGCGAGCGGCTTGCGCTGGGCCTTGGTGCCGGGCTGGATGTCCGAGCGCAGCTTCGCCCAGGACTGACGCGCCAGCGCCGGGCAGACCATCGCCACCCCGACCTCGCGCGCGAGCGGCGAAAGGTTGAGGTTGAAGAGAAAATGGTCGATCGGAAAGCGCAGCCGCTCCTTGTGGGCCAGCATGTGCGCGGCCGCCGCCCGGGTGATCAGATAGGCCCCCGCACCGCCGATCCGCGAATGGAGCCGACGCACCGTGCGCCCCGGCACAGGCGCGGCGCCGAGGGGCGGCCCGAGCAGCTTCGAAGTCGCGCGCCTGCTCCATTTCTCGAACTGGACCAAGCCTATGCCCTGCGGGATCCAGTCGGCCGAGCGCAGGAAACCGGCCAGATCGGGGCTGAGCTCCATGTCGTCCTGCAGGATCACCGCGGCGGGCGCACTCCCCGAGGCGAGTTCGCGGAAGATGCGGAAATTGCTGACCGCGCAGGCCTGGCTGCCGCGGCCCATGCGAATCACCGGATTCTCGAGCGCCACCTCGGCGGCGAGCTCCGCGTCGGTCGCGACCTGCGCATCGGTCGCCGACAGCCGGGTCCAGGCCACGCCCATCGCGTCGAGCTGGCCGGCCATGTAGTCGAGCCGGTCCGGCCGCCGGTCGAGGTTGATCACGTAGACCGGGATCGCCTGACCGTCCGTCGCATCCGCAACCGGTGCCGCCACCGGGCTACTCCGCCGCCTTCGGACGCGCGGCGCGGATGAGCTCCAGGATCTCGCGCGCCGCCTCGGGGATGTTGGTGCCCGGCCCGAAGATCGCCGCGACCCCCGCCTGCTTCAGGAAATCGTAGTCCTGCTGCGGGATCACGCCGCCGCAGATCACGAGGATGTCGCCGGCGCCCTGAGCGCGCAGCGCCTCGATCAGCTTCGGGGCAAGCGTCTTGTGCCCCGCCGCCTGGCTCGAGATGCCGACCACGTGCACGTCGTTGTCGATCGCGTCCTGCGCGGCTTCCTCGGGCGTCTGGAAGAGCGGGCCCACGTCCACGTCGAAGCCGATGTCGGCAAAGGCCGTGGCGATCACCTTGGCGCCGCGGTCGTGGCCATCCTGGCCCATCTTGACGACCAGCATGCGCGGCCGCCGTCCCTCCTCCTCCGCGAACCGCTCCACGTCGGCCTGGATCGCGGCAAAGCCCGCGTCGCCCTCGTAGGCCGCGCCATAGACCCCGGCCAGGGTCTTCACCTCGGCGCGGTGGCGCCCGAAAATCTTTTCCATCGCGTCGGAAATCTCCCCTACGCTCGCCCGCGCCCGCGATGCCTCGACCGCCGCGGCCAGAAGGTTCCCACCCTCGCGCGCGACCCGCTCCAGCTCGGCCAGCGCCGCGGTGCATTTCGCCGCGTCGCGTTCCGCCCGGATGCGGGTCAGCCGCGCGACCTGCGCCTCGCGCACCTTGTGGTTGTCGACGTCGAGGATGTCGATCGGCGTCTCCTGCGGCAGGCGGTAGCGGTTGACCCCGACCACCACCTCGTCGCCCCGGTCCACCGCCGCCTGCCGGCGGGCGGCCGATTCCTCGATCCGGAGCTTCGGCATCCCGCTCGCCACCGCCCTGGTCATCCCCCCCATGGCGTCGACCTCGCCGATCAGCGCCCAGGCGGCCTCAGCCAGATCGGCGGTCAGCTTCTCGACGTAATAGCTGCCGGCCAGCGGATCGATCACCTTCGTCACGCCCGTCTCGTGCTGCAGGATCAGCTGGGTGTTCCGCGCGATACGGGCCGAGAACTCGGTCGGCAGGGCGATCGCCTCGTCGAAGGAATTGGTGTGCAGGCTCTGGGTGCCGCCGAGCACCGCCGCCAGCGCCTCGTAGGCCGTGCGGACGATGTTGTTGTAGGGGTCCTGCTCCTGAAGGCTCACCCCGCTCGTCTGGCAATGGGTGCGCAGCATCAGGCTTTCGGGCTTCTGCGCCCCGAAGCCTTCCATGATCCGGTGCCACAGGAGCCGCGCCGCCCGCAGCTTCGCCGCCTCCATGAAGAAGTTCATGCCGATGGCGAAGAAGAAGCTCAGCCGCCCGGCGAATTCGTCCACGTCCATGCCGCTCGCGATCGCCGCCTTCACGTATTCCTTGCCGTCGGCGAGCGTGAAGGCGAGCTCCTGTACCAGGTTCGCGCCCGCCTCCTGCATGTGGTAGCCGGAGATGGAGATCGAGTTGAACTTCGGCATCTCGCGCGCGGTGAAGCCGATGATGTCCGAGACGATCCGCATGCTCGGCTCGGGCGGGTAGATGTAGGTGTTGCGGACCATGAACTCCTTGAGGATGTCGT